>CAZVFY010000001.1:0-207612 GCA_964626635.1 uncultured Candidatus Saccharibacteria bacterium
GTGTATGTCACCTCAAGTAAAAACGTTTTTTGCGCTGTAGCAAGTCAGAGCCGAATGTACTCGGGCAGATATTTCCCAAACCGTAACGCCGATCCCCCATTGTGTTGTCCGATATACTACATCAGTGAACGGTAGTCGGTGATAGTGAATCTGTGCAATGGACTTAGTCCTCCTCGATTAGTTCTGGTTCTGCAATGCTACGCAACGCCTCCTCGATAGCGGTCTGCTGCTGGGCGGCGATCGTCTCGGCGCTGTGGATGGGGCGAGTGTTGTGGTCGTCCCACTGCGCACTGTCTTCATCCACTGCAAATACATCCACTGGATCTTCGATGAGAGTCGCGCTGAGCGATTCGAGGTCAACCTCAAACGAACTCCGTACGCCACCCGACGAGACACTGACAACAGTGCCTTCTACTGTCGTATTTACAGACCCTTGCAGCAGTCCTTCCAAAAGTATTGGTAGCTGTTCAGCTACTTCGCGTTCGGTTGTGGGTGCTTCGGCCGCAGGCGGTCGTTGTTCTGGCAGGGGCATTCCTGGAAACGTTTCTTGCATAGTCATTGGTTATTCTCCCTCAAAGAGCGATGCTACTACATTTTTAACATCACTCCCATCCGCTTGTCCAGCGGTTTTTTTCATAACGGCACCAATCAGTACTCCCATTTTACTTTTGTCGGTGATGCCGAGTTCGGTTTGTTTGGCTTGTGCAATTGGGCGAATTTGTTCCGGTGTCATCATCGTCGGCAAATAACCATCAAGCACCGCGGCTTCTTCGCGCTCGGGCGCAGCTAGCTCGTCGCGACCGGCGGCCTCGTACTGGGTGATGGACTCGGCGCGTTGCTTGCGCAGGCGCTTGATGAGCGCGATGGTCTCGTCATCAGTGAGCCAGTCCTGCGGCGTACGCCCGCTAGCAACTAGTTCGTTGGTGGCGGCGCCGAGGATGCTGCGGATGGTACGCAGACGCACGGCGTCCTTAGCTTTCATGGCGTCTTTTAGTTCGGACTTGAGGGATTCGTGTTTGTTCATGATGTAAGTATAACAAACACATCTATTAATGTAGGACATTGACAAAAGTGTAATAGTAGTGTACTATTACATGTAGGTAAAAGGAGATCTTAATGGCATTCGTAGATACCAAGTGGCTCGACAATGAGCAGCGTCACGAAACCAAGCAAGAGTGGCGACAGCGTCTTTTGGATCGCGCTTGCGATCTGAGAGACGTCACCGACGAGTCGCTCATCGGAGAGCGTGAGTACATCCTTCACGTACTCAACAAGTCCCAGGGCATGCGCACTCGGCCCACCATTTTTGAAACTCACCGAGCACGGTGAGTCACCGACCCCCGCGGGAACGCTGGGGTCGAACTACGTTTGGCTAAATAATGCTTAGACTAGTTTGTTATACTTCTTCGCATATGGAACTTACCTTACTCGCGCTTGTGGCACTTTTAATTATTGGGAACGGCGTGACGATGTACTTACTAATGCACCCCAAACCAGTCGAAGAGAAAAAAGACGACGGGAAAGACGCGCTGATGCTGCAACGTATTGAGCAACTCGCGACCACCGTCGACCGCAAATTGGGCGAGACTAATAAAGCTATGCAAGAGGGCAGTCGCGCCCAGTTCACCGAGTCGCGCGAGCTGATCCAAGCCATCAATAAAGAAATGACCGCGCAACTCCAGTCAGTGGTTGAGAAAACCGCCGCCGTGGGTGAGAGCAGTAAGCAAGTGTTTGCAGTAGCTGACCAACTCCGCGAACTGCAAGATATCCTTAAAAACCCCAAGCAACGCGGCGTCCTCGGCGAGTACTACCTCGAGACCGTACTGCAAAACGTGCTATCGCCAGGCGACTTTACGATGCAATACGCGTTCGGGGATGGCGAGATCGTGGACGCGGCGGTGTTCGTGAAAAGTAAGGTCATTCCGGTAGACAGTAAATTCTCGCTCGAGAATTACAACCGTTTTGCGAGTGCGCCAGATGGTGCCGAGAAAGTGCAATTCGAGAAAGCGTTTGTAAACGATCTAAAACTACGCATTTCTGAAACCGCTAAATATATCCGACCGAGTGAACAGACCACGGACTTTGCGTTTATGTTTATTCCGCATGAAGGAATTTATTATGACTTACTATCGAACCGCGTCGGGGCCGGGGAAGACAACTTGATTCAAAGGGCTGCCGGTAAGTATAAAGTTATTATTGTGTCCCCAACGTCATTCCTGGCGTATCTGCAGACCGTCCTGCAGGGACTCAAGGCGATGGAGATCGAAGAGCGTGCGACGGATATCATCAAGAACGTCGAGAAGCTGTCTGGGCATATCGCGCGGTACGAGGAGTACTACGAAAAGCTCGGTAATACGCTGTCCACCACCGTCAATCACTACAACGCTGGTTACAAAGAGCTTGGCAAGATCGACAAGGACGTTATGCGTATCACCGGCGCCGCGAGTGGTGTTGAAGTGCTGGCGGTTGATAAGCCGCAGCGAGACGAGTAGAGCGGAAGTTAGATGGTGAAAATAGAAAACCGCCTTATGGCGTTTCTTTAATGTGCTCTTATGGGTGATATGGGGTGGGTCGGGTCGCAACTGGTGCGACCCGACCAGACTCAGCCGTTGCCGTCGGGCTTCTGCGCGGGCGGGACGGTGTGTCCCTTGGGCCCGATGTACTGGATGCCTTGCGGCCCACTCGGGCCCTGGCCCGTCTGTCCGTATGTGCTCATCGTCTTCTCCCTTTATGGTGACGAAATTTCAACATAGCAATCTGCGTTGATTTCGTCAAGATATCTCATGCGCATTCCTTGTAAATTGCGTAGATTCTTGTATACTCACGTCCATTATGGAAACACAAACAAACACCACGCCGTTTGCAGTTATCAAAACTGGCGGCAAGCAGTACATCGTCCGCGTGGGCGACGTGCTAGATATCGAACTCTTGGGCGACCAAGAATACAAAGAGGGTGATACGGTGACCTTTGACGAAGTCCTGATGGACGCAGACAAAGTCGGCACACCAACCACTGGCGGCAAAGTCACTGCGACGTACCTCGGCGAAAAGAAAGGTAAGAAATTGACGATCATCCGTTACAAAGCCAAGAGTAACCGTGACCGCCGCGTGGGACACCGACAGCACTACGCGCAGGTAAAAATCGAGACGATTTAATCACAAATTGAAAAGGGGAAAGGGCGCTCATGGAGCGCCCTCTTTCATTTCTTGAATACTTACACATGCCATTCTCCTCAAAATATTGCTTCCCTGTAGCAGAGAAATAACATATTCGTAGCGATCTTCTGGAATGACCGAACCTTCACTTTTGTAAAGATCGAGAAATTCTTGGAAGTTGAAATTAACCAATTCTCCGTTCGCGAGAATTGCTTCAAACACCATTGTCTTGTGCATTTCCATAGCACGCTCCTTCAGTTAGACCTACAATAAAGTACAATTTTTTAATTATAAAGTCAACCCCTTCCTATTAGTGCATTCTTGATCGTTTCAGCATCCGCGTACTCCAGCTCGCTCCCCGTCGACAAACCACGCCCGAGGTACGAGATACTCAGGCCTTCATCTGCGAACTCGCGCAAGATTGATTCCACAAACCGCCCGGTATTCTCACCGTCAGGGTTGACCGCAAATCCCAAGATCACCTCGGTCAATTGGTCGTTATCTCTTCGTGCTCTCACAGTGGATTTTAGCTTACCGCTACGGATGTGGTCGTGGGTCGCATCAGAGAGTAGCGGCACTGTCCCACCCAGCACAAAATACAACCCGTCGTACGCTCCGGCGCGCTCGATGGCGGTGACGTCCGTGTCTCTCTCAACGACCAACAGTCTGGCGCGGTTGCGGTTGTTGTCCAGGCAGATGCTGCACATAGCCTGTTCGTCACCGACCTGCCCAGCGCCAGTCGTAAAGTACCGATAGCAGCTCGCACATTCGCGCACCGAAGCGCGCACGTCACCGATCAGCTGCCCCAGTTCGGTCGCTTCATGGCCAGGCAAACGTAACACATGAAAGGCATAGCGACGCGCCTGCCGCGCCCCTACACCAGGAAAAGATTCAAATAGTCGAGTGAGTCGGTCGATCGGGTTCATAAGTGACTAGTATA
This sequence comes from uncultured Candidatus Saccharibacteria bacterium, assembly GCA_964626635.1. Taxonomy (GTDB): domain Bacteria; phylum Patescibacteriota; class Minisyncoccia; order Phycocordibacterales; family UBA918; genus OLB19. The sequence continues at coordinate 4,097 of CAZVFY010000001.1, forward strand.
CCGCACAATGGAAAAGCCGCGCCAATCTCTTACGAGAAAGGCGCGGCTTGTCGCCCCTGATGATCGGCTACTTGCCGATCGCCAGGTACGACGGTGCGTGGCGGTAGTCCATGTGGACGCCCGCGGTCTTGTGCATAGCGATGATGTACCCAATGGCCGGGTGGTTCATGGACCAGACGGTGGTGAACGTCGCAGAGCCGCAGGTGAACGAGCCCTCGAACGTCGCCGATTCGCAGTAAAACCCGCCCTCGAATGTCGCCGAGCTGCAACAAAACTCGTCCTGGAACGTCGCTGAGTCGCAGTAAACCCCGCCCTTATACGTCCAGAGCCGCAGGTGAACGAGCCCTCGAATGTCGCTGAGTCGCAGTAAAACTCGGCCTGGAACGTCGCCGATTCGCAGTCTAAGCTGTCCCTGAAAATGAGTTCACCAAGCATCAGCCAGTTGACCCGTCGCTTGTCCAGGTCGACATTGCCGACCACGGTCGATCCCTGGTACTGCTCTTCGGAGAAGTTCGTGACTCCGTCGTCGATCAGCGCGAGGAACTCTTTGGCGGTGATGGTCTTGTTAGTCATGGAGACCTCCAGTTGTTAATTTGCTATCTGACAATAACAAATCACAAATAAATGCAATTGTCAACTAAAAATCATCACCTGCCCCTGGCGCGCTTGCATGATGGGTGTCTAGATTGAGGAAGCGGACGTGTTGCGCGTCGAAATACAGCTCGGCGTGACCGACGGCACCATTACGGTGCTTTTCCACCATGATCTCGGCGATGTTGGGGCGTTCAGCCTCTTTGTCGCGATTCATTTTGTCTTCGCGGTGGATGAACATCACCACGTCGGCGTCCTGCTCGATTGATCCCGAGTCACGCAGGTCTGACAGCCGCGGCTTGCCACCACGCTGCTCGACGGCACGCGACAGCTGCGATAGCGCGATGACCGGGATTTCCATTTCTTTGGCGAGGATCTTGAGCGAGCGGGATATCTCGGTCACTTGCTGCACCATACTGTCCGAGCCTTTGGTGAGGGTGGGGGACATTAGTTGCAAATAATCGACGATTAGCATGTCGAGACCGTACTCGTTTTTGAGGCGCCTGGCCGCACTGCGCATCTTAACGATATTCATAGCCGCCTCGTCGATGATGTGGATTGGGGCCTTTGATAATTTGCCCATGGCCGCCTGTAATGCTTCGAATTCCTGGTCATTCGACAGACGCCCGGTGCGGAGCTTCCAACTATCAACTCCAGCCTCGGCCGCCAACATACGGTCGACCAACTGTTGGTCGCTCATTTCGAGTGAAAAGATTCCCACGTGCGCTCCGTGCTGCAGCGCGGCATTGCGCGCAATATCAAGGGCGAACGTGGTTTTACCCATTGAAGGCCGGGCGGCAAGGATGACCAAGTCGGACTTTTGGAAGCCGGCCAGTAAATTGTCGAGCGAGGTAAATCCGCTCGGGACGCCGCGTTTGTCTTGCGGGTTTTCGGTGAGGTGTTCGAACCGCTCCCAGGCCTCGGACAGTGCCGTGCCAATGGGCCGGAAACGTTGTGCGCTCGGTGCCTGAGTGGCCGCGAAGATTTTCTTTTCGGCCTGATCGAGGGCTTCGTCAATGCTTTCGGGGTCACTGTACCCAATCTCGGCGATGTCGTCCGCCGCGTGGATCAACTGCCGCAAGGTGGACTTATTAGTGACTTGGTCGCAGTAGTACTGCGCGTTGCCGGCCGCCGGGACCGACTCGATCAACTCAGACAGGTAGCTAGCCCCACCAATCCGCTCGAGTTGGTTCATTTCGTTCAGTTTGGTGCTGACTGATACCAGGTCGATCGGGTCACCCTTACTGAACAAATCGTTGATTGCCTTGTAGATATTGGCGTGCTTGTCAGCATAAAAACACTCGGGATAGATGACGACCGACACGTCGTGCATTACGTCCGGCTTGAGCAGGATCGCACCGAGGAGCGCCTGTTCGGCCGACACGTTCATCGGTGGGGTGCGCAGGGACTTGCTGTTGCTGGTGTCAGTAATGATCATATTTATGTCAGTCTATCACGCAGTCGGCCGGGCAAGTATCGACAGAAGCGGGGGTAGTCTGTGCACTACGTGTGAACAAAATTTAGCACTCTACTATCAGGCATATAAGAATGCTTACCTTAGCTTTTTATAACCTTTGGTCCATGCGCTGAATCTTCGACCGTGTAGCCAGCGGCTTCGATTTGGTTACGTAGCATGTCTGCCTGCGCGTAATCGCGCGCCAGACGGGCGGTCTCGCGTGCCTCGATCAGGTCGTTGATCTCGCTGGGAACTTCATCAGCGGCTACCACTCCGAGTGTGCGCAGTGCGTCCGCCGGACGATCGGATAGACCAATATCGAGAATCTCGTCCATCGCGACCATCGTCCCGGCTTTGGTGGCGTTATCGACCGAGTCATCCTTGACCAAGTCCCACAGGGTAGTGATCGCGCCACAGGTGTCCAGATCGTCAGCTAGGTGCGTATCAAAACGCTCGAGGTACGCCCGGTCGGGTACAGATAGGGTAGTGCCATAGGTCTCGTAACGGTAGCGTTTCAGACGGTATAGCGCAGTCTTGGCGGCCTCTAATGCTGTCCAGCTAAACTGCACCGTCGACCGATAGTGCGACGTCATTAGCCAATAGCGATAATCGTCCCCCGTAAACCCGCGATCATGCAGTTGGCGCAGGGTGATAGCATTGCCCTTACTCTTGGCGATTTTGGTACCACCGTCAATGGTCACAAAGGCGTTGTGTAACCAATAATTCACGAATGATTTGCCGGTGGCACACTCACACTGGGCGATCTCGGCATTGTGGTGGGTGTACTGCAGGTCCTCGCCTCCGGTGTGAATGTCGATTGATTTGCCGAGCGTTGCGATCGCCATGGCCGAACACTCGATGTGCCAACCAGGAAAGCCCTTGCCCCACGGACTGTCCCAGCCGAGCGAGCCCTTTTTCCAAACGGCAAAGTCGGCTGGGTGATTCTTTTCATTGTTCTGCTCGACACGCGCACCGGCCTGGATGGCGTCGATGTCCACGTTGCCCAGCTGCCCGTAGCGCTCAAACTTGGTCACATCAAAGTACACCCCGTCGCTAGTTTCGTAGGTGTAGCCTTTGTCGGACAAGGTCTTGACTAGTTTAGCTTGGGCAGGAATGTAATCGCTCGCACGGACTAAGTGATCTGGTGGCAGGATGCGCAATGCCTCGAGGTCATCTTGAAACGCGCTAATGTATGTATCAGCCACACGGCGCATATTTTCAAGGCTCAGTGGCAGGTCTTCGCGGGCCAGCGCGCGCATCATTTTGTCCTCACCGTGGTCACCATCGTCGCTCAAGTGTCCGAAATCCGTGAGGTTCATGGTTTGCTCGACTTGATACCCGGCGCGGATTAGTACACGACGAGCAATGTCGCTGAGGAGGAAGGCTCTAAGGTTACCGATTTGTACGTAGTCGTAGACGGTTGGACCACAGGAGTACATTTTGACCACATTGCCTTTGCGGGGAGTAAACAGCTCTTTCTGACGCGTGGCGGTATTGGTAAAGTAAATGTCGCGAGCGACCGGTTTGGCAGACGAGAAGAGTGAAATCATACGTATGTAGTAGTGTAACAGACTGATAAAAAATTTGTACATTAATTAATTGATTCGAATGTAGAGACAATGATATTGCAGAGAAATACTTGGAATCAAGTGACGTACTATGAGATACTACTCGTATGCAAAAAATTTTTGGAATAGCACTAGCGGGATTTCTCGCAGTTGGTGCATTTGTGTCTGGGACCCAGATTGGTCAGAGTGCCAGTGGCTCGAATCAAATGGCGTCGCTGTTCGGCTTCTTTACTAATGATCCGATCGTTGCCGAACCAGTTGCGACGACTAGCCTTGATGAGTTCTGGACCGTCTGGAATTTGCTTGATGAGAAATTCGCTACGGCCAGCTCTAGTGACCTGCTGAGCGACGAAGAAAAGATTCAGGGTGCGATCGACGGTCTGGTTGATGCATATGGTGATCCGTACACGGTCTATCTGCCACCGGTCGATAGTCAGTCATTCGCAGCTGATATTTCGGGTGAGTTTAGTGGCGTCGGGATGGAGGTCGGGCTGCGTGACGGCCTGATAACGGTGATCGCGCCACTACCCAATACACCGGCCGAGCAAGCTGGGCTGATTGCCGGTGATGTGATTGTTTCGATTGACGAGACCTCGACCGAGGGTATGCGCATCGATGAAGCCGTGCGCTTGATCCGCGGCGAGCGGGGTACGGCCGTAACGCTCACTGTGTTCCGTGAAGGTGCCAGCGAATTCCAGGATATCACCGTGATCCGCGACACTATCGAGATCCCGACCATCGAAACCGAACAAATAGACAACACGTTTATTATCTCGCTCTATAGTTTTAATGAAGTATCAGAAGGTCTCGTGCGTGACGCGCTGCGCGAATTCCGCCGGAGTAACGCCGATACTCTGGTGCTGGATGTGCGCGGCAATCCGGGTGGATTCCTGGGTAGCGCCGTTGGCATCACCAGCAACTTCCTGGACGCCGGTACTGTTATTGTCTCCGAATCTTTTGTTGATGAGTCCCGCAACGAGGTATTCCGCAGTCGTGGTGGCTCGTACACCAGTCTGAACCCAGATTCGTTCGTCGTCCTGGTTGATCAGGGGTCGGCCTCAGCCTCGGAAATTTTGGCTGGCGCCCTGCAGGACCACGAGACCGCCACGGTGATTGGTACCAACACCTTTGGTAAGGGATCAGTGCAGGAGCTGGTCGAACTGAGCGATGGCTCGTCCCTCAAAGTGACAATTGCTCGCTGGCTCACACCTGACGGCCGGTCGATCTCTGAAGGTGGACTGACACCAGACATCTATATCAATCGGACACCAGCCGACCGCCTGGCGGACGCTGATCCGCAACTGGATGCTGCGCTGGCTTTCTTGCGCGGAGAAACCGTTGCATCACAAACACCGATCGATGCATTGATCAGCAGTAGCTCGGCCACCGTTGTCGACGAACTGGAATAGATTTGGTACTATCCCTCACGTCATTACTCGCACTCTATCCTGGTCATCGTAGTCTACGAAACTGACTGATAGCAGTAATCATTTCTAACAAATTCCTCATGAAAGTTATTCTCAACCAAGACGTCGCCAAAATTGGCTACCGCAATGAAGTCGTTGATGTTCCCAATGGCTACGCCCTGAATGAACTCATTCCCAAGAAAAAAGCCATTCCCGCCACTCCACAAAACCTTAAGCGTGTTGGTGGTGTTCATGCCGCCGCCGCCGCTGACGCAGCCAGCAGTGAAGCGCTCTTTGCTGCAGCGCTGATTAAGTTGAGTGAAGATACACTCACGCTAACTCGCAAGGCTAACGATCAAGGTCACCTTTATGAGTCTGTTGACGACAAAGCGATCATCGCCGCCGCCAGTGAACGAGACATCGCACTCACTTCACAAATGATCAGCATCCCAGAACCAATCAAGGCGACTGGCGACCACACCGTCTTGCTACAGTCAGGTGAAAAGAACGGCTCGTTTACCGTCAATGTTAGTGCTGAGTAGCGTATGAATGAGGACATGAAGCAATCTTTGCAACTGATCGCTGGTTTGTTTGCGGTGTGTGCGGTGATTATTCTCGGCCTGATGTTTTTGTTTGGGCAGATGAATACCGCCAATGTAAACACTATTGCCAGCAGCGAAGTAGACTTACAAAACGAATTAACGACAACCATTGATACTGTGGAACCACTAGAAAATTACGAAGTAGAGATCAGCAATCGATCGAACCCAACCGCCATTATCACGACAAATTACGGTCCGATCACCCTCGAACTATTTGATGATGCCATGCCGATCACGGCCGGTAATTTTATGAACCTGGCGCGTGAAGGGTTCTATGATGGTACCAAGTTTCACCGGGTGATCGAGAGCTTTATGATCCAGGGTGGTGACCCAAATACGAAGACTGAAGAGGTGCTCACTTACGGTACTGGTGGCCCGGGCTACACGATCCCGGACGAACACATCGCCGGTGACAAGCTGACCAACATCCGCGGCACGATCGCGATGGCCAATAGTGGACCCGATAGTGGCGGTAGCCAGTTCTTTATTAACTTGGTCGACAATTCGAGACTGGATTGGGACAAGCCACCAGCTGGATCAAAACACCCCGTCTTTGGCCAAGTCATCGACGGCATGGCAGTGGTCGAGACGATCGGTCAAGTAGAAACAGGAATGAACAATCTACCGGTTGAGGATGTAGTAGTAGAGTCGGTGGTAATTCAGGATTAGTTTGTACAGAATTAATTACTCCCAATATCAACAGAAAACCGGCGCGATCCATGGATCGCGCCGGTTTTCTGTTGGCCGCTACTTACGCAGTAACGGGTAAGTCGCCGAGAATTACGGGCAGGCTTGAGCCCGAAATTCCGGCATTAATGCAGAATAGTCGCTACGCTCGTTTCTTTATTGAACATCCACACACTTTTTCATCTTTTTTTCACCAGTGAACGTTACTTTTCGCTTATTACGGAATGAAACGACGCCGTCTGTCATCGCAAAGATCGTGTGATCTTTGGCGACTTTGGTACCTTTGCCAGCTTCAATTTTGGTGCCGCGCTGGCGGACGATGATTTCCCCGGTCTTCACCTGTTGACCGTCTGCACGCTTGACCCCCAAGTATTTTGGTTGCGAGTCGCGCAGGTTTTTGGCGGTTCCGCCGGCTTTCTTCTTGGCCATAACCTGTATTTAAGAATAACGGTGTTAGAATATAACGCGAGTGAGTATACGATATATGAGACCAACAATCAAGGAGCGAATAGTTACGGTGTGGGGGAGTGAGCGAGCCTGGTGGGCTGTGCTACTGGTACTGGGGTGCGTGGCGTCGTACGGGCTAGGGCTGCGCGCGCAGCTACCGTCGCCAGTAGACAAACCAAGTGTCATTGTGCAGCAACCAGCCGCAGTGCAGAGCGACCCAACCGCTGCGCCAGAAGTGATAGTCGTCGCGTCCAAAAACGGCACCCGCTACCATCTGCCAGAGTGCCCGGGCGCCGGGACGATCAAGCCCGAAAACGTCATCCAATTTAATAGCATCGAGCTGGCCGAGGCAGCGGGGTATACGGCGGCGGCGAACTGCTCGGAGTTATAGGAATGCTCCATGCTAAAATCAATTATAGCTATGAACCCTGATTCTAAAACCCGCCTCACCACAGTCACGCCGTTATCTAAGGCACTTGCGGCTATGCTGTTTATCATAATGCCGTTTGTTGGGGTGTACATTGGGTATACGTATGCGCCGGAGAAGGTGGTGGAGGTGGAAAGGTTGATCGAAAAAGAAGTGATAGCTGAAGAATATGTAACTCAAGATGCTATCCCTGACGTAGTTACACCTGACCAGAGAGAAGATTTAAAGTTAGAAATAGATTTGAGTAGTTACAATGAAGTAAATCAGTTAAACTACTCAGACTTTGAACAAGTTGATTGCAGTTCTGTTCAACAAATAACTAATTTCATAAGTGAAAATAGAAAGTTTGACCGTGTCGGCAGCTGCCATATAGTTCAGTTGAATGAGTATGGTGAGAGTGCATTAGTACTCGCTGCATACCAATGTGGTGGATGTGTCGAGTTTTACGCCATGGATGAAACTAATTCATTTATCACACAGAAATTAGAGAACCACCCTTATTTCAATGAGGTCCTGTTTACATTAGATGACTATCCTAATCGTTATTTTGGTGTCAGTAATAAACAAATATTTGAGTATAATATAAGAAATGGGGAGAGGAATATATTGCATACTCATGTAGATCCTAATGAATCGTTGCTGCCTTGTGAACACGGGTGTAGTCCAACGTTTTACTCCAGCTCTGAGCAACAAAATTCACTCGTTTTTGAAATATTTGATACTTCGTATGAAATCACTGGCCCTAAGAACAGATGGGATCCCATAGGTTACCAAGCTGTTATGCTGGATATATAAGTTATGCTTATCCTCGACACCGAATGCTAGGCCTCCGACCCGACCGACACCCGATTTACTACTCCAAAATCATATGAACTCAAATTCTACCAACCCCAAAACCCGCCCCACCACCTTCACACCATTATCTAAAGCGCTTGCGGCTGCATTATTTATCCTCATGCCGTTTGCCGGGGTGTACATTGGGTATACGTTCGCGCCGGAGAAAGTGGTGGAGAATGAAGTGGTTACTAAAGTACAAGTTACAAATTCAGCTACTCAAGACAAAATTGAATTAGAATCTACTAACATCCCAGAAGAGTTATTAGAGTTGCAAAATGAATTCATGACTGATGGAGAGAATGTTTATAGAAGAGGCAGACTGTTAGAAGATGTGAGTTTAGATAATGTGCGATTCGCTATTCATACCGTTCAAACTGGTCTAGGTGCAGGGGTTCAATATGATGTAATGTTTAACAATGAGACTGAAGTATGGGTGCCTTATCAGTGTATGGGTGCTTATAAACCAATTCCAACAGACGAGCTTAACAACTGGCCTGGTAATTGCTAACCATGCTCATCCTCGATACCGAATGCTCTGGCCTACGTCCTGACCGACACTCGATCCTCTCGATCGGCGCGCTTGATTTTCGCAACCCTGACAATCGGTTTTATGGCGAGTGTCGCGTGTGGGAGCGTGACGGTGTACAAGCTGAGATCATGGACGAAGCACTGGCTGTCAATGGCTTCACGCGTGAACAGGCGACCGATCCTGAAAAGCAATCCGAAGCGGAGCTCATCAATGCCTTTCTCGAATGGACCCAAGACCTCCCCGAGCGCACTATGACGGGGCAGAACGTGGCGTATGATCAAGGTATGCTTGAAGCGGCCGCGATGCGCGCTCACGCCAACTGGAACCTGGCGTACCGGACGCTTGATGTGCATACGATGTGCTGGATGCACATCGTGCGCAGTGGGGGAGCACCACCAGTTGATCTCGACCACAAACGCAGCGCGCTCAATAGTCGTGCGGTACTGCAGTACTGCGGCCTGCCCAAGGAACCCGACCCGCACAACGCCCTGACTGGAGCCCTCTGGCACGCCGAGGTCACTAGTCGGCTGATGTATGACCGACCACTACTCCCAGAATTTTCCGAGCACCCGATCCTGTGGCTCAGCTGAGTGCTACAATAGGGCACATATGGCAATGGACAAAAAACGCCGCAGCTTTGCGGACGTGTATGATACCGAGGGATTAGCAGCCGAAGAGAAAGCCACTCGCCGCATCGGCGAGCTGGCCGATCCGCATAGCACGCAGGCCGACGCGATCCAGTCGTGGCGCGTGTTCCGGATCATGGCGGAATTCGTACAAGGATTTGAACTGTTGCGTGAACACAAACTAGCCGCGACATTTTGGGGATCGGCTCGCTTGAAGCCAGACAATAAATATTACCAAGCCGCCGAAGCGCTCGCAGCGAAATTGGCGCAGGCCGACTTCTCGATTATCTCCGGTGGCGGCCCAGGGATCATGGAAGCGTCCAACGTAGGCGCCTACAAAGTTGGCGGTAAATCAGTCGGACTCAATATCCAACTGCCATTCGAGCAAAAGCTCAATCCCTACACCAACCAATCACAGAACTTTGATTTTTTCTTTTCTCGTAAAGTGATGCTGGCGTTCGCGAGTGAGGTATACGTGTATTTCCCCGGGGGGTTTGGGACGCTCGATGAATTTTTTGAGATTATCACGCTGATCCAGACTAAGAAAATTGAACCGATTCCCGTGCTGCTCTATGGGAGTGAGTTTTGGGATCCGTTCCTCAAGATTTTCAAGGAAGATCTACTGGAAAAGCATGCGACTATTAGCCCCGAAGACCTAGAATTATTCCATGTGGTCGATGACGTTGACGAGGCGTATAACCTGATCTTGCGTGAAGTAGAGAAAATCAATAACGTCGAACAACTGTAGCCTATGTCTGCCCTTGAACAGTTGCAGACATTTACTCTCGATACCTTACCGACACTCGATACGGTGGTGATCGGTGCGCTCGAGCTGTTCGCGGAGTCGGACTTGCCGACTATCCCTGATTATCGGCGGCCGCTGGTGATCGGTAGTGGAGCAGCCATAGTAACTGGTCAAATCTTGTATAATGAAACTGCTTCGGTGTTTGCGGACGAGTCCAACTATCAACAGAAATTAGCAGCAGCCGATGACTTTATCGACGGGGTAGTGATCATCTCGGCCTCTGGCAGCAAACATGCGGTCGAGATTGCCCAGCACACATCTGCGCATGCGACAGTCCCAGTCACGCTGCTGACATGTAACGCAGCTGCACCAGCGTCCGAGCATGTATCGCCTGATCAAGTGCGAGTATTTCCCAAAAACCGCGAGCCGTATACCAACAATGTATCAACGTACCTCGGGATGATCCTCTCTAAGACCAAAGAAGACCCAACAGAAATTTTGGCGGCACTTAGGCGCTACCAAGACACATCGTCGGTGCAAGAAATGACAGAGCAGTGCCAACAGTTTTCGAGTTATGTCTTTGTTGTTCCTACACTGTATACACCAGTGGCGCAGATGATCCGTATTAAATTTGAAGAAATGTTCGAGCCGCTCGTGAATGGCCGAGCCTACGGCGCTGAAGACATCAAACACGCCAAAACGGTGATCTCATCAGAGCAGCAGTTGATTATCAGCCTAGGAGTTCAAAACGAGCATTTGTTAGGGGCAAACGACCAGGTAGTGTCGCTGCCTGAGTCTGCTTCATACGGTACCGTGATGGCGCTCGGGTATTATTTGGTGGGAATAATACAACAGAGCCACCAGCCGTATTTTAAAGAAAGCATAGCCGGTTATGCTGAGACTGCATCACGAATGTTTGGACAAACCATTAATCCTATCGTTGAATAAGCCATGACATACATCGTATTTGACATCGGAGGAACCAAGACACGAGTGGGCGTATCTGAAGACCTCAAAACCCTCAATAAGGTCGAGTCATTCAAAACTCCCGGTGACTTCAAGGCGGGTATTACAAAATTGAATGAAACGATTGCTGGCCTGACCGACTCAGTTGACGCGGTCGCTGGTGGCGTGCGCGGACTACTGTCCGAAACACATCTAGGAATCGAGAATGATTCGGTGCTGGTCAAATGGGCGGGCAAATCGATCGTCGATGGCTTGCGCGAACAGGTCGGCAACGTACCAATATTTCTCGAGAATGACGCAGCGATTGCTGGCGTGGGCGAGGCAATGTTCGGTGCCGGGATGGGATTGCCAATTGTTGCATATCATACCGTTAGTACAGGTGTGGGAGGTGCCAAGATCGAAGACGGTGACATTGATGTCGCGCACATCGGGTTCGAGCCAGGTCGCCAAGTGCTCGACATTGACCGGACAATTTTGGGGAGTGACATCATGCCAACATTAGAAAACCTTGTGTCTGGCACTGCAGTAAAAGAACGAATAGGTATCGAACCCTACGAGATTCCGCAATCTGACGTACTGTGGGATGAGCTGGCCGGGTACCTAGGGCAGGGGTTACGCAATACGATTTTGTATTGGTCGCCGGACGCCATAGTGCTCGGTGGGTCAATGATCATTGGCGACCCCAATATACCGATTGACGCCATCAGAAAAGCCACTGCCGAAGCCTTAGATGGCTTTGAGCCGACGCCGCTAATCGCAGCTGCGAAATTAGGTGATGAAGCTGGGCTATGGGGTGGGCTGGCCGTGCTACAAAAGCGCCTTTAGTATAGCACCGTTGTAGCCTGGCGCAGTTTGGTATACTGTGGTCACTGAGTAACTACTAATGACCTAATTTTGTATGGAACTTCTACTAATTTTATTTGTGGTATCGGCGATCATCGTTTTGGCGATGCTGCGCGAGGTAAAGCAATACGAGCGCGGCGTGGTCCTGACGATGGGAAAGTACTCTAGCTTACGTAGTCCGGGCTGGTCCGTCATCATCCCAGTGTTTCAAGCGATGGAGAAAGTCGATCTGCGCGTTAAAGCAGTCGACGTTCCAGACCAGAAAGTCATTACCAAAGACAACGTATCCGCCAGCATCAACGCCGTCATTTATTACAAAGTGTCTGACGCAGCCCGCGCGACGCTCGAAGTAGAGGATTTTCGCTACGCGGTGTCGCAACTAGCGCAAACGACGATGCGTAACGTAGTCGGTTCAGCCGAGCTCGATGACGTACTGGCCAAGCGTGACAAACTCTCGGATCAGATCCGCACAATTATCGACTCTGAGACAGACAAGTGGGGAATTAAAGTAGACAATGTCGAACTAAAGGATTTTTTCCTACCGGACGATATGGAACGCACGATTGCCAAACAAGCTGAGGCCGAGCGCGAACGGCGTAGTGTCATCATTAAAGCTGAAGGGGAAGTGGCTGCTTCAGAGAATATGGCCGAGGCAGCGCGCATGCTGGCCGAAGCGCCTGGTGCGCTCCATTTGCGTACACTGCAGAGCCTCAATGATCTCTCGTCTGATCAATCTAATACTGTGGTGTTTGCGATGCCGATTGAGGTATTGCGAGCGGTCGAAGGTATGGGTAATATGCTGAATCACTCAAATGGACAAAAATCGACCGCTTCCACAGCTTCCAATTCTTCTAAAAGCAATGACACTACAAACGTTTAAAACTGAATTTAATCCGCTCTTTTTTGCGACGTTGCAGAAACGGATTGACTCTCTACAGGTGCCTGGTACGCAACCAGCGTTACTAGCAGCGCTCGAGCAGTTGCAGGTACTGGCGCGCGACGGCAAACGCATTCGACCGTATCTGACGGCACTCGCGTATACTAGCGCTGAGACTGACTGGCGCGACATTATCAACAAATTGTGTACCATCGAATTAGTGCATTTATTTGCCTTAATCCACGACGATGTTATGGATCAGGCCACTGAGCGGCATGGGCAACCCACACTACAGACCCAGTATCGGCAAAAAACCAGCGCTTCAGCTGAGTCATTTGTACCCGAGAGTCAGGCCATTTTGCTCGGTGACCTGGTATTTACCTGGGCGATGGCGCTGTGGTACCGGCCTGATAACACGCATATGCGGGCCGCTACCGATTACGCGATCGAAATGCTCGAGTCAGTCATTCTCGGACAAGCACTAGACGTGTCATTTTTTAATTGCCTGCACACCCCGAACCAAGAGCTGGATGAGCGTAACGAATACAAGACCGCATCGTACACCTTTACTTCACCATTGTTGATTGGGTTGGCCTTGCGTGCGGCCGAGTCTGATGAGCAAGAAACTGCAATGGTACGCACATTTGGGTCACACCTGGGCGCTGGGTTTCAAACGCAAGATGATTATCTGGATGTCCACCCAGATTCACCTAAAGCGCTGTTTACAGACGTCCAAGCCGGAGTACCAACGCGACTTACTAACCACGTCCGCATGAACGGAACTGAAGCACAGATTGCGGTACTGCAGTCTGCCTTTGGCGCGCCGGTGAGTGACGCCGACAAACAAGCCTTAATCGAACTATTCTCGAGTACTGGAGCGTACCAAGAATCATTAGAAGCTTTTACCCAGTCATATCATCAAGCGTTGCAAATAGTGCCACAGCTACCAGTCAGTGACGAAGGGAGAGCTGGACTGACTAACTTAATCGAACGTTTAATTGCCAGAGCGCAGTAAAACCATATGAGTCTATCGCGTTCCGCTTTCTTTGCGCAGTACGAAAATTTCGAAGCGGTGCAGGCTCGGTACGGGGTGTCTTACCACATCGCGACTCGTTTACTGCCGCGCATGGAACGAAAGGCAGTATACACGCTGTATACGTGGTTCCGCGTGCCAGACGAAATTGTTGATAACGCGCAGCAGTTCGATGAGTCAGCTGACGTTTTGTTAGAGTATTGGATAAGAGCCTGGTGGGATGCCTATGAGACAGGGGAGTCACAGTATCCGGTGCTGGCTGAAACTGCGCAGATCTTTCGTCACTACAACATCCCGCATGAATACGCCGAAAAGTTCTTATACGCAATGCTGCAAGATTTACACAAGACTCGTTACGCTACCTACGAAGAGCTAGAAGATTACATGCACGGCTCTGCTGCCGTTGTCGGATTAATATTGACGCATATTTTGGGCGGCACTGAAGCATCACGTGCGCCAGCAATACAGCTAGGGTACGCGATGCAACTGACTAATTTTATACGTGATATCGAAGAAGACTACCACGAACGCAATCGTATCTACTTGCCACAATCAGATCTACATCAGTATGGGGTGACAGATGATGATATTGCACGCCGCTATAGCGCTGCGCTTCAGCCGTTATTGGCTCAGTACGACGAACGAGTCAGTGATCTATATCGTGAAGCCATCAAAGGTGTGCGACACTTGCGCACCGGTAAGCTAGGGGTGTTAGTGGCAGCTTACTTGTACTGGGGGATTTTACAGAAAATTCGCCGTTCAGGGTACAATGTGTTCAAGAAACGAGCCAAAACAAGTTCAGTCGATAAAACAGTGTTAATTTTTAGAGCAATATGGTTTCAGATAAAAAGCAGGTAGTCGTCATTGGTAGCGGCGCAGGGGGGCTGGGTAGTGCGTGTCTCCTTGCTAAAAAGGGCTACCGCGTCACGTTGGTCGAGAAGAACGAACGGGTTGGGGGTCGTGTGGCAATGTACAAACAAGACGGTTACCGGTTCGACATGGGCGCCTCCTGGTACATGATGCCAGGTGTGTACAATCAGTTTTACAAACTAATGGGTACGACGGCTGAACAAGAAATGAAGATGCGCAAGCTTGAACCGTCGTACCGCATTTGGTTTGAGGGGCAGGACGAACCGATCGATATTAAGTCCGACCGCACATACATGAAGGAATTATTCGATAGCATTGAGTCCGGTGCCGGTGACAAACTTATTCAGCACCTAGATGAAGGCAAGTATCAATTCGATATTGCCGAGCGGGAGTTCATGTATAAAAACTACAATTCAATTTTTGATTTCTTCAACTGGCGTTTACTACGTGACGGTTCGAAGCTGCCGATTCTCAAGTCAATGGACAAGATTATTAGTTCACGCTTCAGAAGTCCGGTGTTACAGAAAATTTTAGCTTATCAAACAGTGTTACTCGGAACGTCGCCCAAGGAATGCCCGGGAATTTATTCGCTGATGAATCACATTGATATTGATCAAGCGATTTGGTATCCCGAAGGTGGACTATCCGCGATCACCGATTCATTAGTCAGATTGTTTGAGCAGCATGGTGGTACATTACGCACAGCAGCTCCGGCACAGCGTATAGTGTTGGATGAGGGTGTCCATCGCGCAACAGGTGTCGAGCTAGAGAGCGGGGAATTTCTGCCAGCAGATTATGTTATCTCAAATGCTGACCTGACGTTTACCGATGAGGTGTTGCTCGGCAAGGCTGCCGAACGGGATCAGAAGTACTGGGAAAGTAAGCGCATGTCTCCGTCTGGCTTTATCTTGTACCTGGGAGTAGATGGTGAGATTGATACTTTGACCCACCATAATTTGTACTTCATTAAGGATTGGGACAAAGGCAATCGCGAAGTTTTTCACGGTGACATACTGCCTGAACACCCATCGTACTACGTGTGCTGTTCGAGCAAATCTGATAAGACTATTGCGCCACCCGGTAAAGAAAATCTATTTGTGTTAGTACCAGTAGCGCCCGGCCTTACGGTTGACGCAGCAACCCAAAACGCATTTGAAGACCAAGTGTTAGACCACATGGAGTCGACACTCAATATTCCTAACTTCCGCGTTCGGATCGAGCACAAGCGGCGTTACACATTTGAAAATTTTACCGAAGATTACAATGCTTATAAAGGCAACGCCTTATCTGGCATGTCTCACACATTGCGTCAGACGGCAGTGTTCCGTCCAAATAATATTCACCAAACCTACCGGAACGTACTGTTTGCAGGAGCGGGTACAAATCCTGGCATTGGTGTTCCCACCAGTCTCATCTCGGCAGAAATGGTATACAAGCGTATTGAAGGAATTACCGATTCCTCACCACTTGATGCACTGTAAACAATTTCTTATTAATGATGGCCGCCCTTTACAAAGTCAATGTATAAATTAAAAATATGCTCAACGCCGTACCAACTACTGCATTAAGATACGCAAAGCGATGATACACCCGTACTAGTGTTGACCCTGCTACTTGTAGACTTTGCCACATCAGCAGTAAGTAAGGGAGTGCGAACAGTGAAAAGACTGGTTCAGTATAAACTGATAATACATAAAAACTACTGGCGTATAACATGCTACAAAGTAAAATTGTACGGTTTGCACCAGCCCAAGAAGCAATCGTGGCCAGGCCTGCCTCGGTATCAGCCTCAATATCAGGTATAGCAGAGTATGCGTGCATTGCGACTGCCCAGAAGAATCCAGCAATCACGAGTGGCCATGCGATAGTGTCAACGGGGGCAACGAGTAAGTATCCAAACACACCGGTTGCAGTGTAATGCAGGCTCGAAAAACATGAGTCAAGCACTGGTTTAGCCTTGGCACGAATCGGAGGAGCCGAATAGTAAATTGCCCCAATAAGAAATGCTAGAAAGGCTATTATTACCGCTGTCTCTTGAAATGCTACTACAACACTAAACGGCAATGTGAGCCAGAATGACCACCAAAGTATTGGTTTGTGCAGGTCTTTTGACAATGCATCTTCGATGCCATTTTTGCGTGGATTAAGGATATCAGTTTCGTAGTCATAGACATCATTCACTCCGTAAATTAATAGATTCGCCGGTACTAGAAAATACAAGAAGAAAAATGGCAGTAACCAAGACCAAATAAACGATCCGTAAAGGACGCATCCTGTGAGATACCCGAGTAAGAAAGTACCGGCTTCATACAGCCAAAAATGCGGTCGACTTGTATGCAAAACTGTTTTAATCATGCCTGCAGAGTACGCTGATCAGATAAAGAAATGTATTGACAAAAATTACAAAACGTGTTTAAATCTTTAAAAGAGCATTGATAGTGCTACCATGCTCTTCATTACCTTTTAATTGCTGTCAACAGTTTGACAGAACAATAAGGTATTTACTCAATAAGACCACTGGCTTATTATATCAACTGTACTACTCGCACTACTGTCTTCATCTGCTGTATTAGTGGATGTGCCAACCAGTGCTCAGGGACATACAGAGGTTCACATAACTGTTGCAGAATTAGACCAGTCCGTTATAGGTCACAATACGACCGCAGAACTAGCTGCACAGGCAACGTCAGTTGCGAAGTACTATGATGTCGAATCGCGAGTACGCGAATATTTTTCTGATATTCCAATGATGGCTGAAGTTGCACGCTGTGAATCCACATTTCGACACACTCACGCAGACGGTCGTGTACTGCGTGGCTATGTAGATAATCGAGACACCGGGGTGATGCAGATCAATACCTTCTATCATTTAGCTACTGCGGAAGCCATGGGGCTCGATGTCGAGAACTTCTATGATAACCTGGCGTACGCTCGTCACCTATACGAGCGACAAGGATTACAACCTTGGAATGCGTCACGCCCATGTTGGGGAAACCAGCTTGCATATAATTACTAAGCAAGTGACAACAGACAAAACACACCCCTCTGGGGGTGTGTTTTGTCGATTGGGAACACTGTCATATACACAAATACGGTTTGGTATCATAGACCAAATGACGTACTGGTTACTAAAGTCGGAACCTGATTGCTGTAGCATCGAGAATTTGCAGCAAGACGGTCGCACCATGTGGGACGGTGTCCGTAATTACCAAGTCCGCAACATGATGCGGGACGACATGAGAGTGGGGGACCTGGCGCTGTTTTATCACTCGAATGCCGGAAAACAGACTGGCTGTGTTGGTACAATGGAGATTGTGTCCAAAGCCTACCCAGACCCCACGCAATTTGACCCCAACAGCGATCATCCTGACCCAAAATCTGACCCCGCTAATCCGCGTTGGTTGTGTATTGATGTCGCCTACCGTAGTACTTTCACTACGCCGGTATTATTGTCAGAGATCAAGCTAGACCCCACGTTTACCGGTATGCCATTAGTACAAAAGGGTAATCGCCTGTCAGTCTTTCCGGTCAAGCAGTCGCATTTTAAACGCATAGTCAGTCTCGGTACCTAAATATGCAATCACTCACAACTGCGCTCAGTCGCACCAGAAATCGATTGGGTCGAGCTAACTCGGGCTTTGTCAGATTGTTCATTAGTAAACGCTTGATTCATGGTCTGGCGGCTGCGTTGGCTGGATTTTTTGTCCCAATTTTCCTCTACGAAACGTTCAATGAATCGTTCTTTGTCGTTGGTGGCTATTATGCATTCTTGTCTACCATGTACGCACTGTTCCTAGTGCCAAGCATGAAGATTGCCAATTATGTCGGCTTCTCGAGAACGCTCGTGCTATCCGGACTGGCCGTGACTGCCACCTACACCATCATGTTTTTTCTCACACCCGAGAATGCTGGCTGGCTCATGTGGCCATTGGCGGTTACGATCGTGTTATTTCGACTCTTTCATTGGGTACCTTTTCACACCGATTTTGCGTTGTTTACCAAGGCCGGTGAGCGGGGTAGGCAGGTCAGCTTGTCATTTGCGACGATCGCATTCATGGGTGCCATTGGGCCGATTACAGCCGGATTCATTATCGACGCGGCTGGGTATACCGCCCTATTTGCCGTGGTGATTGCTCTTACTATTGCCGCTTCCATTTCTTACGCCTACGTACCCGAGACACCGACGCATTTTGAGTGGTCATGGCGGGAAACTTGGCAACAATTCCGCTCGAGACGACTGCGCGGATTGATGGTGGGGGAGTTTGCCAATGGCGCCGAGACGGTAGTGAATGTGGTAGTGTGGCCGATCTTTTTGTTTACGATTTTAAACGGGGACGTATTAAGCATTGGTGCGTTGTCAACTATTATCGTAGGGGTCACAGTGGCGTTGCAGCTCTTACTCGGTCGTTACATTGACGGTAAAGGTAGAGACAAAACTAAGGCTTTAAAAGTCGGCAGTTTCCTGTATGCAATCGGCTGGATATTTAAGATTTTTGTGTTGTCAGCTGCGCAAGTGTTTTTTGTTGGTCTGTATCACAATATCGTCAGGATCTTTTCACACACGCCGTTCAATGCGCTCGTATACGACATCTCGGCTGATCAAGGGAGCCTGGTCGACGAGTATACGCTTTTGCGCGAGATTGCGAATCATATTGGACGCACTGTATCATTGTTAATCATTGCCTTCCTCACGCTGTTTATTCCACTCGGTTGGACATTCGTGTTAGCGGTGGCGGCATCTCTGGCACTGAATGCTGTGTACACTATCAGGCATCAAAAGTAATGTGATGCAGGGTATTGTAGGGCGCCCACTTGTGTGTTGGCTACTTGCGTAAAGGGTGAAATTTGCTGTGGGTATCCTCAGCGTATCGATCAGACGCATGGACGTATTTAGTCGTTGTATCGAGTGACTCATGACCGAGCAAGATTTGAATAGCTGCGGGATTGGCACCTTGTTCGGCCAGGTAGGTCGCAAAGCCATGACGCAGCGAGTGCGCTGATAATGGGATATTGATACATAACTTTTCTCGGTATTCTTTAATTTTCATTTGTAGGTAATTACTTGATATTGGTTTCGACTGCACGTTCTGTCCACGCAGCGCAACAAACAGGAAAGGAGAGTCGTCGTCACGTAGGGCGAGGTATGCGTGGATGTGAGCCTCTGCTCGTTTAGTGAGGTAAATAAATCGCTCCTTGCGACCCTTGCCACGGATGAAAATTTTACCAGTTTTGTCAAGTTGGGTAATCTGTAAATTCAGTAATTCAGAAATACGCATACCGGATGCAAATAGCGCCTCCAACATTGCTCTATTTCTAAATTGTACAAATTTGTTACTTTCGAACAGGGTGGGGGACTCAATCAATTGTATGAGTTCATCCATTTCTGAAACTCGCGCGTGTTTTTTTTCGGTTTTGATTAATTTGATTGCGCTCGGGTCAACTGGGGGAGTTTCATCAATGTCGATTAGGTACGTACAGTAACGCCGAACCGAAACCAACATGCGATTAATCGAACTTGCGTTTAGGAATGATTTACTTGTAACGCCAGCTGGAGTTTTGCGATCTCTGGAATTCAAATACGCTTTATAGCGATCAATATCTTTTTTTGACAAGGCAGCAAATGAATCCATTTGCAGCTCGTCAAACAGAAAGTCTTCAAAGGTATGTAAGTCTCGCTCGTAGCCCTTGAGCGTCTTTTCTGAGTAGTTATTGGCTTGAATATGTAACAAGAAGTCTTCGAGATGCGGTAACATACATTTACAGTATAACTGAGTATTAGAGATATTATACTCAGTTACTAACAGCCAGTGGGTTGTACCTATATCAGTCCAGTCTATGGCATCGGCAACCTCCATCACTGAGCAATCTGAATAATGGTGATAGCGATTAGGCTGATTATGCGTTCACTAGGTTCCCTAATATAGTCGGCAGCTCTTCTAATGAGTTAATCGTAACTGCGGCGGCTGCTTGGACAGCTGGTTTGGCATTACTGAATGTGATTCCAAAACCGGTTGCCGCAAATAATGGAATGTCATTGGCTCCTTCACCAACCGCAATACAATCAGTGAGCTCGTACCCGAGATTATGGCACAGATCCTGTAGTAATCGTACTTTTGCATTGCCTTCTTCCCCGCCGCTCACTATACTGACAGTATGCAACTCATTTGCATTAAGGTTGTCAGCAGTTTGATTACTAGTATTAGTAAAATGTAGAGATGTGTTGGCGCGCCAATGATCAATGTTTAGCTCATGCGCAACGTGTGCTGCAGTGAGACAGAATGAGCCAGTTATAACGGCAGTTGCCATACCGTAATCGCGCGTAGCTTTAGCTGCCTGCGCTGCGCCTGCCGCCCATTCGACTTTTATTAGCTCTCGTTCGATCTGTAGACGATTGTGGGGACCGTGATTGTGGTAAAGCTGCTGTAGTAAATGTGTCCACTGGTCGTAAGTAATATCCCCTTCAGTAAATTGATTGTATAGTGCATCATCTTCGCATTTGGTTACCCCAAGTGCCAGATTCACATCCAGCCATTTGTTGTTTGTGATGAGGGTGTCATCCATGTCTCAAATACCATAACTTTCTTGTTTGCTGGTATGACTGTCCGCATGAGTATGGTTCTTACCCTGGCAAATACAGCATCGGATCGATGTACGCCTCGGTCGCGGCGACTGGTGTGGTGGCGGCGCCACAACTAGTGACGTTCTTGATCTCATTGAATCGTCTGACGCTCACTCCTTCTTTAGCGTAGACCGTAAAGTGCAAGTGCGGTCCAGTCGAAAATCCAGTATTACCAATGTAGCCGATGACTTCTCCCGTGCGGACGGCTTGTCCTGGTGTGACACCAATCACGTCCTGGTGGGCGTACAATGTCGATAGGCCGTTCGCGTGGTCAATCAGCGACCATTTGCCCCAGGACAGACAGCCAGGGACGGCGTCAGTGTTCCCCACTGCGCGCACGGTGCCCGAAAGCGGCGCCAAGATCGGTGTGCCGCGTGGCGCACCAAAGTCTACCCCTGGGTGGTACGGCCTCCCACCATAGGCACTGGCATTGCGACGAGCAAATTCCGTACCACCAAATAGCTGCGTAATGATCACATTCTGGACTGGCCACGCAAACACTGGCGTCCCGGGGTTCGGAATGGTGTTGGGGTCAAGGATGAACTGCAGTTCGGATTCAAAATCTCTTAGTTCTCGTAGCAGCTGGTCACGAGCGGCTTGTTTTTGTGACAGCATGGCTTGATACTCGGCCTCTTCGCTGCGGGTGGCAGACAGTAGCTCGCTTTGTTCGGCGCGATTATTCACGAGCACTTCATTCTGTTCCGAGAATTGATCTTTGAGGGATACAAGACTTGATCGTTTTTGTTCGGTGTCGGTGCGCTTGTCTTCTAGGTTGGCCCGTAACTGATCAAGTTTATTGACGTGTTCGGCGAGGTGCTGATTGATCTTGGTTTGAGTGTCGACCTCGCGCATAAAGTCCGACAGACGTTCGTTGGTCAACATAATCTCCACAATCGTTTGGTCATTCGCCCGCTGTTGTTGTCGCATGAAACCGGCAATCGTTTGTTCGGCCACGATAATATCATCTTCGGCGTTATCGATTTCTAGTACTAATTTACTGATCTCGAGATCGGTCGAGGTGAGTTGCGCTTCGGTGCGTGCGATCTCGGCAGTGACCTTGCCGCGCTCTAGTTCGAGTTGATTGATGGCGCGCTCGAGTGTCTGGCGTTCAGCACCGACTTCTTGTAACTCAGCCTCGAACGCGGCGATCTCGGCGTCGATATCAGACAAACGAGTGCTGCGTTCATTGATTTCATTTTGCAGTCGTTCAATCTCGCTCGCCTGGGCTGGTGCTGTGTACTGTACACCCGTCGCTAACAGTACGACCATAAGTACACCGCTGACAAACGAAGCAATCTGCCGAGTAGTTATCATTCAATTATTTTATCACAAGCTTGTGTAATGCGGGCAAGCGTTTCTGTCTGCCCAAGGACATGGGCACAGGTGAATGGATCAGGTGAGCGTTCCCGCCCGGTCAGGGCTACGCGCAGAGGCCACAAGACCTGCCCCTTACCGACTTCCTCGGCGTATGGCCAAAGGGCTGTTTTAATAGTGTCTGGTGTCTCCCATACGGCGGTTTGGAGTAACTTGCGGGCATGCTGTAGTCGCGGGAGAGCGTCAGTTACTGTGTCGTCTTGTTTCCACTGCAGTAACTCTGCATCGTAGCTAATAGGGTTAAACGCCCAATCGTACTCTCCCGTCTTGTCGGCGGTACGGATTTCAGCTGCGGTATGTGCTCGTTCGAGTATACTAGGAGCAAGCCGAGACAACACATCATGGTCACGATTTGGTAATGCGTCAAGCACGTATTGGGTTCGTATTGCTTGGGGTTTTGTAGCTAAATGTTCTTTATTCATCCATTGTAATTTTTGGATATCAAAGGCGCCTCCTGAGCGTTGAACTTTTTCAATACTGAAAGACTCTATTAGCGTTTGTTTGTCCATTATCTCAGTAGTAGAACCGGGATTCCAACCAATAAGAGCCAAGAAATTAAGCATGGCCTCGGGCAGATAGCCGTCAGCTTTGTATTCCAAAACGTCTTTGGCACCATCACGTTTGCTTAGTTTTTTGTTGCCGGCAGGGCCTAGGATCGGCGGTAAGGAGCAAAAAGTTGGACGCTCAATATTTAATGCGTCATGTATACTCAAGAACCGAGGCATACTAGAAATAAATTCGTCGGACCGCATTACATGGGTCACACCCATTACATGATCGTCGACAATGTGACAGAAATTGTACGTGGGGTAACCATCACTTTTGATCAGAACAATATCGTCCAGCATTTCTTGGCCGCCGGTCAGATCGCCACGGACGGCATCGTGCCACTCGTATCGTTTGATTTCAGGCACTTTAAGTCGTAGCGGCTTAGTACCATCCCAGGGTTCGAACGTGTTAGGGCGATGGTGACGATACAAAAAAGGTCGTTTCTCAGCATCAGCCTGTTCACGAAAAGCTCGTAACTCTTCAGAAGAGTACGGGTCTGGGTAGGCCAAGCCCTTGTCAATTAGGTGTTGAGCGTAGTCTTTGTATATTGGTAAACGCTCTGACTGAACCGCACTGCCCCACTCTGGATGCGATCGATCAGGTCCATAGTCCCATTCAATTCCTAACCACCGAAGCGATGCAATAATGTGTTCGACCGCTCCAGGTTCTTCACGGCTTTTGTCGGTGTCTTCTATACGTAGAACAAATTCACCGCCATGTTTACGGGCATATAGATATGAATATAGAGCAGTGCGAACCCCCCCAATATGCATAAAGCCGGTTGGTGATACTGCAAATCTCGTAATAACTTTTTTATGATCCATGTTCAATTCCGATCGATATAAGGGCGTCGCTCATCTTGCGGGCCGCATTGGTCACAAATATGGTTTGGGCGGCGGTACTCATGAGCGCTTGCTGCTGCGGATCTCTCATAATAGTGTGAACCGCCTCCGCAAGCAAGTGCGGCTGCAGGTTGTGTTCCTCGATCACCGTTGCTCCCCCACCCCGCGCGAAGGCGTACGCGTTTGATCGTTGATCGCGGCTGACGTCCTCGGGTATCGGCACGATGATGCTTGGTTTACCGACATACGATATCTCGAACAAGGTTGTGCTACCCGCGCGGGTAATGACTAGCGACGCAGCCTGCAGCAGTGCACTGACAGTCGGTCCAGGCACGCTACCCTCGATATAATAGTAGTGCGTTAGATTAGTGCCACTGAGCAAGCCTTTGGCAGTAATGCGTACGCTTTCTAGGTTTTGCTCACCCACTTGGTGGAAAATTTGGTAGTACGGTAGCAACTCTAATAATGCACGCAATACGGCGTCATTTAGTCGTTCAGCGCCTTGAGAGCCGCCGGTGACGTAAATGAGCGGCTTTTGTCGGTCGATTCCCAGGGTTGCAAAAGGATCATCCAACTTTGCTTTGATATCAGGTCGGAGAGGGATGCCGACCAAGGCAGTCCGCTCGGCGGGAAAATATTGGCTCGCGTCATCGTACGCGACGCCTATGTAGCGCGCGGACTTGGCGACCAGCATGTTGGCTCGGCCAGGCACAGAATCAGATTCATGAATCACTATAGGAATCGCGAGAATACGTGCTGCCAACAGGATTGGTACGGCCGTGTAACTTCCCTTACTAAAGATCACGTCTGGATAAATTCGATACAAAATACCAATTGCCACCAAGAACCCAAAACCAGTTCGAAATAAGTCAAAGAAATTCTGAACAGAAAAGTAACGCCGTAGTTTGCCAGCTGGACAGTGCACGTAGGTAATATTGCGGGCGCTGAGGTCGGTTTCGCTGTACGGTGTCGGGCCGATATAGTACAAGCGTGGTTTGGTGTCAGAGGCTGCCAGTTCATCCGCCACGGCCATGAGCGGGTGAAAATGTCCACCACTACCTCCACCGACGAGCGCAATCCTCATAGCACGATTGTAGCATGTTCATCAGCGACGCGACCCGATCGTGTAGCGTGATACGTTGAGAACAATACCCATGGCCGCCAGCGTCACCAGTAATGCGGTTCCGCCATGGCTGACAAATGGCAGCGGTAGTCCAGACAGGGGCGCAACGCCGAGCATTGCTCCCATATTGAGAAAGGCTTGGCTCAAAATTGTTGTGATAATTCCAACCACTAATAATGTACCAAACATATCTTTAGCGTTTTCAGCTATTTTATAGCCACGTAATGACAGTGCGACAAATAATCCAATGAGCGCCAAGACTCCTACAAAGCCAAACTCTTCTCCATACACGGCAAACACCGAGTCGCCGATTGGCTCGGGGAGGTATTCAAACTTCTGGATACTCTGGCCAAATCCTCTCCCGCTAATATTGCCCGAGCCGACTGCAATCAGCGATTGATTAATTTGGTACCCACTCCCGAGCGGGTCAGCATCCGGGTCCAGAAATGTTAGCATACGTTCCATCACGTAGGGTCTGGCAAACGACAGTACCGTGACCAGAATGGCTGCTAATCCACCCAACAAGAGAATGTCACGAAATCTTGCTCCAGCGGTCACGAACATCGCCACCCCTGCCACCCCCATAATCATAAAGGTATCGGTATCTGGCTGTAGCAACATTACAACCGCGATTAGCCCAGTGATCGCAACAAAGGGTATCAAACCATAACGGGGATTCTTGACGTGTTTATGCATGCCAGATAACCACGTCGCGAGATAGATAATATACGCCAATTTAAGTAGTTCAGATGGTTGCATCGTCGTAAACCCGAGGTCGAGCCAGCGTGTTGCACCAGCGTGGGTCATACCTAGTCCAGGTATAAACACTGCCAACGTTGCGACTAACCCAATGATAAATATATACAACGCCCATTTACGATAATGTCGGTAATGAATGTTGCTCAGTATGTACATCGCGATGCTGCCACCGATCAGTCCAAACAGCAGCTGACTCATCACCACTGACGAATACGTGGTGCCACTGCGTGCCAATAACCCTAACGCCGCCGACAAAAACACCAAAAACCCCACCCCTGATAGTATCACTACCAGTGCCAGGAAAAGCGTGTCAACTCCCCTTACCAGCGGCTTGTTCATACGCTGGCGACGATCACTACCCCGATCACGGCGCACAGAGCGCTGATGATCCAGTACCGCATCGTGACTTTGTAAGCTGGCCAACCGAGCGCTTCAAAGTGATGATGTAGCGGTGCCACCAAAAATACTTTTTTCTTGAACAGTTTCTTGGATAAAATTTGCAGTGTGTTAGCAGCCACTGTCGCCAATAGTACGAACCCGATTATCGGCAACACAGTGACACCAACTCCATCGACCAGCGTGTCGGTCATAAAGGCAATGACAGTCAGCGACAGTGTCAGCGCCATGATGCCCGTTTCAGTCATGTAAAATCGCGCTGGTGGAATGTTAAACCACAAAAATGCCATGGTCGCGCCCGAAATGACCGCACATAGCGCCGCAATGTCGAATTGATCTTGGAGCAGCGCAACGCCAGTGTACGCCCCGAAAATGGTGATGAATACTCCGCCTGAGAGACCGTCGATGCCGTCGATGACGCTGCTCATGTAGACACATACGGCTACGAACACAAAAAACGGCACGAACCAAATCCCCAACGATATTTGCTCGGTAAAGAAGCTCACTGTCGAGACGTCTAACTTTTGATAAAACCAATACCCAATAAATAGCGCCACCGCAAACACGAGTAGTAATCTCTGAGATAGTGGCAGACCGCCAGCAAAGTGTTTGCCAGTGCCTCGCACAACTAACACATCATCAACAAAACCAATAATGGCTCCGGCGAATAGCGCGAGGAGTGGCAACCAGGTCTGTTCCCGCGTGAGGAAATCTAAGGCTGTGAGTGTAGGGGCTTCAGCAAAGTAGTGCAATACCGCAAATAATACGGTTGTGATCAGTACACTACCCCAAATAATTATCCCGCCCATTCTAGGTGTGTTCGTGTCTTTTTCTTTATGCAGCTGATCAAATAGCGGCGTGCCTCCCCCACCATACCCAACGCCTTTGCCCGCCGTTTTCTTCCACATCCGGTGTTGGTACAGCTGATTGGCAATGCTAGGAGTTATCAAAATCCCAATGATAAAGGATACAATGGTGGGCACTAGGACAGATAGTAAAACGAGTTCAGACATAGCTATTCGGTTTCTAAAGCTGCTACCAGCGTCAGCACATCAGTAAAACGCTTGTCGAAGGTCGAGTCCAGCACCGTGACGATGATCGGCCGATTGTTACCAGCATCAAACGCAATGGTGAGGTTGCCACCGGCGAGGTCGGTAAAGCCAGTTTTTGACGCCAACAAATTAGGAATGCGATCATAAATGACATTGGTGTTAGCTGCAGAATGAACTTGACCAGTTTGATTAATAATCCGCGCACCACCTTCGCGAGTCGGAGTTAATATTTCAGGTTTGGTTTGTAGTATGTGTCGCACGAAATAACTTACGTCGCTGGCGCTGCCGATTGCGCCGGCTTGAGTCGTCGACTCATCCAAGCCGGTCATATTAGAGAATACGAAACTATCATACCCCAACTCTTCAGCCCGAATGTTCATGGCTGCCACAAACTGTGCAATCCTCGCATCATCGCCGAGCGTGCCACCAGCATGCTCTGCGAGCGCGTAAGCAGCGTCGTTGGAGGAGGGTATTAACACCAACTGTTCTATGTCTTTACGAGTAAACTGCTCGTTTGGCCGTAAACCAGAGTCACCATCTTGCCGAACAGCGTTGTGTGTGACTGTCAATGAATCTTCGGCAGCTATTAGTTCGCTTGCTAAGTATGCTGTCATCAGTTTGGTAATGGAGGCAATGGGACGGGGTGTGTGCGCATTTTTCTCATACAAGACATGCCCGGTTGCAGCGTCAAGTACAAAGGCGGAAGACGCGGAGATATCAACATTTTTAATAGTAGAAAAACTGTGTGTCACAAGCGACTGTGAGGTGGTCATGGTACTGACGGCAGCGACAGCTGGGGCGTTAGCGGCACCACGGTACCATAAAAAGGAAAAGCCAAGCGTCAGAATCAGCCCTAGTACCACTAGCTGCGCCACGATTGGAAAACGGCTGGGTGGTTGCCTCATACGGTTGTGGTAGTGAGCTCGTCGAGTTGCGCCATGTGTTGCTGGTAGCCCGCTAATTTAGTTATGTCAGTGACACCGAGGTGTGCCAGTAGGTCATTCGTGGCGAAGTAGCGAACGTCTTTTTTATTTTCGTTGCGCTTGATAAGCCCTTTCATTTCTAATGTTCGCAAAACGTGTCCACAGTTAACGCCGCGTATTTCATCGATGGTGGTGCGGCTAACTGGGCCACGGTACACGATGATGGCGAGGGTTTCGGCACCAGCTTTACCAATCTCGGTTTTTAGTTCGTTCTTACGGATGGCAGCTACAAATTCACCGAGCGCGGGGGCGGTTCGCAAACTGGCGTCGTGCTCGGTCGTGACGACGCAGAGCGCGCTACCATCTAGTCGTGCGTTCAGTTTGGCAAGAGCCGACTGAACATCACTTTCTGTTACCGCAAATACCTTCGCCAATCGGTTGATGGGTTGTGGGGTCGCTGTATAAAACAAATATCCTTCTAGCAGTACGTCTAGCTCCATAAGTAGTAGCACTATAGCATGGTCACAAAGACTGAGACTACTATAAATTTTTAATATCGTGGTGTCTCGTACGCGACGTGTTCGAGCGTGATGTCGGCCAGCGGCGTCGTTTGTGCTGCGAGGAGCGAACCATTCTTGCACAATTCAAGAATTGCTAAAAAGTGCACGATCGCAACCGTATTACACGACTGGTCAGCTGGTGTCAGTTGTTGGAATGAGGTCCTAAACGCACGCTGTACTCTGTCTTCTACACTGCGAATTGTTTCTTCTAAACTAATGATTGGCCGTGAAGTGGCT
The DNA here is from genome assembly GCA_964626635.1 of uncultured Candidatus Saccharibacteria bacterium. GTDB lineage: Bacteria > Patescibacteriota > Minisyncoccia > Phycocordibacterales > UBA918 > OLB19. Next base: position 33,041 of record CAZVFY010000001.1, read on the forward strand.
TTAACCGGCTGGCTGGCGGCCGGTTCTAATCTAGCGACGACTGCCCCGAGTGCCTCTGATAGTGCAGGCTGATCGCAATACGAGTCAGGGGTAAATACCGGTTCTTTGGGTGGTCTGCTGACCGGTGTAGCGAGCAATCGTGTGCTAAACATTGCCCGCAGCTCTTCACCAATTAATTTATAGTACTGGTACCGTTTGATGCGACCCTCGAGATCGTCGATCTGTTCTTCTTCCTCGGCCGTCAATTCTAGTTCGGGTAGTAGCGATTTAGATTTGATCAGCAGTAGTGTGGCTGCCAGAATTACAAATTGCGCCGTGTCCGGTAGCGATCGTCCTTGCCGATCGGCAACAGCGGCCATGTATTCATCCGTGACGGCCGCCAAACTAATATCATTGATAAGTAGTTTACGTTTCTCGACCAACTCGATCAAGAGTTCTAGCGGCCCCTCGAACACATCGGTTTTGATTTGGTGCGCGGCGGTGTCCATTCTTGAAAGTATAGCAGAGTAGCGTTGGCTAAGTGGGCAGTAATTTCTGAGCATCTGCGGGGCTACAAGCTACCACGCGTTCTGTGGACATCGGAGCACGTGAGGAAATTGCTGTCCGCTTAGCTGAATTTATTATATTGTAAACTTCCCGTCCTTGTATATCACTCGCTCGCTACCGTCAGCGAGTGTCGCGGTCACCGTGCGGTCGGTCGTACTGACGATGTCAGTGTGGACGACCGAGTTGTTATAGCCGAGCTTGTCCCACTTGGCGTCAGTGAACTTACTACCGTCACCGTTGTAGCAATCGCGATAGGCGCTACCAACGGCCACATGTGTATTCCCGTAGCGACCGCCGACGTTCTCGTCGTACAGTGTCTCGGCCATGAACGTGGTGATGCACGACAGGCGTCCGTCAGTGAGCGAAAATTCACCGAGGCGATTCGCTCCGAGCGCTTTTAACATTTCTTTCAGCATCTTTTCGTTTTTAGTGGCAGTGGCTTTGGTCACCACGCCGTCTTTGAAATGCAGCTCAATACCTTCAATCCGTTGCCCGTAGTGCAACAGTGGTTCCGAGAAGTGGATCCAACCATTCGTCTGGCGATAGTCTGGACTGGTAAAGACTTCATATGACGGGACGTTACATCCACCACCCGCGTGCCAGGCGCGGTTACTGCCTATACCTATAGTGATGTCCATGTCGTCTCCGACCATGTGCACTGACTGAATCTGCAGGTTGGTGAGTTTCTGTGCGGTTTTCTGCACCGTGCGGTCGATGCGCTTCCATTCACGGACAGGGTCAGCGGTGTCCAGGTAGCAGGCGTCAATTATGACGTCCCAGGCTTGCTTCATCGTCAAGCCAGCCTCGGCTGCGCTGGCGTCAGTGGCATAGAGGCCGAGCGTCCAGTTTAATTCACCAGCATCAACCTTGGCAAAACGTTCTTTCTTTTCATTGGTACTTGCACGCATCTTCTCCATGATTTTCTTGGCTGGTATCCCCACTAAATCATTAATGTTCTCTGTTGGTAAAATTCTGATGGTTCCATCCATTTGCTTTGTCATTCCGGAATTCAATGCATCTGGTGAAAAGGCAAGTTGATGCTGTTTTGCGTTCTTATAAAAATCACGCTTGATTGCCAACCTTTTCTCGTCACTGGGGAGGTACACCCCGATCGGGTTGTACCCTGCTGCGAGAATTTCGTGCTGTAACCAGTAGTACATCGGCTTGGCTTCTTCGGGCACAACAAAGCGCACACTCGCACCCTTCTCTAGTTTTTTACTACCGGTATTACGGAGCCCAAAACGCACAAGCAGTCGCGCATACTTTTGTAATATCTCGTCTGACGGCCGGTAGGATTGTTGGGTGTGCATAGTGTTGTAGCTGAATTTACTCAGTCTCAGTCGGCGCATCACCAGCGCTCAGAAGGGTGTCGATGCGGTTGATATCGCGTGGGAATAGCGTAGCTTCTTTGACGTTTTTGATGCCGCAGAGTTTCGCAGTCAGGCGCTCCAGCCCCATGCCCCACCCACCGTGGGGCGGGATGCCGTACTTAAAGGCTTGGAGATAGAATGAGAACTTGTCTGGGTCAAGGCCTTTTTCGGTGGCTTTTTGTTTTAGCATCTCAATATCGTGGACGCGCTGGCCGCCGGTCGTGATCTCGACTCCACGAAATAGGAGGTCAAATGATTTGGTGAACCCAGGGTCTTCGGCGTCTTCCAACGTGTAAAACGGACGCTTTTGCACTGGGTAATGGGTAATGAAGATAAAGTCACTGCCGAGTTCGCTTGCAGAATACTCGCATAACCATCGTTCATCCTCTGGTTCAAGATCTGGTTCGCCGACTTTATCCGTACCCGTCTTTTCTTTAATGAGTTCTTGGGCTTCACGTAGTTTCATGTGTGGAAATAACTCTTCTGTTGGAGTTAATGGCAGTTCGATACCGAGGATGCTCAGTTCATGCTTGTGGTGTTCGCCCAAGTACGTGACCAGATGCTGCATCAAGGCTGTCTCGACGCGCATGATGTCGAGGTGGTCGGTAATGAAGCCCATCTCCATATCAAGTGATGTGTACTCACTGAGGTGACGGCTGGTCGCGCTTTTCTCGGCGCGGAAGGCGGTGGCGAAACTGAAAACGCGCTCGAAGGCACCGACCATGATTTGTTTGTAGAGTTGTGGGCTAGTGGCGAGGTACGCCGTGCGGTCTTTAAAATATTCGACCTTAAACACCTCTGCCCCACCCTCGGCGTCACCGCCGACGAGCTTGGGTGCTTGGAATTCGGTAAAGCCCTCGCCACGCAAGAAGTCACCATAGCACTTGGTGATTGCAGCCTGAATGGTGAAGATCGCGCGCTCGAGTTCTCGTTGCAAGGTCAGTGGACGATTGTCTAGGTTCACTTCCATCGAGATGTCACCAGCAAGATCAAAGGGCATCTCGGCAGATTGATTAAGGATTACGATCTCGGTAATTTCGAGTTCAATATCTCCGTTCTCGACTTTTTCGTTCACCATTTTTTCTGGGCGTTCGTTCACTATGCCGGTAACGGCGACAGCCGACTCGACGCGTGTGGTCTTGGCGACCTCAAGGACTTCAGGCTTGCCGAACACCACCCCCTGCACCACGCCGCTGCGGTCACGAAAATCAAAGAACGCCACCTTGCCTTGGTCGCGGCGGACGCTAACCCAGCCCTTAATGGTCGCTGATTCGCCTTTTTTGGTTGCTAGTTGTGCAATGAGTGTTCGTTCCATAATATGAGTGTTAGTGAAAGCTGTTAGTGGGTGCAAGTGGGTAATGATTACACGGTGTTGATGCCGATGGCGCTGCGGACGCGGTCGAGCGTCAGGGTCGATACCGTCTTGGCTTGCTTTAGGCCGGCGGCCAGTACATCCTCTACGTCAGCGTCGGTGATCTGGTTGCGTCGTTCGCGCATCGGGCGGATGACGTCTAGCAAATCGGTAGTCAAGATCTTTTTGAGGTCGCCGTAGCGTCCCTGATGCTGTTCGTACACTGGCGCTAATTCTTCCTTAGACTTTAAGAGTCGGTGAATGGCGTAGACATGTTCTGGCCGGTCTCCGGTACTGTCGGTGACGATGCCTTTGACGGCCCTCTCGATCTCGTAATCAGTGCCAAATAATGGGATGACGTTGCCTCGGCTCTTACTCATCTTTTCGCCGTCCGTGCCGGGGACGACACCCACGCCGTCAATGATTTTTTCGGCTGGGGCTTTGAGGAGCTCTTGGTCGTAGGCGCGGTTCAGTTTGCCGACGGCTTCGCGGGTGTACTCGATGTGTTGGCGCTGATCTTCACCGACTGGGACGACGTCGATGTCGTAAAGGGTGATGTCGGCCGCCTGCAGCATTGGGTAGGTAAACAGTCCGGCGTTGGCGTCAGCACCCTTAGCGACCTTGTCTTTGTAGGCGTGCGCGAGTTCGAGGAACTTGACGCTGACCATACAGTTGAATATCCAAGCCAGCTCCATGTGGTCGGGGTTGTCTGACTGTCGAAATATCACGCACTGTTCCGGGTCAACGCCAACTGCCAAATAATCCTTAACAACGTTGATGGTGTTGCGAAGTAATTGGGCGGGGTCGCGCAGGCTCGTCAGCGCGTGGTAGTCAGCCACCATCAAGTAGCTGTCGTAGTCACTGTACGTGTCGACAAACGGCTTAAGGGCACCAAAATAGTTCCCAATGTGCAAGTCACCAGAAGATTGCAAGCCAGTCAAAAGGCGTTGTCGCTCGGTAGTCATGCAGTCGAGTATAGCAAAGATACTCCGCCGGTGGAATGTGTCAGGCGTTCCTAATCAACTAGCGGTAATGTGATCGTGAATGTGCTGCCTTTGCCTGTCCCGCCCGAGAGGACATCGAGCGTACCATTCATACCGCGCAGTAATTCGCTGGCAATAAATAACCCGAGACCAGTGCCGCCATCGGCTGCGTAATTACCCTGGACGCCACGATTGAATTTATGGAATAAGGTGACTTGCTCGGCCTCGTCAATGCCTTTGCCGGTGTCGATGACCTTGATGGTGATCGAGTGTTGGGCTGGGTCATCAGTCACGAACACGGTGACCGTGCCTTTGTTAGTGTATTTTATGGCGTTGTCGATCACATTACGGACGACTTCGAGAGCTTTGACGCGGTCCGAATGTGAGATGCCCTTGGTTTGCAAGTTGGTGCGGAATAACAATACCAGACCTTTGCGCAATGCCTGAGGCCGTAGCTCATCAGCGATGGCTTCAATATCAGGTGCCACCGTCCAGTCTGTAAGCGCGTATGTGAGCATGCCTGATTCGATCCGAGCGGCGCTGAGGTAATCTTCGACCGATAGTGCCATGTGTTTGGCCGCTGATTCCATTTGGGTGAGGGGCTCGATTGCAGCAGCCGGCAAACGGCCATGGGTCCCATCCAGCAGCATACTGGCGTGACCGCGAATTGCCGTCAGCGGTGCTCGTAATTGGTGTGAGGCGATGGTCACAAATTCGGTTTGCTCGACACTGAGCGGCGTGCTGGCTTTTGACTCTAGGGTGGTGGCCAAGCGCAAGAGTTCGTTGGCCCGAGAGCGATTGCTCGCAATCAGCATGCGGATCGACAGCAAACCAGCTGCACCAATGATAGTGCCAATCGCGATCTGCAAAGAGGTAAAGAAGTCTGATGCGGCACACCCACTCGCACCGAGCAGTGACAATTCGCTTGGCAATAGCCACATCACTAAGAGAGCTATGATAGTGACGGTCCAAGTAGCGGCATAGTAGAGCGGTTGATTATCTAACTGTAGTTCTTTTTGTACTGCCGCCAGAGCGCTGATACTCGCAGTCAGCGCCAGTAACCAACCAAGTACTACCATGGCTCCATTCCAACTGGCCCCGACCTGACAGAGTCCAGATTGCGGCATGAGCCATGCTTGACCAACAACGGATACGGCGGCCAGTAGCGCCACGAGCGCCACTACATAGCCGCGCCAGGCAAAATGTGAACGAAACATAGTACTAGTATAACAATCTACACGCTCGACTTTGGACCTAAATCACACTAATTATCACCAGTGGTACCAGCAACCACACAAAGAACGACTCCTCTCTGCCGAACAAGTATTCCAGTGGTGTACCCGGGGTTAGTAACTCAGTCACAGGCAGAGCGTGGTAGCTATAGGCCATGATCACAGTAGTCGCCACCAGCGCCAGTAGTACCTTGCGTCCGACGCTTTCAAACCGATTTTCCCGAAACTCGTCTGGCATTATCCGATCCACTAACCAAGTCGTGACTGCCGTCATAACTGCAAATACAAGCAGTTCCACAATTGATTCACCGATGCGACTGCCTGCGCTACCAGTCAAATAATCTAGGTACGGTAAGTTCAAAATAAACAACAACGACAAGTACATCCCGAATATACAGTTGATGACGAACTGACGACCAGTCATAAACACCAATACAAAAAACAGACCGAACACTGCCAGTCCAAATGACATTTCACACAGAAACGTAACCAGTGCGCCAGTATCCACTGTATATAGTATACAAAACGCACCGATCAATTCGGTGCGTTTTGCTACATCCCTTCTTGTTGTAATTGTTCCAGTAATTTCTTAGCCGCATTGGAGATTTTCTTTGGCGTCTTGATTTCCATCGTCACCAGCAAGTCACCGCGCGTACTGTCATCAATCGGCACGCCCTTACCTTTGATGCGGACTTGCTCCCCGTGACTAATGCCGGCCGGAATCGTTACTGACTCTTCCCCATCTAGCGTCGGCACCGTGTAGGTTGCGCCCAAGATCGCATCGGTCAGTTTGACAGGTAGGCTGGTGGTCAGAGTGGTGCCCGAACGATTGATGGTCGGGTGGGACTCGACGTGGATTTTAATGTAGAGGTCGCCAGATTTTCCACCAGGAATCGCCTCGCCGCGACCAGTCAGTCGGATCATTTCACCGTTTTGGATACCGGCGGGGATTTTGACGGTGATCTCTTCTTCCTTGCGGGCGACACCGGTGCCGGTACACGCACCACAGCGCTCGCTCGGAATCTTGCCTCGTCCGGTACAGGTGCCACATTCGCGCACCGTGGTAAAGGCACCCATGATACTGTTGCGTTGTTCGCGGACTCGACCCTGCCCATTGCAAGTGCCACACGTTTTCATTTCGGTGCCAGGCTTGGCCCCGGTCCCGTCACAGGTGTCACAGGTGCTGTTTTTAGTCAGCAAAATTGAGCGAGTGCGACCGAAAATACTCTCTTCAAAAGTCAGGTTGATGTCGATCGACATGTCACGACCTCGTTTTTGTCTGGCTTGACCAGCACCACCAAAACCAAATTGTGAAAAGATATCACCTATATCGAATTCAACACCACCACCGCCAAAGCCTTGCTGGAACTGTGAGAAGTCAAAGTCTCCAAAACCACCTTGTCCTCCTCCACTGCCAAATGACTGACCGTAGGTATCGTACTCGGCTTTTTTACGGTCGTCACCAAGTACTGCATACGCTTCAGTAACTTCTTTGTACTTGTTCTCGTCACCGGTTTTTTTGTCCGGGTGATACTGTGCGGCTTTCTTGCGAAAAGCTTTTTTCACTTCGTCTTTTGTCGCGCTACGTTCTAGTCCGAGGATACTGTAATAATCTTTACTCATGGGTCAGCTGAAGTTACTTCTTGTCTGAATCGTCTTCTTTGTTATCGTTCTTTTTCTCTTCGTCTTTGACCTCTTCCCCTTCACGGACTCCACCGTCACTCGCGTCTTCACTGGCGTTGTCTTTGGCGGCTGCTTCGGCCGCCTTGCTCATGATTTCACCAATTTTTAGTAGTGAGGTACTGAGTGCCTCAACCGCTGATTCGATGGCTGATTTGTCTTCGCCGGTATTGGCTTCCTTGACCGCGGTGATCTTTTCGTTGATGTCAGTTTTGATTTCGTCAGGAATATCTTTCTCGTGATCCTTAATGGACTTCTCAGCTGTGTACACCATTTGCTCAGCGCCGTTGCGAGTTTCAATCAATTCTTGCTTTTTCTTGTCCTCGTCAGCGTGCGCCTCAGCGTCTTGCTTCATTTTCTCAATGTCCTCGTCGGTCAGGCCACTGTTAGCCTCGATGCGGATAGATTGTTCCTTGCCGCTGGTTTTGTCTTTGGCGTTGACGTTCAGGACACCGTTGCTGTCGACATCAAAGGTTACCTCGATCTGCGGGGTACCGCGTGGTGCTGGTGGAATACCGTCAAGCACAAACTTACCGAGGGATTTGTTGTCGGTAGCCATTGGACGTTCACCTTGCGTGATGTGAATTTCCGTTGAGGTCTGGTTGTCAGCGGCAGTCGAAAAGACTTGTGATTTTTTGGTCGGAATGTGCGTGTTCTTTTCAATCAGTTTTGTGGCGACACCACCCATCGTCTCGATCGAGAGTGAGAGTGGAATCACGTCTACCAGAGTAATGTCTTGGACGTCACCCTGGAAAATACCGGCCTGGATCGCTGCACCAGCCGCCACGACTTCGTCTGGGTTGATACTGCGGTTTGGCTCTTTACCGAATAGATCTTGCACGGCTTTTTGGATCGCGGGCATGCGCGTTTGCCCGCCCACCAGGATCACTTCGTCGATGTCTCCCTTTTGTACACCTGCAGCTTCTAATGCGCGTTTAGTGATCTCGATTGATTTGTCGACGTATTCGCCGGCGAGTTCTTCTAGTTTGGCGCGGGTTAGTTTGAGGTCGAGGTGGAGTGGGCCATCGGCTCCTTGTGACACAAACGGAATGTTAATGTCAGTTTCGGTTGTGCTTGATAATTCGAGCTTAGCTTTCTCGGCAGCTTCGTCGAGGCGTTGCAATGCCAACTTGTCTTTGCCGAGGTCTACGCCCTCGGCTTTTTTGAATTCTGCAATCAGGTGACGCACGATGCCTTGGTCGATATCACGACCACCCATGTGCGCGTTTCCGTCGGTGGCCTGCACCTCGACGACGTCGTCACCCACCTCGAGGATGGTCACGTCGAACGTTCCGCCACCAAAGTCGTAGACAGCGATCTTTTCATCTTTCTTTTTGTTGAAACCGTACGCGAGCGCTGCTGCGGTTGGTTCGTTGATGATGCGCTTAACCTCAAGACCAGCGATCTTGCCAGCGTCTTGGGTGGCCTTGCGCTGTGAGTCATTAAAGTACGCCGGCACGGTGATGACCGCTTCGGTAATGGTTTCGCCGAGTTTGGCTTCGGCGTCGGCTTTTAGCTTGCTGAGGATCATTGCTGATACTTCTTCTGGGCGGTAATCTTTACCGTCCATCGTTACTGTGACGCCATCATCTTCGCCTTTTTTAATTTCGTACGGGACGACATCTTTGTCTTTCTGGACCACCTCGTCACCAAAGTTGTGCCCCATGAAGCGCTTGATACCGTAGATGGTATTGGTCGGGTTGGTGACCGCTTGACGCTTAGCAATTTGTCCGACCAGTCGCTCGCCGGTCTTGCTGATCGCGACAATCGACGGGGTTGTGCGGTTCCCTTCGGCGTTCTCAATGATGGTCGGTTCTCCGCCATCAATCACAGCCATTGCTGAGTTCGTGGTTCCTAAGTCAATTCCTAAAATTTTTGCCATAGTGTAAGTAGTTATGAACTGATGATAACTTTTGCGTGTCTGATAACGGTATCGCCCATTTTGTATCCGTGCTGCAGTGTTTCGACTATCGTGTCTGGATCGCTGTCAGAATCAGTGGTGCTGAGCGCTTCGTGCCAGCTCGGATCAAATGATTCCCCGGTGGGATCAAATGACTCGACGCCGTACCCGGTGAGGATTTTGTGTAGTTGTGCATGGATACCTTCGACCCCTTTGCGCCAACTCTCGTCGACACTGTTCCATTTTTCTTCATTTTGCATCGCCATCTGGAACGAATCGCACAGCGGTAGCAGCGCCTCGATGTCTTTCAATTTTTGACGCTCAATACCACGTTGCTTGTCCTCCTCCAGACGCTTGCGGGCATTCAAGAAATCAGCCTTCACGCGCGCCAGTTCCTCGAGCGCGTCACGTTTTTCTGCGTTCAAGCGTTTATTCTTTTCACGCAGTGTCTTCAGTTTGTCTTCTCCTAACTGTTCAATGTCTTTTAAATCTTGCTCCTCGGCAGCAACAACGGTGTCTTCGCTGGTGATACTGTCTTCGGTTGTATCGTCTTGTTCGTTATGTTTGTTCACCATACGATTGGTAGTATAAAACGAAGTAGAGATAGTGTAAAGAAAGACAACCCTGGCGGGTTGTCTTTCACTCTTTGTTCTCATGTTCCAATGCGTACCCGGTTTCCACCTTCGCCTGCTTAGGCTATTGCCTCAGATCGGCGATCCCTTCGGGACCGGAGTAAACGTCTTAGCGTTTACTCCAGGCTGGTCGCTTGCGAGCTTTACGTAGGCCGGGTTTCTTTCGTTCGACACTACGTGGGTCACGCTTGAGGTAGCCGCTAGCCTTGAGGACGCCACGGCGATCGGCCTTCTCTTTTACGAGGGCGCGAGCGATGCCAAGACGAATGGCTTCCGCTTGGGCTGCAATACCACTACCTGACACCTTGACGGTGATGGTGTAGTTCTCGATGCCAGCCTCGTCAGTCGAGAGGACTGATGTGATCGCTCTCTGATCGCCAATGTTGCGGAAGTATTCCTCCATCGGCTTTTCGTTGACAGTGATGTCGGTAGCCTTGGCTGGTGTGAGGCGTACACGCGCAGTGGCAGTTTTGCGGCGGCCGATGCCTTCAATGTAAGTACTCATACTACGCGTTGATAATTAGTTGTTTTAGTAATCGCTTCTTGTGCTTGTTTGTAGGTAGCATACCAGCAATCGTACGCTCGAGCGCAGCGTCAATACCACGACGATTTCTCAAGTGACCAAGGGTTTCAGTCTTGCGACCACCTGGGTAACCGGAAAAGCTCTGGTAAATTTCGGTGTCGCGCTTTTCGTTGATATCCAGTGCGTCAGCGTTATTAATCGTCACGACGACGTCTGACATGATGTGTGGAGTGTAGTCCACTTCATTCTTGCCCATTAGTACGGTAGCTGCTTCGGTGGCGACGCGGCCCATACGCTTGCCGGTTGCATCAATGGTGTGGGTGCGTCCAGTAGTTGCTTTGAAAGTTTCTGCTTTGGCTTTTTTCATACAAATCAAATTAAGAGACAAAAGCAATTACCGCTTCTTCGCGTCCGTTGGTTTGGCCAATTTTTACCACTCGGGTGTATCCGCCTGCACGTTCCTTGAAGCGTGGAGCAATTTCAGTGAATAGTTTGGTCAGCGTTGCGTTCGTTGGCTCACCGAGACGTGACGCAACTGTGCGACGGGCGGCAACGGTGTCTGATTTGGCAATCGTAACTAATCGTTCGATGTGTGGTTGTAATTCCTTGGCTTTCGCCTTGGTAGTGGTAATCTGTTCGTCGCGGATGAGCGAAACCGCCAATCCACGCACAAGCGCCGTTCGCTGTGAGCGAGTGCGTCCGAGGGTGCGATTTTTATTTGCGTGTTTCATAGTTATCCTTGTAGGTTGAGGCTCATATCGTTAAGGATTGTCTCAATTTCTTCGACGCCCTTGGGGCCAATTCCTTCAAGCGCCAAGATATCATCTTTTCGCTTTCTGACAAGTCCACCAATAGTGCGGATGCTGGCTTCTTCCAGTGCCTGCAGGGTGCGCGGTGACAGGTCGAGGGCTTCGATGCGGGTTTTTAATACTTCTGGATCTAGTTCAGGCGCCTCTGCCGGTGCTTCGACCGCCTCTGGCTCTGCCGGAGCAATGTCTTGGAAACCAATCACAGACTTAAGCTGGTGGATCATAATTTCAATTGCCTTTTCCAGCGCTTCTTTCGGGGTAAAAGTGCCGTCAGTTTCGATGATCATGCGTAATCGGTTGTAGTCTGTGCGGTCACCGACACGCATGTTTTCTACTTCATAGTTGGCACGACGAATCGGTGTAAACACGGCATCCAGTGCGATCGTGCCAATTTCCACCTTGTCTCGTTGGTGCACTTCACGTGGGACATAGCCGAGACCTTTTTCAATGGTGAGGTCAATTTGAAGTTTACCTGACTTGGTGGTGATCTCGGCAATCGGTTGTTCTGGGTTGAGGATATCAACCTGGCTCGGTGCATCAATGTCGGCTGCGGTCACTACGCCAGCCCCAGACTTGTTCAGGGTGAGTGTCATAGGCTCGTCGACATGTGAATTGAGTCGGACGCGACGTAAGTTTAGGAGAATAGTAATGACGTCTTCTTTAATACCACTGATAGTTGCGAATTCGTGTTCAGCACCTTCAATTTTGACTTGGGTAATGGCGGCACCAGGTAGTGAAGACAAAATGATGCGACGCAGTGAATTTCCGAGTGTGTGACCGTACCCAGGGTACAGACCATCAATTTCAAATACTCCTTTGTGGCCTTCTTCTGACACAATGCGCGGTTTTGACGGTAGTGTTACATTTGTTTCTAACATATTCGTGAGTTACGTGACTAAGTACTACGCAAGCCCTTATCGGCTGTAGTATTCCATTACCTGTTCAGGGTCGAACAATGACTCTGCTGCATTGTACACTGGCGCTTCTTTCATGGCACCTTCCATCTTCTTGATATCAAATGATAACCACGCTGGAACGCCAGCAGGTTCGTACTGCTCTTTGACCAGTTGGAACATAGTTGCGCTCTGACTACCTTCGCGAACCGTGATCACGTCACCGGGCTTCACCTTGTATGACGGGACGGTTAATTTTTTGCCGTTGACGCAGAAGTGTCCGTGCGACACCATTTGTCGTGACATTTGGCGTGTTTTCGCTAGGCCCATACGATAAACGATGTTATCGAGACGAGATTCAAGTCGGTTCATCAAGAGAGCTACTGGTTGGTTGCTCTTGGCGACGGCTTCGTTGACGTAGCGACGTAATTGCTTTTCAGAAATACCATACGTAAAACGCATTTTTTGTTTTTCGATCAGCTGACGCTTGTAGTCTGACATCTGGTTTGGGCGTCGACCGCGTTGCTGTCGTCCGCCACGTTGCAGTGATAGTTCAAACTTTTGCGTCTGGGTTTTCTCAAAGATTGGGGCACCGAGGCGCTTGGCAATCTTGTATTTTGGTCCAATTTTCATAGGTACAATATTGACTATACTCGACGTGCCTTTTTGGCGCGTGCTCCGTTAAATGGTACAGGGGTTTGGTCGGTGATGCGGGTAACGTTCACCCCCTTCCCGGCAAAAGCCCGCAGTGCTGACTCGCGTCCGGCGCCGACGCCGGTGATAACGACTTCAGCGTCTTTCATGCCCATCTGCGAGGCTTTTTCGCCGATGATTTCGCCGACCTTAGCGGCGGCAAACGGTGTACTCTTACGAGCGCCCTTGAATCCGAGTGCGCCTGAAGAAGCGGCCATCACTGCGTTACCCTTCATGTCGGTCAAGGTCAGCAATGTGTTGTTAAAAGTCGCAAGAATAGTAAGTCGGCCGCTCGCGAGCTTGCGTTTTGGGATCCGGTTAAGGGCTCGAGATGTACCGTGCACATCCGAACCGCCGGATTTGTTAACTGATCGTTTTTTACCCATATGTTATGTCTGATCGTGTCTAGATGATCGCTATTAAGTCTATGTTTTCTCGAGTTTACGCTTACCGCTACCCATGGTCTTTTTGACGCCTTTGAGGGTTCGTGCATTCGTTTTAGTACGTTGTCCACGGACCGGTAGTCGATTCGCGTGTCGTGAACCGCGGTATGAGTTGATGTCTTTAAGGCGCTTGATGTCGCTAGACACTTTGCGCTTGAGCTCACCCTCAATGGTGTACCCTTCAATTTTTTCACGAATTGCATTTTCTTGTTCAACTGACAGCTCGCTCGCCTTGGTGGTGTGCGCGAGTGACAATTCGTCAAGAATTTGTTTTGAACGAGAGAGGCCGATACCGTACACAGCTGTCAGTCCGTACGATAGATGCTTTTCGTCAGGAATAGTAATACCAGATATTCTCATAATGTTACGTACAAAGAGTTACTAAATTACCCTTGGCGTTGTTTGTGCCTTGGATTGCTACAGGTAATGCGAACGACACCAGATCGTTTGACAATCTGGCAATCTTTACACATTGGTTTTACGGATGATCGTACTTTCATATTGCGTGATTAGAGGCGTTTTGTGATGCGCGCCTGCCCACCATATGGATCCAAGACTAATCCGACTTTGTCGCCCACGAGAACGCGGATCCGAAAGCGGCGCATGCGACCAGAGAGATACGCAAGCACTGGCTCAGGTTCACCCTCTATGGCGACTCGAAAGCGCGTGTTCGGTAACGCTTCTTCAACGACGCCATATACTAGCTCCTCAGCTTCGGTAGAAATCTTTTGATCCATTAGAACGTGGGTGAGTGTACCAGACGGTTTTACGAGCGTCAAGAAAGTGCTCGGGCATAAGCCAGTTTATTCAATGTTAGGGTCACGCAATTCCTCAATAATTTTCATCTCATCGGGATTCTCGGGAAAGGTGCGCTTCCAAAATGGTGTCATGTGTGCGGTGGCACCTTCAATACCACTGTAAGCAGCAATGGCGTTACCGAGGGCGGTGCGCGGTAGTCCGGCCAGATCTTGACGCAACGCATCACCATCGTATTCCCAGATTAGTGTCGGTTGTCCGAGCAAGCTAAACGAAAGCACTTCAAGGTCAGCGATGTTAGTGTTACTGGTAGTCGCTGTGGTGTAGGTAAACTCGAGAGCCTCTGGATTATCAATGCGGACCGACCCGCCACTATAAGTTGCAATAGACTGTTCTGCTAGAAATGTACCGAGGTCTTGATTGCGGAACACTGGAAGTTGCATCGTGATTTGCTCACGGATGGTTACCAAACCTTCACCATACTCGACCGTTGGTAGTGAGGTATATGTGATTGCGACTGAACCAGGGAAGGCCACGGTTCCGGCTGGTCTGATCTCGTCGATGCGTCCTAATAGTTCATCGCGTAATTCTAACTGCAGTGCCTGCTGCGCAGTTTCCAATTCAGTGCCATCAATCTGAAACTCAGAGCCAGCAAAGCCACCGGTGAAGTCGCTGACAGCCACCGCACTGAAAGCTTCGAACAGTGCAGTGTTTCCATTTTCCTCAAAAGCCGGCAAGTCAAACGGTGTGCCGCTAGAAATGTTGTATGTCTCACCCACGGCGTCAGCTTGGGCGGTAGTACGGATCGTGCCTGGTACTAATTCGCCCTCACGCTCAATCGCGCCCGGGACTACCACCGCCTCTGGGATGCGATATACCAGTCCGTTAGGTGTGCGAAAGCGTGTACGCGGGATCAGCCGTTCGGCACCAGGGGTGGACTTGCGAATCTCAATTGTACCAACCGCATTTTCCTCGACATCAATTTGACCGGATGCTTGGACTTGGCTTTCTGCTGTCTCTTCTAGCGTCATGACGTCATACAGCAAACCGTCTGATTGCGGATTAGAACTGGCAGTAAAATCAGCACTGATCGTCGGTGTCCGATGTTCTGGATTAATGGTAATCTCGGTCTTGCCCATTAATGTACTGAGTACGCTTGCACCGACGATAATGAATCCAGAGACAACGATAGCAGTGATTACACGCCGCTTATCTTTCCTGCGCCCATCAGTAATCACAATATCGCCAGCAGTAGAAGCAGTTTCTGTGCGGGCACGTCGGCGGGACGGCGCAGCTTCAGAATCCTGAGCTTCGGATGATTGGTAGCCTGAGGCTGGTTGAGAAGCTGGTTTGCGGCGATTGCGCGAATTACCAGCGGGCCTAATATCTTGGAGGTTCCATTTTTGCGACATATACGATTAGTATATCGTTAAATCTCAAACAAATATATATGGCTTAGTATTCGTGTGGACAAAATGAGCCAAACAAGCAAGGTGAGTATCCTGATCTTGAGTCAAGTTCAGCAGTGATTTAGTGAATGGTGGTTTCTCACCCAGTTGCGTAAACAGTTCGATGACAATGGCACTTGCCAGTTGATCAGCGCCTGCCGCTGCCATAATCACATATCCTAAGCTGGCGTGTTCACGCAATTTTACGTGCAGCGCAGACTTTAATTCACTGGCCAGCTCCTTAATTGAGTCTTGAAATAATTCGGGTTTTTGTTCAAAGTATACATCAGCGCTATACAATAATTGCTCTAACGTATATTGAGACTGATCGGCTACAGCAGTTAGAATGTGTAGTAAGCCTTGCGACACGTGTTCAGTACGCGCTCCGGTTGTCTGATCAACGGTTGTGATTAGTTCGGTGGCATAGCCCGAAAAGATAATTACATTTGCATGTTCCAACTCAAAATTACTGCGGACAAATTGTTTTAAAATTTGTGACTCACTGTAGAATTGTATGCCAGAGTTTGGGTACAGCTTACTAAGGGTTTCGATGGCGATAGTGCGTAGTGTTGACTGCAAAAACACCACCTCAATCCCCAACTCGATCTTTGAAACTAGTTGCGCATTATACTCGTGTATGGCGTAGCCATTGGCGGTGATACTGCGAACGCAGTAATTCGCTAGCACTATTTTATTAGCCACTGACGTTTGCGTTTCAACAGCTGATACTAGAGCAGGCTTGGCAGAGGTCGCAATTTTTTCAATCACCTCGTTAGTTAAACGGAATGGTTCGCGCGGCTCATGTGTTGTATTGTAAGTAAACGAATGTGAGTAAGGAGCTCCAAAAGTTACGTACAACATTGCTACTCGACCATGGTTCTCAGTTACTGTCTCTTCAATGATGCTAGAGTGGCCGAGAAGTACATTCACAATAGTTGCTGCTAATAACCGATCCGGTTCCCGCACAATCGAAGCCGAGATGTGTTCTCGGATCGAGAGTAGCAACTCACCAGATGCAGCATCATGTAAGCCGACCCCAATACTGTGTGATGATACTGATACCAACACATGATATTTTTTTACCTTAGATCTAAACACTGCTGACAGTATACCGGTCATGAGGACATGTGCGAAGTCCTGATTAGTAACAATTATGTGAACACCGCTTTGATGCGCCTAACGCCGGCCGAAGAGGACTCTTCCTTTTTGATTGTAAACGTTGGTGTCAGTTCAGTCAGTGATTGTACGTGTGGACCGCCGCACAGTTCTCGTGAGACAACGGTTTCGTCGGTTAGTTTCATGGTGTAGACCTTGACTTCGTCCGGATACCGATCCCAAAAGCTGCCTTCAACTGTCGGGTCATTCTCAGCGACTGTTTTGGGCATAGTTTCGATTGTCACTGCCCCACCGCTCTCTATCTGCTCGTTGACCCAGGCTTCGATCTGATCGAGTTGCTCGCGCTCGACCTTTTCGCTGTGCGTAAAGTCAAAGCGTAGGCGCTCACCAGTGATGTTACTGCCGGCCTGGTGCACGTGGTCGCCGAGGAAGTGCCGCAGCGCCGCTAACAGCAAGTGGGTCGCAGTGTGATACTGCACCACCGCATCGGATTGGTCAGCCAATCCGCCCTTGAACTTTTGTTCAGCGCCGGCCCGCGAAGTAGCTTGGTGGGTGCTCATTTCTTTGTCAAAGGCGACTCGATCGACAATGACACCGCGCTCACCAGCTAGTTCCTCGGTTAATTCGTACGGGAAGCCGTAGGTAGTAAATAGCACAAAAGCATCTCGCCCTGACACTGATCCAGAGTCAACGATTTTTTCAAACTCGCGTGTGCCCTTCTCGAGCGTCTTGCGGAACTGCGTTTCTTCGCTCGCCAGAGCGGTTTTAATGTCGTCGCGCTTCTCTTTGAGGTAGACGTAGTGGTCTTGGTAACTGGTGATCACGCTGTCTGCCAGTTCAGCAAATGATCCGGCGGGGACGCCCACGACATCAGCGTACCGCACCGCGCGGCGGATCAGACGTCGCACAAAGTACCCTTGCTCGCTATTACTCGGCAACACACCGTCCCCGATCATCATAACCGCGCCACGGATGTGGTCGGTGATGATTCGCATTGGTTCAGCCTGGTCAGCGTAGGACTTTCCAGATAGTTGTTCGATTTGGGTAATTACGTTTTCGAGCAGATCCACCACGTACACGTCTGGTGAATCTGCTGCGGCGGCGGCGATCCGCTCTAGTCCCCCACCAAAGTCTACGTTTTGTGCTGGGAGCTTCTCGAAGCCCGTTTCGGTTTTCACGTACTCCATGAAGACGCTATTGCCAATTTCCATAAATCGCCCACAGTCACACGCTGGGTGGCAGCGCTCGCCGTATTTCGGGTCATGCATTGCGCCTGACGGGTCAAAGTCATAAAACATCTCGCTGTCTCCCCCGCCGATTTCGCCAACTGGCATGTTGGCTAGGACGCCAGCGCGGCTCCACCAGTTTTCTTTGGCGTCGTAGTAGAAAATGCGTTCACCGGCTTTTATGCCACGTGCTGCGGCCTCGTCAGCACTGCCCATTTCGGCGACGCCGTCAGTCAGTCCGCGCGACTGGAACACTCCTTGCCATAACTCCACTGCCTCGGTATCTTTTGGCACCCCGGCTACCGCGTCACCGATGAACGCCGTGACGTAGAATCGCTCTGGGTCAAGGCCGACCACATCCAGGTAGAACGCAGCAATACGCGGGATTTGTTCTGCCTTGAAGTAGTCGCCGAGCGACCAGTTCCCCAACATCTCGAAAAAAGTTGTGTGGTTAAGGTCGCCCACTTCGTCTATGTCCTCGGCCCGGAAACATTTTTGGCTGTTGACGAGGCGCGAACCCTTGGGGTGAGTCTCGCCGAGGAGGTATGGCACCAGCGGCTGCATCCCACTACCAGTAAATAGCGTGGTCGGGTCGTTGTCTGGTACCAGCGCAGCCGAAGGCACGACCGCGTGACCATGCTGCTCCATGAACAGTAGATATTTTTGTCTAATGTCAGCAACGCTAAGAGATTTTTTCATAATCTGGAGAATAACAAACGTAGAGTAGTTCGCAACAGCTTATAGAGTTTACCTACAGGCCAGGTAATGCGATGGCTTGATTCACGGCGGCCGCGCACTGCGCTCCGGTACAAGTCAGCATGTCGGTAAAGCCGTAGAAATAAATTTCTAGAAAGTATCCTGATATGATCAGCAACACTCCAACGACCGTTAAGACCCGTTCGGTTTTAAAGCTCTTTAATACTAGCTGATCAACGCGTTTTTCGTGTGCTAACTCGCTATGAGCAATCAATACACCCGCCGCGACCATTACTTTACCGACCATGCTGATGGTCAGACCCCAAAACAGAAGATTCATAGCAGTATCATACCGTACTCGAGCGACATACCTCGATTATTTTGTGAGTTTCTTTAGTTCGCGTATTTCGGCGTCCATTCGCTCCAAGCCGGCTTCAAATGTCGAGATTTGTTTGGTATTAATTTGCGCGCGCTTAAAAATATTCGCGACGCTATCACTGCCGCCAGCAGTCAAGAAGGCATCAATGCGTGACACGTAACCAGGGTCAGCTTTAAGGTTGTCTATCATCACGCTACTCATTAGGTGTCCAAAAGCGTATGTATACACATAAAACCCATAACGTAAATGCGCTACGTAGATATAAGAATGTCCATCTTGTTCAGTGATGTGTACTCCCGCTCCGCAGTATGAGCGTAGATGTTTTTGCATCATCTCGTTGAGTTCGTGGCGTGATATGGCTCCCTGCGCCCGTACCGTTTCGTGCATTTCTAACTCAAAATTATAGAACGCGATTTGACGCTGAATCGTGGCAATGTCACCACTCAGTTTGTCGTGCAATAGAACAGCGCGTTGATCAGGTGTAGTTTGGGCTTGAATGGCGTCAAACAGCAAGCCTTCGAACAACGTGCTGGCAGTTTCGGCTGTCGTGGTTGAGTAGTCCTGGTAATGGGCTGGCTGAGTTTTCGATCGTTCGCTGTGAATGGCATGACCCATTTCGTGCGCATACGTTTCGAGCGAGCGCATGGTGTCGGCCTGGTTGAGCATCACGTAGGTTCGCATGCCGGTATCGCTGGCGCAAAAGGCTCCGCCGCGTTTACCTTGCTGTGGGTACACATCAATCTGTCCGCCGAGCAACAAACGATCAAATATTTCACCGTAGGTTCGGTCCACGCCATAGAAAACGTCTCGGGCTATCTCGTTGGCCTGTGTAAAGGGCATATGTAGCGGCTCGCCAACACTCGCCGAGCGTTGCGCGTACTGCAGCTGATCAACGCCGTGAAGGGCAGCTTTTAGTTTGTAGAATTTCTTACTGAGTGCGAAGCCTTTGGTGCTGACCGCTTCAATTAATGCCTGAACACTTTTTTCGTCATCATCGTGATCAATAATTGATGCTGAGTACGGCTGTTTATAGCCACGGAGTTCATCCATGGTCTTTTTACGGGCTGCTACCGCTGTCAGTTCGTGTTCAACAAATTCTGCCAGCTCTGCCACTCGCTCCATGATGGCTGCCCATAGGACTGGTTGATCCTCAAATTGCAGCTTGCTGACATGATCAAATGCACTGTTGAGTGGCAGTTCCTCATTTTGGTACGTGACGGTACGCGCCCCGAGCATTTTTTCGGTCGCATCGACCCACATGTCACTGCTGACATTGCGTAAGCGGCGGATGATTTTCTCTTCTGGTTCTGAGAGGTGATATTTGGCATTCAGGAATCGTTGCTGTAACTCATATTTCCATGGCTGCAGCTCGCTGGCTCTGAGTAACTGTCGCTGCGATCCTTTTGGAGTTGCCGCCAATTCAAGTCCAAAAAAAAGTAAATTGTTAGAGGCTTTAGTTAGTCGCTCGGAAAGTAGATTTAGGCGCTTGAGAATAGTCTCGTTAGTCGTATCAAGGGTCGACAAAAAGCTCAAGTACCGGATCGGTTTACCTAAGGCAGACTTTTCTGACAGGGTGTTCAGGTCTGTGAGGGCTTGAGCGAGGGTGGTGGGGTTACTCGCAAAATCGCTGTCTTTGTAGTGTTTCGCAAACCCAGTGTACGCTTGTTCGGCGGCGCGTACGTCAGTTTCAATTTGTGGATCATCGATAGATTGGTAGTAATGCGCAGCCACATCCCAAGTGGTTGGTAGCGCTGTGAGGGCCGGAACGTCAGGAGTAGACGGCGTGTAGGCAAAATTCTGAACAGGCTGTACGGGTTTTTTCTTAGGCATGATACGTTGTCTCTTGATCTAATAAAAATTGCTTGAACAATTCAAAAGTGTGATTAAACTCATGTACTATACCACCCTTCAAGCGATTGTTGATCGCATTTGAAACTATCTGGTACGCCTCTATCCTGTCCTGGTGCGAGTTGCTAAAGTCACGCGCCAACCCACTCGGGTCATCGTGATACGTCTCGATGAGACTACGAAAATTGTGCGTTTTGTCAGCGGCTGCCACCATGACCGCTGCCAGAGGGCCGGCTTTTAGCTGTTTGGCGTAGGCTTGTTTGCGTTTGAGTAGCGATTCGCCGCCTGGCGCACCGATGGCTGGTTCGGTCACGGTCTGTACGATCTCGGCGACGGTTTCGCCAAAATCCCCCGTCAATTCGTCGTATGTGTAGTCTGTGTCTTCGAGTGTGTCATGCAGCAGTGCCGCGACCAATGTATCCTCATCAGCCGTATAATCACGTAGTAGAAATGTCACCCCCATTAGGTGCGTAATGTATGGCACTGGCACCGATCCCTTGCGTTCATGTGAGTGGTGTAGGACCGCGGCGGCCTGAATGGCTTGTTCAATTTTTTGGGTATACATAAGACTCAAGACGCTATTTAAATAATAAATGCAGGCGTGTGCTTTTATTACGCATTCCTTTGCTGGTGAATTTGTAATAATCGCTTACCGACGGCTTCTCGGTATGGGCAGAACTCGCACCGTGGTCCGCTGGCCGGAATGGTTGTGCTGTCCAAACATTGCTTGATGTCTAGCAACACTGGTTCTATCCAGCTGACGTCAGTGGTGACAGGCACCAGCGTGGTTTCGAATACCAGCTGATTATGAAAACCGTCTTCGTCTTTGGATGCGTTGGCGTACACGAGGTAACCCGTCTCGGCGACCGTAAATCCGTTTTGTTCTAAGAGCCAACGATAGACCCCCAACTGGCGCTTGTATTGTTCGTCCCAGGGGCTGTTGCTGAGTTCGGTGATACGACTATGCTTGCTAGTGGCTTTGTAGTCAACGATGATGACTGTGCCCTCAGGCGTCATCCATAAGTCGTCGACTCCACCACTGACCACCATCCCGGTCGGCGCGTGGGTGTGCATAATACCTACGAACGGATCGCGCCAGTCATCCAGTGAGTCGTGCTGCATTGGTACTGCGTCTAAGCCACCTTCAGTCATGATTGGATGTGGTGTGCCAGCTGCGCGATGTACGTCGAACTCTTTTTTAAATAGTTCGTCAACGGCAATGTTGAGGTTGAATTTAGGAAAGCCGGGCCGTTTAGTTCCCAGAACGTTATCAACCCAAAAACACCGCGGACACTCGATAAAAAAATCAATTTTACTGCGTGATAATTTCCATTTTGCTCCGCCGTAGTTCCACTGCGCATTTCGGTGCGGATTGTATTTTTTGTAGTCCATTTGCCAGTAGTATAACAAACTCCCGCGCTTAGGCGCGGGAGTTTGTATTCGTTATAATGAGCGGCTCTACTGAGCGACGAACGTACCGAATACTTCTTCTAGTCGAGTGTCACCATTAGTGTCAAAGCCAGCTACGCCGTCACTTTCGTAAATAACGATTGCGTACTGTCGCCCCGCTGAAGTTGGGAATTGTAATGGAATTTCATTAGGCGCGATGTCAGCTGATTCACTGAATTGCACTGCGCCCAGAATGGTAGCAAATGTTTCGCCATCATAATCCTGCACGGCTACCCAACCTTCGCTGACCGGGTAAATTGCCTGGTCTAATGTCACAGTCGCGCCAGCTGGTTGATCACTCACGCTCACATTAGTGCTGGTAGGAGTGTCTTCACCTGACCCTTCTGTGTCAGTATCGGTGTCGGTGCCGTCAATTGCGGTGTCTACGACTGTGTCCACGTCATCGTTGGGTGCGACGGTGTCGTCACCGCCAGAGAATGCCCACACGAGCATACCACCAATGAGGATACCGACGATAAAAGATACGAACGTCTTTGAACTATCTTGTTCTTGCTGTTCTGCCATACTTGATTCAATTATGTATTTTCTGACTAATTAGTACGCAAATATAGTAGCATACTCAATTTATTGCACAGGTCTTGACGAAAGTAGCAGAGTATTACACTGTCTTGGTGATGGCTTTGGCTTCGGCGAGGATGGCCTCACGTTTTTTGTCCGATAAATGTAAGTGTTGGAGTAACTGCGGCCGCTCGACAACATCTCGACACAGCATCGCACCCCGGTCGATCAGCGCTCGGGCCTGGTTGTTGGATAGGGTTTGCAGGGTCGTGACTGGATAAATACCAGCCCGTTGGATCCGATCGTGTAGATTGTTTCGTTTCGGGTATGTCCAACTTAGTAGAGGCAAGCCAACGCAGCGCGCGTACCGTTCGGCGGCACTAGTAAATTTGGTGTTGGTTACAATCCAAAATTCAGTGATGCCGCAGTGGTCAGCGGTGCAAATCTTTTGAGCCTTGAGGTCGAGCAAGCGAGCGTGTGAATACATGGCAACTTGCAAGTCAGATTTGATGCCTGGACGAGCATGGAATTTTGCTTCGGCCACAAAAGAGTGGTCGTCTTTGTAGGCAGCGACATCGATCTCGTGATCAGCGCATTTGCCACTGAGGGTCAGACCAGTTTCGGTGGTATACCCATCACACTCGAACAGTCGAGCGAGGAATGTCTCGAACGGAAATCCGGTTGGACCTAAATTAAACAAAGCCCGCCGCAGTGAATACCGTGCTGCTACTGCCCCACCCCCCGCACGTAGCAACTCAAAAGCGCGACGGTAGATCTCCTGAGTCGACATGCCATCGCGGAGGGTTGGGGTGATGGTCGAGAGGATTTCACGCATCTCGTCAGGTCCGGCACCGGCTCGGCGAAGTGATCGGCGTAATTTTTCAATTTTGAAGAATTCTTGGCTGCCGTCGGCCTTGGTAATCGTAATCATTTAAGTAACTATACCACCCCCAATACAGTGCGAACCGAGGTACAGTACACAGGATTGTCCGGCGGCAATTACACTTGTGGCTTCCCCGGCGACCGGCTCGACAAGTAGCTGACCACCACTCGTATTAACGATAGTGATCGGTGTCCGTGGCCCATGATAGCGGGTGACCATATCGTATACGTCACCTGCCCGGACATCAGCACGCAGCACAGTGTGTTTCAGTTGTAGTTGCGTGTCAGGCCCGATCGAGGGCACATTGGGGGCGACAGTAATGGTGTGACTATCTATGTCTGTGGCAACAACGTATTGCGCAGTACGGTCGGTCGATTTGTCATGTAGTGTAAACCCTTGCCGTTGGCCAATTGTGTATAAGAGCGCGCCTTGGTGAGTGCCGATCACCTGCCCACTAGTATTTAGTACATTGCCAGGCTGCAAATCCACGTACTGACCAAGAAACTCAGTAATGTCAATGTGCCCTAGAAAGCAAATACCCTGACTATCGCGTTTGTCAGCGACCGGTAATTCGAGGGTAGTTGCCTCGGCGCGAATGGCAGATTTTGGGGTGTCACCAATGGGGAACAAACTATGTGCGAGTTGGTCAGCGGTAAGTGACCACAAGAAATACGACTGGTCTTTACTAATGTCAATGCCGGCGTGTAGCTCGGGTCCGGTTGGGGTGTCTATTCGCCGCGCGTAGTGACCTGTTGCGATGTATTCAGCGCCATGTTCACACGCAAACTCTAAAAATCGCCCAAACTTCACGTGCTGATTGCACATCACGTCTGGGTTAGGGGTACGACCGGCTTTGTATTCTTCAATAAAATACGCTGCCACCGAGTCGCGATAGGCGGCTTCGGCATTACAGGTTAGGAACGGGATACCAAGGTGCGCCGCCACCCGCATGGCGTCGAGGCGTTCTTGCTCCCAGTTACAGACCAGCCAATCTGGATGCCAGACCTTAATAAAAACCCCGACCACTTCGTGTCCCGCCTGCAGTAACCGCGCGGCTGCGACCGAAGAATCGACGCCACCAGATAGTCCAACAAATACTTTACTCATGGCACTACGCTACCACTAGCGCAGGTAACGTTCAATGTTTCGCAGATGCTCATTGTAAGTAGTCGCAAAGTAAAACTTGCCGTCGCGACCGGTCAGGTAGTACAAATACTCTGACGGGGTTGGATTAATCGCGGCCTCTAATGCCATGCGCCCTGGATTGCTGATCGGAGTCGGTGGTAATCCACCGTAGAGGTAGGTGTTATAAGGCGAATCGAGCTCGCGTAGTTCAGCGGCCAGTTGCCCTGGCGCCAATTCGTTCAGAGGAGTGTTGAGTACGTACTCGATCGTCGCGTCTGCCTGGAGTGGCATACCAATATTTAGCCGGTTGTAAAAAATGCCGGCCACCAACCCCATCGACTCTTCATCATTGGCCTCACGCTCGAGGATAGATGCCAGGTTAACGATTGTGCTGGTGGCAGTGTCGGTTGTCGTCGCGCTACTGGTGAGTAATTCCGCCAGCACAGCGTCGTGGGTCGTCCGTAGTAACGCAACCGTGTCCTCGGTCGTAAAATCCACCGGCAAACGATACGTGTCCGGAAATAACCTCCCTTCTGCATCCATCGTCAGTTGCTCCCATTCGATTGGGTCAAAGTCTGGTAGCACTTGTGCTAGCCTGGCTCCCATCCGCCAAGCTGGTTCGCCCTCGGGTAGAGTCACACTGGTTTCACTCGTGATGATTACGCCAGTAGTGATGCGTTCAATGATCTCCCAAGTGGTGAGCATGCCGGGCGGAAGGGCGTACTCGCCAGCCTGTATCGTACTGCCAGTAAACGCTGTTCGCAGCACCCATTCACCATAAAGTGCTGAGCGAATATGTCCCTCTGTTTGCAGTCGGATGAGTGTGCGTTCGGCACTTTCTCCGGGTGTGACGGTAAACGTTTGCAGTTGGTCTGTGGCGGCGGGTGGTGTATTTAAATACTTTACATACTGGTTGCCAGCATACGACCCGCTCGCGAGCACGAGGAACAGGATAATACTAACTAAAGTAATTCGCTTTCCAGTCATATTTATCGGGTAGTTGAAACTTACTGTGGTAAGTCTGCAATTGGTAGGTTACCAGGTGCAGTACTGCGTGTCGATGGGATCCGTCCTAGACCCGGGGTTAGTACACTGCGACCAGGGATATGCCATAGCGTCGCCAGCTCCTCGGCTGACATGACTTTGGGCATATGGACAATTGATTGCTGGCCACTGCCGGGGTAGTACGATCGGCGCTTGAGCTGTTCAAGCTCTTCCTTTTTGCGATTAGATTGCTTGGCACCACTAAAGTCTTCTAGCCACACGTTGTCAAATTCGGTACGCCAACGCACACCTACCCCGTTGCGGTTCAGTATATCGAACTGTCGAAACGCATTTAGCATCGGCCCGATCATGTTGCCGTCGAACTGCATTTTGTCCATCGTGTAGTACATTGCGCGAATACCGGTTTCATACGCAACCTTGCCAAGGTTTCGTTCAATGGCAGTAATGGTGTCTCGCTCGCCGCTGGTAAGGATCGGTCGGTTTTCGGTTTCCTCAAGGGCACCTTGTTTTTTCTCATCTCGCCCTAGCATCTTGTCGACGTACTCGCGGCCAGCTTCGTCCCAGGTGCCAGACGGGGTGCGATTGCCGTTGTTGAACTCGCGCTTGGCGTGCGGTGTGCAAATAATTTGTACGATTAAACGCTCGTGCGGTTTAGCGCGCCCGAGGTGCTCGATCAACGCTGCCATTGGTTCGAACTTCTCTTCTTCTTTGGGCATTCGATCGTGGCCAAAGTCGACGTAGGTTTTGATAGGGAAAATTTGATCGTTCTTTTTTACAATATGAAAAGACATGAGGTCACGTTCGCTTGGGAGCCAGCGCAATTCAGCCGCGTAATCAACTGGTTCTTGTTCAATTTCAATTCCCGGATATTGCGAATACAACTGACTCTCGACGAGGTCTTTGATCTTTTGGTGGACATTAATATAAAAACGCACATCGCCACCAATCGACACCAGCTCAAAACTAGCTGGTAATGGGTGCTTGCCGTCAATGTAGGCTTGCCAGAGATTATCGCTGCCATTGGCGGCAAACATTTGCGTAAAAACACTTTCCATGGCCTCGGGTGATTTGAACACCTCGTTTGGTAGCCGTACGCGCAGCGTTACTCGTGGGTTGTTATAGCGAAAGCGACCGTGCGTAAATTCCTGCCACCGATCAAAGGTAATTCGATATAAAAAAATGGGCAATACAATCGGTAGGATTATTAGCAGCAACGTTACCGCTGGCCAGATGTTAATTGTCACCCGCTCAGAAACGACAAATAACACAAACGCAATGATGAAAAATGCGATTGGTAGTAGTAAAAAACCTAACAACTTTTTGAGTAGGTCACTCACAGTGTCTGTATTGTAGCATTTGCGCGACGGGGTCCAGATAGCAATACCCTCTCACAGTGCGGAGCGTTGCGAGCGGGTATTGTGACTGTGTCGAGGCGTTACTCAGCCAATGTGTAGGTACCGTTACTGAGTCGTTTGAACAAATTAGAATCTTGCAAATTTACTACGATAGTGTTGTCTTTGACATAGCGTTCGCGACGGACACGGTCGATGATCTCTTCGCGTGATAGTGGACCTTCAGCGTCCAGAATGTCACGTAGGACCTCTTTGACGACGCCGGCAGTGTACCCCCACTCGGACAAAGCGTACAGTCCGCGCCCCACGAGGACAAACCGATCGTCTTTAATCAACTCGTTGTGAGTAGTCGCGATGTGTGCTTTGTGTTCAAATAGTTCGTTGATCGCTTTGGCAACCTCACGAAAGTGCATTGGTGATCCGTGACGCTTGACCGCGAGGTACGCGTAGTCCCGGATACCTTTGACGCGGATATTTGGACTTTCGGCGTGTCCCCAGTCCCCTAGCGGGTTTTGGTTAATTTGCTTTGAAATTTTGAGCCAGCGGCGCAAGACTTCTTCGGTGTGTTCTTCGGAAAGTTCAGCCAGTTCAGTTTTAAAACGATTGATAATATCTTGCTCGGTCACCAGATCATCACGCTTGAGGCTTTTGCGAACTTGGCGTAAGGCTTTTTCGACGCTGTCCGCTACTTTTTCTTGAGTGTACCAACGATGTGCATAGTACGGGTTCTCTTTACTGCGGTAGAACGTGTCCCCCACCACCAGGAGGAAGTACAGGTGATTACGCACCTTTGGGTCTGTTGTCAGTTCGTCGAGTAGGACGTGTTCGGCGACCACCCCACCACCGAGTTGATCGATGAGCTTTTGTAATTCCAAAAATAGCTCGTAGTGCTTTTTATACACATCAGACTTTTGGACTGACTGGATACCGTAATTTTCGATCTGACGTACCCGTTCACGCGTGATGCCGTAGGACTGGCCAATGGCTTCGAGGGTGAAAGTTTCACCATCTTTGTTAAGGCCATAGCGCTTTTCGAGGACGTCGCGGGCGCGTTCTGGCAAAGCATCGAGTAATGCCTTGGTGATTTGTTGTGGTTTAAATGAAATCATAGGTGGTGATTGAATGTTTGTGTGTGCGCAGCAAAACTTGCTGCGCACTTCAATGCGTGTTGTTATTTATAACATATTGGCAGAATATGGTCAACAACTCGCGATTGCCATCGTTACTGCACGATATTGAGGATCCGACCTGGCACATAGATCAACTTGCGATGCGGCTGTGGGGGTAATTTATTTGCAAGCGGCTTATCAGCCAAGGCTGCCGCTAGCGCCTCAGCCTCACTAGCGTTCGGCGCAATGGTGATGTTACCACGAACTTTGCCATTAACCTGCACGCCGATAGTGACCTGCTGGTCTTTGGCTAAATCAGCGTCATACGTCGGGAACGCGACTGTGTGCACACTTCCCTCACCATTTGTCTCACTCCACAGTTCTTCGGTAATGTGCGGCGCAAACGGCGCGAGGAGGCGTAAGAACGCCATATAACTATCATTGGTGAGACCAGTTTTCTCAACGGTATTGATGTAGATCATCATCGTGCTGATGGCCGTGTTAAACTTGAATGTTTCGATATCACCGCTTACTTTCTTGATAGTTTTGTGAAGTGCGCTGGTGGCGTCGTTCGGCTCATTGTCGGCAATGTGCTCTGATAGGCCATACACACGCTCGAGGAACCTTCGTGCTCCGACCAACCCATCCTGACTCCAGGCGATGGTGTTCTCGAACGGGCCCATGAACATCTCGTACACACGCATGGTGTCAGCCCCGACAAGCGCGACGATATCGTCTGGATTGATGACATTCCCCCAGCGCTTAGACATCTTGCGTCCATTCTCTGCCAAAATAAAGCCAAGGAACTCGAGGCGTTTGAATGGTTCTGTCGTACTAACGACGCCGATATCGTAAAGGAACTTGTGCCAGAACCGCGCGTAGATCAGGTGACGCACCGCGTGGTCACCGCCGACATACACATCGACCGGAAGCCAATCTTTTTCTTTTGCGGGGTCAATAAGCTGCGCGGTATTGCCAGGGTCGACGTATCGCAAGTAGTACCAACTACTCCCCGCCCATTGCGGCATGGTGTTGGTTTCGCGCGTGGCACTGACCAGTTCTTTACCGGCCGGTGCTTCATCTGTCACCATAAAGTCACCATCATCGGTCAGGTAGCCGGTGACATTGACCCAGTCGTCGATGTTCGCTAGTGGCGAACGACCGTCACCAGCGGGCGCGTAATGCTCGACGTCTGGCAGAGTGACTGGTAACTGAGACTCGGCCACCGGTACGGCAGTACCGTCCGCGAGGTGCACTATCGGGAACGGCTCACCCCAGTAGCGTTGGCGCGAGAATACCCAGTCTTTGATTTTGTACGTAGAGGTCATGCGCCCCCCGACTTTTTTGGTGATGGCAACTTTGGCTTCCTCGGTAGACATACCGTCAAACTCATTTGAATTCATTAGTTCTCCAACTCCAGTATTTACACCCGCCAGTGCTAAAGCAATGGTGCTTTGTAAAAATTCCGATGCTTTTTCTGCTTTAAGATCTGCAGCTGATGCTGCTTGGATAATTCCCGCACCCTCGCATAGAGTAAGTGAACTAGGATCAATATCTTCCACAACAAAAATCGCTACAAATTTGCCGTCTTTTCGCTGATGAAATTTTAATAACCTGTGGGAAGAATGATGTTTGGTCAAATCAAGCATTAGTTCTTCTTTCGTCTCTCGGACAACTGTCTGCCATACAGTCTCTCCCACTTCCATACCGCCACCAAAAACAGCAACTCCGCCCGGGTTTGATGGGGCATGTAAATCGCGCCTTTGGTAAAGAAAATGTCCATCTGTAGTTTTTAAAATTAGTCCTGATGCATCAACACCGTCTGGAGCAGCGGGTACTACAACTTGCTTCACCTCGATTCCAAATTGCTTCGCAAACGCATAATCACGCTCGTCGTGCGCTGGTACTGCCATGATCGCGCCGGTGCCGTAGCTCGCGAGGACGTAGTCAGCGATGTACACCGGAATGGTTTCGTCGCTGGCTGGATTAGTTGCCGTGACGCCCTCTAATTTTATCCCGGTCTTTTCCTTGGTGTCGTCGAGGCGATCCATTTCTTTTTTGTTGGCTACATCCTCTATGTACGCCGCGACCTCATCCCAGTTCTCGATGGTGTTTTTGTGTTGCTGCACCAGCGTGTGCTCGGGCGTCAGTACCATGTACGTTGCACCGTATAGTGTGTCTGGGCGCGTTGTAAATACTGTGACCTGGTCACCAGTAGAAAGCGTGAAATCTATTTCCGCCCCTTCACTTTTCCCTATCCAATTACGCTGCGCTTCTTTGATATGTTCTGGCCAGTCGAGCGTGTCAAGGTCAGACAGAAGTCGATCGGCGTACCCACGAATACGCAGGGTCCACTGTCGCATCGGCCTTTTCTCGACCACGCTATCGCAGCGCTCGCAGGTACCATCGGCCTCGAGGTCTTCATTCGCGAGGCCGGTTTGACAACCCGGGCACCAGTTGATGGGTTCGTGACTCTCGAACGCGAGGCCTTTTTTGAATAACTGGATGAAAATCCACTGCGTCCATTTGTAGAACGCTGGGTCGGTGGTGTTGATCTCTCGTGACCAATCGTAGTCGAACCCAAGCTTCTCGAGCTGACTCTTAAAATTCTCGACGTTCTGGTCGACGGCTGCGCGCGGGTGGACTTTATTTTTGATCGCGTAGTTCTCGGCTGGTAAGCCAAAGGCGTCCCAACCCATTGGGTGGAGCACTTCGTGTCCGGTCATACGCATGAAGCGGCTGTAAATATCGGTGGCGATGTAACCTTTTGGATGTCCGACATGTAGCCCTTCCCCGGACGGGTACGGGAACATATCGAGGACAAAACATTTTGGCTTTTCAGAACTACTATCAGTCTGGTAGATCTTGGATTCTTTCCATGCTTGTTGCCATTTCTTTTCTATAGCAGCATGATCAAAGCGTTTATTCATGAATAGATTGTGCCACGATCTAAGTAGTTAGTCTATTAGTTTTGGTACAAACAGGTGTAAGTGGTAGTGGCCGGGAATAGACTTGTGTTTGGGAAGTGCTTCAGCTACAAACCCGTAATGTTCATTAAGATGCGTTGTTTTAATCTCGTACAATTCGCTTACTTCTTCATCCGAAAGTGCCGTTTCAATTTTGTGAGCCTTTGGCAGGATCATGTGGTGCACACTGGTAACTGCATCGTAGGGATATTTATTATCAATAATGCGCCAATACGTAAACTCATGCAGACTGGGTGCGCTACACAGTGGGCAGGTGTCAGTTTTTAGGTCAGCTTGACGGTCATTATGGTATTGCTGATGGGTGGCTTCTGTGCGCCAAGAGCGCGGTTGTAGGGTTTTGCTCAGGTTAGACATAATGCGTGTAGCATAAACTATTACTCACAAAAAGAAACCGCCCGCCCCACAAGTGGGGCGGGCGTTGGACGTTTTACAGCGCCGTGATTGGCATCGTATCGCTGTTTGTGTTGCTGCCATGTGACAATGGCTTTAAGGTCACTTCAAGCGACAGCAAAGCATGATCCGACGGAACCGTGCGGTCAATCATCATGACAGCACTAAACTGTTCGACTAGGGCTGGTGACACCAGTATGTAGTCTGCTTCACGCGTCGCTTTGTCTACCGGATAATGCCACGTGCGAGTATTCAAACCGTTCGGCACCAGATCATTCATAACTATTGCGCCATCTGAGCCAAAAATTTTACGGCACCGCACGATCTCAAGCGCCTCCATGGTGCGACGGTAGTTGAAGTCACCACCCAGGATCACATAGACTGGCTTATCAAAGCCGCGTACCTCGTTAACGCGCCGCTCGAGATGCTCGACAATCCGACAGCTTTGCTGGTCGCGTTCGGGGCTGTCAACCTTGCCCTTTTTCATCCAAAGCCCGTGAATGTGGGAGACGATCAGCCAACCTTCTTCGGTTGGAATGATGTAAGACTGAATCAGGCTACAACTTGAGATGACTCTTGGGTGCGACCAGTATTTACCGTACTCACCGTGAATCAGCTCTGTTTGGAGCGCAAACGGTGGATGTTTGCGATGATGAAACATAGCAAGTCCATACGCGGCACCACTACTCGCGCGCGCAGCCATCGAAAAGTGTCCTAAATGCGAGGTGTTAATCGCCAGACTCAGCCGTTCGAATTGATCGGGCATGGGTATTTTCGGGCGAGGCGCGGCCGGAAACCGACTACTGTGCATTTCGCTAAAGTTCGCAAAATCATAGATAGGTAGGTGTTGTTCGGCCCATGATTGATACCCCTCAGCTCGAGCGTACCAGGTATTCCAGAACGCAATTTTCATTGTAAGGTACTCCTGTTTACAGAAAGATCTATTCCCGATCACCCTACCAGACACAATCCTTTTAGCAATGTATACTTACAAAATATGAAAAAAGAGCAACTCAAAAGCGCCCCCAAAATTTTCTGTGAACGGGCATCAGTCGCGTACACCGAGGAATTTTTTGTGCTGGGGTTACAGTCCGGTAATCAGGGCACCATTTACACTCTGACTCCACAACACGCCAAGCGTCTGTCGCAGTACCTTGCCCATCAAGTCAAAGAATTCGAAGACAAAAATGGTGACATCAAGGCCAACTGGGACCCCAACATCGTCAGTCCAGTGCAGCGGGCCAATCCGCCAACTGACCTAAGTTAGTCACCGATACTAAACTACTCGACGTCAACATCCACGCTGTCGTCGTCGGTTTGATCTGAAGTTGCTTGGTCTGCATCCTCACTATCTGTGTCATCAGAACTAGTGGCAGTACTAGTTGCCTCGAGCGCAGCGGCTGCAGCGGCATCACGCGCTACGCGTTCCTCGGGGGTAATGATCCCAAACGAATTTTCCACCGCTGGTGCGGACTGTACATTGACTGTGTCAGTCGGTACGCCGGTAGTGGGCGCCAGTGTGTCAGAGACCTCGGCTTCATTATTTGTAACTAACGCAAATATAATAATCCCTACAAGGGCAACGACACCAATTAGCAAAACCATCGTTTTTTTATTCATATCAATAGTATACAACTAAGAATGAAGAAATTCGATCACGTCACCATCTTGGACGACATACTCTTTGCCCTCAGTGCGGAGTTTGCCAGCATCTCGGGCTGCTGCTCTTGATCCACTAGCGACCAAATCTGCGTACGTGACAACCTGCGCGCGAATAAATTTGTCCAGGAAATCAGTGTGGATGACCCCAGCTGCCTCGGGCGCGGTTGAGCCAATGGGGATGGTCCAGGCGCGAGATTCTTTTTCGCCAGTAGTGTAATAACTCATCAAGCCTAATTTGCGGTACGCCGCAGTAATGAGCGACTCTACCCCGCTGTCTTGCGTGCCGTATTCGCGGCGAAATTCGGTTTTCTCTTCGTCGGCCAGGTCGCGTAGCTCATGCTCGACACCCGCGTCCACCACCACATATTCAGCGCCAGTCGTTTCAAAAAATGCGACTAACTCTTGCCACCTGGCATCATTGTGCTCATCAAAATTATACGCATCGTGTTTGCGATTGCAGACGTACAGGAATGACTTCATGGTCAGTAATTGCAAGCCCTTCAGCAGTGCGCGCTCTTCATCCGACATGTCCATCGAATTAGCCAGCTGCCCGGCCTCTAGGTGGATCAACAGTCGCTCCAGTAGTGCGTCGAGCTGTGCGGCGTCTTTGTCACCGCGCTTTTTGTCACGCTCGTTGGATTGGCGGCGTTTGCTGGCGGTTTCGGCGTCGGCCATGATCAGTTCGAGGTTAATGGTTTCGATGTCGCTCATCGGATCCACACTGCCCTCGACGTGGTGAATGTCTTCGTCCTCGAAAATCCGCACCACCTCGGCAATCAACTGTGTTTCGCGGATATTAGCCAAGAATTGATTCCCGAGTCCTTCCCCACTCGAGGCGCCGCGCACCAGACCAGCAATATCCACGAACTCAACCACCGCTGGTACAACCTTTTCAGACTGCGACAGCTGCCCGAGGCTCGCGAGTCGTGCATCTGGCACTGGTACCACCCCGACCGATGGATCGATAGTAGCGAACGGATAATTGGCCACTAGCACTTCTTTTTTGGTGAGGGCGTTAAACAGGGTTGACTTGCCGACATTGGGCAGACCAACGATTCCAACTGAGAGTTTTGACATGGCTTACAGACTAGTAGTTTTAGTATAAATTAAAAAGTCTGCGTTAAACGCAGACAATGGACGGGGTGCTGGGCCGTATGATGGCGGGGTTACTAAAATGTGGAGGCAGTAAATCAGCAACCCATACACGACCCAGCATATGTAGTAAAGCATACATAATTTAAAATGGCAACAGCGGTGGCTCGTATTCACAGAACACGACATCCTCGAACTCTGTGTCCAGCAGTCCCGCAAACGCAGCTACCGCCTGTGGCCGTCCGCCGATCGAGTCAATTAGGCCAACATCTGCAGCGCGGCGACCCGGCATAGTAGCACCGTTGGCGAGCGCCTCGACATCGGCGCGGTCTAGTTCACGGTATTCAGCAACTAGATCAATGAATTCGTTGTGAATGATAACCAGACCTGCCTGCAGTAGTTCGCGCTCCTCGTCGGTGATCGGCCGGTTCGGGGTGCCAGTATCCTTAAATTCACCGGTAATCAGTTGTACATAGGTCAAGCCTTCTTCCTCATTTTTTTGGGATTCTTCGACATAGGACATATTGACCCCAATACTCCCGACATCAGACATGGCAGACGCGAGCAGGAAATCTGTCGCCGCCGCGACCATGTACCCACCCGAGGCAGCCACGTCCCCCACAGTACCGACGACCGGCAAATCAGCGCGGTGCAGCATGTCAGCAATTTGCTCTGATGCAACTGGTGTGCCACCAGGTGAGTTGATCTCGACTAAAATACCCTCGATCAGCGAGTCGTTAGTGGCACTATCAAGAAATTCTCGCACCGTGGACGGCGTGATGCTCAGTCCAAAATCATCGAGGATCGCCAGCCCAGTAAATGGCAAGATGACGCCTTCTATTGGCAGAACGGCGATATTGCACTCACCGTCACTAATACCCAAGTCAGCACTAAATGTCGCTCCGAGCACACCGACAGTGGCGACGACTACCAGTACCACAGTAAAAACGGTAGCGACGGATTTAGCGGCCAACAAAACAAACTCTTTCCATAGTGGTCTCATGATCGCAATCATACCACGCAACCGGTCCAGTTGACGAAGAAGCCGCGAGCACACAGTGTGCGCTCGCGGCGAGTGATGGGGTCAGCATTCGGCAGTGCGAATGCTGGTGCGGGTCAGTCCGACCGCAGTCGAACCGACCGCCACATAGGCGTGGCATGGTGCCGGATTCAACACCGGCGCGGTGGCTTGATGCACGGCCAGCGCGATACCAGGCAGGTCGCTGGAGACCTCGAGGTCGCTGCAGGCAGCGAGACCCAGCGCAAGGGCAATGATCAGCAATCGTGCAATCATCAGTGCCTCCCAGGGACGCAGGTGCCGCTGCGGCTCATGGCCGAGTTGAATACGTAGTAGTCTGGCTGGCCGATCTCGCGGCGCACCCGGGCGTCAGTCCGCGTATTGATGCGCGGCACCGTCGGTACGTAGCCGGGCGGGCAGCCATCGATCGAGGCCACTTGACCGAGGGCATAGTCCGTCGTGATGCGGTAGCCTTCTGCGGCTCGCATGACGCGCTCCTCAGCGGTTGGCACGGGCCCAGTGGCGCAGCCTGCCAGCAGTAGGCCTGTCAATGAGATGGTGATGCGCATGTGCGCCTCCTCCATAAATTTGATCGAGAGCTGTGGTTTCTACTAAAATTATACATACAATTTAGCGAAAGTCAATAAATCACCTTCTGTTGGGAGCGCTCGTTATATTTAAAGTAAGGCGATGCAATTATTTTGCCACTTTGCCGTGGCCTGCGGCCTGCTTTAGCCATTTGTTGCGGCAACTGTCATCGACCTTTTCGCAAGGGCCGTAAGTTGTCACTTGGGTTTTGATACCAGCAAATTCAAGAATACCGTACTGAATTTCATTCGTGTAATCGCCGTACTGCCACCAGGTTTTGAAGGGGCTGTGCGATCCAGATAGTACATAGACGCGGGCGGTACGACCAGCGAGATGACCTTCAACTTTCTTTGTTTCCTTATTAAAATTGAACGCAAACCCCGGCAACCAGGCCCGATCAAATAAGCCCTTTAGTTTGGCTGGCATGCTGCACCACCAATTTGGGTAGGCTAACACAAAATGATCACACTCACGTATGGCGTCTTGAAATTCCATTAGGGCAGGTTCGAGTTGCTGAATCTCTTTGTAGCCCTTGTGCAACACTGGGTCAAAGTCCATGTCGCCAATGTTGTAGCGCTTGACAAGATGCTCTGCTTCTTCGGCAGCAACTTGATATTGATCTACCACCGAGCTAGTAAACGAGTCACTATCGGGGTTACCACAAAGAATAACGATTTTCTTTTGTTGCATAGACATATATGGTATTTAGTATATACGGGTACACCTCGCCCAACCATGGACGAGGTGTTGATACGCATTCATTCAATCATAGCGATTGTTAGGAATTGATAGATCCATCTGGCTTGAAGGCTCCGGGCATTTTGCCACCCATCATACTGGCGACTTTAGTACGCATTTCGGGACTCATGGCAGCCATGATTTCTGTTTGGTATTTTGGGAGGACTTTCATCGCCGCGGCCATTTGATTGTTACCGTTGGCTTTCATCTCGGCTTGCATTTCGAGGGCTACTTTCTGGAATAGCTCGGGATTGTTTTCGAGCATCTCCATAATCATTTGCTGCTGGTCCTCAGGGACGTTTTTCATTTGCGATTGCAGCATTTTTTTCATCGCCATGTTTTTTAGTTTTCCGAACATATGCCGGATAGTGTAGCACGTCGCGAAAGCTATACCAAAACCACTCGTAACAATGAGTAAGTATAGACAAATTAGTAAATTAGTGGTACTTTTCCGTCATTATATAAAAAAGTACAGTATGAAAAAACGCACAGTTATTGCCGGGGTGGTTGGATTAGTAGTTGGTGGTGGGATTGCCTGGTTTATTTTTGGAGGAAGTGACGAAGCTCCAGCAGCGCTCGTAACTCCCGCGACCACCGTCACTCTGTTAACTGCAGACTCTTACGCGAACGAAAACGCCCTGACTCTCATTGGGACCGTCCGGGCCGCGAGCGAGGCTCGGATAACTGCTGATCGGAGTGGTCGTGTCACGAGCGTGCCAGTGAACCTCGGCCAGAGCGTCGCCGCCGGACAAGTGATCGCTACTATTGAAAATAGCTCGGAACAAGCGGCAGTGCTACAGGCCGAAGGTGCGTACCAAGCGGCGCTGGCTGCGCGCGCGCAGAGCGATCTGGATGAACTAGATCGCGGTGTGGGTGTGGCAAGTGCCCAGACTGCACTGGAGGCTGCCCGCGAATCAGCAGTTAGTACGTACCGTAGCGCTGTCACCACCAATAATGCCGCTGTGCGTGGCACGATTGATCCATTTTTCTCTGATCCAGATGGATTTATTCCTGGTTTGACTATTTCTGGAAAGGGCTTTACGAGTGAACTAAACGCTGAACGAGTCGAGTATCAGGATTTACTGCAACAATACCGCCAGCAAGCTGACACTGTGTCTGTTGATAGCGATTTGACGACCGAGTTACGTGACCTCAATGCGTACATTGACCGCACGGCTGAATTTCTTGATACATTTATAGCTGTTCTAGAACTCCAAACCAATGACGCTAGGTTTAGTAATGAACAGATTGCTGGTTTTATTACTTCATTTTCTAGTGCTCGTTCTAATCTCATCAACCTAGCGGCGTCGGTCGAAGCCTCTGCCACGGCCATCGAAAACGCCGAGGATGCAGTCGAACGCGCGCGCATCGCTGACGTGCGTGTCTCTGATGCACCACGCGCGAGTGACGCCCAAGTCACCCAAGCACTCGGAGGGTTGCGCGCCGCCCAGGCTAACCTCGCTAAGACGATCTTGCGTACGCCGATCAGTGGCACTATCAACCAACTGTCCGTCCAGACCGGTGATTTTATCGGGGCGCAACAACAAGCAGCCCTAGTCGCGAACAACAATGCCCTCGAGATCGTCACGTACGTCAGCCAGGCTGAGCGCGACTTGCTCGCTGTTGGTGACACCTTGCAGGTTGAAGGCGTCACAGCGATTGTCACGGCGATTGCACCAGCAGTCGATCAGACTGTTGGCAAGATCGAAGTCCGACTCGCCGCAACATCCGATGACCTCCAAAATGGTGACACGGTCACCGTGACGTTTGTCGCCGACAGCCAAGCTGTCGTGGCTGGCCCGGTCATAGTGCCGCTCGCTGCGGTCAAGTTCACCCAGAATGATGGCGAGGTGTTCCTAGTGCGTGACGGTCTCCTCGTGTCACAACCTGTCACCACGGGCGCGGTCCAAGGTGGCGGAGTCGTGATTACTGCTGGACTGAATAGTGATCAGGTATTCGTGGCCGACGCGCGCGGATTACAAGCCGGCACCGCGGTAACTGTCTCTAATTAATATGTGGGACTTCTTCATTCGCAACAATCGGTTTGCGTACTTGTTTATAGTTGCGCTGATTGGTGTCGGTACGTTTAGTGTACTCAATATTCCCCGCGAGTCCTCACCAGAAGTCATCGTGCCGATTGGTGTCGTCACCACCGTGCTGCCGGGCGCGCCGGCGGCTGACATCGAGACATTAGTCACGAACGAAATCGAGCGCGGCCTCACTGGACTCGAAGGTGTCGACTCGATCACTTCCGTGTCACGAGAAGGGGTCTCTAGCGTCACCGTCGAGTTTGACGCGTCAGCTGACGTCGATGAGTCGATCCAAGAACTCAAAGACGAAGTCGACCTCATTCAGTCAGACTTGCCGTCTACAGCAGAAGACTCAATCGTCTCAGAAGTTAATCTCCAAGATTCACCAGTACTGACCGTCGCGCTGTCTGGATCGTTTACCGATCAAGAATTCACCGCGATCACCAGTGACCTCGAAGCCGAAATCGAGACTATCGCTGGCGTATCTCGAGTAGAATTCAGTGGTGTACGCGATCGACAAGTATCAGTGCTAGTCGATCAGGCTGCGCTCGATCAGTTTGGCATCACGCTGAATACGGTAATCGATGGCTTGCGGGCGGCGAACCAAACTTTCCCGATTGGCCAAATCGAAAATAACGGCATTTCTTATAACGTCGCCTTCGAAGGCGACATCGCCAGTAGCGAAGTCCTCGGGAACGTTGGTATCGCGAATGTGTCAGGACAGCCAATCCTCGTGCGTGACATTGCGCGGGTCGAAGACGGTTTGTCACCTGCCAGTTCCCTATCGCGACTGAGTGTCGATGGCGCGCCGTCAGAAAGTGCTGTCGAAATGAATGTTTTCAATCAAACTGGTGGCGACGTCACGCGTGTCACCACGGCAGTCAACGAACGCCTGGCAGAACTACAGGCTGAAAATGAGGTGCTGGACGGTATCACGTTGGCGGTTATTCAGGACTCGGGCGAGTTAATTTTGGATGACCTGATTAACCTATCGACATCAGGTTTGCAGACTATCATTCTGGTTGTGCTGCTCTTAGTGGTTGCGATTGGCTGGCGAGAAGGCTTGATCGCTGGAACCGCTATCCCCTTGTCATTCTTGTTTGGGTTCATCGGGCTGTATTTCAGTGGCAATTCCATCAACTTCCTCAGTCTGTTCTCGCTCATCCTGGGAATCGGTATCCTCGTCGACTCAGCCATTGTGATGGTTGAGGGTATCAATCGACGCATGAAAGAAGACCCAAACATTGATAAACGCGAAGCGGCTGTCGCCACAGTGCGAGAATTTGCTGCGCC
Organism: uncultured Candidatus Saccharibacteria bacterium; assembly: GCA_964626635.1. Lineage (GTDB taxonomy): Bacteria > Patescibacteriota > Minisyncoccia > Phycocordibacterales > UBA918 > OLB19. Next base: position 72,805 of record CAZVFY010000001.1, read on the forward strand.
ACTGACAGCCGGGACGCTGACGACTGTCGCGATGTTCTCGGGGTTGTTTATCGTTAGTGGAGTGATCGGTCAGTTTATCTTTAGTATTCCGTTCACAATTATCTTTCTCTTACTCGCATCGATTTTTGTCGCGTTGTTCATTGTGCCGCTAATTGCGTCGCAATTCTTGCGTCGTCGCAGCACGACAAAATTGGAACAAAAACAGAACGAACTGTCACGCCGACTCGAAGGCTGGTACCGCCACAAACTCGATTGCATCATTGGCAACAAACGACTCGAGCGACGGTTCATTTGGGGCGTGCGGGCTGGATTAGTAGGAGCCATCCTATTGCCAGTCATCGGTCTGGTGCCAGTGGTATTCTTTGAGCAAGGCGACGTTGACTTTGTCATTGTGCAACTAGAAAACGCCGAGGGTACAGTCAAAGAAGTCACCGACATCGGTATTCGTCGCGTCGAAGAATTCTTATACGACAAACCGTACATCGAATCATTCTCGACTACGGTCGGGAGCGGCAGCCAGTTTGCCGGTGGTAGTGCCGGTGAGAAATTCGCCAACATCACCGTCAATTTGCGTGAAGATCGTGACGTCACTAGTACCGAAGTAATCGACGCGATCCGTACCGATCTGGCGGTTCTGTCTGACCTCAACGTCACAGTTGATCAACCGAGTGACGGGCCACCGACTGGCGCCGCGGTTGTGATCAAATTCCTCGGCGATGATCTCAGCGCGCTAACCAGGCTGGCCAATGAGTCAGCCAATGTATTGCGCAACATTCCTAACACCGTCAACATAGAAACGAGCACCAACAATAACAACACCGAGTTCGTCATTAATCTAGACAATGCCAAGGCAACCGCGCTCGGTGTCTCGCCTTCACAAGTATCACAGGTGGCCCGTACTGCGCTGTTTGGGGCTGATGCGACATCTCTGACTACTCTCAACGACAGTATTGACGTCGTCGTCAAACTAAACCTTGACGGCGATCCGACCATTACTGCCGACACCAGCAATCAAATTAGTATTTCTGACCTCGAGCGCTTGACGATCAGCAGCCCAACTGGACCGGTCACTCTGTCTTCAGTAGCTGATGTAACACTGCGGGAATCCAGCACAGTCATCAATCACGAAGACGGCGAGCGCGTCGTTAGTGTCACTGCTAATGTCGGGCCCGAAGGAAACGCCCGCGAGATCCAGGCCACTGCTGTTGAGCGCATCCAGTCCGAGGTGGCCATTCCTGATGGCATTACCCTCAGCACCGGCGGTGGTGAAGCCGAAGAGTCCAACGAAGCATTCATAGAGATGTTCCTGGCCCTGATCATCGGGATAGGACTGATGGTCGGTATTCTCATTCTGCAGTTCAATTCGTTCTTGCACACCAGGTACGTATTGTCGATCCTCCCCTACTCACTGATCGGTGTACTCGGCGGACTGGCGATCACTCAGAATCCGCTGTCCTTCCCGTCTATCATGGGCTTTATCGCGCTATCAGGAATCGTGGTCAACAACTCGATCCTACTAATCGACATGATGAATAACCTGCGCCGCAAAGACATGACACGACCGATCAAGGATGTGGTGCTCGACGCGGCGACTAACCGGTTACGGCCAATTCTACTAACGACCATTACGACTATCTTTGGGGTGGTGCCGCTACTGTTCGCTGGCTCAATCTGGGTGCCGCTGGTGTACGCACTGATCTTTGGGCTATTGTTTGCGGTAGTCATTACCCTCTTTACCATCCCAATTACGTATGCCCGCAAACCAGGCAGTCTGCCAGGTCAGATTGATATGGTGGCTTCTACAGACCAAACCGTACAATACAAATAGCCACCACCGTGGGTAGTACTGCATTACGCCGCCACACCTTTAGAGGCGGCTTTTGCTTTCATGCGTCGCATGACCAAATTGACGACACCGAGCGCGATAGCGATGATGATGATTTGCAGCAGTATCACTTGCCACAATGATTGGTCTGTCAAACCTTGTGCCTTTAGTGCCATTAGAATGCCCAGTGTATACCATGAACCAGCCTGGATGCCTGGACCAAACGTACTCGGCATGAGACGCCAACTCATCAACAATGCATTCGCAAATAATACAAATGTTGCTATAGCAATCCCCCAATCTATCGGCATCACACCATCAAAACCGTGGACAGTAATCTGCCCAATGATGTACAGCGCCGTAGTGATCAGGATCGCTACCATGGCAATGCGTAGCACCACGTACACTATGCCCATCATCCGACGCTCAGTTTGGTCAATCTGTCCATCACGGATAGCGCTAAAGAAATTGAGGATAGCTAGGGTTGATGATCCGACCCCAAGGGACACAGCGAAAGACTGCAAAATGGCTACGATGATTGTAAACATGGTTTTATAGTAACAAACACTTCATCGCTACTACAGCTGTTGTGCACCAGGTCCGTGATTACCGGCGCTGAGCGCGGACATACAACCCTGCCACCACCAGCGCCAAGACACCGGAGAGAGCAACGAACACCCACGCCTCTCTCATGTAATTACCCCATGCCACTGCCACTGACGCCCAGACCAGCACACCACCGTACCAAATGTTGTAGTCACTGCGTCTATAAAAATACAGCCCGTAGGCAGCAATCGCAGTAAACAGCACAAGGTTGGACGTAATATTAAGCGAGTTAGTCGTAATGACGTTTTGATCAACGGCCAGCGATTGGATATTCAGCCACGCTGCGATACCGGTCCAGGCGGCGTACGGCAGGAGGGTTTTGATCGCAAAGAAATTAGTGATGCTACTATCAGACCGTGGTGCCGTCACGACTCGCGTCAGCGCTAGTGCCATGATGAATAATGTCGGGATAGTCAGCCACACCAGTGGCGCGTCCTGACCGGCAAACCAGAGCCACACAATTGACCCAAAAAATGCAACTGCCGCCGGTACTCTCGTGCGCCGCACGGTGCCTGAGTCGTGGTCAGGAATTACCTGATACACAGCATATATCAGGGACAAAATGTAAATGAGCCCCCAGATGGCAAATGCCCATGAGGCTGGTTGAATAAAGACTGGCAACACGCGCTCGGACGTTTCAAAGGTGCCGACACTGAGATACCCAGCAGCAAAAATTTGCGCGACTGCTCCCACTAGCACAGTTAGTTTTAATAGCATACCTTAGTGTAACAACTCTATAGGAATGTACAATTGTGGACCGTACAGGATTTGAACCTGCGACCTCTGCCATGCCATGGCAGCGCTCTACCAGCTGAGCTAACGGCCCAATAGATAGCAAAATAACGCAAAAATCGCCAATCGGAAATTTTGTGTTGGTGGACTCGACAGGACTTGAACCCGCTACCTCCTCAGTGCAAATGAGGCGCTCTACCAGATGAGCTACGAGCCCGAATTGTGGGTTTTACCGGCCACACTCAGACTTGAGTGCACCAATCTTACCGCACTAATCGCAAAACGCAAGCGCAATATTAGGCGGTTTCTATCAAGTGCGCCACGAGATCAGTAAATGATAATCCCACCGCGGCGGCAGCCTTGGGGTACAGGGATTCGCCTGTCAGTCCCGGTAGTGTGTTGACTTCAAGGAAGAATACTTCCCCGCTACGTACGATAAAATCACTACGTGAATACTGTCGCAGCCCGAGCTGCTGATGCGCCACCCTTGCCTGTCTTTGCAGCTCGTCGCGTATGTGTGGCGCAAATCGACCCGGGACAATTTCATCGGTTTGTCCACTGTACTTGGCGTCATAATCAAAATAAGCATTCTGTTTGGGTGGTACGATTTCGATCACTGGGAAGGCGTATAGCGCTTCACCACGAAAGTTTTCGAGCACGCCGACTGTTGCCTCGACCCCAGCTACGTGTTCTTCGACGAGGATGTCACGATGCTCCGTCGTCAGTTCGCGTAATGCCTGGTAAGTGTCCTCTGTATCAAGAATCATCCGCGCGCCGTGCGAGGAACCGCTGCGGGTTGGTTTGGCGAATAGATTAGCACCGAGTTCCGTTTCTAATTGCGTAATTGTTCGTGGCTGATGCAGTTCGTGTCGACGTAATTTGCGCCCCCGAGCCATGGGTAGATCATTGATTAAACGTTCACGAGTCTGACACTTATCAAATGCAATCGCAGATGGTAGTTCGTGCGACCCAGTGTACCGTGTGTCTGATCGGCGCAACAGGCGCTGGATAGTACCGTCTTCACCGTACTCACCATGAAGCGCGAGAAACGCTACGTCGACTCCGGCTAGTGCGGCCTGAGGCGATCTGATGCGCCCCTCGACCAGCCAGCGACCGGTACGATCAATGACAACATCTAGCGGTTGTCTGTCGCTCAGTGCATCAAGGACCGCACGCCCCGTTTGCATCGACACATCGTACTCACTACTAGGACCACCTCGGATAACCGCAATTCGATTCATAGGTACAGTATACAGAACCTGGCGCTAGATTCCCGCTCGACAGTGACTAGGTGTGTTTATTGCGTTGAGTTTTGGTGCGGGTGCGCCTCGCCGACGAATCGGTAATACCGAGCGAAGATTTGCTGCGCCGATGACGGTGAAAGGTAATGGCAAAGCGGTGCGCCTCGGCGTTGGCCTCGAGGATGGCTGCCTGATGGCGGTCGAGCAAGTCTTTTTGGCCGATCAATCGTTCCGGTTTGTGTTTGTGGTTTTTGACTACCGCGACTACCGGAATGACCGACCCGTGCTCTTTGAGCACCAGCTCCGCCGCGCGTTTTTGGATTGCGTTCCCATCGACTACTATCAACTGCGGAAATGACCATTCGGGATGCCCGAGTCGCCTGGTCAATACTTCGCGTAAGGCACCAGGATCGTTGGCTTCGGTGTAGCCGCGGATATTGAATTTGCGGTATTCGCTACTGTTAGGCTGATTACCGTCGACCACTGTCATCACTCCGACCATGTCGCTACCCTGCAAATGAGCGATGTCGTACGCCTCGATCCGAATGGATTTGTCGTCGCGATACACCCGGGCGTCGTCTTTAATGAGTGCAATGTCATGAATGTGCTGTAGCGCTAAAATGCGCTTTTTGATGTTGTTCGCTTCCTCAAACTGCATGGCTTTGGCGTGACGCATCATGTCGCGCTGTAGTTCTTTGATGATGATATTTTTCTTGCCTTGAAAGAACAGTTTGATGTGCCGGATGGTACGGGTGTACTCGTAGCGATTCTCCTCGCTGGGGTACAGTCCGATCTGGCGATTAAAATCGATCCTACCTTTGACAACGTTGCTAGTCTCGACCCCAACCGCCCGTTTGGTATCGTAAAATTTAAATAGCTTGCGGATGATTTTTAAGGCTTCCTTAAATAGCGCGCCACTCGGGAATGGTCCAAACTCGTATTTGATATCACGCGGATTGAACTGCGTGGCCAAATCTTTGCCACGCACGACGAGGACTCGCGGCCACTCTTCTTTGGTAATAATGAGGTGGTTATATGATTTGTCGTCTTTGCTGAGGGTGTTGTACTTTGGTTTATGAGTGCGGATCAGATTAGTCTCCAGGATCAACGCCTCCAGCACAGAGTCAGTTTCTGTGCATTCGACTGACGCAGCGTTACGCACCATGTTGGCGATCAGGGCCGAACGCTTGTCACGCAGATCTGGCGCAAAATAGCTGCGGACTCTCGATCGTAAACTTGTCGCTTTGCCGATGTAGAGAATTTCTTTTTTGGGTCCCAAGAAAAAGTACACGCCCGTCGCGTCAGGTAGTTCGGTTTTGTCTAAGTCTGCCCGGGTCATTGGTGTGTGGTGTAACGCTTCAGTTGGTACGCGCGACTAGAGAATCTTTTTCAGGTAGCGCCCCGTATGGCTCTTTTCGACTGCGGCGACTTGTTCAGGAGTACCCTTGGCGACGATCGTGCCGCCACCCGCGCCACCCTCGGGGCCGATGTCGATGATGTAATCAGCTGATTTGACTAGGTCCAAGTTATGCTCGATCACCACGACAGTGTTGCCGCGATCGACCAACTGTTGCAGAATCTCGATCAATTTCCGCACATCATCATAGTGTAAGCCGATGGTTGGTTCGTCCAATAGGTAGATGGTTTTCTGGGTGTGTTGACGAAATAATTCTGACGCGATCTTGACCCGTTGTGCTTCCCCGCCGGACAGGGTGGTAGCACTTTGTCCTAGTTCTAGATATCCCAGTCCAACGTCCAGCAGAGATTTCAGGCGTTCTTGAATAGCCGGAATATCAACGTAAAATTCGTGCGCTTCTTCGATCGTCATGTGCAATACCTCGTAAATATTTTTGCCTTTGTAGCGCACCTCGAGTGTCTCCCGAGTATAGCGAGTACCGTCACACACATCACAGGTCACATACACCGTCGGCAAGAAGTGCATTTCAACCGCGATCACGCCGTTCCCTTGGCAGGTCTCGCAGCGACCACCCTTGACGTTAAACGAGAATCGACCGGGCTTCCAGCCACGAGCCCGCGCCTCACCAGAGGCTGCAAATAAATCGCGGATATGCGTAAACGCGCCGCTGTACGTCGCTGGGTTTGATCGTGGTGTCCGGCCGATGGGTGACTGGTCGATCAAGACCTGACGCCCTAAGTATTCGCTGCCAGTAAAACTGCTGGCGTTGTACGTTTTAGGTGAACGATGGCGTTTCTCTAGTCGGGCGAGCAAGTTTTTGTGCACAATTTCGTACATAAAGGTTGACTTGCCCGAACCAGATACCCCGGTAATGCAGACTAGTTTGCCGAGTGGCAGGTCGACGTTTAGGTTTTTGACATTAAAAGCTTTGCCTCCCTTGATTTGCAGTTTGCCTTTCTCGCTGGTACGACGGGTTGGGAGTTCGATGGCCTTTTCGTGACGTAAGTACGCCAGCGTAGTTGAGCCAGATTCGTTGGCGTTAGCCTTGAGGAGTGGTTCAAGGAAATCGGATACGATCACTTCCCCGCCATGCACGCCAGCGCCAGGACCAATATCTACTAGGTAATCTGACGCGTAGATCGTGTCCTCATCGTGCTCAACCACCAGGATGGTATTACCGAGATCGCGTAGCTCGCGCAAGGTCTTGATCAGTTTGTCGTTATCACGTTGATGCAGACCGATAGTTGGCTCATCAAGGACATAGAGCGCCCCGACCAGCCCTGACCCCAATTGTGACGCGAGGCGGATACGTTGCGCCTCACCGCCAGACAGCGTATTGGCCCGCCGATCGAGCGTCAGGTATTCGATCCCCACATCCATCATAAAATCCAGTCGCTCGATCACCTCTCGTAGCGCGGGCCAGGCGATCTCTTCTTGGGCCTTACTGAGTTTGAGATTATTAATAAAATCAGCTGCCTCGGCAACCGTGAGTCCGGTAAAGCCGACAATATTCATGCCCAAATCTTTCTTGCCATCACCACCGAGGTAGACTCGCATGGCCTCTGGTCGCAGTCTGGCTCCGTTACACACCGGGCAAACGTCACTATTAAAAATACCAACAACTCCTAGTCCGTTACAGTTTGGGCAGGCGCCGTACGGAGAATTGAATGAAAACAGACGGGGTTCCACCTCGGGAAAGCTCGATCCATCAACCGGACAGATAAACTTGGCCGATAGCGTACGATCGGTACCATCTGGGCTTTCGATTTTGACCAAACCGCTGGCCTCGGCGAGCGCCAATTCAACAGCTTCTGATAGTCGTTCTCGGGAACCCTTAGGATCGTCAGTGAATTCTGATACGTAGATCTCGTCAATGAGCACGTCGATATCATGCCGCTTGTTTTTTGACAGGGTAATCTTGTCTCGTAGTTGATGAATCTGCCCATCAATTTTGACCGTCTCGTACCCTTTGCCGAGCAGGTCATATAACATCTGGTAGTACTCGCCTTTACGGCCGACGATGACCGGCGCAAAGATCACGACTCGACCCTTACTGACTTCTATGCCCATGACGTGCTCGTTCTTTTGCGCCGCCTTAACTTCTTTGTCCTCAATGGATTGCAGGACGATGCCGAGAATTTCGTCTTGTGAAAGCTTTTGGATTGGTACGTCAACATCCAGACAGTATGGCTGTCCGACGCGCGCGTAAACAATACGCAAATAGTCGTATATCTCAGTGATTGTAGCGACCGTTGACCGCGGATTGCGGCTGGCGGATTTCTGGTCAATTGAGATCGCTGGAGATAGGCCGGCGATCTCGTCAACGTCTGGCTTTTGCATTTTGTTGAGAAATTGACGGGCGTAGGGAGAAAGGCTCTCGACGTAGCGGCGCTGCCCTTCAGCGAAAATCGTATCAAACGCCAACGATGATTTACCTGAACCCGACGGTCCAGTGATGGCGATCATTTTGCCACGAGGCATCACTACATCGACGTTCTTGAGGTTGTGAGTGCGGGCGCCACGAACAATTAGTTTGTCCTCGGCTTTGGTGTCAGCGTGCCAGGAAACTTGATTGGCGGGCTGCTTCTTTTTGGGTGATTGGTTGTTTTTAGCGGACATTTGTACAAGTATAACAACTAATGTTTAGACGTACTAGACTGCGTGATTGGTAGCGTAACAATCACATGGGTACCAACTGACTTAATTGACTCAATCATAATTGTCCCGCCCAATAGTTCTACTAGCTGCTTTGTAATCCAGAGTCCTAAGCCGGTACCTGTGACATTTGATTTTGCGGCTTCCCCTACACGGCTGAATGGGGCAAACAATTTTTGCTGATCGCTGGCCGAAATACCGGTACCAGTATCTTGAATTTTGACAGTCAGCTTTTTGCCTTTCATATCTGATGTCACTGTGATAGTCCCGTTATCGGTGTATTTGATAGCGTTACTAACTAGATTGGTCAGTACTTGCGTCAGGCGATTCTGATCGGTTTGTAATAATTGAGCAGACAGCGGTTTAATGTACTGCAACTGCAGACCGCTTTCGGTGGCTAAGGTTTCGAGTCCTTGCACGGTATCTTGAATCAGGTCACGCACATCTACATTTTGGTATTCTAATTGCATGCGACCAGACTGGATACGGGCTACTTCTAGAAAATCGTTAACTAATAGGACTAATCTTTCGGCTGATTCACGAATCACTGCTACGTGACGTCGATTTTCTACAGTAAGTGTGTTGGTTTCATGCACTAAGCTTGCGTACCCCTTAATTGCAGTTAGTGGTGCGCGGAACTCATGGGCGATCATGTTACTAAACAAATCTCGCTCACGCATTCGCTCAGTCGACCGATCGTACCGTGAGCGCCAGTCTATTTGTCTGTTAATCCAGTACGCCATGCCTATCAGAATGCACAGTATTAGGGCAATACTAGTGTATGTTGTAAAGGCTATTTGTTGTATATGCCGATTAGCCAATGTCAACCGGTGCTCACTGAACAGGTAAAGATCTGCGTCTGGTAAGGCTCGCCTCGCATGAACAACCCGATCACTTGCTGTGTTGAGCTGCACGATTGAGGTTCGATTCGGCTCGGTCAAAGCAGTTGTGAGTGCGGCCGCGTCTGACTCAAGACCTACCTCATTTTGATTTGTGCTATTGGTAATTACTACTCGACTACTACTGACTGGACGATATAAGCGGAAGACAGTTGCATCTGGGTTACTAACCACAAACATATCCAGTGCGGTTGACAGCTCTGCGTCGTTCGCTACGAGCACGCTAATAGCATCGTGTAATCCGCTAATGCGCCGGTACTCGGCTGCCGCGATGCGCTCTTCGGCACTCTCTAAAAATTGTTCACTTGTAAAAAAAAGCGCCAATGGCAACCCCACAACCAACAAGCCAATGACTAATAATTTTGGGGTGCGAATGAGCTGCCTGCAACCGTTTTCGATTGTGTACAAGAGCCGGGAGAGCATACGTTATACATGCCCTAAAGATTCGTCTCGGTGTGGACTGTTTAATTTTAGACTTAATCCCAGAAGTAATAGCAACACTCCAATAGCCAAAAGCGAAACTCCTAGCACAGTCGTGACACTGCTGGTATCGTCCTGAGAAGTGAGTAGCACTGGTTCTGATACAGTAACTGGGGTTTCGACAACGGTGAAAGCTTCAGCCTCCTTTACAAATCGGAAGGGATCAGTCTGAGCAAGAATGGCGCCGGTGTTATCAGTAAGTGCTACAAACACTTGATGTTCACCATCTTCTAGTTCTCGTTCAAAGGTATACTCAAAAACGCCTGTTGCGTTCGTTCGCACGGTTACAATAGTCGGCGTGCTAAAGAGATACAGTGTGACAAAACTGTTTGGCAGTGCCCTACCTCGTACTGTGGTTTTAATAGTTGGTTCATCAGCCACCGCGCTCACGTCAATTAAGGGTGTCACCGAATCAATTTTTAATTCTGGAATACGAGGTACCCCAATGGTAGTTTTAGGTGATTCGTATACAATCGCTGCTTCTGCAGATGCATCGGTGGGATTAAATCCGCGAATAATTTCTGCCCCATCAGTAAAGCCGTCGTTATCGGTGTCAACCAAAGTGGGGTCGGTATTGAATAGCGTCACTTCATCAACATCGCTAACGCCATCGCCATCTGTGTCAACGGCCGAATCAGATTCGCTACGCTCTCGACGCACGTCCTCAAAAGCAATGACCGATGCTTGCATAGTTTCTAACGCCGCCTGTAATTCTCGAGCTATGTCATCAGCGATGAACCACTGTTCGTCATTGGCCAGCAACTCGCGCAAAATTACGCTTTGATACTGAGATATATTTGTCTCGGCGGCCGCTATTAAAACCGGGTCATTAGATTGTACGGCGATAGACAGTTGAGTAAATAATTGATCCAATTCTGCTTGGTCGGCCAAAATTCTATCGGCCACAATGGCTTTTATTGAATCAGTGGTTGAGGTACCAGTTTCAAAATCTTGATATAAATCAGCATTGAGCTCTCTCGTGATGGTGAGCAAACGACCGGTTTCCAGTGCTGCGCTTTCGGCCGGTGTTATGTTGTCAATTGTAACTAATTCTGAATTGGATTCATCAATTGCTCCATCAGCAGAACTGCGAGCATACAACTCGTAGGAGCCATTGGGTAGTTGAGCACTGTTGAACACAAAAGAACCGGCTCGCGGTGGCGAAGCAACCGAACCGATTAGTTGTGAACCTGTTGATTGAGCTGATCGTGCAAAAAATTGTATATTATCAGCTTGGTTTTGGGTTGTGTATTGAAAAGATACAGAGTTTGTGATGTTTCTTGGTGCAGTGATGGTTACTACATTAGTTGCTGCGCTCAGCGCTTGCTGTTCAACCATGAACCTGGCTTGTTCAGAGGTAACAACATCGTTGCTCTCCCCTTCTATTCTCACAGCTTGGTCATCAATTGGTACCGCAAATGAGGCGAGCTGGTAAGTGTCGACATTACCGATACGGTCACGAATGTTGACAGCGACTTGATACATCGCTGGGTCCAACTCAGAAACTGGTATAGTCGTAGCAAATTTATCGTTTCCAAGCGGGTTAACTGACAGATCAATATTCTGACTTACACCACGTTCGTTCTGAAAGAGTAAAGTAGCATTGACACTATCAGTATTGGGGGCAGAAAATGTGAGTGTTTCAGTGGCACCTAGGGTGCCTGACAAGCCATCAATAATTTTGACATGACGACTAGGTATAGAAGCCTTTACTGCAACAGTGCTAGCTTGAGACACTAAGGCTGGCTGACAATCTGTAGTGCAACCGGCCTCATAGACTATAGATTGATAAAGTATTCCGGCACTCACTAACGTAAATATGATGGCACCAATAACACTGCTAGCAATAGCGCTACGATACAAGTACTCGTCTGCGTGCTCATAAAGGAGCACCACCTTATCTTTGAGTCTTAGCGGGACATTGGTTGGGAGTTCGACCACAGCTGAGTGTGCTGGTGATGCTGTTTGATTTATTTTATGCGTTCGTCTACGGTTAGGGCTCTGTGGTGATTTAGCGCTAACAGTAGCGCGCTTTCGCGTGGTTGCTTTTTGTTTTGGGGCTGTTGCAGCGACACTCTTAGAGATTGTAGAACGGGTGATTTTTCGGGCGGTGGAGCGTGGCTTAGCGGTACGTGCGGTCGTAGCGACACCCTTCGGAGCTGCTACTTTTTTAGTTTTTGTGACCGGAGCTTTTTTACTGGTCGTCTTTTTCTTGGGTTCTTGGGGAGTCAGCGCCATAATATTTAGTATACTCAGTTTGATACCTATAATTGGACCCTGTACACAACTACTGCTTTGTGACCTGGTGAATGATGTTGACTAACTCTTCAAGATCAGTGAGAGCCTTAACGTAAAATCCAGCTGCACCCATGGCAGCCGCTTGGGCGCGAGTTTCTGCATTGTCTTTATTAGAAAAAACAATTACCGGCGCTGCAATATTAATGGCTTTAAGAGTAGACCACACATCAAATCCACTAGTACCGGGCAGCATCAAATCTAGTAGCACGACGTGAGGAGTATGTGCTTGTGCTAACTCTACTGCGTCAGAGCCATCAGTTGAGATGTAAAATTCTATTTTAGAACGCTCTAGCTTTGTTGCTAGTAAATTCTGTAATAGCGGATCATCTTCAATGACTAACACCCTAATGCCAGCAACACTGGCTGCTTTCGAAGGGTGAAGTGCTGATTCTAGGTCCTTTAAGGCCGCTTGCGATGTGGTGTCTGTGTCTGCGCCCAGATCTGTGTCTGCTAATGACAATGTGCGATCAACTACCTTCGAACCAGTTGCGCCAAATCCGTCATTTGTGTTCTCTTTAAATTCACCATTCATACTTTGAGTCTACCATCTAGTAAATACACACCTACAATTTATGCACGGACTAATTTTTACTACCCAATTCTTCAAGGTATTGGATCTCATCGCGCAATAATGCCGCGGTCTCGAAATCCAAGATCGCCACCGCTTCTTCCATTTGACGCTTCTTTTCTTTGATGACTTTCTTAGGATTCTTTTTGTATAGTTCGGCGTCAATCTTGAGCATGCTATCGACCGCCTCGTCGTGCGTGCTGCGCATTTGATCAGCGATAGACTTGATTTCTTTGGTCACGGTGCGTGGGGTGATGCCATGCTTTTCATTATGAGCCACCTGGATGGCGCGGCGACGACTGGTTTCGCCAATGGCGTACTCGAGCGCGTCAGTCATCTGATCGGCGTACAGTACGACGCGTCCATTCACGTTACGAGCGGCGCGACCGATAGTCTGAATCAGTGCCGTGTCACTACGCAAGAAGCCAGTCTTATCGGCATCCAGAATCGCTACTAGCTCGACCTCTGGCAGGTCAAGCCCTTCACGGAGCAAGTTCACTCCGACGAGGCAATCGAACTTACCCTTACGAAAGTCCATCAAGATCTCGATCCGCTCGATGGTGTCGATATCGGAGTGAATGTATTTTGTCCTGATCCCCTTTTGCTCAAGAAAATCTGCCAGATCCTCCGCCATTTGCTTGGTCAAAGTGGTGGTCAGCACGCGGGCGCCGCCTTTGATAATCTGTTCGGCTTCAGCAATAAAGTCTTTGACCTGGCCAGGGTAGTCCTCGGTCTGCAGAATTGGTCGTACGTCGATCTCAGGGTCTACTAGGCCGGTCGGACGAATGATCTGCTCGACTGGTCCAATGCCGCTTTCTTCCATCGCCGCCTTCTCGAATTTGCCGGGGGTGGCGGTGGTGTAGATCACCTGCCCCAAGCGTTCGGTGATCTCGTCGTATTTCAGCGGGCGGTTGTCGAGGGCTGACGGGAGGCGAAAGCCGTGTGAAATGAGCGTTTCCTTTCGGGCGCGGTCACCGTTGTACATGCCGTTTAGTTGCGGGATGGTGACGTGGGATTCGTCGATAATGGTCAGAAAGTCTGGTGTCCCGTCTGGCTTGTGTGGAAAGTACGACAACAGTGTGTACGGTGCTTCGCCCGGCGAGCGGCGGTCAAAGTGACGCGAGTAATTCTCGATCCCGTTGCAGTAGCCCACCTCGCGGATCAGTGCGAGATCATGTTCGGTACGGCGTTTGAGGCGTTCGGCTTCGAGTAGTTTGTCTTCTTGAGACTTAAAAAACTTGAGTTGTTCATTTAGTTCAAATTGGATGTCTTCAATGGCAGCTTTACGCTCATTCTCGGGGGTGACAAAGTGCTTGGCTGGGAACAGGTAAAATACATCGGGTTCATCAATGATCTCGCGGGTGATGGCGTCAATTTTGGTGATATTGCTGACGGTGTTGCCGCCAAACGATAACCGGTAGATAACTCGTTCGTTGGTCGGCATGATCTCGACCATATTGCCGACGGCGCGAAACTGCCCGGGATTCAGGTCGGCATTGGTACGTTCAAAATACATTCCGACCAGTAGTCGTAGCATTTCTGTCCGGGTCGTCTCGAAACCACGTTCGATTTTCTTGTGGACGCGTTCGTATTCTTTTGGTGATCCCAGGCCATAAATACACGACACTGACGCTACTATAATGACGTCATTTCGAGTCAATAACGCCTGGGTGCTAGCGTGGCGCAAGCGGTCGATTTCTTCGTTGATCTGCGCCTCCTTCTCAATGTACGTATCGCTGGTTGGCATGTACGCCTCGGGCTGATAGTAATCGTAATATGAGACAAAATAGTGCACGGCGTTGTTCGGAAAAAAATCCCGGTACTCCTGCGCCAGCTGGGCCGCGAGCGTCTTGTTGTGCGCGATGACGAGCGTCGGTTTCTGGATCTGCTGAATGACATTGGCGGCGGTAAAGGTTTTGCCAGACCCTGTCACCCCCAAGAGCGTCTGCGTTGGCAGCCCGTCTCGCACACCCTTGACCAAAGCCTCGATGGCTTTTGGCTGATCCCCAGCAGGAGTTTTGTCGGTGGCAAGGTCGAAGGTCATAATGTGGCAGTATAGCCTGACACTTTAAATAGTTAAAGCGCAGCAGACTGTTCAAGTCTGCTGCGCCCAGTGGCTCTTGGCTTTAATTCAGGAGTTGGCTTATTAAGAATGCGCCACCTATAATGTGACATGATCCGATTAACACAAATACAATATCAAATTCATCAGGGATATATCGCGCTCTAATAAACCTAACTAGCATGAAGCCCAGATACATCCAGACACACATCGCGGTTAGTACGAGCAGTTGATGGATTAGCCACATGACTCCAGTCATTGCATTTTCTCCTATGAGCATTTACTAAATATAGTATATCATCGATAATTAGTTTGTCAATATTTCTCCACGCAACCACTTAGTAAGGTTCATTACCAAAAAATGTTATGTATTTTTGTTATGAGAAATAAATAAGCGCGGCGGACATTGCTGTCCGCCGCCTTGATCACCAGCCAAGTGACATGAATGACTCTACTGGTCCGCATTTGTACCTGCGTCTCACTACAAACCTACTCACTCGCTCTTCGTGGTATAACTCGAGCCAAAGAAGAACGGTTTGCCCGTCAGTGTCCTTAACTAGGACTGGGCACCACGCAAATTTTTTCACCATTGGTAACACTCCGTGTTTGGTCTATTTAAATTAGCAATGAATTACTGTATAGTCAATATTTTCTCCCGCAACCGCTTCGTATGTTGCACGATGAAATACAGGTTATGGAGTGACGCCAAGTGCGGGCCGAGCATTTCGCTAGATTTAAATAAGTGCGCTAGGTACGCTTTGGTGTAATTCTGACAGACGTAGCAGTCGCACGATTCATCTGGCTTTTCAAAGGCGCGCTGGTACTTGGCGTTCATGAGGTTGGTGCGGCGGTAGCCGTCATTGGTGCGCTCATAAATCGTCCCGGTGCGAGCAATCCTTGTCGGGGCCACGCAGTCGAACGTATCGCACCCGAGGGCGACGCCCTCGACAATGTCCTCTGGCTCGCCAATACCGAGGAGATGGCGGGGTTTGTCCTCCGGGAGTATTTCATTAACGACGCGCAGTGCCTCACCCAGGTCGGCCTTGGAAAAGCTCCCACCAATCCCAAATCCATCAAAGTCCATCGCAGACAACACCCGCGCGCTTTCAGCGCGCAGATCGAGGTGCCGCCCGCCTTGGACGACGCCGTACAAGCCCTGTTTCTTAAGGGCCTCGAAATTCTGTTTGTGCGCCAGCACGCTGCGCTTGGCCCAGCGATGCGTACGGTCCATGGCTTCCTGTTGGTAATCTTTGTCGGCGGTCGGACTGGTGCACTCATCAAACGCAATGATGATGTCGGCGCCGATGTTGTGCTGAATCTCAATTGATCGCTCGGCCGTGAAGCGATGCAGACTGCCGTCGATGTGCGACGTGAACGTCACCCCTTCTTCGTCGATGATACAGAGCTTGCCGTGCTCGCTCGCCGCTTCGGCCGAATAGACATTAAGGCCTGACTTTTCCGCGGCGCGCTCGGCCTCCTCAGCATTCGCGGCAAATTTGGTCACCCCCTTGCCGAACGCCGCGCCGAGCGAGAATACCTGAAATCCCCCACTGTCAGTAATGGTTGGCATGTCACAATTCGAGAATTGATGCAAGCCACCCGCTTCGCGCACAACATCGTCACCTGGTTGCAAGAATAAGTGGTAGGTATTGGCGAGTGCGACCTGATTACCTACATACTCACGCATGTCTTCAGGCTTGAGGCTTTTGACCGTACCTTTTGTGCCAACGACAACAAATGCTGGCGTTTCGATATCCCCGTGTGGGGTATGAATGACACCAGCCCGGCCAAGGGTGCCGAGTTGACGCTTAAGTACCTCGAATGAAACAGGTGCTTGCATTATTTTATAGCCACCAGTTCGACCTGGAAGACGAGCGTGGCGTTCGGTGGGATTGGGCCAATTCCCTGTTCGCCGTAGGCTTTTTCCGGAGGGATAACCAAGGTTCGTTCGCCGCCGACTTTCATACCGGCAATGCCCTCTTCCCAACCAGCGATAACTTGGCCGCTGCCAAGGGTGAATTCGATCGGTGCACCTCGCTTGACTGAGTTGTCGAACTCAGTGCCGTTTTGTAGCTTACCGACATAGTGTACTGCCACCATATCGCCAGTAGCGGCTTCCTGGCCAGTGCCAATAGTAATATCTTCAATAGAAAGTTCTGATGCCATAATAGGATTGTTAGTTTGAGTAAGATCAGCTGCTAATTCATCTGAAACAACGATTGCATCAGGGTCGGCCGCAACAATTGCAGCGGCTGGACCAGTGGCCGTGAAGGTATTCGTCACTTGCAGTAAATAAAGTGAAAGACCAATTGCAACTGCGCAAAATGCTATAGCAATAACTTGAACGTTGTTCGACATGAGAGTCATCGTACTATTTATAACGGTAATAAACAACTGTTACCAGCTTTGCAGTGATTCTGAGTAAGTAACTGCTTGATTATCCGTATTAAAAAAGCCGATTTCATATTGATACATGTAGTACATCAGTCCTGCCGCCGCTACAGTAAATGCGCCCACGATAACAAAAATGTACTGGGCTATTACCATATGGTTCCAATTTGTTTCTGGCTCAGCAAAACTTGTTGACTCTACATTAATATGTAGCAGTTCAGCAATTTCATGGGGTTGTAGTGTTTCACTGCTAGAAAATATTTTATGCATCCCATCAGCGCGTACTTCTTTGGTGATATTATTTTCGCGGAGTACGGTCAAGGCTGTGTCTACTTCATCCTGATTAAATCTCGCACTAATTAGCACTGACTTGATATGTTCGTCAGGCGCTGTTTGATCAAGTCCGTTGATTTTAAGAATGGTTTCGATTTGTTGGCGCGAGATCATAGCTAGAGTCATCAGTACTGGTGATCCGTTGATCTTGTACGATATGTTGATTATATATTTCTAATAGCACTAAAAACAGAGTTACTACCACCGGCCCAATCAAAAAGCCGATTGGGCCAAACAATGAAATACCGCCCAACACTGATATTAGAATGATAAACGGGTGTAATTTGTTACCGCGACTCATCAGGTAGGGGCCAATCAAATTGTCGACTAGCCCAACTACGACCACAGACCAAATCAGCAGCCCGACCCCCGATACAATATTTCCGGTCACAAAGAGAGTAATAACGATCGGAATCATCACAATACCTGTCCCCACCCCAGGGATCATAGCGCCGATCGCCGCTACCGCCCCGAGCAGGATGGCTCGATCAACTCCAAATAATGTCAGACCAATTGCCGCTAATGTCCCCTGAATGAGAGCGACGAACAATGTCCCGGTCGCAACGGCGCGCACCGCTCGACCGAGTCGGTCGAGAATCTCCTTGTCCTCATGGTCTGGCAACGGACTGGCTTTGATGAGTACTTGCAAAAGTTCTTGACCATCGCGAAAGAAATAAAATGAGGCAATGATAGCGATAAAAAACAAGAACACGGTCGATATTGTGCTCGCAAAAATACTCGCCAGGTTACCAGTTAGCCATTCCGCGACTAAACGCAGTTGCTCAGCCAAATTAAGCTCTAAACCAGGCAAGATCAGTCCAATTTGCGACTCTAGCATTGTGAGCGTTCCACCAAATGTGAGTGAGCCATCTTGATCAATGTCCTGATACAAACTGATTAGTTCATTGACAACTAATGTCGAAATAAAAGCGATCGGCATGATACCAATTGTAAATACAATCAAGGTTGATAACAGGGCTGCGATCGAACGATTCTGGCGTGGCATACGCGGCACCAGCCACTGATATAGCGGACTAGAAATTGTCACGATTACCGCCGCCAGTGCCAGGGAGCTCAGGAATGGTGACGTGATCAACCACACCATGTACCCAGACAGGAGTAATAAAGAAAAGAAAAACGCGTATTCAACGATGCGGCTAAGAGACATAGTAAAAGTATACAACAAAGCCGAGCAGAAATGCCCGGCCGTGACTTAAAAGTTTTCCTGAATCTCAATCTGCGATTGGATGGCGGCTAGCTCTACGAGTCTGAGTGACTCAGTGGCAGCGCCGTCAAACGCATGAAAAGAGTTGCTAAAAAACTGCGAAAGACCATACAAAATGATCAAAAGTCCGAGGGCTCGAAACATATTAAATGAGTTGCGTCTTGTGCTGAACTGATCAGCACTGCCTGTTAATGCATAAGACGCAACAGTCCTTTGGACTAACTCCTAATAATTTCTTAACACATTTTAAACGGTTTGTACATAGCTGGACTTAGTCCGACTGAATTTGATTAGAGAAGAAACCTAGTTCGCGCGCATCAATCGCACCAGTGCGTGTCCGCACCAACGCACCATCGCTGTCGTAGTACAACGTAGTTGGCATTGTAAGGCCAGCAACGGTTTGAAAATAACTGTCCACAGTATCTCGAACGATCGTGATGTTTGGTGTTGCATATTGTGCCAAGAAATCGCTGGCGACCGACTCGGGGTCAGACCGATTGATCGCCAGTACCGCCAACTGACCAGTGGGCTCTGTAGCAGCTAGCTCATCGAGTAGCGCTAAATCGCTGGGTGCAGATGGTACCCAGCTAGCCCACACATAGACAATCGTCGGCATGCCTTGATATGACGCGAGATCAAATGGCTCTTTATCATAGCGAGTCAGTGATGAGCTGGCAATAGTATTGGCGGTCTCCAACAAAGCTGAACGATCATCGGTATCATATGTGTCCGCAGTAAAATACCACACGAACCCTGCCGCCAGCGTCAGCAACCCTCCGAGTACCAAGAGCGTAATCAAGCTATCCCTACGCATAATTAGGTGTCAGTAGTGTCGACCCGGAATCCCGGTGGCTCGTAATATTCGGTGACTGCAAAATTTTCGGTCATTGATAAATATATTCCCCACACCATTAACAACCCGAGAGCGACCACCGCAGCACTCGCTGCTAGTAACAAGCGATTGTCACGCAGCCATTTAAGGCGACGATGCTGAAGCGTAGCGCCTTCATCGTCGGAACGTAGATCAAGTAGATCAGCCCCAGGGCCTGAAGCGTTCGTGGGCGCAGTTCTGCGGTGAGCCATGCGCTTTAAGTCGGGCGTAATGCCTGAAAGGCGCAACATCCGTCTGATGTAGTACCGCACCGCCAATACGACTAACCCCACCAATCCACTAATCAGCACGGAGCCGAGCAGCAAACCGCGCCAGGGTATTATCCAGAAGTGTGTTTCGGCAGACATAAACTGCCTTGATTCAGAGCCGTATCCAAGTGTCAAGGCAGCCGTGTGGCGACCAAAATGTGACAGCTGCCAATCACTCGACCAATTAATCACATACTCGCGAGTGCTACTAGCCAGCACATTACCAAACTGGCTATTGCCGCCGATCTCGATTCTGGTGTGCTCATTACCCCACATATCGGTCACTGTTATGTCACCATCTGGTTGCAAATGGACATTGCCAGTATTTTTGACGCGGACAGAAAAACTAGTGTCAGGCGCTGCATAAATCAATTGAGAAGTAATAAACTCGCGCAGGCGAGCCTCCTCGATAACGCCGCCGCCAACGGTCAACAACACCAGAGACGTCACCACCTGGGCCGTCTCGAGCCTGGACACCTGCGCCCCAGAGTCTGGTGGACGAGTACCGACTAGCAAGGCAGCGTAGTGCCCTCCTGGTGGTGCGTCGTCTGGCACGTTTATGGAAAACGGCACCTGTGCCACCGCACCCGGTTTGATGGTGTGCATGAGTTCTGGAATGGTGATCCATTCGGCGATGGTGTTGCCAGGCTCATTTTGGTCCAAGATCGGCAACAACTCGCCGGTTCCCTGTTCGCCTACCGGAGCAAAATTAACTGCTTCGACGTAGACCGTGATCGGATACTCATTAGCATTAATCACGCGCAACTGACTCCGAAATGGTACGCCAGGCACCGTATCCGCGTTGAACATCGTCGGTGTCACACTGAGCACCTGCGACGACTGCGCGCCGACCGCGCTCACCCCAACCGCACTGAAACTAGCCAGCAGCAGAACGCCAAAAATAGCGTACCTATTAATTATTATTTGCCAGGTCAATGTCATGATCTTTGGTTTCGTGATCGCGGTTAGTGCCGACGTACATCGCTACCGACTCGCCGTGTTCACTGTTATCTGTCACTGCGCGCGTTCGCAGTAAAGAGAGTAAGAGTAGTAGTACGGCTAGCATGCCAACGCCAAGAACTAAGAAAATCCACCATGGCACCGCTAGGAACGATGTCGACGCGAACACCGTTGCGCGTTGCTCGCCATACGTGAGGAGCGCGTTGGCTGACACTCGCCCGGCCGGGACAGTGTCGGGGAGCGGTACTGTCAGTACCAACTCTTCGCTCACGCCAATTATTTGGTCATAGGTGTTAACTGGCGCCGCCGCGATCTCGCGACCGCGCGCGTCATAAAAAACTACTTCGCCTTGCGGGTTGATAGCGCGTTGGCCTTCATTAGTGACAGTTAGTGTCAATGTTTTATCAGACTCATCAAACACAAAGCGATCGCTTTCGAGAGCTGCGATCCTGATACTCTCGACCCGGGTGTCGGGCACGGTGACCTTGAGGATCAGTCCTGGCGCGTCACCGGCTAGCGCAGCTGCTTCGGCTATTGCGCGATTACTGGCTTGTGTCAAACCAATAAACGCGTGGTACACACCCGGCGGTGTGTTGGGGTGGGTCTGGACGGTCAGTGGGATCGCGGTTGTTTCACCGGCTGGCAAGCTAATCCGACCGCGGTTGATGCTGATCCAGCTAGTGACATCGGTCTCGCGATCCGTCATCACTGGTGGTACGAACTCGCTGATGCTGCCGGTATTGTCGATGGCGATTTGGTTGACGGTGGCGTACAGTGTTGCGGTGCGACTGTCATAACTGTTGCGCAGGGTGATGTCGCGAGTGACAGACTGGCGTGGCTCAATTTCTATGTCAATTAATCGGGGTGCGATAGATACATCCGCTGATGCTGGTATAGTTCCAGCAATCCATAATGCCGCGATTAGTGGTGGGTACCGCAATTTCATAGGTGTATCATATCATTTAGAATGCTGGCGCTGCGATGTAGGCCACATCGGTCGCGTACTCACCGGCTGGTTGGAGCGCTGTCACGCTCGCGCGATAGACCACGTCATGGGTGTCGACGGTTTTCTGGGCTGAATACATAATTTCTTGTGGCGTCGTATGAAGTGCCGCGTAAGCATCAGTCGGCGCGAACCGCGTCGAGCCACCCGACAGCGTGCCGTCAGTGGTGTGATATCCCACACAGCCAGTACCACTGCTAGAACAGGCACTGGCCCATCCAGCCGGCGCATTGTTGGTGCTGGTGATGTTGGCAATACTGTTACCACGTCCATCGATTAGTCCGCTGCGAGCGTACTTGTACACTCGGTAGCCATCAGTCGCGTTCGTGTCGATTACCAATCGTTGTGCCGCAATCACATCAGACCCCAGTGGTATTGATCCAAACCGGACGCCGTCGGCTGTCGTCGAAGCTGTTGTCGTGACGCCAGCAGTGGTGGTACCGCTCGGTACGCCATTAATGGTAAAGGTAAGGTTTGCGCCGTCAGAAACCAGTGAGGGGTAGCTCGCCCCATTGGCGAGCGAGACCGGCCGGCCGCGACCAACGTCGTACAGCCGGAAATAGTAGACAATATTGGGGCGCAAGGCGGCTGGACTGATCGTAAACGAGTACTCTTGGGCTGCGCTCGCGGTGTGCGTGTGTCCGGTGACATACGCTCCAGCGCTATTATGCCGACCACAACCGCTACCGACGCTACTACTACAACTATCGGCACTCGCCAAGAGCGCAGTCGTGATAAGAGTGTTGTCGGACACAGCACCAGTATCGTAGCACCAGGGATCAGCTAGGGTACAGGTTCCAATCGGATTCAGTGTGTCCGCACTGCTAAAATCCGCCAGTGTTGAGACTTGCAGCGCGAACTTGGTGTCGACTCCTTCGACGTTTTTGGTTTCTGGTACCACTATTCGCAGCGCTAGTGTCGAAGAAGCACCAATGTCAGTCGGGGCGGTGTCGGGGTTTGCTCTTGGCTGCACTGGCGTTTCAGTTGCAGAGTCTTGATACCAACGCCACTCGCCAATCGCGGGTGAGAAATCTGCGGTACGCAACTGCGGATAATGTAAATAGCCGCGCAAGGGTGTCCCGCCACGCTCAACCATGCGGAAACAATATGGTGTATCAATAGCGGCGCCGTTATTTTCAAGATACCAATCGTACTCGACCTCCTCTCCGTCAAACACGCGATAGGTATTGGATGCTGTGTCATTCTGCTGCTCGAGCGTACCGGCCACATCCGACACTGACAACAGCAACTCACCAGACGTAGGCGGATCAGTCGACAACACATCGCCATCAGTCGTATTTGTCGAAGCATGCCCGCGCCAAATAGTGCTAGCCGCAGTGCCGCCCACGTCGCTCCAGGTCGCCACGGCACTACAGGTCGTTACCCGCTCGGCAAACTGCAACGTAAAGCGAACGAAGTCTTCGGGCAGGTTCGCGTTGCGCGCCTCAATTGACATCCGCAAGCGCAACACATCCCCGACGCCTGGCGGTTTATCGAGATCGGTGATCGAGGTATTTTCACCGAGGTCAACAGCCCCCGCTGGCCACGGATCGCTCGGCGTCAGTTGGTCATTATCGTCGTACCACCGATAGTAGCTTTGCTGGTATTGCAAATCAGCGATTGGCCACTGCACTAATTCGACTTGGTAATACAACGTTTCACCAGTATCACTACGCCAAATTGCGTAAGTGGTGGGGTTAATAATTTTAAGGCCAGCAATCGAGCGTGGGTGGGCGTTATTGGTACCGTCAGCTGCGCTACTACCGAAAATCGACGCATTACTCACCGCTGATAGTGTGTCGGAAATACTGAGTGAAGACAGTAACGGCTCAGAGCCGCCCCGCATCGAGCCGCTTTGGCGTTCAACTTTCATGGCGCCAGGGCCTGTCTGCGTGTTGGCGATAACCCAGGCGACACCAGTGTGCGTATTGGTCATGTCCGCGTCGGCTGCGAGGCGGAACGAGACCGCACCGATACTAGACATGAACACTTCGTGTCCATGTGACGCAACCAGTGAATTACCAGTCATGCGCTTTTGCGGGTGCAAGAATGTCTGGGACAATGCGGGCACCGCGGTGATGCTCGCGGTCTCGGTCGTGCCAGCCTGAGTGTACACATGCTCGACACGATCAATTTGCCAATTGAAGCCGGTGTATTCAACCACCGCATAACTGACAAAGGCAGTCACCCCAAGGGTGGCCGCTCGAGTAAATTCTGGTACATCGAGTGTCTCATTCCAGTCGCTCGTGAACTGCGTCGTATGGAAATCATTGGCCGTGTCGTCTCCCCCAATCCCAGTGATGAATACCACTACATCTGCATCATCTGCAATCGTGACACTTGGCCCAGCGACGGTGGTATCACCAAGACCAACCGACACCACCCCGACGTCGCGCACGATCATTTCGTTATCGGTGGTAGGTCGACCAATAAATTCAATAATCTCCCAATCAATCCTCGTTTCATTAAGGTTTATGTCTCGCGTAAACGTAATACTAGTGTCCAGATTGTCGGGATTCTGAATGTAGGCAGTGACCTCCTCGACGTCTTGTGAGCCACCGCCATTAATATCGCCGGCTCCAGTGTGATGGGTGTTGGTAATACGAATAAATGCAGTGCCAGTTGCCGCTGGCGGCGTGTAGTCGGCACCAGCGGTGATGGTCGTATTTAAGCCCGTCAAGACAGTTGTACCACGCTGCGTCTTAAAGTCTTGTTTGGCAGACATAATGATCTGGGGGTATTGCTCGTAGCCTTCGAGTGCTTCATTATTGGCCACCAGTCGGAAGCAATAGGTGGCTTCGAATGCAGTCGCGTTCGTACTGGTCAAGCTAAACTCATACTCAATAAAAGTGTCTGCGGCGAGCGAGATTGCGCTCGTGCTGGCCGAAGATTCTCGTACCCCGTCGATACCGACGAACGTGGGTTCCCGGTCTGCGATACCGCCGTCTGCAATTGCAATATTGGTAGTTGCCTCATTGTGTGTCAGATTCACAGAATTGTTCATATCCCACTCATCACCAGCTACCGCATTGACCGCAATCCAAGTGTTTGCCAGAGCACTGCAAGAGCCAACTTGCTCGGCAAACTGTAATTGATACACGGTACTCGGGGCAGTGGCGCTACCGGCGTTGTGTACTCCCATACGTAATCGCACTGGCGTCGTTTGGTCAAAGCCATCAATGGCTGTGTTCTGCGTACCGTTCGTGTATGACGTCGCCCCAGTCTCTGACCCATCGTCGTTACGCCAGTGGTAGTTCCCTTGCGTTAGCTCGGCCGCCTCGATCACTGTCGCACCCACCAGTGCAACGGGGGTCGACGGCGAGACTGACGCGCCGCCGGCTGCCACGTCAGCGGCCGGCGAGTCTATCTGCAGTTCAATTGTTTGGCCGTCCCTAACGCCATCTGCCACATCAGCAACGACGTACACACAGGCGGTCGCCTCTGTGGTGATGGTGAGAGATCCGCTGAAGGTTGAAGAACCATTTGCCGCTGGAAAACCGTTAGCATCCGTCGCACCAAATTGCGACTCAGTCCCAGCGTATGATTCGCTGGCGCAGTTGTATGGGCTGCTGGTATCGAGATCATAAAACAGTGATACATTCGTCAGGTTTTGAGCATCGATCGTTCCTATTTCGGTCAGGGTCAGACTGCTGATGGTCTGACTCACGGCATTTGATCTGATCGCGAATGTACCGCCGAGGTACTGGCCAGTGCTGGGTGCCGTGAGAGCGGCTGCTTGCGTACCGATAGCTGCCACTGATACATCGGCGTTGATCGTGACTTGGGGGTAGTTAGTGTAGGCGATCAGCGGTTCGTTATCTTTGACTAAGCGAAAACAGTACGTGTTCCCTTCGACCGCACTGGCGGTAGCTGTCAGCGAGTACTCTAACTCTACAAAATCATTGGTAGTAAGGGTGTAACTACCACTGGTGTCGCTCGTTTCTAGGACGGCGCTATTAGGCGATCGGAAGTTGGTGTCGGCATCAGTAATCCCACCACTGCCGACAGCAATATTGGTCGTGTCAGATCCATGGGTCAGGTTTGATGAATCAAACATCGCAAACGCATCACTAGCGGCCCCAACGGCAACCCAACCGGTGACGAGGTCGCAAGTGGTGGCCGCTTCGGCAAATTGCAGTTGGAAGGATCCTGAATCGCTCGTGACAGACCCTTCGTTTGACACCCCGACGCGCAGTCGCAGTTGACCACTCGGTGTCAGCGATGAAAATCGCGTGTTCTCAGCCCCGCCAGTTAGAGATGTGGCGGTTGTTTCTGAACCGTTGTCACTCCGCCAATGGAAGTTGGTCTGGGTTACATCAGCGCCGACCAAGGCGGTCGTCCCAGTGATGGCTACTGGGCTGGCAGGAAACGCATCGCTACCGGTCACTCCAATATCAACTGTTGGGTCAGTAATCTGCACAGTAAACGTTTCCCCGTCCGGCGCCAGGCGGGTGGTATCAGTGATAACATAGCCACAAAATGTCGCTGTGGGACTGATGATCACCGCTGCTCCACCAAACGTCACCGTCCCGTCAGCTGCGAACCCGTCTGTGGCAGTAGCACCAAACTGGACTTCGGTGCCGGCGTACGACTCGCTTTCGCAGTTGTAGGGACTAGTGATATCGAGCTCGTAAAATAGTTTGACGTTCTCGAACGCTGCGCCGACGGCATTAGTGCCCGTTGCGGTTACCGTAATACTTGATAAGGTATTGGTAAATAGACTGCTGATGGCGATCGCGCCACCGACGTACAGATCAGCACGCTCGGCCCGTAACAGTGTGACTTGCGAACCAGTGGTGCTGACAACTGTGTCAGGGCCGATGTTGTCGAGCGTCTCGCCGAACCGATCGTCCGTCGCTGCTTCCCACCAAGTAACATAGAGTCGTTCGGTGTTACTCGGATCAAGGGCGGGTTTGCGAATATCGCCAGCGGTGGTATTAACTGGGCCCTCTTCCCCACCCCAGCTTGTCATGGCGTCAGTCGACCGCTGCCAGTATATATTGGCAGAACTAGCCGTACCGCCGGTGTCTTGGACTGTATACGCAGCGTACACATTGCCATTATTTTGATCGATTGCTAATGACACATCGACAATACCGCGACCAGTTGCATTGCTGAGGACGTTGGCCATTTGCGACCAACTGCTGCCATCATAGACGGCGGTTTTAATGTCATCATTGTTATCATTTAGAAAATTGTGATCCGTCACATACGCGAGATAGATGTGTCCATTGCTATGATTGATCATGCCTGACATACCACCATCGTACTCAGTACTTTCGGCAATGCCTGAGTCAATGGTTGTCCAAGTGCTTGACCAGCTGCTGCCATCCCAAATTTTGCTGCGTAGCGTGTTGGCCGATACATCGCGATTAATTAACATGATGTCGTCGTTATCAAGCGGCAACAGCAGCGTCGGGTCAGGGCTATTATCGAGTGGATTGGTACCAGCTTCGACCCAATTCGAACCGGTGTTGCAGTTGGCTGTACAGCGCAAGACATAAGACTCGATCGGGCTATTGTTCGGCTGATTGTCAGTCACCGCTGCGTACAACACTCCGTCCGTACCTTTGGTAAGCGTTTGTAAGTTTGCGGCTGAACTGAATGTCGTGACCTGTCCGGTCGGGCTCGAAATGTTGATCGGGCTGGTGCCGAGGAGTCGCGTGTCGGTCGATGTATCCAGCCGATTATAGAACAGACTGTCGGTATTGGTGTCCATGGTCAGGATGTGAATGTTGCTGCCAGTATCGTCAGGCGTCCAGCCGTCGTACCAGACCACAATCCTGATGCAGTCAGACTGAGCGTCCACTACTACCGCACTTGACCAAGTGGCACCGGCATCGGTTGACTTGCTGTAGACACAGCCACCATTGCGATCCCGATAAAACGCGTACCCAGTTTGATCAGTTATAAATACCGTTTGCGCCCCAGTGCTGTTGTTGGTGCGAGCTGTTGTACTAGTGTTGTCATCGATGATCACGACCGCTGCTCGAGCAAGTGGCACCCCACCGAACACACCCAGTCCCAGCAACTCGAGAATAAGTGCAGCAATAATACTGCCACTAACACAGTAGCGTACACAGGGAAAAAAGCGCAGTACATCCATAACTCCGATATGCTCATTGTACCTTGAAGTGATCAGTGCGTTGGTGTGCGTTGTGTACTAGATGCTTGATCTATTGGTGATTTAACAGCGCTATCGTCTGCGGCGAGACTAACGGAGGTGCTGGCAGAAAGATCCAGCTCGTATTCTGTCGTCACCGTGGTAGTGCTTGCGGGCTGCGCGACCCGCAGATCGAGAGTGCTCGGGCTACTAGTGGACGCCGGGCTACTGGTGACCGGATCGCTTGTGTCGATTTCAGGCGTACTTGTGGAGGTCGTATCGTCAGTGCCTTGTACCTCTTTTTCTTGAATTTCAAGATCTTGTTCCATGGTGCTGCCGGTAAGCGCTAATGGTTGTCCAACCGGATCAGGGTTCGGCAATTCGCGCGCCGGAAGAGCTGGCTGAGCTCCCAGGGCAATTTGCTCACCGGTGGCAATGTCGACTGCTCGGGTGATACGGTCACCATTTTCAACCGTGTTGTATACGAGCGCAACACGCGGATTCTCGACCATTGCACCAGTCGGGTCGTCAATGTAGGTGAGCTGTTTGGTGTTGATATTGTAGGTGGCAATACTGCGCTGTACGTCAGACGAGAGATGAGTCCAAACGACTAAATCACCGGTGATATCAGGTGCAATATTATCGGTATTAGATTGAGAAATAACTTCGGTGGTCCCGTCCCGAGCCAACACTATTTCCCAGCCAACGCCGGACCAACGCTGCCACACGGTATACGCTCCAGCCCGACTCGGTGAGAGATTATTGACGCGATCGCTGGTGAGATACGTTTCGGTATTGTTCGCAATATCGTACGCCACGATTTGGTAACGATCCTGCTGTAGTCGTTGCCAGACTACAGTGTTAGACAGTGGATCGTAGTGCGGAGCTTGGTCGTCATATGAGTTAAAAGTGATTTGCGTCCGTTCCTCATCAAGATACAGTACGATCTCGGTATCTCCCTCGGTGTCAATCTCGGCGAACACGGTATCAGCAATGGTCGGCTCAGTTGTACCTACCTGACAAAAGAATGTTCCGCCACCAGTTTCGACACAACGCTGCGGATCAAAACGAAGCTCGTTAGAGGACTGCTGCACAAACGTCATATCTTGGTCTATTTCAGTGTCGGTGCTAGTGGCAATGTCGACCGATGGGAACTCATTGACTGAAACAGCTGCAGTGTCCGTTGCGGTCTGCGTTTCTGGTCTTGCGGAGACGATTGGTTCAGCACTGTCATTGACTGAGTCCTCAGCTGCATTTGTAGTGTTATTTGTACGTAAGTTTGTGGTTGTCGCCCTGTTCGCGTTTGAAGCTGCAGTGGGGGCGGCGTCAGCCACAGCAGCCGCAGTCTCGTCTGCAGTTTGGTCATCGACTGACTCTCCGAACGTGCTTGTATTGCCACCCTCTTGAACATTAGTTGGTTCTGTTTCGTCTACAATTTCGGTGGTTTGTTGTATAGATTCTGCAGTTTGGGAAGGCTGTGTATTCGGTTCAGTAACCTTATCAAGAGTGGATTCGGTGGTGACTAATTCGTCGTTACTTGCGGTAGGTTCTGCTATCACAGCCTCGGGCATCTCTTCAGGACTAACTGTTTCAGGCGCTGATGTAGGAGTATCTGATGGCGCAGGTACAGTTTTATTGGTGTCTGCTGCTACGACGGAATCATCGCTATCGGCATAGGCGGGCTGAGCATAAAGCGATGTTATCACACTCAGAATTAGCCCGATTGCTACGGCCCGAATTATAAACTGCAACCAGGAAGAAACTGTCGATACCTCTGATATCTGGGCTGCCTCGTCTAATTTATATCGGTATTCACTTTTCATCTCTAAAAGACACCAAACAAATGGCGTATGTTTCCCTCACACCCTAATGGTAACACCAAGCTAAATGCTTTGCTGACCCTATTAACATTACTTACTGCATGAAATAGCTCGCTAAAATGATCGAAAAGTCCCTGAATGTCATCCGGTTATCGCCATCAAAATCCAGCGTTCTACTCTGACTGCTCCAAGCGCCCATAAAAGCACTGATGTCCCGCAGCGTCACCTGCCCGTCGCCATTTACATCAGTCGGCAGCTGTGCAAGCACGGCAGCCTCAATTGATTCGGAGTCTTCTGGGTCATACGCGATTAGCGTAAGTGCTCCTTCGTCCTGAGCGGCCGTGACAGCGGTTCCTTGCCCGTCTCCGGCAAATAATTGCACGTCATTCAGTTCAATATCACCAGCGCCAGTATTGATCACTCGTAAATTTACCTCGATGATTTCGTGCGCACCAATAAAACCACGTCGGTACGTCCCTCCGGAGATGACTATTTCACCGTTGCGAGCTTCGGGTTCTTCGGTCCAGAGCGTAATGACAGATGAGCCTCGATTAATGTTGAAAACTTCAAATACCCCAGTATCAAAAGATAGGGTGGCCTCGACGGCATTAATTGGTACCGTGGCATTCGCGCGCACTAATATCGGCACAATCTCACCCATGCTGACGACTTGTGTTGGAGTTGAGACCACCACCGTTGAACCTTGACTGCCACTAGTCAATGCCAGCGCTGACGCGATTGCTACTGACCCCAGCACCGTTGGAAATACGTAGCGCACCGTTCGACTTCGTTGGCGCCGGAATATGAAACTAAATCGCTGCAGGAACTGGCGCATACCGATTATAATGAGGTTAATTGTTGTCGCAGTGTATCGGTCTGTGTTTTTGCTAACTCTAATCCATCTCGGGCGTCTTGTACCCGACCCAATATAGCCACAATTGACTCAGAAGTGATGGTGTCTCCGGCCCGTAGTGCCGTGATGATTTCACCCTGTAGCCGCACGAGATCCGTAAACAATACCTGCTGCGTTTGCTCTAGCTCAACCAGTTGTTCCCACTTAGCAATAGGTAGCGAGTATTCGTCTGACCCTTGCAGCGTGCGCAACTGGTCGGCGTACTGGGCCAGTATCTCTGTTTCGCGGTCTAATCTGGCTACCATTGCTGCTTTGCGCTCGGCATTAAATCCACCACAACGACTATGCAACTGCTCTACTTCGGCCAATTCGGCTGCATTCAATCCTCGGTCAAGTGAGCTCAGTAGACTGTTATAGCGACTGAGTTCTTGCATTGGGCAGTTTTGCACAATTGATTCCGTGACAGCATCAGCGCCATTGCGGGCTGTTATTTCGGCGATGCTAGACACCAACGCCAACTGGCCTAACAATTGATTCTGGATCACTTGCTCGGTCGCTTCGAGACGATGGTTGGCGATGAACATTGCGATTACATACGCGATCAATAGTCCGCCGAGCAAGAATAACCAGGCTGTATAGCGATGTTTGTTTGCCTGACTAGTGTGCGACTGTGATGAATCTTGCATAATAATGTATTAAGGGTTAGTAATGTCATCAATTTCGTCGTGGACGATATTGTCGTGCTTGTTGATGGTGTTAGTAATGGATGTAATTAACGCTTGTTCACCTTTGGTGAGAGACTTAGTTTTGCGCGTCGCACGTAGCTGTTCTTCACCGTGACGGAGCACGCTGCGTAACTCGTTAAAGGCATCGGTCGCAGCCACATCCGCCTCGCCAGCTTCAATCGCGACCGTTTGTCGGTAACGTCGCATGCGCACATAGAGGAACACAAACAGAAACAGTACAAATCCGGATAGCACAATCAATGGCACAATGACTGACAATACACTGACGAGCCAACCACCAATCCGCAGATAGCCTGGTGGCTCGACCACAACGCGGTAGATATCAGACAGTTCGCTAACCGACTGGAGCGGATCCGTGGCCAGCGCTGATAGTTCGTACACACCGTTCATGAGCGCACCATCAGGAATAAAGGCGAATGTACCGTTCTCATCTGCTGTCACCTGATACACGTTTGGCTCGCCGCCAATTCGTTCCAAGAACACATCGACAACTGATCCAGGTCGAGTTGATCCGTACAAAACCGGCACCACATCACTACTAATCCGGTCTGGTAGCGCGGTGAAAACTGGCTTGTCGAATGACTCAATAGTGAATGTGATAGTGTCGCTCGCGAGATTGCCAGCCTGGTCAGCCACCGTCACCATCACCGTCTGATCGCCTGGCGGTAGTGGGGGCAAAGTAATGGTGCCTGATGCGACTTCGGCTGCAGCTAAGATAAGCGGATCGTTGTTGTTGAAGCGTACCTGGTACTGGGCGATACCAGACCCTCCATCATTCGCTTGGACCAGCAGCGTTTGTGCCGCCGACCCCATATCCTCCCCGTCAAGTAGCAATACCGACACGTCAGTCGGCGCTACCGTGTCAATCGCCACGCGGTGATGCGCTACCCTTCCCCAACCATCGGCATTCCTAAACTGCACGTGTAGATACTGCACTCCTTGGTCTAGCTCGATCAGGGAGAGGCGGCTGATCGGTGGCTCGTAGACGCGGGTAGGAATCGCGGTGGGCGCGTCACTGAGAAGGGTGCGCACAGCCGTCACATCATTCGGTAGCGCCCACTCGAATTCGGCGCTGGTGGTCGCATACCAGCCCTCGGCATCAGGGTGCGTAACCGACGTGACTGAAGGCCGAGCCGGAGTATTGACTGGTGGCACATACTCGACAATCCGCTCTGGTTCTGGCGAGACTGATACCGCTTGGACAGTAAACGAGCCGCCGTTCATCGCCGTCAGTACATTCGTCCCCAGACCATCGTTTGCCAGCACAGCACCATTGGTGAACTCAACACGCTGAGTGCCGGCGGTCTTAGTGCGAAAGGTAACCGACAACACTGTCCCAGTCGATCCTGTGTAACCGGTTGGTACTCCACCACTAAATGACACTGTTCCGGCTGAATTATTGAAACTCGGTTCGCTCACCCACAAGTTAAAGATTGAGGAGCTGCGGTTGATTCCGACGACTGACAGCTCGTTGGGGTTAAATCGCAGCGTCCCTTCGGCGGCATTGATGGCAGCGCCGCCGGTCACTAACTGGATACGCGCAGTAAAAGTCGCACCGGGCTCGTACACCCCTGATTGCGGCGTGAGGCGCAGTTCGGCTGCCTGCGCCGCCACCGCGCCAGCGCTCATACCAAAACCTACTACTAACCAGAACATACCCGTTAGCAATAGTAACCAACTGATTCGTTTGAAACGCTTAATAGGTAGATTATTCATGCGATTTAGGGCTTTGACTAGTCGGATCAGTGTTGTGATCATTCTCACTACTGCCAGGTTGTGCAGGTGACTGGTGTCCATCTGGATAGACTGAGTCAGCTGTATCTGATTTGAACCCATCGTTCTTAGTTTCATGTGTCTTATGCGTACCATGAGCGATTTGAGTAGCTGGGCGTGGACGGCGCACAATGAGCGTAATCGCGACCAGCAGTAATAGAAACGCCACGATGCCCATACCTAAATACAACAGAAATTGCTGATCAGACATTAAGCGCATTGACTCCTCCGGTAGCAGACTGGCGACGTATTCATTGCCAGCCTTGTCAATTGCTCTTACCCGGATGACGCTATTGAGCGTCTGGTCTTCTAACACATACGGGCTACGAGCTGCCACCCACGGGGCGTCAGCCCGTCCCCACAGGAACGATCCAAACTGATCGAGCGGTTCTTCCATAACCTCGTAACGGTCAATCCCGGTCTGTTTGTCAGTAGTATTAAAAGAAATGTAGTACCGACCATCAAAAGTCGTTTCGTCGCTAGTCAGGGTGATACTGAATGGGCGCGGGTCTTGAGTGTCTGCCGCCACTCGTCCGCTCCAGGCGTCAGTCACAAACTCGTTGGTGCTACTACCGATCCGGACAGTAGCTGAGAGCGTATCGAGATCAGCGTTCTGTCCCGTACCGTCATTGAGAAGTGCAACGGTGTCCGGTGTAAAACTAATGGTGCCGATTTCTTCATTCGTTTCTGCCGGAGTATCAGTGCGCACAATCACCTGAAATAAGGTGTTGGTGAGCCGCGGGTCACCTGCGATCCGACCGCAGTACCCATTGGGGATGCCGCCAGCAAAACTCACTGACCGCGCATCGGACGAAATGGTCGGTGACTCGATCCACAACCCAAAGATTGAATTGCCAAGCGAAACATCGATTGGCGTGATGGGGCCGCTGAACTGCAAGACACCGGACACGGCGTTAATACATTCGCCGGCTGCTTCATCGGTATCAATTCGGACTGAGTACAGCACCGCGTCACCCCGCCCCAGTACAGAGTGCGCTGGGTCGACCGACAAGCTCGCTGCCTGCCCCATTGCCGGCAGCAAACACACCACTGCTAGACCGCATAGTAAAAAGTTCCTCATGTATTTCTAGTATACCGCTGCCCATAGTTCGTTCTCTTACCTATTCACAAAACAAAAACCCCTCTCGTGGTGGGAGATAGGGTTTTTGTATAAACTCCAAGCTTTGAGTTTGTGTTCGTTAGAACACAGGGGTGGCAACGTATGTCAATGTTGCCGTGTAGTCATCAGCAGCTTCTTGAAGCGGACTGATGTTTACTTGATAGAACACGTTAGTAACACCTGCTTCACCGCTACCATCAGTCGGTCCAGTGTGTCGCATGACCTCGACTGGCGTGGTAGATGCAGCTACAAAACTTTCTCCACTGTTGAAATCCAATGTTGTAGTGGTGTCAGTTGAGGTAAGACCCCAGTGACCCCATTGGTTTTCATCTGTGGTTGAACCGCCTGGATCAGACCAACTTTGTGGGGTGCTCACATAAGTACCGTCAGCAAAACTGTCAATATCTGCACCATTGGCTGATGTCAACTGCTGGTCAGTAGCTACAGTCACTACAAATCCATTAGCGGCATTAGTTTCGACTGTCAGACTTTGCGCACCGCTTACATCAGTTTCTGGTGCTAGTTCACCAAACGGAATTGAAGTTGGTGTTGTAACTACTGTGGTGGTTGGTGAATCGGCAGTTTTCGTGTCAATTCCTAGCCCACCAATTTCGAAGTTGAAGATTGTATCGACAGTAGCTGTGACGACAACGCGATCAACGATCGAGACTCTGGTCTCACCACTGTCGTCACTACCAGCAGTTAGGTTGATTGCATACGAGCCAGCGGCTGGGTTCGTAATCTGGTTGGTGCCAGTGCTACCGTCAGTAGCATTGGTACCAACCTCAATTGTTACCTCTGTACCCGTAGCAACTGCAGCTGTACCGTTAGTGAAGGTCAGGACTTGACCACTGACGCCAAAGCCCCAGGTTGTACCAGAAGGACTAGCTGCAACTGTGGCATCGGTACCATCAAGAGCAACGTCAACATCTGCTGGCACAATACTACCTATATCACTAAATCCAGCTGGATACGTAAGTGTGATAGCTTCACCCGCAGCAAGCTCTGATGGCAGTGTAAAGGCAAGTGTTTGATTTGATCCTACACTTGGCGCACTGTCCGACAGAGTATTGCTAAATTCTGTGACATTTGCGGCTGCTGCAAACCGCATTGTTGGGAACCCGAGTGACCATAGAATGATCGAGATCGAGGCCACCGCAGCAATAGCTTGGAGTACTGTGAACGTGTATGACGTCCTAGACATAGTACTCTACGTTGTATTTAGCTTGTGGGATGCACCTTCTACTAGGTGCTAGTTGGCGTTGTACTCCAACTGGTTTGCTGCGGTCTCCACTCCGAGCAAACAAACTAATCCCGCAAACATATTTATGAGGGTCACACCGGCTGAAGTGCTCGCCATCGTTTACAACCAGTAAACGAGAGTTCAATACCACTAAATGGATATTGCCCCCATAAATACGTATTCATTGTACGCTGCGCATCGACGAGTGGGCTACGTGTTATGCACACAGCTCTTACTAGCCAGTCCAGTTAAACAACAAGATCGAAAAGTCTTCAAGTCCAACGTTGCCATTTTGATTAATATCGGCTGGCGGCTCTGAATTGCCGCCATTGGTCTGCCACCAAAAGATTAGGATCGAGAAATCGATCAAATTAACAGAGCCGTCCCGATTAAGGTCAGATGGGGTTGTGGCTTGCCCATCAACCCCTATAAATAACTGGATTGACGAACTGAAGACACTTTCTGAAGTCAGTGGCGGGTTGTCCACAACACTGCGTGCCCGCAGCGGTTGCGCGGCAATTGGCAGTAGCCCGGTGTCGAGCTCTAATGACCAGTCACCGCTAGAATCTGCGCTGGTGGTAAATGTTTCTTCAGCGCCGACCACTATTTCGATGGTGGCATTTGGTACGGATTCGCCGGACACGAGGACAGTGTCTCCCGGATTGATATTTTGGGTGTTTACCACTACCGTGGGAGGCATGACGATACCTGTGACATTGGTAACCGCGCCCTGGGTGATGTCAAAGGTGTTATTAAGCGTCCTAGAACTAACGCCATTGCCGTCTTGACTCCACAGTCCAACCGTCGCGGTACCTGGTTCGGCATCCGCCGAGAACGAGAACTCCCCGAAGCGGTCAGTCCTGGCTCGTCCGATCTCCTCAGTATCGAGCAGAATGCGCACGATGCTGTTTGGATAGCCCAACCCGGCAATACTGACCACTGTGTCCCCCAACGGCTCGTCAGAGCCACCACGGCGACCACCGCCGCCAGATGATCCACCACCACCTGATCCAGCCGGCTCTACCGTACAAAGGGCTGAACAAAAGTCGCCGTCGTCATTGTTACCGTCATCGCACTCCTCATCAAAACCCGTCTGCAAAATACCGTCACCGCAGTAGGGGCCAAACCGACAGACAGAATTACATTGCCGGCCGACGATTGTCTGACTATAGACACCGGTCTCACCGGGCACGTCGCAGTCTTCGTTACCATCCACGATACTGTTGCCGCATATATTGAGAGACAGTGTAGTGGTTGCGATCGATTGCGCTTGTAGTTGGGACGGAATGACAAGACACAGGACTACAAAATAAATGTAGGTGCGAATGGTCATACTTACTTCCTGCTTCTAGTCTTGCGGCGGGCAAACAGCAGATACAGAACAGCGATAATTACGGCAAAGATTGGTAGCAACACTGATATCTTGTGCGCCATAGACAGCCCAACAAAGCCAAATCCAGCCGCCTGAACAGTGCCAGCTGGTTGAATAGTCAGCGTTAGGTCTCCCTGTTGCTTGAGTTCGTCTTCATTAAAAATCTGGTATCGAGCAATGTAGCTACCGGCTGGCAATCGGGTGGGTATCTCGGCAGTTACAGTGTCAGTACTATAGGGGTCGATCTCATCGACCCCGTTAATGTTGTTCGTTTCTTCGAGCAGCACTTCACCCACTCGGTCAAAAATCCTAAATTCGGTTCGAGACGGAGCAATTGGTACGTTACCAGTGTTCTCGATCAGCATATCGAACTGGATCTTACCGGGAAAGAACAACCACGCAAGTTTAGAACCTTCGTTCAGTTCAGCCACTGAAATTTTGCGTACTCTAAAATCTTTGATCTGTTTATCTATTACCTGCAGATCGATATCGACGATTGCCCCCAAAGAAATATTTACCGCACCCCGAGAGAGTGTGTCACCATCAGGTACAGTTCGGATACGAATTGTGCCTTCGTAATCCGTGAACTCGGCGTCAGCTGGTACATTGACTTGCACGGTAATCGGAGTTTTCTGGATACCTGGTTCCAGTCGGACACGGTTTCCTTCTATTACTTGGATCCAACCTTCTAGTTCAGGTGCGTCAATGCCAACTTCTGCCACCTGCGCCACACTAGGGTCGCTACGGACCAACAGGATCTGTTGCTCGTAAGTAGAATTACGCGTCAAACTAGTGTTGCGCACATACGGTGGAGTAATACCAAAACCAGCCAAAGCCAGCTCGGCAGTAGCCAGCCAGATTATTGCTGCCCCACACAGCAACAAACGCAAGATCGTACCTCGAGAGAACGTCATGTAATACCACCTATTATCAGAAATATATACTCATTAAGCAACCCGCCGACGCTGGATAACGTCGGCGGGTGTTGCTAGGACTGGATTAACTGCTGCTTACCAATCGATTGCTTCGGCGGTTTGGACATAGAAGGTGTTTTGTCCGGTGTAGGCACCAGCCACAGTGATGGCATTCGGTACCGAGATACCCCAGTAGGTATCACCGACTTCCCATGAAGTTGATGCAACCTGAGTTGTCTTTGGCACATCAAGTTCTAATTCAACTGCCGACGCGCCGCCCGGGGTGGTTGTGGCTAACTGAATGCCTGAACTAAATGTCACGTTGCTGGTGTTGAATCGCTGGTTATCAGCAAAGATAGTAGACGTTGCCTGGAGCGAACAGTCAGAGGATGACGATGTGTACTCAGGACACATGGCTGATCCGTCGACTTGCTGGTCAATACCGGTATTTCCAAAGTTTGCAACCGTTGTGGTGGCTGACAATGTCGGTGTTGCGTCACCTGGCGCGAGGTCACCGTACGGGATACTACCTGATCGCAAGGCTAGTGCAGGAGCCTGAAGTAGTTCGACGTTAAAGCCTGGTGTCATACCGACCAAACTACTGGTAGCAAAGTCATCATCTCCCCCAGCGACTGCTGCTGTCCAGTCAGTTGCGTCAAATGGTGATCCAACATCAGTTGGATCAGCGAGGAACCATAGTGGGAATGTACAGTTAAAGTCCTGGGTGTCATCAGTGATACCAGTACAACTCGAAGTAGCAGCCGTACAACTAAGGTTCCAAGTTGTTGATGCGACTCCACTGGTGTAGCAACCGTTTGGGTTATAGTCTGACGCGGCTGGATTACAGTTAGTTGATGTTGAGTACGCACCAGTTCGGAATACTGCCACATCGAATCCAATCATTTCAGAAGAAGTAGCCCCGGTCGAATTGATACAACTATTGGCGTCACGGACCGTGAAATCTAGGGTAAAACCGGTTGTCTCGCCGCCGGGATTGGCAAGTGAAATGTCAGTCCCACCATTGAGAGTAATGCCACCACTGAGAAGGGTCGGAGCAACGTTAGCAATTTCAAAGTTTGCCTGGATCGGTGCAGATGCTTCGTGTCCATGATTGTCGATTAAGTACACAAAGGCAGAGTAGACCTGATCACGAATGATCGATGGTGTGGTAGTGGCCGCAGAAGCATTTGTCTCTGCAGTCGCCACTGAGGAAGAAGCAAGATAGTCTGAACAACTGTTGGTGGTAGTGCTGTAATTCGTATTTGTACTACACACGATCAGTTCGAGTGTATCCGAGCCGCCAAGAGTATCAATGTCAGTTGAGACAGAGCTGAATGTGAGACTTGACGCTGGGTCAACTGGTCCGTTATTGGTGGCACTGGTCAGTTGTGGTCGCTGGTTCATGATGAACGGCGAAGAATTGGTGGCGTTGGTTCCTTGCTGCGGAATGACAGAACAGGCTGGCTGTGTGCTATCAGCGTCACAAACCCATGCGAACCAGTCATTAGATTCATTGAAATCTGTTGTTGGATCGTCAGCTGCTTCAACTGTCGTGGTCGCGATGGTAACCGGGTCTCCAGACGGAGTTGCGCCCGATACTGCCCACTGTATTGCGCCTGCGCCACATGACGGCTCACCAGTTGTGCTCGGCGTTGGTGAAGCATTGGTACTACACACGAGGAAATAATAATCAGCGCCGTTAGCGTCTACGGCTGTGGTACCCCAAACTACTGACGCGCCAGAGTTAGTTGGATTGGCAATTGATGATTCACCAATTTCAAAAGGACCGCTTACAAATTCTGGAGGAGTATTGATAACGGTTAGGGAGGTGGTAGCGACGCCTGATTGGGCTTGCACCCGACTAATTTCTTGCTGCCCCACATCTACCATCAGGGCAAACAAAAACACTGCGAGTCCAGTCACCGCTGCCAAGATCGAAACCTTGCCGGCAGTGCGGGCGTAGTGTGGAAGCTCTTTTTCGTTGTACTTCATAAATGACTATATTGCTTATTGCTACTACATTGTACCGATCGGGTGCACGTGTTGCGTGCGGTTATACACACGAAAATCGTACAGTTGTTGATAACTATTCGTAACGAATTGCATCCAGTGGGTTCAAAGTCGACGCGCGTCGCGCTGGGAAAATTCCTGTCAAATACCCCACTCCGGCTGAAAATATTGCGATAAACAATAAGAAATCAAGCGGAAAGGCAAATAACGACACCGCCTGCCCCCCGTACCGACTAGCCACAAAGTTCAAAAATATATTGACTGCCCCACCCAGTATCACCCCCATCAAAATTCCAGTAATCCCTCCCAAAAATCCTACTACTACTGATTCCGATACAAATAGGTACTTCACATCGTTAGGTGAGGCGCCAATGGTGCGCATAATACCAATCTCTTTAGTCCGCTCCAGTAGGGTCACGGTCATGGTGTTAAACATGCCGATGGCAGACACAATTAATGCAATACCACCGAACACCGCCAATACCACCTGAATCCCTTGAAAAATTTGTGAGGCTTGCTCAACCGTTTTGGACAGAGCCGTCACACGGTAACCCTCTTCAACCAAGCGTTCTTCGACAAGGGGCAAGTTTTCGTTATCAATTACATTCACCTGGATACGCTCAAATTCCTCAATACCAACGTACTGGCGCAGTTCAGGTAACATCATCAGCGCGTTGAGCACCCCCTCTTCTTTTGTAATACCTCGCACCACGAACTCTTTGTCGATGGGGATCTCAGTCACATTGTCCGACCCATCTCCCGCTGGCACTAACAGGCGGAATGAGATCCGTTCCCCAATAAATGACTTAGCGTCTTCGTCCGCCACGCCAAATAGCTTGAGTACAGCCGGTGAAATCATCACGCTATTGGTGTCAGAAATGTCTTCTTCGAGGAACGTCTCACCGATACTAGGGGTGATACCAGCGTATCGTAGATACGCTGGTTCAGCCCCCTGCAAGAACAAATTACCAGTCAGCCCTTTGTACGTGACGAGCGCCGCGAATCGCGCTAGCGGCGCCGCATCAACCACCGCTTCGTCGTCTTCGAATCGTTGCACGGTCTCTTGCGTCAGCGCGAGACCCTGCGCCCCAGTTGACGACACGCCGAGTGACAAAAGCGAGTCACCAAACACAATTTGTTCGAGAATAATCTGCTGTAACCCGAACCCTAATCCCACCAGAATCACTACTGCCCCAGTCCCGACCCCCATACCCAAAATTGTCAGCCAAGTTCGCAACGGGTTGGTTTTAAACATTCTGGTGGATAACTGTGCTAAATCTTGAACTCTCATAAATAATATATTAGCCCTTATAGCTGACATCTACACCTTGAGCAATGATCTTCTCGAAATGTCTGGTCATATCGTCAGCCTCGCGCTCGCTAAGCCCCAAACCACCCGTGCGAATTCCGCGCATGAGGCGGTTATTAAGCTCGAGCTCGTCACTCACACCGGTAACACGATCAGCAATTAAATCAGTCATATTGCTTTCCTGCTGTTTTGATAGCTTGATCCGGTGACCGTTAGCTAAGTGGTCACGCATACGCTCGGCCAGTTTGTCTTGGCTAAAGAAAATGTTGTCATTGTCTTTACGGGCTCTAAATCGACGCACATCGTCGGCATCCTTGATCATCTTAGTCGCAATGCTGGCCATGCGACGCGCTTCGCGCTCGTCGACCTCGACCCCACCACGCTCTAACGGTTTGACCAAGCTTTTGATAAATGCCTCACGTTCAATTCGGCCGGTGATGAACAAACCAATCGCGTGTTCAAGACGGCCGAGTTGTGTAAAGGTGTAGTCTTGCGTTAAATAGTTGACCATACTCTTGATTCGCCAAGTTTCAACTGAGTCGTACGGAAATAAACGAGCGAGCTGTTCTAACTCGGTGACAATCGTCTCGCCTTCACGAACAGGCTTGATTTGTTTACGTTGCGGATTGACAACCTCGCGCAACACTTTACCGTCTTTGAGGTAATAGACGCGGTGCGCGTAGCTGAGGTGCGCCGCATTGTGAGACACCATAATGATCGTGCGGCGGTCAAACGTATTGATCTCATCGATCTTATCCATCACCTGCTGAGTGGATACTGAGTCGAGGTTGCCGGTCGGCTCATCGGCCAAGAGAATTTTGGGGTCGTTCACCATACTGCGCGACACCGAGACACGC
Source organism: uncultured Candidatus Saccharibacteria bacterium (assembly GCA_964626635.1). Taxonomy (GTDB): domain Bacteria; phylum Patescibacteriota; class Minisyncoccia; order Phycocordibacterales; family UBA918; genus OLB19. The sequence continues at coordinate 114,760 of CAZVFY010000001.1, forward strand.
TGCTGTTGCCCACCCGAGAGCATGGCTGGGATCTTGTGCGAGACGTGCCCTACCCCAAACCGATCCAATAGTGCTTGCGCGCGGCGATCGCGCTTTTGTTTGTCCGCATCACAAAAGATCATTGGCAGTGCCACATTATCGAGCACAGACAGCGACATGATCAAGTTAAACTGCTGGAAAATAATTCCCATCATGTAGCGCTGAAAGTACACGCGCTCGGCCGGGGGATAGGCGTACACATCGTCCCCTTTGACCAACAACGTCCCCTCGCCAGGCGGCAGACTACCCTGGATGGAATACATGAGGGTTGATTTACCGCAGCCAGACGGACCAAAGAGAATGATGTACTCACCCTCAAAAATATCCGTATTGACGCCAGACAATGCCTTGAATTCGTTGCTTTTGCCTTGGTTATAGATGATCGACAGATCACGCGCGACGATGAGAGGTTTAGCCATACGTTAGCCGCCAATATTATTAACCCAGCCAAACGTCGACTCGAAGTTCTCAATGATAAGGTCAATAATGTTTTTTTCCTGAATTGGCGTAAACAATACGAACTTTTCAGATTCGACAATATTACCAGCTTCATCGGTACAATTAAGCCAAAACGTGTACACTGTCGCCGGAGCAAATTCAACGATCACTTCGACATGCGCGGTGTTAAATTCTAACACCTCTTTCTCTATTTCAATTTGCTCGCCCGCACCGCTGGCCCCCTCTTCATAAGTCATGACACAGCTGGCAGGCTCATCAGTGATCCATTCAACAATTGTTTGGATGCGCGACTCGCTGCCAGGGAAGAGCGTTGATTCGTTGGTGACGTTTGAGATTACCGGTGGAGCGGTGTCGCGCACTGTAATAAACTGGATAGGTTGCGAGCGGACCCGGTCTCCCCCACTGTTTTCAGCTGTCACGAACGCGACGTAGCGCGTTCCCAGGGTCAGGTCGGCTAGGCGCATTTGGTGAGTGGTGGCAAGGGTCGGTCGGCCGACTGAGTTTTGCCCACCAGTGGTTTGGTCTTGGTACTCGACCAACGCCTTGGTTGGGACATTAGTGTCCCACGCCAGGGTGGCGGCATTTTCTTCGACCTTAACGACACGGAGATTGCGGATTTCGGGGGCGGTAGCCTTGGTGGTGAACTCGAATACTCGTGATTCACCGGTAATATTAAATTCGTCTGTTGAGAGCACGCGGAACGAATAGTCAGTAAACGCCGATAGGCCGATCAACCGTACCGAGTGTTCGGTCGTGTTGGGGCCAGTCGAACGTTGTGAGAACTCAAAATTGGTTCCATCAAAAGCACTGGATTCAGAAAATACTACCTCACTACTGGCCGCACGATCAGTCGTCCAGCTAATCACTGCAGCATTAGTTTCTGGTTCGACCGTTGGCGGTCCGACAATGGTCAGGTCTTCGGTGATACCTTCGACTGCCTTGGCAGTCTCGTTTATAATCTCTTGTAATTGCTGGACGTCTTGGATTTCTTTGATGTCTTCGATCAATTCTTGTACGTCTACCACCTCGTCCACTTGTCCTGGTCCGACATCGACACCTTCCCCGTCACCGGCCGCTTGACCAGCACCCTCTCCATCGCCTGTCTGCGGCGTGCCGCCAGTGGTGACACGGTAGTCCGCCGAGATCCCCTGGTTGCCGTCTTCGTCAGACGAGACGACCCGAAAATAATACGTGCGTCCAGGTTCGAGATTATCCAGCGTCACGGAATGTTCCGTGCGGTCAGCTGTCGGAATACGAGCGATCCCGAGATCGGGTTGCAGACTATAGTTAACTGCCGAATCGGCGTCTTCGTCCGTGGTCCAGGTCACCGTGACCGAGTCTTCAGAGACATCAACGATCTGTAAATCAGTGATTTCGGGAGCCTCGCGATCACTTGACTGCGCCGTCAGCGTTGATGGATACGACCAAAGCACGAGCGCGCACATGCACAAAAATGAACTAAGCGAGAACACCCCCTTCATATGTATTATGCTAGCACGCGCCACCCTTCCGAACGGCGCTAGTCCACTAATCCGGGACCGCGGTAAAGGTATTGACGCCCGTGTGTGGGTTCGAGGCAGTACCAAATGGTACTTCGATACCCCAGAAGATTTGATCGGTGGTCGGCGGGTCAGTTGCCACTGGTTTAGGCAGATCAACCTCGACATTAGTCCCAAGCACCGATAGCGTCGCACACCCCAGACACGCAGCATAATTGAACGAGCTGGTCGCAAATCGTTGCTGCCCGGCCGGGATGACTGAGGCAATACCGTCACTCATGTCTGTTCCAGCGACCTGCACGTCAATGTTCTCGTTTCCAACATTGATCAGATCGACATTGGGGTTATTGGTGCCCGTATCCTGAGCCACGTCGACCGTACCGTAGGCGATAGCATTCTGTACGTCGAGCGCGCGTAGTGTCAGCAGTTCGACCCCCATTGAAGAGCGCAGATCTGCCGCGCCGCTCTGGTCACTGACTTCGATGAATGCAAACCACTCTTCCCCGGCATCAAAGTCAGTTGGGTCGGCATGGTACACCATCGGTATTGTACACTGCAAACTACATGAATTACCCGTACACGCGGTAAAGCTACACGTACTGGTTGCAATGTAACAATCATTATCATTCGGCGTACAGTTACTGTTGGCGGTGGTTTTGTAGAACGTAGTCGTAGCGCTCGCCAGATCAGCCACCCCGTTAAAGTCAGTGACCGTAGTCGACGCAGTGATCAGGGTAGTAGTACCAGCCGTCAACTGGATATCTAGTCCGTCATTGAGCGAGACTTCTGAGATCACCGGATCAAACGCGAGCGTTAGTTCAGGCAGGTTATTGTACGCGTCCAGTTCGTCCCCGCTGTCTGTCACGCGGAAACAATACGCGTCATTCGCAGCGCTGGTTGTCAGGGTGAGCGCGTATTCCAGTTCGGTGTAACGATTTTGTCCCAAATTGAGATTGTTAGAGCGATTGCCTGTATTCGACACAATTTCTCCGGCCGAGAAGTCACCCGCATCAGTGACCAAATGATCAGAGGTAGCGTCCCCATTAGATACCTCAGTAGAATTAGCCATACAAATAGCACTGGTGCCACAAGAAGCGACCGTTGGCACCGGTGCGTAATTAGTCGCTGGAACGGCTTCACAGGTGGCAGCAGTGAGTTTCGGTGCAAACTCGATCTCGAAATTCTGGTTCTCGATTGGCAATCCGGTGTTTTCGATCCCCACTCGGAGTCGCGCCACCGACCCAAAGCTAAAGCCGCCAGTTGGAGTATTTTGATCGCCGGCCCAGGTAGCGCCACCGTCTAGTTGCTCGTCACCTAGATATACCGTTGGGAGCGCGCCGATACGCGGGTACGCTACGTACGAATCCCACCCGCCGTGTTGGAACCAGTAGGTAAAGCCGATGCCGCCGCTACTGTACGTTGTATCTATTGCTGATAGATCTGCTATTAATGTGCCATTAATGTCATACATCGCTACCTGCATCGCCCCATCGACACGCCAATCAATTACAAACTCATACCAACCTGTAGTAAAGATGGCCGAAGATGATTCTAAGATTGTACCGCTCGCCTCAGTATCGACCACGTCACGGACGAGTGATATGCGATCAACACCTGGCTGCTGTACACAAAGACCATAATTATTATTATCTTGCATTTGTGATTGTACCGCAAATAACGTACAGACTTCATCGTTTGCTCCAGCCGAAGTATCAATGTACTGCATGTAGCGAATCGTCTGCCCTGCGCTGACGGTCACACCGTCCCGCGCAATACCGTCAGTCGCCCGCTGCTGTTCATTACCGTCCGTATCCAATCCCAGCGCGCCTCCAAACGCGAAGCTGTTACCAATATTGAACAAACTAATATCACCATCGTACGGCGTTAAGCCACTGCTCTCAAAATCTTCGACCGTATCAAACACCTGATCCGCATCGCTACTGCTGTTGGCAGCGAGATTACCGTAGTACAAGTAAAATTCAGTCACGTCATCATTAAGGGCTGGCGCCTGGAACCAGACCGTTGCGTCCACCCCACTTTGGAAGCGTTCAATCCAGTGTGGGGTGATACTGACTCCGTCTGCTAACGTCACGCGAACATCATCAAAGTCAGTCTGCATATCAGCATCGTAAATCACTGGCAACTTAACCGCAGTAGTCGCGACGGCAGTCGGATTATTGTTGACAACACGGATACGCTGCCGCTGCCCCCAATCATCGTCGTACCAGGTACCAGTAGGGGCACCCTCACCCCCATCGTCGTTACGCCAGCGGTAGTTAGATTGCTCGATCAAGAGACATTCACTATCATCCCAGCGCACAGAACTACAAAGATCAGTACCGTCAATATCAAATGCTTCACCCCACAGATCGCCGATCGCGCCGGTAAAATTCCATGAATTTGTGGTAGTTGCGCTGAGATTGACGTTTACTCCGCCACTGAATCCACCCGCGTTAAACGCGGTGTCAGTCACGACCAAGTTCGGGTTAGAGTTAATCGTGATCGGTGTCAGGGTGATCAATGACGCACCATCACTCGTCTGCGTGAACGATCCGTTACTGAGTGATGTCACTCCGACTCCTAACAGCAGCTGTAGTCCGTCGCTGTCGATGTTTGTGATGTCATAGAATTCGGCGTTGAGGGTACCGGCTTGGGCAATCAAGGCGTACTGCCCAGTCCCCTGATTTGTGATCGTGGTAGTCGCGCCAGTCACCCCGAGAATATTGAGTACGCCACCATCCAGTATCACACTACTACTGCTCGCGATGCGAACCGTCACCGGTCGGTCAGAGATGTTGGCGCCGTCAAAGTCAGTGGCCGCACTCCAATGCTCGGTCGTGGTCGCGATGGTGTAGGAACCATAGATATTGAGTGCGCCATCGCTTCCGGCATGATCTTGAGAATACAGAGATGATGAGAGTGGGACGCTTGTGGTTGCAGCACTACTGTTCCAGAAGGAAATATTACTGTTTGCACCGATCTGCAATGTGCCATACGTTTCTGTCGCAGTTGTTTTGACGCCGACTTCGTATCTATTGGCGCCGTCGAGAACTAAAGTGGTATCGGTCCAGGTAGTGGCAGCGCCGCCGACCGTATTACTGAACACTCCGCCAACGTAAACGCTACTATCCGGCGCCACCGTAAAACCGCCTGCGGTTTGCAAACTGAAATTGTTGGTCGTGGTGGCAGACCCGACTAATGTCCACGCTCCCGAACCAGCAACTACGAGGTTATTGAAGTCATTGTCATTTCCTGTGTCAATAAACAGGCCGCTCGTTGCACCATTGAGGAGAATCGTTCCGCCATTATTATTGAACGTACCGCCAGACACATCGAATGACTGTCCCACTGCTAGCGTGCCTGAGCCAGAGGTAAATACACCATTAGTAAGGGTCAGGCTACCTAGCAGTGTCGCGTCCGAGTCGGTTAACGTATAATCACCGCCCGCCGCGCTGATCTGCACAGTACCGGCATCATCACCGCCAAGGGTTAGCTCGTTCCCACCAGCAGTATCAGTCAACAAGAGCGTACCGCCATTGTGGGCAATCGTGCTGCTGGCAATAAAGTTACCCGCCACCTCGAGCGTACCACTTGGGAGAGTGACTAATCCGCTGCTGATAATAATGTCATCAGTGGTGGTGGAATTTGTATCAAGAAACGCCCAGCTCCCCGATCCTGTAAACTCCACGCGATTAGCTGCAGAACCTCCAAACTGTATGTGTTGATTGGCCTCAATACTATCGAGCACAAGCGCTCCAGCATTTGCATTAAAGCTTCCACCAGTGTTGACAAATGATCCCGATACCGTTGTGGTAGCCGCTGGTAAAGTTAATGTCCCACGGTTAATTATCAGATCCTGATTGATGTCACCCTCGGAATCAATTATGGTCCAACTACCAAGCCCATCGAGTACGAGCGAATGGAAACCAGAGTCATTAGTATCAATCGTCCGTCCAGTCGCGCTACTGGTGAACGTAGTGGTCGATGTTTCAGCATCGAAGGTTGCTGCACTGTCAGACAGCAAGCTGCCGCCGATACTGTATGCGTGCGTTCCACCGTCGAACGTGGCGCCAGCAAATAGTTCGAGTGATCCGCTGTGGGTTGCGATGCTGCCGCCCGGCAGTATCACATCGCCACCCGGAGCAAAAATCTTGTCATTCCAAATAATTAGACCCGTATCAGCCGCCAGTGTCAGGGTGTCAACCGCACCCGTTGTTGCGGTAAACGGAATATCCGAGTCATTGCTACTATCGTAGACACTCATGGCTTCAATAGTCATTGGATCACTGCTCTCGTGACGGACGATCACGTGTGATTCGTATAGGTCTAGATTGCCGATCAGTGAAATTGGGTCTTTGGTCACGGTTGCTGCCTCGGTTCCGGCATCATTGATATAGACGGTTAGCGTATCACTCGGCCCGAATCCAATCCCCGGGAACGTGTACTCACCAGTCGTAGCATTACACGTAGTAGACGCAAACGTCAGACCTTGGATGCTTAAGCGAATGTTCGGTGTACTACCATTACATACGTTTGACACGGTAGTGCGATCTGCTTCGTACACTCGCCCAGTCACATCAATAATTGCAGCTGAATCTTCCCACACGATCGAGCCTGGGTCCCCACCAGCATCTGGGTCGGCGTCGAACGCTTCTCCCACCAAGTTTCCGAAGGCATTCACGAATCGCCACGAACTGACCGGTGTCCCCGTTGCCTTAACATTGACTGCGGCCCCTCCAGAAGCATTTGAGAATCCATTACCGGTAAAGTTACGCGCCTGGTTCGCATTGATGACACTGGCGCCGACTGTGATTCCTGATGCGCCAATCGTCGGACTGACAAAATCCCCGTGTGACAGCTCAATGATAGTTGGAGTACCAGCCAGCACCAATCCGTCGCTCGTCACGTCGCGCACCACGTAATGGTGCAAGTCAACTGTCGTCGTACCACCCAGCGTGAGATCAAAGGTGCCAGTGCCACCCAGCACCCCAATAGTTGTGCTCGCGGTCGAAGTGCCCGCCGCTGTCAGCGCACCGCCGGTATACAAGACTGATCCACCGTTTTCGACCAACACATTGGCAATACGCTCGGTCGCTAGCGATGCACCATCCCAGTCCCGGGCATAGCTCCAGTGATCGTTGAAACTATCACTCCGCAAATCACCATAAATATGCAAATCACCGATCACTTGATCATGATCCATTGAGTACAACGAGCTGCCGGGCTCGGTCGTAATGGCCGCGTAATCAGAATTCCAGAAGCGCGGCTGCGTCGAAGACGAGACGCGAACTGTCGCGTAGTCGTCTGCGTCCAGCTTGTCGTTCACTACATACGCGCCACCACCGAACAAATGGAGGGTTGATCCGGTCCAGGTGGTTAGTGCATTATCAAGCTGATTCCTGAACTCACCGCCGACAGCTAGTTGCTCCGCACTGTTAACCGTCACACTACCGCTCAGTAGCCGAGTGTCGTTAGTGGACGTCGCTGATTCGCTAAAGACAAAGTCACCTGCCCCAGCAATATCCAGGTCATAAAAGGCTGAGTCACCAGCATTGATCGCCACGGTACCCGTCGCATTTAGTAATTCGACCAATCCACCGTTCGCGATAAACTGCCCGTCATTAGTCCAACCGCCAAAGACGTTAATTGGAGTGACGGCACTGGCGACCAGCGTTCCATTGGTGCCGATTACCAGGTCTTGGTTGACACCAAGAGTTGGATTGTTGGTATCGAGTCGCAGTGTCGAAGAACCAGTCTGTCCAATCTGCAGATCACCGAGCACTTGCAAACCAGTCGCCGGCGCGGTCGCGAGTGTGGTGCTACCGACGCCAGCGTCGATCTGCAGGTCATAGTAGGCCGTTTGGGTTACGTTTGGTGTGACTCCGCTATAACGGATGGTAGCCGTGTCTTCAAGGAAGGTGCCTTGCTCATCAAATACAGTACCACTGCCAGTTAGATTCCAGCTGGTCGACCCCGCATCCAAGAAGTGGCCGCTGGCAATACGCAACTGATTGTTAATCGTCGTGACGACGCTCCCAGTCGCGGGGGTGGTGACTCCCGCTACTGCGCCACTACCAAATGTTAGGTTATAGAATGACCATGGGGTTGCGCTGCCGAAAGTATTGTCACTCCCAAGCGTCACCGTGCCGTCAATCATATCTACCACCCCGGCCCCACTAAGGTCGCCATTTTCAACCGTTAGATCACTGACCCCAGTCAGTGTGCCGCTATTGACGGCGACATCGGTGTCCACTATTAGTGGGGTTTGCAGTGCATACATGCCGCTGCCAGCAAAGATTACGTCATGTATCGCAATCGTCGAGCTGCCAACCGCGCTAATAGAAACGGGATTGCTGGCACCAAATGTGACCGTACTAGAAGCACCACTGTACACCCCACCCGCATCTACATAAAACGAGCCGCCAACCGCTAGCCCATCAGTCGTGGTCGATAGATACGTAGCACTTTGGCCAATCCGGAATGACCCATCAGCAATGGTGCTACCTGCACCAGACAGCGTGACCGGTCCACCCGGGGTGAATGTCTTGCCGTCAAACACCGCCAATCCATTGCCTGCTAACACCGTCAAACTATCAGGACTGGTGCCGATTACAAATGGTACGTCACTGTCATCAGTGTTATCGAACAGATTCATATCGCTAATGGTTAGCGGGTCGCTGTCTTCATGACGTACGACTACGTGATCCTGGTACAGGTTCATATTGCGGATGGCGTTGGCAACCGAGATCCGTTCTGGACGCAACGCTATTTGGATGGTGTGGGTTTCGTCGCCGCCACCTATACTAGAAATCATAACGTCACCGGTCGACCCAACAACGGCTTGTTGGCGATTGAGTACTGTGAGGTTACGCTGCGTTGTGCCGACTTGCAAATTTCGCACACGAATTTGCCAAGGGAGCGATGGTACATCGACGCTCAATTCTGGCAACACGAACCAGGCAGCAATAATTTCGGCACCACCTGAAACAGTGGTCACACTTGGAGCCGCCGGAGTCGAATCATCGACTCGCTTGACCCAAGCGGCCGGCGCATCAACGACGACGTCTGTATCGACATTGTCATATGAGCCGATCCAGTAGGAGTGTTCCTGGGTGTTAACACCATTACTAATGAAGTCATATGCAGCCGGTTCACTGGCAGCATTCGTCACGATGCGGTACCACGCACCCGTAAAGATATCGTTCTGCGTCGTATCAGCCAGGGTCGAGATCGCTGTCCAACCAGCTGGCGGAGTAATTTCCGGATCATCCTCTTTCCCGATGATTGCAATCAGCACATCACCGTCTTGGGTGGCCGGACGAGTCAACGCGAGCGTACCGCCGGCGACCACGTTTTCTGCTCCAGACGCTTCGCCAGTCAAGGTAATAGTTTCAAAGGTGTCACCAGTTGCGCCGATTGGCGTCTTGGTGATGGCGGCTGCAGTGGCCGTGCCGCTGGCAGTTGCACCGGTGGCCGCGCGCATAGCAAACGTGATCACGTGCGGGTCACGACCACCATTGACACCAACTGCTTCGAGCGGATCGGTGGCTCCAGCGACCGCTAACCGTTGCGATACTACATTAAAGTTGTTATTATCAGCGTTAGGTACATACTCTGTGTGCGTCACGAAATCTGGACTAGTTGGATAATCGACAGCGGCATCGTTATCAACAAACCAAGACGACAATACTAAACCTCCCGCCGCAGTCGTCGTGACGCTCGGCACGGCCGGTGTTTGATCATCAACTAATTGTGTTACCCCACTACTGACATCGAGTGGGTTGGTAGTATCGACGTTAACAAGTGCACCAATCCAATACTGATACCGCTCATTGTTATCAACCGTAGTAAATGTGTAGTTGGCCGGCTCGGCACTAGCGTCGCTGACAACACGATACCAAACACCAGTATAAATATCGTCGTCTGCCCCAGTACCAGCCCCAGCGATTTGGGTCCAACCGGCCGGCGGCGTGATCGCCGGGTCGTCGTCTTTGCTGATGATAGCTACAAGCACTGAACCGTCAATTGCTTCCGGTCGCGTAACGGTAAAGTCGGGTTGCGATACGCCAATACCGGTTACCTCCGACATGATTTCTGCCTGCACAAAACTGTTGTTCGGCGCTGTACTCTCGAGATACGTGGCCAGTTTTGGCTCACCGGTGTAACTGATGCCCGTGACAGTATACGACCCATCTAGCGGGCTACATGGAGCCCGGTACGTAGTGATGCCATCGACTACCACTGTGACAACCTCGGTGACACCGTTACATACTGGGGCACTCATCGGCGTAACGGTATCAGCCTGGAATATCGTACCAGAGACAGCAATATTAAATGAACTATCAGACCACTGAATGGCACCTGGATCACCATCATCATTATCAAATGACTCACCGTAGCGGTTGCCAGTACCAGTTTTGAATATCCAGAAGGCTGCGGGGATGTCGTCAAGTGTGACATTGTGTGGTGCACCGGTGACAGTCGAGAACGCAATGTGGTTCAATTCACGCGATGGATCGGCTTCGATGGTCGCAGCATCAATGGTCAAGGCAGTGCCCGTTGCAATCGCAAACTCGATGTCGGTAAAAGTGCCGAGCGTCGCACCGTCACGCAACTGCACCCCAGCCACATCGGTATTGGTCACTTCGAGATAGCGAGCATCGATAGTGCTGCCGCTCAGGACGGTGCTGTAGTTACCCGCCAAGGCGTCGACGGTGGAGCTCGCCGTCGCCGAACCAAGCGCAGACAGAGCCGATGTACTGGCGATGCGCACGACACCGCCGTTCGCCACCCTTACTTGCGCGGCTCTCTCACTTCCACCAGTTAGATCAGTACCGTCGAAATCTGTCGCGTAGCTCCAGTGTTCTGTACCACTAGTACGGTCGTACTGGCCATAGATGCGCAGTAGGCCATCGGTGCCACCGTAGTCAGGCATGTAAATCGATGAGCTGTCAGCGATCGTTGAAGTCGCGATCGTTGAATTCCAAATGACAACATCGCTATCTTCCGACACACTAACATTGGCATAATCATCACCCGAGTCTAGTCGGTCAGTTACCACGTAGTCTCCGCCTGTCAGCACCAGTGTGCTGTCGGTCCAGGTCGTGGCCGCCGCCGCGAATCGGTTTTCAAATACGCCAGCCACGGTCAACGTCGTGTTCGGTTGTTGGGTAAAGCTCGCGCCAGTTTGTAATACTGCGCGATTCTCTACAGTGTTCGTCGCCACTGTCCAACCGCCGCCGACGCCATCAAACACTAGGTTGTAGAATGGCGCTGCACCAAACGCGACCACTTCGCCAGTGTCGGTACTGTTGAAAGTGGTAGTCGCGTTGTTCGCGTTATACGAACCGCCAGTGTTTAGCGCTGACCCGCCAATGTTGAAGTTGTTGGTTGGTGCAACTAACTGCACGCCGTTGATCGTCACATCACCCAATGCGTTGGTGTTGACTTCATTAAGTCGGAACACCTGACTATCAGCGCTGAGACTCTGTGAGTCAGCAGTGTAGAACGTACTTGGGCTGTTTTGGTTGGCGTACTCAGCGGCGTACCAGTCGGCGCTGCGACTGACGCTCGAGAAGCGCACCTCGTCGAGTAATCCGTCGAAATAGTTACCAGTTCGCCAACGCCCAATTAATACCCCGTAGCCGCTGACATCTTGGGTGTTGAGCGATCGCCCAATAGTATCTTCGTTGATGGTATTTACGTAGGTTCGTACGTCACTGCCGTCATAATCAAGCGCCACATGTTGCCACTCGCCAAAAGGCCTGGCAGCGAACGTATTGTCGCCATCCCAATGCTGCGCGCGCCATTGATTCGTATCGTTTACTCGTACTGTGTAGTCTTGCAGAGTCTGCGAGCCACCAAGATTCCACAGTCCACCTGCGTCCGACCAAGACTCGACGTTAGACCAGGCGCTGACTGACTTGGTATTGGCGCCTTCCAGTCCTGTGATCATGGCGGTGTTCAAATCAATAAAGTCACCGTTGTCACTATTCTCAAAATCTTGTGCGCTACCGAGCAGACCATTCGTACGCGTTGGCACATCGACGGCTGCACCGGCGCCACCCTGCCCGTCGTAGCCATTGCCCGTACTATCAATAAATTCACCGGCCGTACCGTCACCAGTTTCCTCGAGGTGGAAGACTGCTTCGTAGCCGTTACTCCACACATTATTGCGACCGTACATGCTGCTCGGCGCCGGAGCGCTCGCGGCGCCGTTATTATGGTACAGATAAAACACTGTATCTGTAGTCGCCAAAAGCGTATCGGCACGGAAATGCAGCTCGCCAGTTTCGGCGTCGGTATCAATAGACACCAACTCGACTGGCATTTGCACATTATCACTGTTCGTAACGCGGACATCAGCTCCGTCGCTAGCGACGTTACTCCAGAAGTCAGCCCCCAGATCACTGAGGTCGACGTAGACTGGGAAACTAGTCAAGGTTGCGTTTAGATTACTGGCGCTAATAGTAAGCTGCTGACGGCGCGTCCACGCAGCGTCAAACCAGTCGAATGATCCGCCAGCCCCAAACGTCACATCGTTAAATGCAGAGCCACCGGTAATGATATTAATGCTTTCGTCGCTGTAGAATCGCACCGAGCCATCGTTGTGAGCAAATGATCCGCCTGTGACATTCATCGTGTCGCCAATCGCCAGCGTACCAGTTGGCATCGTGACTGCGCCATTTTGGATCGCGAATTGCCCACTAGTCGTGGCGTTCGCATCAGTAACGCTCCACGCGCCGCTACCCGCGAATGTCACATCATTCAAAATGTTAGTAAACGGAGTCCCGCCGAGCGTGATGGTTTCGGTGCCAGCTCCATTAAACAGTACGGTACCGTTGTTATGCATGAACGAGGCATTGTTAGTAAAGCTACCACCAACAGTCAGCGTTCCCGTCGGGAGTGCAACCGTCCCGGTCGCCACGATAAAATCATCGGCGACTACGAGCGACGGTTCGGTAAAGACCGGTGTGGTACTCGCATCGTTGAGGCGTAGCGTATAGAACGCCGAACCACCTCCGGCAATATTATGGGTCGCTTCGTCAACCACAACATCTGGCTGGAAGCTCTCGGCGACTCCTGCAGAGTAAAAGATACTCGGTGTGTTTTGGTTGGTGTATTCCGCTTCGATCCAGGCAGTGTTGCGAGTGGTGGTGGCAATACGCAATTCATCAATGAGCGCATCAAAGTACGTTGTGCCGCCACCAAGGCGACCGACCTCGAAGCCATCGTTATTTGAGGGGCTGTTAACCGTTTGGTTCGCAACATCTCGCAAAATAGCGTTTTGGTAATAGCGATTTGAGCTGCCGCTGACTGTCGTACCGACAAAAAAGAATTGATTCCAGCTGGTAGTGTTACGCGGGTTGATATTGAATCCGTCAGCATCACCAAAGTCAAAGTCACCATCGCCGCCACCAGTACCGCCACCGCTCCACGGTCGGAGATTGATGGTATTTGGATTGCCACCAGTGCCAAACTGGTAGTACGCGCCGCCATCAGCGTTATCCATCAAATACCACCCAGAAGTCACCAAAGCATCGCCGGCGGTCCAGTCAAAGTCAGGGTTATTGAGGTACCCGTTCAGGCTTTCTAAATTAAGACCAACACCGAGTTGTCCGCTAGTTGTCGCCAGCGCGTTGTCGGTCACAACCAGATCACGGGCATTGCTCGTTGCGTCAGCTACCACATTACCTGTCGCACTGACATCATCGTTAAAGTGATAGACCGCTTCGTACTGGGCCCAAACCGCCTGGCTACCAAATTGCGCAGTAGGCGCGTAGGCGGTCGCGGCGGCATTAGCAAAGTACACGTAGAACGACGTGTCAGTCGTTGCGCTCACGCTGTCAGCGAGGAAGTGTAATTCGCCAGTATCGTCTGCTCCGTCAAACTCGACTAGGTCATGTGGTAATTCTGTCTGCCCATCACCGCTGGTGATGCGGATATCGCGACCATCGCTCGCCACGTCAGTCCAGAACGCAGCCCCTAACGTACTGAGGTCGAGATAGATCGGAAAATTAGTTAGGGTGCTGTCGATCTCGTCGGCATCAATCACGACTGGGACCCTACGACCAAAATCCTCGTCCGAGTACCAGTCGCTCGAGCCTGGGATGATTGGTGGGTACACTCGGTCGTCTTCGACAATCTCGACGATAGACGTACCAGCGTTAAACGACCCGTTATTAATCCAATCCCCACCAACCGAGATGGTGTTACCAGTCCCGCCCACCAAGGTATCGTTGTTGCCGATCACCACATCGTACGCAGCCACATCAGTCACCGCTGTCACTGTTAAATTGGCGCCGTCGATAGTGACGTTACCGATGTTTTGGGTGCTAGGACTGTTGTCAGTCCAGGTGTGCGAACCGGTTCCGTTAAACGTGGTGGTGCCGGTACCCTGCCAGTTACCAGTCGCTCCGGTGAGCACTGACCCAGCGACCGCAATGTCACTCTCACCCCGATCAAACACCCCGGAATTGACAGACAAGTCACCCGAGAGATCAAGCGCTACATCAACCGTGATGGTAGCCGTAGCGCCAGTACTGATGTTGAGGGTGTGGAAATCTAGCGGGATTTCGGTACTAGTGATCGTCTCGGCTGTGCTGGCTGCCGTAAAGGTAATGGTCGATGTGTCGGTTGAACTAGTCGCGTTGTTGTCGTACGAACCGCTGAGAGTAAAACTATTGTTGTCGAGCTCGATGGTTCCGTCATTAATAAAGTCATGCGTGCTCACACTCACCGCGGTCGACGTCGCCGGCACGTAGCGCTGGCCCGGACCAACGTACAGATTGGCGTCGGTACATGTACCGCTACCGCAGACAGCCAAGTTATTGAGGCCATCAACCGCGAACAAGATATCTTCGTCGTCAGTGTTGTCGTACAGACCTAGTAGTTGGTTGGTAATGGTGCCTTGTTCGTCAGCTACGAATGATACGTGCTGCTCGTACAGCGCCACACCGGTGATATCACCCAGTCCGTCATAGACGAAACTGGTTACAGCTTCGTCCTGTTCGTCTGCCCCATCTACCCACACAGTCACAATCTGCCCGTTAAATGCGGTTACGTTTGGCAATGTCCAGGTGCCGTTACTGACCACCCCGACACCACTGACCGGCACGCCATTTACCGCCGCGCGGACTGTCCCAGTAGTCACATTGGTAGTGCGGTCGTACTCCTGCAAGCTACCAGACATATTGACTCCCTCACTCCACTCTAGCTGCCAGTCATCTAAAGTTGGGCAGCTACTGCCAACGCACTCGAGAGTTGCGAGCGCGCGGATCGTGTCGTAGGTGTTAATGTCAACGCCACTAAGATCAATCGGACTAGTGGTAAAGCCCGTTGCATTGCCAGGGATTTGACTATCTGGGACGAGTGCATAGACACCCTCGCTCACGCGATATTGTAACTGAATGCGCACCACACTGGATGCTGGGGTGGAGGCGTTCCAGGCAAAATTCGCAAACTTTGGTCCAGCCCCATCCGAAAAGATAATGTCTTCGCCGGCAAACGTCCCGCTGAGTCCCCCACTATCCTGTCGCCGTAAGATTCCCGTGTCACTCTCGAACGCAAGTAAACTGACAGTCTCATCACCACCGTGCGCATCAGCACGGCTACCGACCTC
The DNA here is from genome assembly GCA_964626635.1 of uncultured Candidatus Saccharibacteria bacterium. Lineage (GTDB taxonomy): Bacteria > Patescibacteriota > Minisyncoccia > Phycocordibacterales > UBA918 > OLB19. Next base: position 130,378 of record CAZVFY010000001.1, read on the forward strand.
AATCACACTAGCAAAGAGGTTGGTGTTGGACTGGGTACCCGATAGATCCTTGAGCGCAAAGCTACCATCCCCACCACCCTCAGAGTTTTGTTGCAGGAGCGTAAAGCCTGGCATTGTCGTAAAACCACTGAGATTGAAATTATGACCGCCATTACTAAATGAGTCTTCAACATCATTGAAGGCTCGACCGGTATCGAAGCGGGTGCCATTATTCGTACCACTCCCTTGATCCATCAAAACAAAATCAACATCTTCTCCGCTCGAGTGCGGCAAGTCGGACATACTCTTGGCTAAGGACAGGCGAATCGAGCCCCCGGTCCATTCATTACTGCGATTACCTGCGTCTAGGTGGGCTGATACCCACGTACTATCATTGACAGTCACGATGGTCGCAAACGCTAAGGGGTTGGTGCCGAAACTCGTACTGATCGGCACGGTTAATCCGGTACCATTATCGTATGGTTGTCGGATCAAGTCAGTCGATGCCAGACTTTCTGTTCCAGCCAGCAATGTAATGCCGCCAGCACCGTCATCAAGCTCCCACTCACCGGCTTCTAGCACCAAGTAATCTACAACAGTCGTACCACTGAAGCCGTCGTGATCGTCAACCTTGATTTCAAAGCCGGTGGCAGTTTTATTGCGAATGCGAGGCGTGCGGCCGTCACCTTGACCCGTCACGTTGTATTCCGGTGATGCCACGACAACCATATTGTCATAAGTGCGACTGGTCGTGATTGTTTCCCAAGCATTATTGATCAAGGTCACGGTGCCGTATTCACCAATCTCGTTTGTCAGGCTGACAGCTCCACTGGTGGTGGCAACGGTGCCATTGAAGAAGCCCTGACTAAACTGATCCTGCGTAGTCTGGAACCAGGTCGACTCGGTGGTGGCTGTGTCAATAGTGAACGAATCAGGCTCGGACCATGGCGACCACGCATTACCCCCGGCTGGATCCTTGGCGCGAGTGCGCCACCAGTACGTAACACCATTAGCGAATGGCGTACCGCTCGGTGTGTCAAAGGTGACACGTTCGCTCGAGATAAATGGTGACAGATCACTGCCGTTTGACTCATTGACAAACTGTGTGCTCACACCTGAGTTATACGTGGTAGTCGCACCGGCAAAATCAAAGTCCGTACTAAAAGAGATTTCGTATTCTAGGTCGTCGCCTTGCGGATCGGTAGACACAAAATCAAACGTTGGTAGCGTGTCTGCAGTCTTCTGATTATCGAACGGATCACCCTGTATCGGCACTTCAACCCGTTGCCCCCAACGCACTTGCCAGTTATTGAGGGTGACACTACTGCCGCTGAGATTGGCAACTAACCGGATTTCGTTGTACTCCCGAGTATCTAAATCGATCAAGTTAACTGGGCTGGTTGTAAAGCCAGTAGCATTACCCGTCAGTGACGCATCAGGCACTAATTGCCAGGTACCATTATTGTTGTATTCGATCTGCACCGAGAACGAGCCAGTCGTCACTGTCGCATCCCAAGCTAATTCGCCCCACGCGTTGCCGATCGTCGCATCGTCAAAATCGATGGCGGTGCTGGTGATGACGCCTGGACTACTGACCAAATCAGCGCCGCCGGTGGTGGTGGCGACACCAGTAAGCGCATTAGTAGCAAACTGACCACCAGTTGTCTGCAGCCATTCGCTGGTCGTCAATGTGGTGTCTGTAGTAAAGCTAAACGGCGCTGACCAATCACTGAATGCACCCGAACCATTTGGATCACTCGCGCGTACTCGCCACCAATAGGTGGTGCTGGAAGCGAGAATACTACTGCTGTCAAACCGTACAGTTGCACCCGAACTAAATGGGGCCTTATCTGCGGTTGCGCTTAAATTAGTAAATGATAGTGGACTGGTGAGCGAATTTGCCGACAACACGACTGAACTGAAAGTGCGGTTATCATCAATCTCAAGTTCGTAGTGGATATCATCACCCGCAATGTCGTTGGCGACAAAGCTGAGCGACGGTGTTATTTGAGTAGTGTGTTCGTTGTCAAAGAATGACTGTAAGAGCGGCACGTTAGGTGGTCCGACCGTTTCTAATTCTGGGTATGAATCGTACGAGTCAAAAGTCTCTCCATTGGCGCGAATCATCCGGAAACAGTAGGTTTGGTTGACATCAATGTTATTAGTGAGCAGCACCCAATCCCATTCCATCACAGTACTTGGGCTAAACTCAACGGGATTGAAATTAGACAAGTTGCGCTCTTCGTAGGTGCCGGCGTCAGTTGAACTCGCTAGCAGCGTGCCTGGCAAAGTATTGCCGTCACTCACACTAGGATTATTAAACCCGGCAAACGCAGCGGTCGTACTCCCAACGCCACCCACCAGTTTCCAGTCGGTCGCGAGTCCACACTGACCGACAGTGGCAGGTGCGTACTGCAGTGCAAAGGCCTCGGTACCCGCCGTCGAAGTGGCGTTCCCGCCAGCCACGTTCATGCGCAGACGCAAAACATCGCCGGTGTTCACGGCTCCAGCGCCGGTTATTGAGTCGCCCTCGCTCACGAATTCTGTCGAATTAATTGCCCAAGTAGTTGTTAGGTTCAGTGCAGCAGTATTCTGATACCAGCCGAAGGACAACTGCGTGTATTCAGGGCCATTCGCCTCTTGTTGCGCCAATGCACGGAAATTCGCGGCGCCGGCACCAAACTTACGCGCCTGACGTGGACCAAGGACGTTCTTTTCATCTTGATCAATCGACACGTCCTCCATAATCATATAGAACGGTCGATCGTTGGTCGCGCGTACTAATGTGCCTGCCGCAAAGTTTGCCCCATCACCGCTACCAGTGCCATTAGTGAAGTACGCTTTGCCGGGCGTGTTCGCCCCAGGACTACAGGTGCCGGTTTCGATAGTCACACCCAATGCCGTAGTGACTTCAAGTGACACGGCGCCGTACTCGGGTGCACACACTACCGCGATGTAGGCGGTAGCGCCCGTGAGCGCGTATTGCGTGCTGAATTCGCTCGTTGGCCAGAACATTGTGGCTTCGTTACCGTCACTGTCGGCCTGCTGTGCAAAGCTAACGCCCGAACTAGCTCCCGTGATACGCACCGCTGACCCAGCTCCTTCGCTACCATTAGTACAGGTTTCACCATTTACTTCAATATCACCTTCAGTCAAACCAGAGTACGTACCAGTATTGCCGTCAGAACAATAGTACGTTGGATTGGCTGCGTCAGCCAATCCAATCCCCACTATATTGTCAGAGTCAACTCCATACAGATCATCGGTTGTGGGTTCAAGCAGCGTCAAACCATCACCCGGGTTGGTACTGCGGTGAGTGGCTAGAATAGGTACGTTTGATTCTATACGCATTCCCTCCCCATCTTGTACAGCAGAATCAGTCCCTTGGGGATTGGTGTTTGATACTGCCACCGCACCACTACTGAGTACGATGGTGTCGTCAGCCGTGGCGCTGTCCCCCAAGAAAAAGTCAACCGTCGCGGTGCCAAATGGCGCGTACACATATGTGCGATTTTCATTGCGCGCTGTTGGCAACACATAACTGGTGGTGGCAAACGAAATTGGAACTAATACATCGCTACTATCGCCGCTATCTGTAATTACCGCCGCTGACACAGGCCCGAATGTACTGAGGGCTGAAGTGCCGTCGTACGTTGTAAAAGTAGCCTGCTCACCACGATTCAGGCTGACGGCTGTACCACCATCTAGCTGTACTTGGTTATTATCTACGAGACTTACGACAGATACTGTACCAGCACCATTATTGTCTACGACATAATAAGACTCAGTGAGTGCGTCGTACGAAAAGGTGTCTAGCTCGTTACTTGCGCTCTCGGCGCCACTATTACCATAGTACGCATAAATCAGCGATCCAGCGGCCTCTATGTTCGCTACTTGTACCCAAACTACCGCTTCGTCAGCTGTACTGTCCCAGGACTCAATCCAGAAATCTAGTTCAGTGAACTCAGTAATTGCGAGAGTCTCTGCCGTTGAAGTGGAAAAGAATCGAGCATTATCAGCCATGTTTTCGTACTCGGTTTCCGCCCAACCAGCACTGCGCACCACCTCGGCTATACGCAGCTCATCGAGCTGTCCAATCAAACGCTGCTGATCGTCATACGCGCCATTAACCGCATCCTGCTCTTGTCCAATGACTAATCCACCGTTTGGAATATCAAAGGTATCAGTCATTGATTGTGTATCGGGATTTTCATTATCCCCTTGACCATCGACGTATAAATTAACTTCGTCAGTCGCTGTGTTTCCCGTCACGACATAGTGCTGCCACTCGCCGGTATTGAACGTACCTACTGTATCATCGAGATTAAACAACTCGTTGCCCGTATTGTAGTATGCGCGGAAGACGTTTGGATCCGAGAAGAACATCGAGAACTCATTGTTATTATCAAAGTTCGCCCCACTCAAAATAGAGAGGTCAATTGATTGGGTTGTATTGTGCCACCAACTCACAGTGTGATTGCCGATTCCATCAATGATGTCGTTCGGTGGTTCGATCGCATCGTTGACACCGGCTCCAAACACGGCGCCCCGCCCAAACAGACCACTCGTATCAGTGTCAGTATTATTATCGTCAGCGTGGTACCGGTTACTGGTGGAATCTAGGTACACATCTGGATTGTTGATCCCAGCCGCGAATTCTTCAAAGTGATATACTGCCCGAAAATTATTGGTCCAGACATTCTCACTTCCAAAAGTCGCATTACGTTCATACGCAATTGCATCTTCATTATCATAATAGATGTAAAACTCGTTATTATCACCCCGCCCAAGATCAGCCTTGAAGTACAACTCGCCAGTATTATCAGTTGTATTGATATTGACAAGTTCAATCGGCAGCTCGGTGACTCCGTCACCAGTCGTAATACGGATATCACTACCGTCGTTCGCGACACCGTTGAAGAAGTCATTACCAAGAATTGACAAATCAAGGTAAACCGGGAAATCGGTTTGCGTACCGCTAACCCGACTGTCTGACGCAGTAAAGCGCTGACGACTTTCCCAACTAGTGCTGTACCAGTTGCGAGTAGCCGCGTTGTCTGGCGTCTGCACACCGCTGGTGACATAAAAGTCGCTGGCGCTGCTAAGGTTCGCGGACTCGGCGCGGACGAACGCGACCGACCGCGGCGCAATCCGAATACGCAATTCGTCTAGCTGCCCGTCCCAGTAGCGCCCTCCACCCTCACGACCGACATTAAAACCGTTACTATTAGTGTTAGATGGATTGGCGGTGACTTGCACGGCCGTGTCTTGGAGAAAACCATTTTCGTACCAGTAATTTGTCCCACCCAATGTTGATGTACCAATTGTACCAAACCCCCGCCAAATACTAGTATCACGAGGTATAACCCGACTCTGTGCCGTATTATTATCAGTACCAAAGTAATGCAAGCCATTTGCAGCGTTGTACCACGGTCGAAATTCAATGTCATTAGGTTGATCACCGTTTCCCCACTGCCAAATCGCACCGTTATCAAAGCTCGACATAAAGTATGAACCACTGGTCGTCAGCGAGTCCCCGCCATTAAATAGCCAGGTGGTCGACGCCGCCCGAGCGTTCGCACCTCGCAAGTCAAGCGCAGTGCCAAAGAACCCGCTGCTAGTGGCCATATCAGCGTTTTGAATAACCAAGTCGTTACCGTTACCCGTCGCATCAGCCAGGAATGCACCCTGCGACACATCTGTATCATTGAAGTGATACACGGCGTCGTACTCGATCCACACCGCCTGGGCGCCGAGCGGGTCAGTCGCCGCATATGGCATCAGCGTACTATTACCAAAGTACACGTAGAACGTCGTCGCGGCCGATGTCGGAATAATTGGAGCCAGGAAATGTAGTTCACCTGTTTCGGCTACAGTGTCGATAGACGCGAGGTCAATTGCTAGCTCAGTGCCGGCGCTCGTGTAAACCCGGATATCACCCCCATCGCTGCGTACGTTATTCCAGAAATCACTACCAAAGTCCGCCAGACTGACGCTAATTGGGAAATTGGCCAGATCAGCGTCGGCCGCGCCAGCCGGTATCTCAAGCGGGATACGGTGCGTAAAGTCAAAGTCAAGCCAGTTATTGATGGCGGTGGCCTCGTTGCTAAAGTTACCAGCCATAGTTTCTTGTACGAACCGCAAGTCATCTCCGTCGGCGTCGACGTTCGTCCAGAAATCGTTAATCGCAGAATCGAGAGTGAGGCGGACCTGGAACTCTGTCTGGTCAGTACCAGTTGGGTTATCAACTTGTAGCGGCATTCGGTACTGCCAGTCTGATGACCAGAACGGGTCAAGGAGCCCGTACTCGCGATTACCAATGGCTTCCACCCAGTACTCGCCAGTACTAAACGGCGGGAAGCTAATATCCATCTTGAAATAGCGGGTTTCGCCCGGTGCAATACTGAACTGGTCTGGTGTGTACACCCGTCCTTCGAAATTGTCGGGTACGTCTTTGCGAGCCGGGCGCAACCCAAAGAACGCAGCTGTCCGCGCGAGCACCCCCTGCTCGGTACCCATCCCAGCGTTAGTAGTGACCGGATCCCAACCACGGGCGTACTGCGTGACGGTGTGGTCTTGAACTTTTTGGGTGACGATACAAGCGGTTCCCTCACCCTCGATCACTTCACAAGTTCGCGCCAGATTAGTGCCCGGGCATGAATAAGTAGTTTCCGTGTCCGTTTCATTAACTGTAGTAGTGATGGTGCCGACGGCAGTATTCGCTGCTGCGGTAGTCATCGACAACGCCAATTCGGTGGTAGTAGTTGGGCTGAGCTGACTACTTGTCGCACGTTCAGTAGTCAGGCTGTTAAGTGAATCAACTGGCTCGTCCACTGCCCAGCCGGCTTCACAGTGATACACGTACGGCCGATATTCTGGAATGACCGCCTGTCGGGGTTTGTTGAGACTGAAGACTTCTAGATTAGTGACTTCACCCACATTGTTGGGGAAATACGTTTGGACACTAAATTCGTCAGCATTGTCACTGGTATTCGTGACGCTAAAGTAGGTCGTGACTTGGGACAGCCCTTCGTACGTTTTTTGATCTGACTTGATGATGAGTGTTTCGTCGTCGTTGTTATCGGTAAACGTAAACTGTACTTGCTCGCCGTCTGGTAGTGTCAAGGTGTCACCAGAGAGATTGCTGTCGATAAAACCAGTGTTCTCGATCAGCTGGTCAAATGGCGTTGGTTCGGTATTCTCTGGTGGAGTCAGTACAAATAATTCTAGCCATGCGCTCTCGACGAACAGTTCACGGACAGTTGCGTCATCATGATCAAATCGTAATTCGACCACTACGTCGCGCAGCATAGCTGGATCGGTAATATCTGGTAGCGCGTACAGGTAGTACCCACCGTTGACACTGTTGGATACCTCATCATCAATGATGACCGAGCCGCCAGTACTCCATGATGCACCCTGATCGAGGGAGTAGTTGACCGTCAAGGACGGCACCTCGTCTTGGGCATTGTTGCGCAATGCTGCGAGTGATAATCGTAGTTGCGCACCAGACAGAGTTGACCCCTCATCGAGCGGGTAGCCAAAGTTTGACAGGCGCATGGTATACTGACCACAGTCATCGCAGGTTAAAGTCGTCTCGTCATTTACGTCTGCACTAAAGTCAGTGATTGATCCGGCTGCCTCGCTTTCAGTGTCCGTATTGTCGACATTGCCAGATCTGGCTGCAGACGTGGTGGCAGTAGTGCCCGCATCATCAGCAGTGGTAGTGCCTGCAGCCGTAGCTGGTTGCGCCGGTACATTCGGTAGCGAAGTGCTGGTAGTAGCACTAGCAATGGCATTAGGATTGCCAGCCTCAACCGCATCTGGAGCCACTGGCTCTGTGACGGCGCCCGTCACTGTACTGGTGGCATCTGTTGCCGCTGCAATGTCCACAAGTTCTGGTGAGTCTAAGGCTGCAGTGTCAGCACTCTGCGTCGCCTGAGGTGCGTCAGCCACATCTATTTCAACAGCATCCGGGACAATCATAGCTTCAGCGTCGGTGCTCACCGCTGTCGTTGTCGCATCAAGCAGCAATCGACCGAGTGATGGTAAGAACACTGAAATGGTGCTAGTGCCAGCGTCAGGAGCAGTGTCTGTCGTAGCGTTTATCTCGATTGAATCGGTTGAATTATCAATACTCTCCTCTTCAATAGGAGTGGCAGGCGTGAGCGCGTCATTTGAGCCCGTTTGAGCGTTGTCAGACGGAACAGCATCGGCAACGGTGTCCGAATTGGTAGGCTCAGTATCCGCTGCTGCTGCTGATGCGTCGTTCGTCTCAACAGCAGACGCGACGTCAGACGTACTCGTGCTCGTACTAACAGCACTTTCAGTTTGACCGGACGCAGTGGTAGTTCCGTTTTCTGGCAGGTCTACGAGCTCTGATGATCCCTGATTTGTTATTGACTCAGTACCCTCACCAGACTCTTGTGGCGGCTGGCCAGCTTGATCGAGAACATCGTTTGGGCCTGCATTGCCATCTACAGCTGGTTCATAATCTGGATCTAGCGTGGCTGAGTTGATGGTATTGAAATCTTGCAATAATCCATACTCGTCAACGTTTTGGAACGTAACCGTTTTTGCATTTAGAAAACCTTCTGAGACAACCGCGGCAGGAAACACGTGTACGGTTTTTACAGTGTATGCGCTCTGCATCAAATTTGCATACGACGAAAACGCTCCTCCCAATATGAGAGCAGCCAGCAACGCGTAGACAACATACTTTCTGGTACGTTTTGCGTTGTTCCGAATCATCTATACTTACCTCACCTGTAGAGCTAGGATCGGTTTATGCAGTATACCGCGCAATCCCCTCAGGATTCCGCGGTATACGCTCAATATGTTGATAAACAAACGTTATTTTGATGGTTTACTTTAGTATTGCCTTCACATCAGTAATCTCTTTTTCAATCAGTGTTTCAGATACTTCAAGTGCCTGAGTCAAACCTTCTACAGCTTCTTTCTCGTTCTGTGATAATCGCTTGCGTTTAGTAATGTGGTTGATCTGATCATAAATTTCGTCGCGCAGCGCTGAGAATATTTTTTCCATCTGATCCTGTATCTCGCGTGTTTCGCGGCGCAGCTTGTCCTCTTTAATTTTAAGCGTTTTCTTCTCGTACCAGACATAGACACTCATAAGTCCTAGTGCAACAATAAGGAAGCAGATCAATAAATTTACAAATGTGAGATAGTCCAGCAAACTTCGTGACTCTTCGGCCTCGAATGGCTTGACCCAGCCAGCAGTAACCAAGGCAGCGGATGCAGCCTCGCGAGTGTTGCCAGCGAGATCGTGGGCTACTACGGTGACTGAATATGTTCCATCTTCAAGGTCACGTAGTAAATAGCCTAACTGAGCCTGCTCCGGAGTGATGGTCTCAGGTTCGTTCGTGCCAACGGTAACATCGTAGCGATCAATACCCGAAGTAGTATCTTCGGCCGAAAACAGTAGCGTTGGGAACGCGCTGCGGTCATTACCTGGCCTTACCTCAATTGAAAATGGTTCGGGTGGAGTAGTATCAATTCTAAGTAAACGATTAGTAACAGCTCCCCATCCAACTTGATTTTGGAAGCTGATACTGACGTACTGCTCACCCTCTAATGCATTATCTGCATTAACAGTAAAATCTTCGATGGGTGGGTCGATGATCGCACCTTCGTTCTCATGAGGCACGTTGTTAGGATCATCGCTGATCTCTACCGCAATCGCAGTCACATCAAATGGTAATGACCAGCGAAACTGTCCTACTACACTGCTGTACCACTCTGCAGCCTCAAGAAAGACCGGTGAACCAATTTCTGGCGCCCTGGGTGGATCACCAAAAATAATTGCGTCTCCGCTCGTCGGGTCACTTGTTTCAGTTGGGGCTGATTCTTCATTTAGCGCGCTCGGTGTCGGGGCCGTAGCCTGAGCGAGGGTGTACTGACCACCGCTGCCTCCAGCGTATACATCCGTCCCTAGCCCATCAGCAGCTAAGACAGAAGCTTCAGCAAACGACACCCCGGCATCGCCCTCTCCAATCACTCGAAAAGTTACATTGACTACCGTAGAGCTAGTCGTGAACGGTTGTGGGCTACCACCGCCAAAGGTGATAGTCCCAGCGGTATTAGAAAATGTCGGCTCAGTCGTCCACAGTGAAAATACCGAACCATTTTTATCTACGCTTACCACCGATAACTGGGACGGATCGAACCCTAACGTTGCTTCAACTGCGTTCACACTGTCGCCACCAGGTACTGCTCGCACGGTGGTGGTGAAAGTTTGGCCACTATTATAAGTACCGGTACTGGGCGAAAGATTGAGGGTAGCTGCACTCGCAGACCACCCAAGACCCAGCAGTACTATAATAAATACAAACCTGCTCACTATCCGTAAAATATCATTTTGTAAAATTAGCTTATGCATGAATATACTTGATTACTTTTGTTTGAACGCATTCGGGAAGCTGTCTTTGGTTTGCTACTACCGACCTTGAGGGTGACCTTTGATTTCTCACTCGCTTTAAGGAGAGGCAGTGTGAGCACTAACACACCGTACTTAATCTTGGCATCCGCTTCATCGATGTTGACTGACTCAGGTAAAATGATACGGCGATAAAATTCGCCCCACTCGCACTCTTCAGCCACAAACGCACCAGAAACTTTTTTACGCGGGAAAGCTATGTGTTCTGGGCGGGTGCGACGACCCTCAATTAGCACGATGTCGGCGTCACCCTCAATGGATACATGCACGTCTTCCATATCAGCACCAGCACACTGTGCGTACACGACGATCATCCGTTCTGTTTGGTAGACATCAACGTGTAGTTGAGCAATCTTGTCCGCAGCGGTTTCTTCTGAGTCGGATAGAAGACCATCATTTTCACGCACCCCCTTACCTTTTAATCGCTGCAGAAAGGACATATATCAATAGTATACAAAGTTTAGTTCTGTCAATGCGTGGTTTACCCACACAAGCGACTAGCCCGTCCAATTAAACAACAAGATCGAGAAGTCAGTCAGGCTCACATTCCCGTCGCCGTTTATATCAGCCGGTGGGTCAGACGCGCCACCGTCAGTCTGCCACCAAAACAACAAGATCGAGAAGTCAGTCAGATTAACTGACCCATCTCGATTGAGGTCAGCGGCCATACCGGCAGCTAAGGCTTGACCAACACCGAAAAACTCGTGCTGAGACCAATTCGTATTAGCGCCGCCGACTTGCTCGGCTTTGGCTCGTACCTGGTACGTATCTCGCGCGTAGGTGCTTGTATCGAGCGTGATGCGATAGGCACCAGTTTGGTCAGTCAGGGCGGTCGAGGTCTTTTGTACCCCACTCCCGCGCCGACCTGACTCAATGGTGACGGTGGCGTTTGGTAACCCATAACCACTTACAATAAGGGTCTCACCTGGCTCGACTGGATCAGGTGTGATGGTTATTGTGGGTGTGATATTAATATTTGATAATTCTGAAGCGCGGGCGCCACTAACTGTAAAGGTGGTGCTAAATACCCCAGATTGCTCGTCATTTTCATCGGTGGCGAACACCGCAAAGGTGTACGCACCCCGAGCAATATCATCCACCGTTACTTCATATGAGCCATCTGCGTCGGCGCGGACTCGGTCTGACTGAAACCCATCTACCAGCACCGATACCTCTGACCGCGGCGGTGCAAAGCCGCTGATGATCACTCGACCTTCACCTGACTCGTACGGTCCGTCATTTTCAAATCCGCCACCTGTACCATCACCATCGCGGCGTCCACCACCACCGCCGCCGCCCGAGCCGCCCGAGCCGCCCGCACCTGATGTTTGTCCCTCGGTATTTGCACCTCCATCTGATGAGCCACTAGTACCACCACCTCCATCACCAGACCCGGTACCATCATTGCCAGAGCCAGTACCATCACCACTCGTACTACCAGTGGTGTTAGATTGACCCGTCGGTTGCGCCAAGACAGTAAAGGAAATTAAATAATCGTCAATATTTTCGTTAGTCTCATCGTCAACGCACCGAACATAAAATTCTTGCACTGAGTTTGGTGTGACGGTCACGACCGAAGTGTGTACCACTAATCCAGTGTTATCAAACGTAAAAGGCTGTAAGGCAAACGCGATATCTGGCGTCCGGGCATACTTACAAACTGCAAACTCGTTCGTTTCAACGGAAATTTCTACACTCAGGTTTGTTCCCGCAATCGTACTAGTCGGTGAACCACCGAATCGCTCGGGCGGAATTTCTTCGGTCGTGTCACCGGTGACCGTGACTTTTTCATTTAGAAATACGGTGAAATCCGCTCCAGCAATTTTCCCGCCGTTTTGCACCGAAAACGGAATGCGATGCAATCCTAGATCCGTGCTATTGCGAATCGGTTCAATATCAGCCGGGATAGTAGTCGTGCCCGTGGTCGTGCTAAAGACGTCACGCACGCCGAGGGCACCCAATGTCTGGTTACCAATATATAGCTCGAGCTCAGCACCAGATGGAATGGACAGGTCAGATCCCAGAGTATATGTAATTAACCCACCCGAGCCACCGGCGATACTGACCCCGTCGACACCAACTCCAGCGCTCGACGCCGTGTCACGCGCAATCCCATCAACGTGCAGCTGGACGTTACGCACTCCAAAGGTGGTGGTGGCTGGCGTCAGGTAAAAGTCACCAGGTAATTGATACGTGAACACTGAACCAGGACCAAATGGTACCAAGGTGGTAAAAGAAAGCGTGTGATTTGAAAATTCCGCCGGCCCAGAATCCGACACCGTGTTCTTGAAATTTGAAATATTTGTTGCGTCAGTACTACTTGGCCACAGCCCAATCAACACAAACAGAAAGAGTACTCGCCACATATGTACACCTTACCTTACATCACCGGGCGCATTGAAGGCTTTTCCCTAACCGCTGGTCGCTGGCGCACAAAATCCAGCACATAATTGAGTACAATCAGCACCAACATGATAAATAATATTGAGGCGAGAACGTACGTAGAACGATCCATTGGTTCGCCAGACTCGCGGAGCGAGACTGCTATTTCCCGCTCTTCTAACATCGCTTCACGCGTCGCGAGCGCCGTCCGCTGTGCGGTCAGCTCAGCAGTGATGCTGTTGAACTCGTTTGGGGCGACAGAGGCCGACATACCGACACTAGCGCCGAGATACTCGATCGCGCCATCAAACATATCTGCAGTACTGGGGTGGAGCAAGCCAGTGGCATACACCAACGTGATCGCTGTCACCAGGGATCCGATTCGCAGTAGTTTGTGGTACAGCGTATCACGCATACTGTTAGGCAAATAATAGCAACATTACGAGTAAGAATATCGCCAGCACCACCAGCACCGCCAGCAGCGTCACTAGCAACAGTGACTGGCCGCCCGCTTGCTTGCGGCGGACCACGCGCCGTCCGACGCTGAGCTGCGCCACTTTACGTTTGATGTAGATACGCACCCCGATGACAGTGACTAGCAGTACCACCGCTAGCACGCCCAGCACTGGGCCGATAATACTGAACGGCAAAATCCAGAATGTCACCGTGCTACTCATGGTCTTTCGTGCACCATCGAGTCCATACACTGGACTGAGGATCGCTTCGTACCGCCCAAAGCCAATCTCGTCTCCTTCCCATGTCAGTGCAAATTCTCGAGTGTCATTGGGGAAGACACCGGCTTGCGTGTCATTAAACGCCACCTCTCCTACCCTCGCTCCGAGTGCATTGTAAATCTCCAACGGTCCAGTCGGGCGGACTAGTACATTTCCCTGATTTTCAATCCGGACTTGGAAATCGACATTTTGTGATCCATACAAGAATTTACCTGTCGAGAACTGTCGGATATTCGCGGTCTCTACTGCGTCACCGCTGACCCTGATACTGACGATGTTGGCTACCTGGTAGCCTACCGCTGCGCCACTTTGGCTGATGTCCGGGGCCTCGACCGACACAAAAATCCCCCCAAAATTACTACCTGGCGGCGCGTCCTCAGGCACATCCATCTGGAACGTAAACGCTCGAGTTGTCCCGGCTGGTACCGTGATCGTGGTGGTCGATAGCGTGATCCAGTCGACCAATTCAAAGCCGGTTGCATCCAAGTTCGAATTAGCAAACACCGGCACTCCACCATCGTCTACTGATTCAATGTTGCGTGTAAACAAAAAATACGTCTGCTCTTCATCGGTTAGGTTACCGACCTCGACAGTACGGTTGACGGTGATTCCGGGATCGAGCGTTTCCTCGATTACTGCCGGCGAGATACTGACGCCGGCACCTGACTGTGCGTGCAATGCCTGTGTTCCGAAAAGCCACACTGAAACAGCGAGTGTCAGCAGCGTGATGATTCGTAATATCAGTGGGTGAGATAAGGCTTGCATATTGCACTAGTGTAGCAGCCGCAGAGGATTAAATATTTCTGTATACACAAAACCACCCAGGCCGGATGGTCTGGGTGGTTTTGATGCTCTCAGTGACTAATAGATTCAGCCAGTGTAGCGGGTGCGAGCAACTAGAAGGTTGGTGTCGCGATGTAGGTCAGAGTTGTGTTGTAGTCGTCACCAGCTTCCTGGAGTGGAGTGATTTCGAGCTTGTACGCAACTTGTGTTACACCTTCGTTGGCAACTGTACCGTTGGTTACTCCGTCGTGTGAGAAGATTTCTCGTGGCGTAGTACTCGCTGATACGAATAATGATGTACCAAATTCATCAGTGTTCAGGTCATCTTCTGAAGTCAGACCCCAGTGACCGTAGGTGTTTTCACTATTGACTGTGTTAGTCGGTGAAGCCCAAACCGTTGGTGTATCGGTGTAAGTACCGTCAACGAATCCGTCGATGTCAGCTCCGGTTGATGAGATCAGATTAGAGTCCTGCTCGACTGTCACCACAAAACCATTGATGGCGTTAGTAGTAACATTGAGCTGCTGTCCAATGATCTTGGCGTTAGCAGATCCTGGTGCTACTTCACCAAATGGGATGGTAGTAGTTGAACTGTCATCAGTGGTAGTCTCGCCATTGACGTCAGTACCAGCTGCTAATGGGCTAATTACAAAGTCAAAGATAGATGCCACTTCGGCAGTGACTTCAACTGTGTCGATGATAGCTACTCGAGTACGACCACTGTCCGGTGTACCGTTGGTTGCATCCGCAACTTCGACGAGAACCTCGTACGAGTCGCCGATGCCGGCCGCTGCTACTTTAGCTGGATTGACGATTTTACCGTCTGCGACCACGACTTGAATAGTATCTCCCGCGCCGGCAGCCAGACCGTCAAAGGTAATGCTGTCAGCTGTTGCTGTAAATGTACCTAGCGTGAATGCCCCATCGCCAGTTACCGTGAGGTCAGCTCCGACAACTGTTTCGATGTCGTCAAACGGTTCTGAGACTGCACCCTGATCACGAGCATCCCAAGTGATGGTGATGTCGTCAGCCGTGGTTATAGTCGAACCGGTTGGTACGGTGAACTCAATGGTGTGAGAAGACGTCACGCTCGGATTTGAACTCGAGAGTGTGTTACTCACGCTAGTAAGGTTAGCTGCTTGTGCAGAATGGAAATACCCTGCTGAGGCAAATACCACTGCACCAGCAACAAGTGTCGCGACCACTCGTTGCGAAATGCCAACTGAATTGGTTGGAATTACGAACATGTATTATTTTATTTAATTGTAAATAACGTGGCGCTCACTTCCTTATATTATGTAAAGAGTGAACTAACCCGGCACAACACTTGTATGGAGAGATGTCTGGCATTCGTATGTGAGAAAGTCTCAGCCTGTGAATGCGACATCAATGTTGTACCGATCTACGATTATTTTACGCTACTACCCGAGTGCTTGTCCGATTACTGCTGTTGATAACTACTATTGGACGTCCCTGTATCGCTTATTCCAGCCTTATTCGCCTAGTCGCAATAGCTTGCTTTCGGCCATGTCCCATGGATCCCGTCATGTACAAACGTCTTTTTATGGTCGATGTTAGGCGGCTTTGACCGTAGGCAAGTCACTCCAGCGCGTCGTATAGGCTGGACTGCGAGACGCTGATTTGGGTTGCCACTGCCGGGTGCGCAATCGCGACCCGATCACCACTAGCTCTCGATCTGCCTTGGCATTGATTGCGTCTAGGGCACTCAGCAGTGTCTCGTTAGTATCGGCCAGTTTGGCAAAAAAGCTACTGGTCGCCACGCCAGCGAGTGTAATACCGCTGACTGCCACCAGGACTTTTTGGTACGGTACGCCGGGTTCATGAAGTGCGAGTAACTGTGTTTGTACCATGCTGACTAACGCAAATGTGTCATTGGTTGGGTTCGCCAAAGCGATCTCGCGAGACCCGCCACGCAACACAAAATCCCCGTGACGACTGGTGTGTAGCGATACGCGGACCGCCCCTGCGACCGCCTGCATAGCGCGCAGTTCCTCGGCGATATGCCGGGCGTGGTAGCTGGCGGCGTCTTGAATAATGGATAGATTATTTGTAGTACGGCTAAAAGACCGTGAGTTCATCAAGCTCTTTTGTAAGGCTCGGACTGGCGTGACCGGGTACGCCACTGACCCGCGCAGTTCGGCCTGTAACCGTACCGCTCCGACTCCACCACACGACCGAATCAGGGTACTATCGGCCTGCAATAATTCACCTACCGTACTGATACCAGCGGCGCAGTAGCGCTCGAGCATCCCTCGCCCCACACCCCAGACTTCGCCAACGCCAAGTGACCGTACGTCAGAGTGCCACCAATCCTCGGTCTCAACAAAAATACCAGTGTCGCGCTTGGCGGCACTCACGGCACATTTAGACAGAGTTTTAGTGCGTGCCACCCCGATCGAGACCGGAACACCGGTTTGTTGCCAGATCGCAGCCCGCATAGCAGCGATATTGTCCTTGACGTTCTCATCAGCTGCGATCGTAAAAAAGCATTCGTCGATCGAGTACTGTTCCACACAGGAAAAATAAGTGCGGATGACATCAGAGACCCGTCGAGACAGATCACGATACAGCGTAATGTTACCTGAAAACAATGTGACATCATTGTCTTTGAGACTATCTTTTACCTTAAAATAGGGTGTACCCATAGGGACACCTATGTCCTTTATCTCTTGCGAGCGCGCGATAATGCAGCCATCGTTTGATGATAAGACAGCCACTGGTTTGGTCGCCAAATCCGGCCTAAATAGTCGTTCGCACGACACGAAGAAATTATTGCAGTCGACCAAACCAATCAGCTGGCCTTGGTTGCTATGACTCATTTGATTCATACACGCGCAAATTGCCGAACCGTACCAGTGACGACACCCCAGACGTACACATCATCGGCCCCCTCAATCACGATTGGTTCGTAGCCAGTTTGCGCCGAACGCAGTTCAGTCGCGGTAGCGGTTTTGTAGAGTTGCTTAACGACCAGTTCACCAAACACCGCCGCAACGACGATACTGCCGTGCGTTGCGGTCACTGACCGATCGACCACCAGCACGTCGCCATCAAATATGCGCAATCCCTCCATCGAGTCACCCGACACTCTGACAAAGAAGGTTGCAGTGGGATTGTCGACCAGTAAATCATTAATATTAAGTGGTGCCTCGACCAGATCATCACCGGGCGCGGGGAATCCAGCCGCGGGGCGCGATACATACAATGGCCACTGCCGTGAATCGACATTGAGTGCAGTGGGTTTGATGTGGGTGACGCGCGTGGTTGGCATAGCAAAATACTAGCACGTCCCCTACTTTGTGCTAGGCAATCGTAACGGTGCCGACGAGCGCGAACTGCACCCACCATAAACCTCCGACCAGCAGCAATAGTGCGACAGCATAAGACACTTGTCTAAAATGTAATCGCCTCGTCTCACCTAGTAGCGCAATGATGCTACAAATGATTGCCACCCCAACGAGCAATGAATACACCGTGTCGAGGATCAGTTGCGGTCTGGTCAGCAGGCCGCTGAGGCCAGTATGCCCGCTATGCACACCATTTGACACTACTACTGGCGGTAAGCTGGCCACTGGCTCGGCGTCGACCTCGGGCACAAAGTCTGACGCAACCACGCGGTCAGATGGCACCAGAGGCGGTGCGAGAGTAGGTAGGCCCACCGGAATGGGCGGCATAGTTGGACTGGTTTGGCCACGTGGCGAACTTTCATTTACTGGTGCAGGTGCGGAGTCTGATACCGGTGCCGGAGTCGCGAGTCCAGCTATTGCAGCGTCTTCGGTGGCGGCCGCAAGTAATTCGACTGGCTCTGGTGTCGCCGGCGTTGGTTCTGACACTGACAATGGCTCACTGAGGGTGGTTGGCGCACTAACAGTGTCGGGTGCGGCACGCGTGGCCAAGGCCGGCGCTATCGGCGTGTCAGTTGGTGTGCCGAATAATTGCACTACGAAGATAGTTTCGTACCCTTCGTATTGACCACGAGCTGTCCCGACGCCAATCTCGGTGAATTTGCTGTCGACGATGTTTTCTTTATGGGTTGGTGAATTCATCCAGGCGCGCACTACGGCGTCCGCATCATTAAAATGTACGGCGAGATTCTCGCCCGCGTGTACATAGTCATAATTGACGTCAGCAAAAAACTCCCAGGGTGTCGTACCGTCTGGTGCAAAGTGTGCAAAATAGCCGTTTGCAGCCATGTGTTCGGCTTTGGCGGTCGCCGCTGCATCCAGCAGCGGCGACCGAGCGAGCGATGTAGCTGCGTACCCGGCTCGCTCGACGTTTGTTTCTTCGACCACCACCGCCGGCAACACCGCGCCGACTAGCCAATCTGACGATCGCCACAATAGCGCTTGGGCACTGGTACCGACGAACGTCAGTACGATCAGCCCGCCAACACACGCGAGCGCTACTTTCTCAAATTTATTGGGGGCGTACGTATCGTCTGGCGCAAACCACTGTCTCATACATTGTATCGTACCATTTTCGAAGTACGTGCCGGTGCCACTATGTAGATTCGCGAGTACCAACGAGCTCGGCAAATACTACGCGGTTATGCGAGTACCGCTGTGTCCCCTGGTCAAATATTCCGGAACAAGTAATTAGTCGTAACCCAGCGTGGTCGATGTCTTGGTATACCAAGTCAGTCGGGAAATCGTTCTGATCGTAGCGCTCGTTACGCGTGACCGCATATACGAGTGACACCCCATCATCGCGTTCAACAATCACTTCGTCGCCGGTTTGCAGTTGTCCGAGCGAGAAAAACACCGCCGGACCACCCACCGAGTCAACGTGCCCGAGGATCACCGAGGGCCCTAGATTGCCCGGCACTGGACTGTAGCGATACCACCCGACCTGATCGTACGTGGCTGGCACAGCCACTTCTCCAGAATCGAGCAAGCCGAGCGGATCCACAAACGTACTGTCTACTTGCGCGCGAGGGACAATCAGACGAGTCGGCCTCGTATCACTGGTGGCAGATACAACGAGAGTATCGGTTGCAACTGTAGATGTAACTGGCTCAGTCACTGCGGGCTGTACGCTCCTCGGACCTGTCACCGGATCGCCGCCTGTTTGCTGGCCGAGCACCACCAATATAACTAGCGCACACAAAAGTACGCCGACAGGCGAACCTGCGGCGTACTGCATGTGGTTTTTTAGTTGTGAGAGGATTTCTCTAGCCTTGTCCATGTGACTGCATTCGAACAAATCGAAGTGCAAATGTCAAGAGAGCAAGGATGGCAAGAGCTCCGGCCGCGTTCGTGCCAGTGGCTGTTCCACCGGCTCCGGTATTAGCACCACCGCTTGGTACTACGGTGACCTGCTCGCCTGCAACTAGTGGAGTTGGTGCGGCGGTTGTGCTGATACCAGCCACAGTGCCGGCCACCTCGTCACCAGACTCGATGTCAGCGACCACTAGAGCGCCGCCAGCTCCACCGTTGTTGCTTCGATTAACGCGCGTTGCTAACGGATTTGACGAGTCGTTTTCATCTGGATTCAAGCTTCCTTGATTACCGGTCGCTCCGCCGCCAGTACCACCGGTACTGCCACCGTTACCTGATCCTGTAGCAACGTACGGAGTACAACTACTGTCCAAGATTACAATCGCGTCGACATCATACCCATCACCGCCCACGGTTGTTTGGTCAACTAATCGGACGTGGGTGACCTCCGTCAAACCGGCTACAGCGATGTCAACACTGCCGTCGCCAGTGATTGTACCAGCTGAAGCAAAGTTAACTCCGTCATCCGATAGTAAGACTTCTACAGCCTCTTTCGTGTCGCGGTTGCTACCGGTCACTTCGTAGATTGCAATATCGTCGCCAGCTGTATCAACTGCTTTTTGACCAGTAAATTCATAGTCTAGTTCACCGTTGATACCGAGTGAGAAGAAATCACTTGGGTTAAACGTTGCTTCGCCGCCGGTAACGTTTTGGTAGCTAGCGATTGTATCAAGCGCCGTGAGAGTTCGTCGCTCAGTCGCTACTGGATTGCCGTCACTATCTACTGCATTGTCAGTCGATCGAACGATCGCGCCCTCAAGCGAACAAACGTTTGGTGTCGTGTCTGGAGCTACACACCCTGCAACGGTGACCGTAAGCGTTCCGCGATTATCTCTGTACCACTTATTTTTCTCTTCAAAAATGGCAAAGTTCATCGGGCTGTCTGTTCCGCTTACCAATGTTTGGTACGTATGAGCTGCGTTGTACGCACCCCACTCAACGTCTACCCCATCAATATAGAGATCGTGGGTTTCTTTCCCGGCTGCTTTCTTTGTCTGACCAGTTGGATCCCAGAACGCTGGTGATGATGGCTGGCTAGATCCAAATCCATTAAATGAGCTATATTCTGCATCTGATACATTGTCTTTTGATGTGCTGTTGCCGCCTAATCGATCAGACTCTTTACCGGTCCCGGGACCCCACGTAAAGGTACCGGATACAGTAATCAAGTAGTCTTCAGTGCTGAGCAAGTCAATGTCAGTCGTGGCTCCGGCTGGATTACGCGAATCAACGCTGAGGGTGGCAATTGTCTCGACTGTATGATCGGCTGGGCACTGGAGGACTGGGGTCGGTTCTGATGCTGGACACAAAGTAAACGTGTACGTAGCATTGTTTCCATCCACGTCATAGACAACCATGGTGTTTTGACCCGCAACCGCACCAAACACACCGGGCTTAATAAAGTTCACATCACTCCATTCATTGTCTGACAAATCTTTCACAACGCCGTTGATTTCGACCCGATCAATCTCGCCGCCCTTATCGCGTAACTTGTAGCTAATCATCGAATAGCCAAGTTCACAGGTAGTGGTGAATTTTTCTTCTGGTTTGATAGTCGCGGTTGGTGCGCTCGACTCTTTGTCTCGACCGGCACACAGCGTCACTATAATTTCTGTCATGTTGCCAGCAGTATCAAACAACTGAATTGTGTTCATGCCTTCAACCGCACCGTCACGTCCGGCCCGCACGCCATTAAGATCACTGAATTTGTCATCCTTCAAGTCTTTCTTTTCGCCGTTGATAAGTACGTAGTCAATTGCAACATTGTCTTTCAATTTGTAACTGACATTTGAGAATCCTTGACCTGATTCGCACCGGTTAGCGCCATCTTTTTGGTCAATTTGTGGTTTTTTAGTGTCAATAGGAGTTGGTTCAGGACATACTGCGCCAAGACTTCCAGCCGTGGCAGTACGACTCTTGCCTTCAGCTGGGTTACCAAGTGTCCATTCAATTGCTTCAGTCGCTAGGTCAAATTCAACCGAAAACGCTGCATTTTCTGGCCGAAAGACTCCAGTATCATTAACAAATGGTGTGCGGCCAGGTAGAAATTCTGTTGGCTGTCCACGGTCTGGTCCATCCTGTACCTTGTTAAAGTCACCAAAATCAATGGTTACTGTTTCGGTGTTGCTATTTGTGTATCCAAAGTAGCCGGTCGCAGTCACACCGTCTTCATTTGGCAGGTAACACTCAAAGATTGGCTTAATTTCCCATGTTGGGTTGGTGTCAGGCTGATTTGTGTCTTCTGACTCATTTTCACCTCCCTGGTCATCTTCACCCATAGAAACAACGGCTTTAACTGTTGCAGTTTGAGCAATTAGAATAGTATTGTCACCAGTCGTTACTTCGGTGAAAATATCATACTCACCTTCGGCATCATTTTGATAGCAAACACTCTTGCTTTGTGAATTTGTTCTAATAGTCACTTGCGTAATTGGTCCATTGTCGACATTACACACACCCTCATGAGTTCCGCCAAAGAATGTACCTCCAGCACCGCCGTCAGACAATTTCACAGTAGTTGTCTCAGTAGCCTTTTGATCAAGACTTAACTTGAAATTAATTGGCTGTCCAACCACGCCCGCAATGTTTCCCAGCTCTTCAATTTTAGTTGGTGGTGTTGGTGTATCTGGCGTGTCTAAGGCCTGAACGTCAGACAAGTCCTCTAATGTCAGATCTTCGCCTGTCTCGGTTTCAATCTCCGCATTTAATTCAGCATCCTCTTGCGCTGTCGCCACCGGCACGCTACCGATTGCAATTGCCACCAGCGCGAACGCAGTGAAGCACTTTGTAATAAAACTTTCTTGCATACGTATCAATAGTTATAGTTCAGTAATCGCCTACCCACCAGACTCGTTTGAGTGCGGCTAGAATGGTTTACTCCACAGTACGCAATGTGGACTTTTTGTCAAGTTGTACAAACAAATATTATTGTGGTCGGACGCGCATATTCATCACAGCGTGACACGGATGCGCTTGATTGGTAGCGATTTTTTGCTCCATTTTGTCAACGTATGCTATCAAAGCAGCGCGTTCTTTTACCAGTGTGGCTCGGGTAGGCTTGCTGCTTTTGAGGGTCATAGGCATCACGCCACAGGCGGTGAACCGCCCAACAGTGGTGGTCGGTGCGCCAAATAGTCGCACCATTTGGTTGTCCTGGTGTCCGACAAATTGCTGCACTAATTCTGGTTCTGCAAATACTATCCAAGACTGATTGTCTGCATCTAGTAATACCACTGTCGAAGTTGAGCGCCGATCCTGCACGACCCCCATTAACCTGCCTTGTTGGGGTGCTTGCCATAACCTGGCTTCACGTTCGGCTTGGGAGGTATACATTGGCGCTACATCACCGAGCCAAGAGTCAAAATACCAGCCAAAATTATTGATATACAGTGCAGCACCCAGTAGCACGCTACTGCATACACTAGTACCGGCCAAGAATGCCACCGACGAGCGATACCCTCGCCCCACGCGGCGTAATTGCCTAATCGCAACGAGCAACATTAAGGCAAACACGCCTAGCCATACAAATGGCAGTGTATCAATCAAAAACGTCACGAAGTTACTGTGCGTCGCCTCATAAAAATCATAATACCGATACATCCCCGCAAACGACAATACTGCTAGTGCCACGCCGCCGAGCGCGATGGACCCTACCCACAAGACCCAAGTCGCGCCACGCCGACACAAAAACCAATACCGCGCGCGCGGCGCAATGCCTTGCTGATCTATGCAATTATAGACGCGATCTTTAAGTGGTTCTCTGGTGGGTGGAGTGGTCATAGACTTTTCTTTACATACGGATAGTGTCGGTTTTTATGACAGTAGAGAGCTGTTTTTTGCCGCGGTGGATCAGCGTCCCAACTGAGCCAATCGGAATTTTGAGGATGTCGCTAATTTCTTCGTACTCTTTGTGTTCAAAAAATCGCAACAGCAACACTTGACGATACTTGTCGTCGATTTGTAATAAAGCCTGGTTGATGACCTCTGCATTGATACCTTGGTCGAACTGCACATCAGCGTCAGTCACGTCACCGGCTGACATAAACCCGATCAGTTCGTCACTATCGCCGACCATATGCCCCTCGGGTCGAACGTTTCGTTTGCGGTACCAGCTGATGGCTTCGTTGTGCGCGATCCGGTACACCCAGGATGAAAACTTTAATTTTGGATCAAAGCCGTTGATGTTGCGGTAGGTTTTAAGGAAAATATCTTGCAGTACATCCAGTTGATCGTCCGGGTTACGCACCCCGAGCCTCGTGATGTATCGTCGTAGCGGCGCCTCGTAACGTTCGATCAATACACCGAACAATTCTTTGTTGTCGGACACGCGGGTGGCGATGGCTTCGTCACTCTCAGGAGTTGCTGGTTGTTGTTGCGAGTCATCCACCGTACAATAGTGACATGAATACCCCCGACAAGCCAATGACTTTTCCGATGCGCCTCAACAAATATTTGGCCCATACTGGAGTCTCGTCCCGGCGCGAGGCAGATACACTGATCGAGAAAGGCCAAGTCCTCATCAACGGCAACGTGGCTGCCCTCGGCACCCAAGTTCAAGACGGTGACGACGTGATAATCAAAGGCAAAACCCCCAAGAAACAATACCTCGCCTATTACAAAGGGCGCGGGATTATCTCGCACTCACCGGAGGCGGGCGAACAAGACATCGCGACGCAACTCGAAAAGACCTACGGGCTCAGAGGTATTCACCCCGTCGGACGCCTCGACAAGGACTCGGAAGGTTTAATGATATTGACTAATGATGGTCGCCTAACCGGACCACTACTCGATCCAGCCAGCTCCAACGAGAAAGAGTACGACGTCCTCGTCGACAAGCCGCTGACTGGTATGGCCGCGCGCATTATGGCCGGTGGTGTCGATATCGAGGGCTACCAGACTAAGCCAGCCGAGGTCACCCGTAATCCCAAGAATGACAAGCGATTCAAAATCGTCCTTACCGAAGGTAAAAAACACCAAATCCGCCGCATGTGCGCGGCGGTCGGGTACCAAGTCCAGTCACTTAAGCGAGTGCGAGTAATGAATGTAGAGCTGGGTGAGCTGAAACCAAATCAATTCCGCAAGATCAGCGGTGACGAGTTGGGCGAACTAGCTCAGCAGCTAGGTATTACATTATAACCGTAATTCGGGTTATCCAGCCACAAACACCTCCTCATCATTCACACACGACACCATTTGCCACATATTGGCGGCGTCGTACGCCACCTCATGACATTGCTCTAGCGCAGCTTCTTTCGAAAGTGATGCGGCAGACTGGTTTAGCATGACTTCACCATCAACACTGATCACAAAGGTGGCCGCTGGAGTGGTGCTGACACTAGCTAGTAACAGGGCTTGGACGCGGTTTATTTGGGCAGCAATCCATTGCAGCTGTACCATTATTTCAGATTCACTGCGAACCGATGGTGTAAAGTCTTCATTCGCAATTGTGCTAACTGGGTATACAAAAAGAATCCCACTCATGATTGCCAATACTACTATGTATTTCATATACATTGACTATAGTTATGGTAGTACTACTTGTCAAGTATTTTTTAGGTCCAGCAGTTGCTCTAAGAGCATAACGATTTTTTGTAAGAGTTCTATTTGCTCGAGTAGCTGTTTGGTCTGGTATTGTGCCGGAGTGTCAATAGTGACGTTTAGTGTGCCGCCGGTAGAATCCCCGTTTGTCGCAGCAATGAGGTCTTTCGCTAGGTCAGAATCATCTGCAAATACGTTTGATACGAGGTATTCGTCCGGGGTATCACCACTGCGCAAGACGTACACTTGGGTTGTGTCATCGGCTGGTGGCGCACCGGCGCACAAATAACCCCACGTTGGATCAACTGTAAAACTCACCGTCAGCTGCTCTGGTGCTGCACCCTGATGTACCGCGCTAATTGCGACCGTTTGTGTCACAGCACCAGCCACGAACTGTTCATTCGGATCATCTGAACCAGTTGCTGTCAGCTCACCGTCAGTATTCAATACTTCGGCCGTCACGATAATTGCTTGGCTGTCGGCCGCCGTATAAAATTCAATCGAGCTAACAGGGTCAAGGCAAGAAAGCGCCTGGGCGGGTTGTGGTTGCGCAAAATAACCAGCTGATAGAATTGCAGCAAACAAAAATGGTGTAAAGAATTTCATATTTATAAAGTATACCAATGTAAATGCCCCTGTCGATCGTCTCGACAGGGGCAGGGTGAGGATGAGGCGTACCAGACGCATGTTCGCAGCAATCAGCACCGCGGCATCTCCAGAGCTTCGGTTGCGCGTGCCATTAGCTACTAACGCATTGATTTGACCTTAGCTACAGGTTAGGGTATTGCAAGGCTGCCTCCCTTTAAGTAACAAAAGCTGTTTCTTGCTACCGTTCGGCCTCAATGAGAATGTATCATCTAGGAACGCAAATTGCAACTACCTCTTTCGCTCACTTTCCTTTAACTTTTGCTTTCGCAGACGGATGCTCTCGGGACAGACTTCGAGGTATTCGTCTGGCTGCATGATCTCGAGGCCGAGTTCAATCGTCAGTGGCCGATGTGGCACCAGGTTGATCGCATCATCAGACCCACTGGCGCGGACGTTCGTTAACTGCTTACCTTTGGTTGGGTTCGCGGCCATTTCTTCACCCTTGTTGGTGTTTCCAATAACCATTCCTTCGTACACCTCGGTACCGGCGCCAATGTACAGCTCGCCGCGATCCTGGAGGTTATATAGTGAGAAGCCTAGTGCTTTGCCGGTCGCCATCGAGGTCATTGAGCCAACCTGACGTTTTTTAATCTCGCCGGCGTAGGCGCGGAATTCAATGAACCGCGACGCGAGGATCCCTTCGCCTTTCGTATCAATAATAAACTGATTCTTAAAGCCTAACAATCCGCGGGTCGGCCCCTCAAACAGCAATCGCACCTGGTTCTCGTGCGGGATCATATTCTGCATGATAGAGCCGCGGTTCGAAAGACGTTCGATCACGGTACCTTGGAACTCGCTCGGGATATCGATAGTCACTTCTTCGTACGGTTCACTTTTGACGCCGTCGATGTCCTTGACGATGACTTGTGGTTGCGACACTGACAGCTCGTACCCTTCGCGACGCATATTTTCGAGGAGCACCGCGATGTGCATCTCGCCACGCCCTTTGACGTCGTAGGCGTCACCGCCGGCTGACTCAACCTGTAACCCGACGTTAATCTCTAGTTCTTTCTCGAGGCGTTCACCGATCTGGCGACTAGTGACGTACTTGCCTTCGCGGCCGGCAAATGGGCTCGAGTTTACTAAAAATTGCATCGCAACAGTTGGCTCGTCCACGGCAATAGCTGGAAGTAATTCGGCGTCTTCGCTGTCCGTAATAGTGGTGCCGATATCGGCATTTTCTAGACCCGCGATTAGTACGATGTCACCCGCGAACGCTTCATCTAGTTCGACTTGTTTGACACCCTGATAACCAGACAGTTTGACGATTTTGCCCTTTTTAGTTTCCTCGCCTTCGGCCTTGAGTAGCACTTGCTGACCTTTCTTGATCGAGCCGTCATAAATACGCGCGACCGCTAATCGTCCAAGGAAGTTGTCGTACCCCAAGTTAAACACCTGCGCGCGCAGCGCCTCGCCTTCGGTATAGGTTTTGGCAACGGGGACGTGTTCCAGGATCGTATCGAGGACTGGCGCGAGGTCCACTAGTTCGTCGTCTAGGTTGCGTTTGGCGACACCGTCGCGCCCGATCGCGTAGACGACTGGAAAATTCGACTGCTCGTCGTCTGCGCCGAGTTCGAGGAATAGCTCGAGGACTTGTTCTTCGGCGCGGTCAGGATCAGCTGCAGGCTTGTCGATCTTGTTAATAACGACGATCGGTTTAAGGCCAAGTTCGAGGGATTTCTTGAGGACGAACCGGGTCTGTGGCATCGGACCTTCCTGCGCGTCGACTACCAGCAATACCGAGTCAATCGACCGCAGAACGCGCTCGACCTCTGACCCAAAGTCGGCGTGACCTGGCGTATCAACGATGTTGATCTTGGTGTCTTTGTATTCGACACTGGTGTTTTTCGCATAAATAGTGATACCGCGCTCTTGTTCGAGGGCGTTGTTGTCCATTGAGGCGTCGCCTTCGCGCGCACCAGTGAATTCCATCAGACCATCGGTCAGGGTCGTCTTGCCGTGGTCAACGTGGGCGATAATAGCGATATTGCGGATGTCAGTGCTCATAGAATATAAAAGTGAGTGTGTAGCATACGTATAAATGCAGCTTTTGTCTACTATTGGATGGGTGTGAGCGCTCGACTACAACACCTCGCTACAACTGGAACCATTCTCCCGAGAACGCATACCACCCAAACCAAAATATCCCACACCCAAATGCGATAATTATGAGAATTTTAAGTAAACCGATCATTGCAATTGATCGTCTGTGGTAGTACGCCGCCGCAGGTACCACGTGCCAGCTATGGCCACTACCAGTAAGATGATACCAAGCGGATAATACAGTAAATTCGAACCTAGCATCCGGACACCACTGTAGCCGAACTCATTCTGGATTGTCCGGGTACGTGCGAGCGCACTCCCATACCCAATCGCTACATCACCGCCCACTGACAACAAATACGGCCCGACATTGTCCGGCGTACTGACTTCGATGCGATACTGCCCCGCTGGCAGCGTCTCATTTGAGAGCATGGCTAGGCGGACGTTTATTCCCAATTCGCTATTGCGCCCAGCTGGCAGTGTCAAAGGATCAACAATCACCCGAGAAATTTCCTCTACCCCTCCACCGCGGGCGTCGCGGCGCACTAATAACGCCATATACACATCGTCGAGGTGCGCCGGGACGGTCAGCTGCAGCGCGATGTCTCGGTCTTGTTCGATTATTAGTTCGTACGTGTGTGGGTAGCCCGCCAGCGTCCCGACGTACTCGTTGGGCAGGGCGCTAGATTCAATCGGAATAAGTTCAAACGGCGCTGCATCATTCACAGTGACCGGAGCAGCTAGCACTAAGGCCCCAGGTAGCAGCAGCACCAATAAGAGACCCAAACGCAGCGGAATATTCATGGTTCTATCATAGCAGACTACTGCCGGCAGTGGCTATGCGCCAGACCCACTATCAGTTGTGCTGCGCCGCCGATATACCCTTTACCAACTAGATGCTGACCGGCCACGCGGCTCGAGCCCGGCTTCTTCTAGAATGGCCCTGAACGTCTCGCGATCATTGCTCATTCGAGCGACGTGTAATGCTTCGGCCTGGTCATCAGTTAGATGCTCCCTGATCTGCAGTAGTTGGGTACGGTGGCGCTGCTGCTGTCTAGCGTGGCGGAGGTTCGCGATGACCTTTTCATCAATCCCGCCAGCAATCAACGCGTCGCGGGCGGCTGCGATGTCCCCCTGCTCGCGCAGCTCTCGGGCCACTTGGATCGCGATAACTTGATCGTCAGACAATCCAGCGCGGGTGAGGAACTCCTGGTTTCCAAAGGCTTGGACACTGGTAATCGTGACAGCGAATGCCCCTACCGCAAATGCGAGTGAAGTTGAAGTTTGTTTCAGTGCTTTTTTCATACAAATGAAGTGATGTGTGACTTACGAGTACATAGTTTAGTACCCCGTTAGCTGGCGACTATTTCACATCACGATACATCGAGGCAATATGGCAATACCTAGTTGGTGATTTGCTCGAAATAGAGCCACATTCCCGATAGCGCGAGCCACAATTCGCTGGCCGGATCGACCGTCGTCCCGCACGAATCGAGCGTGTACTCGGCGTCATTCAAAGTAATTTCATACCGGACATCAATCCCCTCGGTGTATGAATTACAAAGCGCCGGAGTGGTCGGCTGGCTTTGGGCGCGCAACGCGCTAACACGTAACACCTCTTCTAGCTCGCCCACTACCCTGCGACTAGCCTCGCCCGAGCGTAGCACTCGGCCACTGCCACCAGGGTAAAAGAAATAGCGATACTCACCGGTGTCGTCGATGCGAAATTGCGGACACGTGCCAGTCGCGTCACAACTACCGTAAGCGTTGCTGATGATGGTAAAGGTATCTTGTCGTTCTTCGACGGCAGTGGTGACTGTACGCTCGACCGGCGCAAAGCCAGTGAAATAGGTGTACACACCAATCATCACCCCCGTAAAGAAGGTGAGGAACATGAGGAGTAGGTCACGGCGTTCCATTCTGTATATCCTACCGCATTAGCAGATTGTTGGTATACTGTTGTGCCAAAGCGCATTGGAAGAGTGGCTGAGTGGTCGAAAGCGCACGCTTGGAAAGCGTGTGGGGCGAAAGCCCTCGCAGGTTCGAATCCTGTCTCTTCCGCATATTGACGTATCACTTTTTATGTTATACTATTTAGACTGATCTTCGCCCTTTTCACTACTGGAGGAAGCCCATGGCAAAGTTCGCCATCAAGTCAGTCAGCGAACCGACAATCAGCCGCACTCGTCCCGTTTACGTCATGTTCGACGAAGGCGTGGAAGAGTTGGAGGCACAAGCAGTATTCGACGGCCTCTCGCAGGTCATGATCGCTGCTGGTACCCCCGCGCACATGAAGGTTACAAACTTCAGCGTGTGGCGGAACGCCAACTGGCTCGATGGCGATGGATACCTCACTGAGTGGAACTCGGTGGATTGGTACATTGCCTACACCAAGGAGCAAAGCCGTGAAGGTCAGCTCCATGGTGGCACCCTGCTGCGCTTACTTTACAGCGAACCGTGGCAGGAAGCTGACCCACACTACGACATCGTGGTCACGAGCCGTGACCTCTACGATGACGACTGCCACTTCTGCATCGGACTGGCCATTCGTGGATTCGGTACGATCATCTCAACCAACCGCTTCCGTGGCCTGTCCATGCAGGACGCCTACAACTGTATCGTCACCGAGACGATGCATGAGGTCGGTCATGTGTTTGGTCTTGTCGCTGAGACGAGAAAGAGCAATGTCGAACGTTCGCTGGGGCTACATTGCACCAATCGGTGCATCATGCGGCAAGGGCTTCGAGTTCCTTATGACTGGCAGGCCATCACGGCTGACCGTCTTGAGGGACACGAGTTCTGCGGCGAATGTGCCCACGACCTCAAGCGATACTTTCACTAGACCGCTCAACCGAGAAAGGCTTAGCCTGACTTCGGTTGGGCGGCTTTTCTTTTGTCTAGACGACCACCTCCTCTAACAAAGAGGTTCTGATGTTATCTAGTTCCCTCCGGAGATTAAAACTTTTTGCTCTAAAAGGACTAATTGAACCTATAAATTCATCCCGCGCAATCTTGCAATCCGCTCGGGTGCGGGAGGATGGGTCTGAAATAGGCTGCCGAGGCGCTGCCACAAGTTCTGCTTTTGGCCACCGTATGGATCACTGATGAATAAATGCGCCGTGGCGTGTGACGCCTTGCGCATCGGGACGCGTCGGCCCGCTGTCGAGATCTTGTCGAGTGCTGACGCGAGGCCCTCGGGGTAGCGCGTTAGCATGGCGCCAGTCGCGTCGGCCAGGTATTCGCGTTTGCGCGAGATAGCCAGCTGCATCAGCTGCGCGGCAATCGGTAGCAGGATGATCCCCGCCAGACCGAGGATGAGGAAAATCGGGCTGCGGTCACGCCCACCACCGAACATAAGCGACCGAGACAAGAAGTCTGCCAAGATCGCCACAAACCCCGCCAGCACGACAGCCACCGTCATCACTAACATATCGCGGTTCCCTACGTGCGCGAGTTCGTGCGCCATCACGCCCTCTAGCTCATTTTTATCGAGAATCTCTAGTAGTCCAGATGTCGCTGCCACAACGGCATGTTCAGGATTGCGACCGGTCGCAAATGCGTTCGGTGAGGGGTCGTCGACGATATAGACGCGCGGCATCGGCAGGCCAGCGGTGATCGATAAGTTTTCGACCATCCGGATCAGCTCGAGTTCCTGAAACACTTCGCGTCTCGCCTCGCGGGCATTGGTCATGCGCAACACCAATTTGTCTGAGCGCCAGTACGAAAAAATGTTCATACCCACCGCAAACGCTACGGCCACATACAAGATCCATGGACTACCGATATACCACGCCGCGGCGTAGCCGATGGCAATAATCATGACCAGGAACACCGCCATTAACATGATCGTTTTAAATATATTCCTGGACTGGTGGGTGTAGATGTTTTGGTTACTCATGACTGTGTATACGTGGATGATAGCAGAAAATTGCGCTTTTTATAGAGGCCTTTTTGCTCGACATTAGACTGCATCGCCAGCGCGAATTCAGCCTCGCTGATCTCGTGGTGTTTGGTCAGTGTGTCAAGCGCCACCATCAAGTCGCAATACTCGCGGATAAATGCTTCACGGTCGCTGGTTGCAACAAGTTCGGCTGCTTCTTCGAGCACTTTGTTACCCAATAATGCGACATACTCCTCATCATCTGTCACTTGGCGCACCTCGCAGGTATCGCCAGCCTGCGCGATGTTGTAGGGCACCAGATCACGCACCAATTTGTTGTAGGTAACAGTATGACTCATAACAAGGACGAACTACCAGTTTAGGCAGTAGCACTTGATCCAAAGTCGACCTTGACTGGCTGACGAGCTGCTTGTTCGGTCGGATCAAGTTCAAAGTATTCGAACGGTCGGAAATTGAAGGCGTTACCGATGATGTTACTCGGGAATGATTGCAGGGCGATCAACAAGTCGCGTACATTAGTGTTGTAGAATCGTCGTGAGGCTTGAATTTTGTTTTCGGTGTCGGTCAGCTCGGCCTGTAATTCCGAAAAGTTCTGTGATGCTTTTAGGTCCGGGTACGCCTCGGCGATCGCCAAGAGGTTACCGATTGCGCCACCGAGCGCTGCCTCAGCGCCGGCCATGGCCTTAATCTGTTCTGGTGTGACGTTTGACGGATCAACGTGCGTGGCGGTCGCATTGGCGCGTGCTGCTGTCACGGCGTCGAGGGTTTCGCGTTCATGGGCCGCATAGCCTTTGACGGTCTCGATCAAGTTCGGGATAAGGTCGTAACGTCGTTTTAGTTGGACGTCAATGTCTGACCAGGCCTCTTTGGTGCGCTGGGTGAGTTTAATAAATTTGTTGTACGCGTAAATCACGTATCCAATTAGCAATACGGCGATAACGATTAAAATGATGAGTCCAATTCCAAGTTCCATAGATATTAATTAGTTTGTACTTTTATTATACAACAAAACACTGGCGTAAACCAGCGTTTTATACGCACATTTAGTAGTTAACCTACATCATGCCTGGCATTCCTCCGCCCATGCCACTCATATCGGGCATGCCGCCTGATTCTTTTTCTGGTTTGTCGGCGATGGCTGCTTCACTAGTCAATAGGATTGCTGCCGCTGAGACTGCGTGCTGAACACCGGCGCGCTCAACTTTGACTGGGTCGATGATACCCGCCTTGATCATGTCGTCGACCATCTCGCCGGTCGCGGCGTTGTAGCCTGTGTTACCACCAGCTTCTTTGACACGTTGTACGACCACTGCCCCGTCCATCTTGCCGGTATTATCAGCAATCTGGCGCAGTGGCATCACCAGTGCGGCGATCACGATGTCATACCCAACCTGTTCTTCGCGATCGAGTTTTTTCTTGCTAGCCGCTTTTTCAACCTCGGCCGCTGCGCGCGCGAGCGACGTTCCACCACCAGGCACAATACCTTCGTCAATCGCGGCCTTGGTCGCATTAACGGCGTCCTCGATCTTTAGTTTAAGATATTTCATCTCGGTTTCGGTCGCGGCACCGACGCGGATGACCGCCACACCGCCTGATAGCTTGGCGATACGCTCTTCGATTTTCTCTTTGTCGAATTTGCTTGAAGCGTCAGCCAGCTGTGTCTTGAGCGAAGCGACTCGATTGCTGATCGACGATTTCTCGCCGCCACCTCCGACGATCGTCGTGCTGTCCTTGGTCGCGACAACGCGATCAGCTCGTCCTAATTGTTCAAGCTCAGTCTTTTCTAGTGACAATCCGAGTTCCTCGGTAATGACTTGTCCGCCAGTTGTCACTGCGATGTCCGCCAGCATTTCCTTTTTACGATCACCATAGCCCGGCGCCTTGACCGCGAGAACGCTGAATCCGCCCTTTAATTTGTTAACCACAAATGTCGCGAGCGCCTCGCCTTCTACTTCGTCCGCGATGATCACTAGTTCTTTTTTACCAGTTTGCGCGATCTTTTCGAGTAACGGGAGAATTTCTTGGACACTGCTGACTTTTTTATCAGTGATGAGAATCTGCGCGTCTTTAAATTCAGATTCCATGCGCTCCGGGTTGGTGACCATGTACGGTGACACATACCCCTTATCAAATTGCATTCCCTCCGTCAGCTCAGTCTCGATCCCAAATGACTGTGACTCTTCGACCGTTACGACGCCGTCTTTGCCGACCTTGTCGATGGTTTCGGCGATCTTGTCCCCCAGTTCGCGGCTCTCAGCTGAAATGGTCGCGACTTGTTTGATCTCATCAAGTGAGTTGATCGGGGTGGCCATACTCTTGAGCGCCGCAACGACGTCCTCGGCCGCGTGCTCCATCCCGGTGCGCACGGCCATCGAATTCAGTCCCATGGTGGTCTGACGCAACCCTTCGTGCACTAGAGCTTGGGTCAACACCGTAGCCGTTGTCGTTCCGTCACCAGCCAGATCGTTGGTCTTGCTGGCGACTTCTTTGATGATCTCCGCGCCCATGTTTTCGAACTTGTCTTCGAGCGTGATTTCTTTGGCAATACTAACGCCGTCGTTCGTAATGGTCGGTCCGCCGAAGCCTTTATCTAACACAACGTTACGCCCGCGCGGTCCGAGCGTGACTTTCACCGCATCCGCTACCGTATCAATACCGGTTTTTAACTTTTTCTTAACGTCTTCTCCAAAAATAACTTCTTTTGCCATATTTGCGGTTTACTGATTATTGTTTGTTAAAAACTCCCAAAATGCTTGATTCAGATACAATAAAGTACTCCTTTTCTTCGATTTTTACTTCGTCGTAGCCGTACTTACTAAATACCACTCGGTCACCTACGCTCACATCCATTTTCAGTCGCTCGTCGCCATCATCGTTCCACTTACCAGCACCGACCGCCACTACAATCCCTTGTTCTGGCTTTTCTTTCTTGGCTGTTTCAGGAATAATAATGCCGCTTTTCGAGACACTGCCTGATTCTTCTTCTGTTAATGGACGTACCACTACGCGGTCATGAAGTGGTTTGATTGGACTTTTTTCTGACATACAATTCTATAGTTGGATTATTTGAAATAACAGTGTAGCGGACGAAAGTCACCACAACTTCCATAACGCTTCCGTCGCACTGCCATTATAACGCAGGTCGTAAAGGTTGCAATTTTAGGTTGACACATATGATTTTTCATGTATAATGTACTTCTACATCACAAAATTCAAGGAGACTCGTGATGATACGTACTCTGTTCTTTCTGCTCGCCCTGTTTGCACCCGCGGGCGCCTCGGCCATGACCCAGCAGCGGCTCGAGTCCTGCTGGGGTAACATCCAGCCCTACCAGGTTGGCTTCACCGAGGTCTACAACGATGGATCTCGCGCCCGCGGCACGTTCGTCGTCGAGAGTCCCTCGACCGTTCGACTGCGGTACCACTCGGGCGCCGAGACCTGGTTCACTCGACAGAAGTTTCACGTCCGTGACCATGTGTCCGGGCGTGTGGAAGAGTATCCGGGCGGCACGTTCACCTACCTGATGCGTCGCAAGCCCCAGCTCGGTCGCGTGGCGACGCAGATCATGCCTGGTGACCGAGAAACCGGTGTCCGTCTGCACGATCCCAGTGGTCGAGTTGGCGGACATGTCGACGTCTATTTCGACAACAACTGCCGGATGGTGCGATGGGAAACCCGCACCATCGTCGACGGGAGGCAGAACCATGTTGACACCCACTTCGGTGGGTGAGACCCCAGCCCCGCGCTTCTTGAGCGCGGGGCTTTACCATTGAAGTTTTACGCCAATCTGCTATAGTTTTCCTTAATGAATGTAATTGCAACTATTCTGGCAGTATTGCCATACATCCAAATTGTGCTCGCAATAGTACTGGTGACAGTTATTTTGTTACAACAACGCGGGTCGAGCCTCGGGGGTGCTTTTGGTGGCGACAACTTTAGCTCAGCCTTCAATAAGCGCCGTGGCGCAGAAGAATTCTTATTCCGATTTACGGTCGTTACCGCACTGTTATTTGTCGTCTCGACGTTCCTCAACATTCTGTTGTAAACAGTTATTGTGCGTGCCTTGCGTGCACTAGTTCCCGGCTGATAGCAGATGCAGCAGTGTGCTGACACACATCAGCTGGCGCCCCATTGGATCTTTTGCATTCGATATCATACACAATCCATCTCTCTTGTAGTACATGAAAAGATTATTTTCACCCGTTCGTCTCATATCGTTTATTGAATCCGCTAAAGCGAGCGATCGATGGTTGTTGCGTATATTGTTATTTGCCATGATTGGAGCGCTGATCTGGTCTATCATCGCCGTCAGTAGCATGTTTACAGAAGCCACTGCTGGGGCTGGTGGACACTGGCACGAAGGGATCCTCGGTACACCGAGATTCGTAAACCCGGTCCTAGCCCAAAGCCAAGCTGACCGCGATATGGTGGCTCTGGTGTATTCCGGTCTACTTAAGATTGATGCCAATGGTGAATTGACTACAGACCTAGCTAGCGACTGGACCGTTACTGACGACGGACTGACGTACGTCGTGTCCTTGCGTCGCGACGCCACATTTCATGACGGCGTACCGGTCACGAGCGAAGATGTCGCTTTTACCATTGACCTAATCCAGAATGACGCTCTCAACAGCCCGCGCAGTGGCGAGTGGGTTGATGTGTCGCTCGCTGTCATCGACGCGTACACCATCGAATTTACCCTGACCGAACCGTATGCACCATTTTTGTATAACCTCACGCTCGGCGTACTACCAGCCCACGAGTGGCGCGGATTACCAGTTGAGCAGCTGCCGTTTAGTAATTTGAATCTGGTACCAGTCGGGTCTGGGCCGTACGAGATTGCTGACACTCGTTTTGCGGACACTGGCGCGATCAATCGCTACCGATTAAACCGCGCGGACAACCATTATGCCCAACCCCTAATTAAACAAATCACGGTGTCATTTTATGATTCGGTTGAACTACTCGAACAAGCGCTAGCTAGCGGCGATGTAGACGCCACGGCGTACGCCAGTCCAACATTTGTGACCGACCTCGCAGCAGAAGGGCTAGGGGCTGAGGCGGTACCCCAGACCAGGGTATTTGGGTTGTTTTTTAATCAAAACCGCTCGGCTGCATTGCGAGATGCGGCGGTCCGCGAGGCGTTAGATATTGTGATTGATCGTGATCAGATTATTGCCGAAGCTAACCTCGCCGCACGTCCCCGATTATTTGCTGGGCAATTAGATGATAATGCGCTAGAATCAAACGATCAGCAGGAAGCGTCCGCAACTCGACCTGACTCCCCCATTGCCGTAGCCAATGACGTATTAGAAGCGGCTGGCTGGTCGCAAAACGCAGACGGACTATGGCAAACGGAAGTTGATGAAAGTGAAGTGGAGCTAACTGTCGTGATCAAAACCAGTAACGCCCCGGTCTTTAATGACATCGCAAAAGCGGTGCAAACTGCTTGGGAGTCACTCGGCGTGAGCGTAGCGATCGAACAGTACGAGCGTAATGATTTAGCTCGCTCAGTGATTGGTCCACGTGATTTTGAGGTATTGTTGTTTGGGGTTGATCCCGGGTATAGCCAAAACTTGTATCCCCTCTGGCACTCGTCGCAGCGAGATGATCCAGGTTCGAATATATCACAGTACACCAATCTGACGGTGGACGATGCACTTGAGGTATTGCAGGTCAGTGCAGATCCAGTTGAGCGGACCGACGCCATCAACACCATCAATACCGTCATTTACGAAGAAAAACCAGCCCTGTTGCTATTTACCCCGACTGTCCAGTACGTGTACCCGAACAATCTCACCGAGAGTCTCCCGCCATTGCTAACGGAACCAGCTGATCGATTTTCGACAGTGAGCGACTGGTACATCGAAACCGATTCCATTTGGCCAATTTTTAATACTGATTAAGCAGTAACTAACCATTTATGAACGAACAAAACAATCAATCTAATAACAATCGCTCGCGGCGCACGTTTTCGCCTCGTCGCGGATTTGGTAACCGTACCAATAACAACGACAATCGCTCGGGGGGCAGTGGCCAAAACCGCGGTGGTGGACCGCGTGGCGGCGGTGGCCAACACCGCCCCGGCGGCGTACAACGATCTAGTGGCGGTAACCGCGGTGGTGGACGCAATGTCCAAGATCGTGGTGGCAATGGTAAGGGCGGTAATCGTGGTGCCGGTGGCGGACAGCGTCGCGGTGGCAACAATCACCGCCGTCGCTCCGACAAAGCTCCTGCCCTCACGCACCGCCTCAGCGAAACCACCGACAAAATGCCAGTCATTCCTGAAATCACTGACGAAGACACTGTACGCATCATCACCGTATCAGGGGTCGAAGAAATCGGCCGCAACATGAACATCATCGAAACCAAAGACGATATCCTCGTGATCGACGCTGGGTTCCAGTTTGTATCAGAAGAAAGCAATGCGCCCGGTATTAACTACATTCTACCGAACACGCAGTACCTCGAGGAACGCAAGCACAAAATTCGCGGACTCTTGGTGACGCACGGTCACCTCGACCACATCGGCGGTATTCCCTTCGTGCTCGAACGAATTGGCAATCCACCAATTTACACGCAGTACCTGACTTCACTGATGATCCTCAAGCGCCAAGAGGAATTCCCGCAGATGGAACCAGTCAACATGAACGTCGTCAAAGAAGGCGAAACGTTCACTGTCGGCAACACCAAGGTCAAGTCATTCCCAGTGACCCACTCGATTCCAGATGCGATGGGTATTGGCATCGAAACCAAGCACGGTGATATCGTCATCACGGGCGACATCAAGCTAGTCCACGAAAACGGTGAGGTCGTCGTCGAAGAACGGTCCAGCTGGGAAAAGGTGGGAAAGAACAACAACCTGGCTCTCTTATGTGACTCGACCAACTCTGACCGCGCAGGTTTCTCGGCGACCGAAGCCCGTGTATACGAAACTCTCGAAAATATTATCCGTGCTGCCACTGGCCGCCTGATCATCGGGACATTTGCGTCGCAGTTTGATCGTTTGATCAACGTGATCAAAACGTGTGAAGAACTCGGCAAAAAGGTCGTCCTCGAAGGCCGCTCCATGAAAACCAACGTCGAGATCGCCCTGCACGCAGAACTGCTACAAGTCGACCCCGGCGTGTTTATTCCAGCTGGTGATATTGGTGAATATCCAACCGACAAAATCGTCGTATTATCAACTGGTGCCCAGGGCGAAGAGTTCGCCGCCCTGATGCGCATGGCCACTGACAAGCACAAGTTTATTACTTTGACAGAACGTGACACCATTGTGTTGTCATCATCTGTCATCCCAGGAAATGAAATTGCTGTCCAGAAATTAAAAGACAACATCTACCGCAAGAACGTCAAAGTCATTAACTACCAAGGCTCACACGTGCACTCTAGCGGGCACGGCAACGCTGGTGAGTTGATCTGGGTACAACAAACCGTTAAGCCCAAGTTCCTCGTCCCGGTGCACGGTCACCACTACCACCTCAAGAGCCACATGTACGCCTCAGTGGAGAATGGCTTCCCTCGTGAGAATATTGTAGTACCGGATAACGGTACCATCATCGATATTCACAACGGCGAGACTATTAGCGTCCAGCCAATGAAAGTTCCCAATGAACTATTGATGGTCGACGGTTTTACAGTTGGCACTAAACAAGAAGTCGTCTTGCGCGATCGCCAAACGCTGGCCGAAGACGGCATGTTCGTGATTATTGCAACCGTCAACACCAAGACCGGTAAACTGCGCAAGTCGCCAGACATCATCTCTCGTGGGTTTGTGTATCTGCGTGAGAATCAGCAATTACTCTCGGAAGCGCGCGTTCTCGTCAAGCGCACCATTGAAAAGCACACTGAACACATGCAGCCGCTCGACCTCGAATACGTTAAGGAGCAAGTATCAGACACACTATCTGGTTTCCTCATGCAGCGCACCCAAAAGACACCGATGGTGATCCCGGTACTAATCGGCATCTAAACAAAACTACTACGTAGTACACAAGTACACCCCTCAGCACAGTTGTGCCGCGGGGTTTCTTGTATACTAGTCTCAGTATGCCGATCCCGACACACGTTTCGCCTGTTCATTTCTTGCGTACCACTCCACGTAAACGACAGTTATGGCCAACTTATGCCATGACGCTGCTGCTGATTTTCCACGGTCTTACAGTCCTGTTCTACAACTCTACCTACCTTGGACAGTTCTTTAGCACTGAACACATTGGGCTGATTTTTATGTCTGGTTCGTTACTGGGAGTTATGTGCTTCCTAGGAATCGCAAAACTCCTGCGAATATTTGGCAATTTTTACCTGACAATACTTTTATTAGCAGCAGATTTCGTGGCTATAATCACCATGGCAGTTACGACCAACGCTGTGATTGCAGTGACCTCTCTACTAGTACACTTGTTGACAGTACCGCTCATTATATTTTCGCTCGATGTATTTTTAGAAGCTCGAATTGGTAATGATGAATCCAGCACAGGTTCCAGCCGCGGCCTTCTGCTCACGCTCAGTAGTCTGGTGGCTGCGCTGTCACCGCTAATAGCTGGACTAGTGATCAGCGAAGACAATCTTTCAATGGCATATATATTGAGCGCGTGTAGCATTGTGCCAATAATCATCCTACTATTTATACATGAGCGCCAATTCAAAGATCCAAAGTACCCATCTGTACCGGTCTGGGGTGCGGTACGTCTATTTTTGCATAATCATAACTTGCGCGGTGTGAGTGTGGCACATTTAGTGCTACAAACCTTTTTTTCAGTAATGGTTATTTATATGCCAATTTATCTAACCCAAGAGATCGGCTTAACTCTGCGCGAATTTGGTGTCATTATGTTTATCGCAATTATGGCCTTTGTTTTACTCGAGTACCCCGTAGGCAAATTAGCTGATAGTACAATTGGAGAAAAAGAACTGATGGCAGTGGGGTTTACAATTATGATTCTGGCTCTGGGTTGGATATCATTTACCACCACTACGCACGTTGCGGCATGGGCTGGAATATTATTCTTTTCGCGCATTGGGGCGGCCTTGGCCGAGGTAACCACTGAGAGTTACTTTTTTAAACAAACCAAATCAGTAGACGCGCAAATTATTAGCTTTTTTCGACTGACCAGACCGCTCGCGGGTTTCTTAGGCGCAGCATTCGGTAGTCTTGCATTACTTTTCATACCTTTAAATCTAGTATTTGTAGCGTTTGCAGTGCTTGTGCTACCGGCTCTGATTGCTACTATGACCATCACTGACTCGCGATAGTACATAATTGTCAGGTACCCAACCGGTACGCACGACCGTTGCGCGTAATCAATCCTTCGGCTTCTAATGTAACTAGAACAGCCCCGACTCGCTCGTCGTGAATGGATTGCTGTAATGCATTCGCCGTCTGCGGCCCCGCCGAGAGATGGCGCAATACTGCTCCTCGGACAGCCCTCCGAGAGCCTAAAAAGATTGGTTGACTGCGATACTGCGATAGTACGCGGGTGTTATTACCATGCACAGTTTTGAGGTGCGCACCATAGTCCATTAAGGCCGCGTACCAGTCACGTGGATTTGTTGTATCAACAGTGTCCGAAACGAGTGCGACAAGATCTGATTCCTTTACTTCTGTGCAGCCCGAAAAATAATGGTGAATGTAGACCTGGCGCACATTAGTTTCGATCAGTGTGACAGGCTGGTTGTAAGCAAAGACTTGAATGGCACTGGCGGTATAGGTTCCAACACCCGGTAGTTTCAGTAGATCAGATCGCTCGCGAGGCAACACTCCACCTGGCTGCCCAACCACTGTCTGAGCACACTGCCATAAAAACTTCGCCCGGCGATTGTACCCCAAACCTTGCCAATGTCGTAACACGTCTGATAAATCTGCTGTGGCTAAGGCTGATAGCGTCGGGAACGTTGCCAAGAAAGCAGTAAATTTTGGAATTACTCGCGCCACTTGGGTTTGCTGGAGCATAAGTTCTGACACTAATACCTGGTATGGCTCAAAGGTTTCTCGCCATGGCAAATCGTGCCGACCGTGTGCAGCGTAATAGTCCCACACTGTTTTCTTTAAAGCGGTGTGGCGGTCCGATTTAGCTAGTTTTTTGACCATAGGTGGCGCACAATTGCACCAGCCAACCACATCACACTAAGGCCATACACGAACGCCAATACTTGAGGAACAAACCCCAAGATGCCAATCACTAACCCACCGAACAGCACTGACATCAATCCGATATCGCTTCGTTTTGCAAACCAGCGTTGCAACGTATGGCCAAGTAGAATTGGCACACACGCTCCCGCTACCAAAAACAGCAGTAAGTACAACAGCAAAAGAATGGTGGCTACATATAACCCTACCGTGGTAAGCGAAAGTACGCCAATTAGTATTGGTAGTAGTATTAAAAGGGTCAACCCAACCAGGCCAGATATGATTGCCCGGTATGGCGCGCCTTTAATCAGATCGGTCACTGACGCGCGGGCGATGAATAGCAGTGTACACGATGCAAACAATAAGGTTGCTAGCGCGACGTATTGAAAACTGAGCAGTGGATTGCTATCAGCCTGGACCGGATCGTTACGCAGCAACTCACCTTGTAGCACTGCCGATGGGGCTACCGCTGCTACGTTACTACTAATATAACGAATTGATTCGGTCACAGATGCAGTAGCACCGATATTAAAAGCATTCACTCGTACGTCTACCCGCTCTCGCACTACACTATCGAGCGACAAATCACCATAGGTACCCAGCACACTACCAGCAATATCTCCTGCAACAGTCGCTCGGTTAACGTAAAGAATTACGTCTCCACCAATCACTGCAGTTGAAAGAATGGATACTTCGTTCGCGAGGACGAGAACGTCGCCATTGATCGTACCTGATAACTCGACACTACCACCAACAATACGCACATCACCTGCGACCTCGCCAGTGCTAGTTACAAACAATCCGGCCGCAGTCAGGTCATCTGTAATGACGCCATTGTGAGATACTCGATTACCTACTAATGTACCGTCACCATTAACCACGCCGGAGAGAACGACTGGCGTACCAATTGCTACCAAATTACCGTCAACTGCTTCCTGACCGCTTAATTCGAAATTTTGCGCGGTCCGGATGACCGTATCTGCAGATACCCACGCTGGGGCGAGAAACGTTATACAACACAGAATTAGGTACAAATACTTCATGTTTGTATATCTTCTCTTATTACAGTTCGCTTGACAGCTATTCTCTCCTCCACTTCCTGAATAATCTTACTTTCCTCTATTCGCTTTAGTTCCTCCTTCTTTATAGTAGAAGTGGCAATATTTTCTTTCTCACCCAAATTCATAACGAGAAACAAAAAGGTTGCAATACCGATAATGCCAATTAGGTTGAGTATCAGGATTAGGAACGCGCCACGCGCGACTTCAATGTCGAGGGCAGCCATCCCAATGCCAATGGTTGCAAGCGGCGGAATTAAAGCTACTGCGATCGCTACGCCAGGCAGTGCCTCGCTCCACTCTGGTCGAGCAAGCATGTACGCCACCGCCGCTCCAGCTACAATGGCAACAAACAGATGGAGTAGGTGCGGCTCGGTGCGTAGGAGGACCTGCTCGGTCAAATACGAATTGCCGCTGCCAAACAAAAGCGCTGCTACGGTCGCCAACACGACACCGCTAGACAGTGATATAAAAAGTGTACGCACAGCCCGCTGGAGAATAGATATTCTCTCGCCCATCATCACAAGTCCCAAAGCCACACCTAAAACCGGATACATGAGTGGCGCAATAAGCATGCTACCAATCACAATAGAACTACTGTCCAATAACAGTCCGAATGTTGCCATTAGGGTAGACAAGCCGATCAGATAAAAATAATCAAAATCAGCTGTACTGCTTGACACTAATTTGCGAACCAAAGCAGCCTTATCTTGTTCGGGAACAGCCCGAAAACGGGCAATAATACTCATGGAGCAAATATACCATACTGTCACTAGATTATTAGCCGGTTATCAGTGGACTAACTGCACTGACACGGGAGCCTGCAATACCCCGATCAACAATAATGCTACCAATACCAAAATGACGCAGATGATGAACAAACGCAACCTTGAACGGGATAGTTCTCGCTGACCGGTATGCCAGTTGCGCTCGTATAAGAAATGAAACGCAAACTGTAAGAAATTACGCATTACTTTATTGTACTGACTGGGGTGCTCGATCTAGGGTGACATCCACAGTTTCTTCAGTGCCATCAATTAGCAAAGTCAAGGACACTGTGTCTCCTGGTTGATATTCACGCAACACCGCAGCAAGCGTACGCCCCTCTAATTTGGTATCGTCAATAGACAAAATTATGTCTCCTGCTTGCAGACCGATAGAATCAGCCGGTGAACCGGGCATGACTGCCCGCAGTCCAGTGGCGGCATCGCCCACAATCAGGGCGCCATACTCGACCGTCAGATTATCCCGCTCGGCAATTTGTGACGTAATATTGGCGTATCGTACACCGATGTACGGTCGCACAATCTCGCCAAACTCTTCAA
This sequence comes from uncultured Candidatus Saccharibacteria bacterium, assembly GCA_964626635.1. GTDB lineage: Bacteria > Patescibacteriota > Minisyncoccia > Phycocordibacterales > UBA918 > OLB19. The sequence goes on from CAZVFY010000001.1 coordinate 174,652, forward strand.
CTGACTGTACGACCGTCTCGACTACGTGCGCTGGCAGCGCAAAGCTAATGTTATCAGCGCCTCTTGAGGTGGCAACATTAACCCCAATAACTTCCCCACGCAAATTTACGAGCGGACCTCCTGAATTACCCGGGTTGATAGCTGCGTCTGTTTGAATCACAGAATCTAGCGTTTCACTTCGACCCATACCATCACTAGCAACGATCGATCGCCCCAACCCAGAGACAACCCCAACCGATACTGAGTTTCGAAATTCTGCTAGGGCATTACCGATAGCGACCACTGATTCACCTAATTGAAGGTTTTCGGAGTCTCCAAACTGTAAAAACGGTAAATCAGTTACAGATTGATCTGCTACTTGCAGTAAGGCAATATCTAATTGTGGATCACGAGCCACCACCTCGGCTTCATAGATATTGCCGTCAGTGAGTACGACTGAGTAGTCTGCTTCTCGATCATCTACTACGTGACGATTCGTCACAATTAATCCATCACTTGAAACCAGAAACCCGGACCCTCCACCCACTTCACGTTGTTCAGTTCCATTGCTGCGCACCCGTGGTACTGACCACCCGAACCAACTATCTTCGTAAAACCGCTCAAACACCGGCACGTCTCTAGTCACGATCACTGACACTACCGCTGGGTTCACCGCGGCAATGGTGTCAACTACGGACCCATTCGCAATAAAAGGAGCTGTTGTGCCAGTGCTCATGATCGGATTGTCACTGGGTCCTGAGGTGGCATTTGGAGTAACGTCAAGCTGCTGTGCGAGCGATGTGACGAGTTGATCTTTCGCGAGTAGAGCTACCACCCCAATGATAGCAAGCGTGGTGGTGACACTAATCACAATAGTAACGAATGTATTATTCTGGTTTGAATGTTGCATAAGCTGTGGTTTCTAATACGCCGCTAATTTATTAGTCTTTCGCTGCCTTATCAAATTGGTAGTAATTACTTTCGGGAAACAATTGTAAGCCTCGCTCCCACATTTCGGGGCGATCTTGTAATTTTAACCAATACCACCATTCGGCTCCCCACAGGTATTGCTGTTCATATCGGGTTGAAGCGGCGTAGGTCAAGATATCTTCAAATTTCTGCAAATTCATCCGGGTAAATTGCACTGGTATGGGTACGTCGACAATCGGCTCGAGCAGCCACGGCTCGGCCGAGAGTTCTATAAGGACTGTTTCCTTCTGGCCATAGCGCCACTCCATCAACGTTTCCTTGGCGCGGTAGAACCACGGTGGTAGCCATGTGCGAAACTGTCCTAGCTCAGGATTCCAAAAGTGAACGTACACGCTGGTCCCGAACACATCCCCGCGCGAATACGCGCCAGCCCACAGACCAAGATTACCTGAATCAGTGATGATGATCGGTCTATTGGGATCCATTTCGCGCACCAATTCGATTGACTGGTCGAGAAAGGCTTTGTCTAGTTCACCGCAGTGTTCGAACGCAAATGCCGCCAAAAATGGCTCGTTCTCAACCTGCCACCACATCACGGCCGGGCTGTCGCGATAGCGTTCGACGACGGCTTGCATGTATTCTAGCTGCGCTGCATTACGCTCCGCCAGCGTAAACTCCTGATCCTGCAACCAGTTCGGGTCATGGCACTCTGGCCAGCGTGGCAAACGGCGCCCGACAGCTAGTACAACCGTTGCCCCCACCTCCTCCGCTCTCGTTATTTGGTAATCTAGCTCGGCCCAGTTATATGCGTCTAGCTGTGGCTCGATCATTGGCCAGTGGGCCGTCAGGCGCAAGTGACGCACCCCCATGTCGTCGAGAATGGCATCATATGCTTCCTGCCAATTTAGTCCCAGTTCACGGGCATACGGCGTATTGAATGACATGCCGTACGTGATGCTGTCCGGCACTGGTTTGTACGCCATTATTGCGACTATGGCGGCCAGCAACCCTAGCCCGCCCAGTATTCCCAATGCGATTTTGTAGCGCCATTTCATTATTCCGTATGGTAGCACGCCACACCAGCTGCATTAGGTAAAGAGCGTGAAGAACCCGACCCCAATCACAATGACATACAGTAATTTACGGAATATCGTGCGCGGCCTGGTATCACGGTCTGTCGCACTATCTGGCAAGTACTGCGCCATTAAGGTGGCAAATAGCAGAATGAACACGAATTTCAGCCCGTCGAGCGCTTGAACCACCGACACCTCGCCGAGGTCAGTCGCCTTGAGGAGCAAGAACGCGGCAACACCAGCCAACACCTTGGCGACGAGCACAATGAGGCCGGCGGATTTGCTGGTGTCGCCGGTCTGTTTGCGGATTTTGCGGTAGTATTCTGGTACTAGGAGTAGCGACAACGCAAACAACACAAACCCTACGCGTGACCAGAAAAATCCGTCTTCAAACGAAGTCTCAAGAAAAAGTCCTTTCATGGTTATCGCGTGGAGCGCAAAGAACAGGCCAGCGTGCACCACATGCAGCCACACGTCGATTTTTGGTAGTGTCTGCGCGACCAGCAGTGTCCCACAGGCGAGGATAACAATCCCGGTGATGAACGAGTTGGACAATGTCGCATCGAGAAACAAATACGACAACCCAAACGTCGACAACGCCGATACGGTACCGATGATTGGCATGACGTTACTGGCGTCAGCGTGTTTCAGTGCGTCGTACATCGACACCAACGCAATAAAGAATGTGTATGCCGCCAGAAATGATAGTCCGACTACCGGCAGCGTTGGAAATACAATCGATTGGTACGACGGCACCCCCAGCTGACTAAGGCCTGTGATCAGTCCCAGCACGTACATAAATGCCCACCCACCAGTCAACAGGCAGGAATAAAAGGCGTACACGAATGGCCGTGGTAAGGCGCGCTCATCTGAGACGATGTACTTGTCGAGAATGGCGACCACCGCATTGAGGAATTGGCCTAGGGTCGCAAGTAAAATCCAGTTCACTGACCTTAGTCTACCGCAGAGTGTTTCTCAATTAGTTCTTTATATACCCACGCACTCGGACGGATCTCGCGGCGGCAATTGTCATCGTAATGAATTTCAATTAAGCCAAACCGCTTCTCAAAGCCCAGTGCCCATTCGTAGTTATCCATCAGCGACCAGTAGAGGTGTCCACGAACATCAACCCCATCAGCGCGAGCCCGCAGGGTCGCAGCGACTTGTTTCTCGATGTATTCAGCGCGCATCGAGTCATCATGATTAGCAATACCCGCTTCGCTGACAAAAATTGGTTTTTGATACCGCGCCAGTGTTTTGAGTGCATGATAAATACCCTCCGGTGCATAGTTCCAGCCCATATCGGTTTTACGCGGGTTGTCTGGCGCGCCGAACTGTACATAATGATAGAAATTCAGTCCGATCGCATCGCAATTATCCATCACCATCCGCAAAAATGTATGATTGAAGAAATAGTCTTGCGCCCACGCCCTCAGTCGCGGCCACAGCTGGCCGTTATGGTCATACGCAATAGTATGTTTGACGAGACTGACCGAAGCTTTAGGTCGAACGGCCTTAATTGCTACGTACGCGCGGTTATGCGCTGCGGCCAAATGGCGCAATACCTTCACGTAGGTAAATACATGCAAGAGCGAATCATCTGGCCGGTTTTGCGCTTCGTCGCCGGACTTGGTCATAGTCAGTCCGTCGGCAATCGAAAATTTCTTGAATGGGGGCCAGTTCCCCTTGCGCCAGCCGAGGTCAAGGAACACCATTGGTTCATTGATGGTCGTGATGTGAGTAACATCCTCCCCCAGTTCGCGCGTGCAGAACGCCGCGTACCACGCAAATACTTTGGCGGCGTCAGCGTGCTCGAATCCGCCGCGCCTCGCAAACCATTCAGGCAACGTAAAGTGCCACAGCGTCATGATCGGTTCGAGGTTCCGGGCACGCAGCGCCTGGATTACGTGGCGGTAGTGCTTTACGGCATCCATGTCGTACTTCCCTTCCTCCGGCTCGATACGAGCCCATTCGAGCGAGAACCGGTGCGCTGTGTGTCCTAGCTCGACGGCGAGATCAAAGTCTTCCTCATACCGATTGTAATGATCGCACGCCCGACCACAGGCAGGTACGCGACCATCGCGCGCGGCAGCAGCCCAGTCGCAATTGTCGATTCCTCCTTCGACCTGGTACGAGGCGGTTGCAGCGCCCCAGAAGAAATTACTGTCCTCTTGGTTTTTCATGTGAATAGTATAACAAAGTGCGCCGCGAGTATTCACTCGCGGCGCGTAACCTCATAATAGCGGCACATGCTCAAGACCCTCAGTGTCCGCAATATCGTACTGCCCGTACGAGTGTAGCGGGATGTGCGCACCACTTGGCGTAAATCCAAAGAAGGTGGTATCGGTCGGTCCAATCAGCACGCGCACACGTCGATCAATGGGTACCAAACTGACACCTAACCGACCATCTTCGAGTAGCCAGCCAACACGCCACGAAGTGGCAATATTCTCAGCTGGTTCAAGCACACATACTCGTCGCCAGCCTCCTAGTACAAGAATGTGAAAGACGGGCACAATACCGAACCAGCGCGGCTTGGCTTTACCGTCTCCTCTCTCAACTACGCGGAAAGCGCTCTCACTCCACAGCCGTTCAGTAATTTCTGCTCGGAACTTTTTATTATTCCAGATGTGCGTACGCTGCGGTACAGCTCTGCAGTGACCCTGTAGTCCATACATTATTGGCGTCATAGCCCAAGTCTAGTGCACGCATCCAGGACTTGTACGCGGGAATGTTGAGCACTGCTCATCTCCTTCAGTTGTTTATACTATCTAAGTATATTATAACACAATTATTTTAATATTCAATCGTATTTTTATAACTCTTGGGCGCGAGGAATTGGTACCAGCGCTCGTACAGCTCGGCCGTTGCGAACGTATCGCCAGCATTGTAATCGACTAACTGATTGTACTCCTGATCACGGACGAGCGCTGCGACCATTGCCCCATCGATCTGCCCCTTGCCAGTGTCGATCCCGTAGGCCGCACAACACACCTGTAAAGCCAAGTAACTACGGTCGCGACTATAGAAACTAAGTTCATCTTGAAGGTCGACCACGTAGGGGAATGACTGTAATTTAAGGTATTTGTTTTTAGCCAGTTCAACCGATGGTTGGATCCCTAGGGCAGCGCTGCGATGCAATAAAAACGGCACATCAAACCGCCGCCCGGCGAACGTTACAAACACATCATAGCTCGCGGCCCCAGACCAAAAGTCATACAATAACTCTTTTTCTGTGCAGTGTTTGATAGTAAAGCCTTGTACGGTTTCGGCGCTGCTGGCACTTCCCTCCGGTGCGACCAGGTACACCACGCCCCGCTTGCGCTCAAGGTCGTACACCGCAATTGACAGAATTGTCGCGGTAAACGGCGATAGTGCTAACCGGTCTTTTACTGTATCAAGCGCTGTATCATAGTCGGTTTTTGACTGTTTTGTGTTGATCCACCGCGAGAGTGAGTGCTGGGTCGCCTCATCCAGACTGTCCCAGGGCTTGCCAATGGTTTCTATGTCGATTACGAGTGTGGCCATAGGAAATATTAGTTTAGCGATACGGGGATACCACGTCGACACTGCACAACACTTTGTTGGTTTGGCGATAATTCGTAGCGATACTGCCCGGCGACCGTTCGTCCGCCACACTCATCGACCGCGCCAACCCCCAGACCATAGAGCGGAAACCCATCGAGCGTATAGCCAATCTGCACATCACTAGGAAAAATACTGTACAGCGCGTACTCACTATTGCGGATCAGCGAAGCATCATTCGCGATCCCCGCCACATTAGACTCGAGACAGCGCACTGGGCCAGCGGCCTGTAGCGCTGGTATATTCAGTACGACAGCAGCATCGGGATTGAGTACCTGCACCTGCCCCGCACTGGCTACCAGTGTCCGGTCGCGCGCATCCCAAAACCCAGTATACGCCGCATAATTATTGCAGAGCCTTGGCAGCAAAGTGTCGCTATCGGCCAGTGTATCTGATGAAGTGGTGGCGTTGCCTACATCACCGTCGCCGTCTTCCTCGTTCTCGACCTTGGTCGCACCGTCTGCGGGCACGGTAAACGATAGATCAGCCTGCGCGACCTTTTGGCGCAGACGCTCGATAGTCGCAGCGCGGGTAGCCGGCGCATCATCAGGGATCACCGCACTCATCTCGGCTGGGTCCGTAGCCAATTGCGTAGCGGCAAATTCCGAAGTCATGGAGGGGACAGTGTCAGTCGAGGATCCCCAGGCCTGCAGTATCGTGCCACTAATCCCCACCACCATAAACGCAATGACGGACAGCAACAGTACAAAATCCCGAGTGCGAAACATACCGATCATAGTACCACCTGAGCGGCAGTCCGTCAGCGCTATGACTTGGTTTTGGCCGGCTTTTTCGTTGCGGTACCGGCTGATGCAGCGCCTTTCTTTTTCGGCGTAGCTTGGTTCGTCATATTTGTGGATTTTGCCACCACCGGAGCAGCGTCTGTCGAGACTGGTTTGACGGGCTTTTTGCGGCGAGCGACCTTGACTTCGACCAGCTGTTCTACACGGCGGATATCCGCAAGGAGTTTCGCTCGATCGGCGTTGTGCATAAACAAGTTAAACACCGAACGTCCACCATTTTTAGAAAATACCGCGCGGTCACCTATCTTTTTGTTCATAGCAATACTATGAAAAGATTCCAATTCCTCAATTTTTTTGATGCCTTTCATTTCAGTAATCTTACCCTCACGAGCGGCGAACCATTTCATGGCGCACGCATAGCCAGTGCATTTCTCTGGCACAATTGGCTTTTGGGGAATGCGCACCAAAATATCGTTCATCGAATGATCAATGCCGCAGCTAAGTTTGTGCAAGAGATGCCGAAAGCCGCCCATTCTCGCGCCCACCTCGATCACCTTCCATTCATCATCAATTTTCATCAGCTCGACGTGCGCCAGGCTACTACGTAACCCGAGCGCTCGAATCGCTTGCTCGGCAGCATGACGAGCCTTTTCCACCGTAGCATCTTTGAGGGCCGACGGCGTTACTTGCAAATAGTTATAGAAATCGTCATGGCCAATGTCACGACCGGTGCGCACGCGGACCAGTGGACAGTGTGTGATCGTGCCCTGCATGTCGACGTACGAATCAACCGAATACATATCACCATCCATGTACGATTCGGCGATAATTTGTGGCTCTTCAAGGCGATTGTCTGCTTCATACGCGACTTTTAGTTTACGCAGAATGTACCGGGTCGCCTGTTCGAGCTCCTCCTCGTGATAGCAAATTTTCACAAACAAACTGGCCACCATGTTGGTCGGCTTGACGATCATCGGGAAACCTACCTGGTCGATGACCGCCTTGCGGTCGGCTTTTGAGTTTTTCTTGATGAGAGCAAATGGTGGTGTAATCGATGGGTCATACGACTGAAATCGCTTGCGCATTAGGTATTTATCAGCTGCCCAGGTGATTGACTCAGTGGTTGGAGCTGGTAGGTACGGCACGTGCGGAATTATCCGTGTAAAGCGTGCGAGCGATTGTTCTTGACGACAGGTTATCGCCAGCAGCTGATCCCGGTACGGCACCAACGCCTCGGTGATTGCATCATCATTAGCAAAGTTACACTTGACCACGATATCAACCTGGGGGTCATTTAGCTTTCCGGCCACATCTTTTACGCGCGAGTCCCACAACTGCATGATTTTGTAACCCGTGGCATGCAGTTCGTTGTACGCGTCAACAGATTTACGTACGCCTGGCGGAACGTTCATAACGTACACTAAAATGTGTTTGAGTGATGATATCTCTGTATCCATAAAGTCTTGTTGGCAATAAAAAAACTACGCAGACCGTTGTAGTAGGTTCGACATAGTTCTCAGTTCTGGTAGCATAGCGCATTACTGTCATGAAATCAAATTAAATCTACTAATATCATATATGTCAAATTATTCTGTCGGATTTATTGCCAACGATGTCAGCCCTGCCATGCAAGACATGATTACTCACGCGAACCAAGTCGGGGGGTGTTTTGAGCGTATTCCGTGTAGATTAATTTCACTTGACTCACTGGCGTCGGCACAGTGGCTACATGGATTGTTGCGGTACGATGTGATTTACTACCGGATCGGATTACGGCGCACGATTCTCGCTGAAGTAATACAGTTCTGCCGAAAACACAATAAACTACTGATAAATGCGAGCGAGAAGCACCCCTACTCGCATGAGAAGATTCAACAAGCCATAATCGCCGGTCAGTGTGATATTCCGCAACCTGCCACTTACTGGGGGCCGGCCACGTACCAGCAAATTGTCGCCGAGCTTAACGATACGTTTGTCATAAAGCCTAATGTCGGTGCCCATGGCACAGCCGTCGCTCTCATTCATACCGAACAAGAGTTTATCGACTATACCGCAGAGAACAACGTCAACAACTGCATATATCAAGAGTACATCGTGCCCGACGGCGAGTATCGAGTGTACACGCTAGGAAATCAAGGTGTCTCAAGTTATAAACGCATACTTGGAAACGATGATTTTCGAGGCAATCTGCACGCTGGCGCCACCATGACTGCGACAGAACCAGAGCTTTCAAATAGTTTACATGTATTTGCTGGACAGATCGCAGAAAAGTTTGGATGTCATATTGCCGGAGTCGACGTCCTATACAAAGACGGCGCGTTCTTGTTTCTCGAACTCAACTGGCAGCCTGGCTGGGATGGATCGCGCACGTTGACTGACGTAAATCAGCCAAATTTGACATATGAATATATTCAGCGGTTAGCTGCACAACGATACGCGGCAGACTAAAGCCCAAACCTCACCCCTTCTTCCCCACCTCCATCAGCTTCCCCAACACCTTCGGTCGCAGGTTCTGCTACCTCTGGCAATGGCTCACCCACTACCTCGGCAACGCGAGCGATCACTTCGGGGTACGAGAGCGGGCCGCCATTTTCGCCACGCAACTGTTCACCATTGAGGAAAAAGGCTGGCGTGCCAGTCACACCGGCGTCACGCCCTTCGGCGAATTGTGCACGCGCCTTGTCGCGCAATACTGACGCGCGGGCTTGGCGCTCGAATTGGTCGATATCAAGTCCCAATTGCTCGGCATACTCGGTGAATAGTACGTTCGGCGTTGGGCTGTTAGCCCAGACTTGCTGGTTCTCGAACAGGAGATCATGAAATTCGTAGAATTTCCCTTGCTGCCCGGCCGCTTCGGCTGCCATCGCTGCCTGTACGGCGTACGGGTGTATCCGTTCGATCGGGAAATGACGGTACTCAAACCGCAATTTATCGCCATACTCGTCAACAATGCTACTGACCACTGGATACGCCTGAGCGCAGGCACTACACTGGAAATCACTGTATTTCACAAATGTCACGTCAGCGTCCGGATTGCCTTTGACGTGTACGATGTCTTCAATGCCGGCGTTGTTGGCCTCTTGAGCTTGATCGGCCAATACAAACGCGCCGACAAACAGCAGTACAGCAAACCCACCAATAAGTACCCACGGATTCTTTAGAATATTCATATGTTCAACATTGTACCAGCCAGGCGGATTACTGACCAGAACCTCCGGCGACGATTGCTACAATACGTGCATATGAATGAACCGCTATTAGGCACGCCATGGGCCGATGCCACCGAGACCGTCATCGCCAATCACACAACCGATGCAGACCAAGGTATGGATGCAGCCGAGGTCACAGAACGCCAACAGCGCTACGGACGCAACCAGATCAAAACCGAAACCAAACCATCTCCTCTACGGATTCTATTACGCCAGTTCAAGAGCCCATTGATCTTGATCCTGTGTGCAGCGATCGTGTTGACTGCCAGTCTGTCCGAGTGGCTTGATGCGGGAATTATTGCGTTTGCAGTGCTCGTAAATGCAGTGCTGGGATTTTTCCAAGAGTGGCGGGCGGAACAAGCACTCATGAGTCTCGGGTCATACGTCGAGAACCGCGCCCGGGTCATTCGCAACGGCCGCGAGCGTGATATCGACGCCGCCGAGTTGGTGCCTGGTGATCTGGTGCGCATCACCAGTGGCAGTCGGATCAGTGCTGATATACGGATCATCAAGTCTATCGACGCCAAATCAGACGAGGCCGTCCTGACCGGCGAGTCGCTACCTGTCACCAAGACCGTGGCGGCACTGGCGGCTGACGCACCACTCGCGGATCGCACCAATATGCTCTACGCCGGGACGCTGGCGGTCAGTGGTTCATCGCTCGGGATCGTGACCGCGACCGGCGCCCGGACCGAGATCGGTAAACTCGCCGCCCTAGTCCAAGACACTAAAAACCAACTGACACCCCTGCAAAGGGCGATGGGTCGGCTGACCTGGGTGATCATTATTGTCACGACCATCCTGGTGTCGGCGGTGTTTTATATTGGCCTACGTCAAGGCCAAGAATTCTACGAAATGCTCGTCTTGTCGGTGGCGGTATTAGTCGGATCGGTACCAGAGGCGCTACCAATTGGCCTGACCGCTATCCTGGCGATTGGCGTCGAACGGATCGCCAAACGCCGTGGCATCATTAGGAATTTAACTGCGTCCGAGACACTCGGCTCGACCACGCTGATCATCACCGATAAAACCGGTACGCTGACCGAAGCCAAACTCGAACTGCGGGACATTGATACCGTTGCCACTCTCCAGGCCACTGACTTTACACTCCGCGACCAGATTTCGGACTACGCCACCCCGCAGCGCGATATTTTGCGATTGGCGCTGGCAGCGACGGATGTCATCATCGAGAACCCTGACGCCGCCCCGGCTGATTGGCGACTGACCGGTGACGACCTAGAGGGCAACATTGTGAAAGCCTCTGCGGCCCATGGCATCGACCCGCACACGGCGGCAGCCACACCGGTGGTGGTGCCATTCTCGTCAAAACATAAATTTAGCGTTTCCAAATTACCAAAGCAATTTATTGAGAGCTTACCAAGTGCCAGCCACGTAGTACTGGGAGCCCCCGACGTGCTGGTGGCTCGCAGTCAGCTGAGCACTACCCAGCAGGCCAATATTACAAACGCCTTGCAGCTGCACAGTACCAGTGGCAAGCGCATTATTGGGGTCGGTATCTTGCGTACCGCCGTCGATGGTGACCCTGATCACATTGATGATATCGAGTTTCTCGGTATCCTGAGCTTTTATGATCCGATCCGCGCCGAAGTCCCCGAGTCGCTGCGACAAATCGCGTCGTACGGCACGCACGTGGTCATGGCCACTGGTGACTTGCCGGGTACGGCACTATTTATCGCGCGCCAGATCGGCTGGAACGTTGACGAGTCCCACGTCATGAGCGGCGCGGCGGTGTCAGAACTATCTGACGACGAGCTGAACGCCCGACTTGATCACGTCCGGATATTTGCGCGCGTCACCCCACGGGACAAGCTGCGTCTGGTGCGCTTGTTTCAAGAGCGCCGCAATCACATCGTCGCCATGACCGGTGACGGCGTAAATGACGCCCCCAGTCTTAAGGCCGCCAATATCGGCATTGCGGTTGGTTCGGGGACGGACGTGGCCAAGAGCGTCGCTGACCTGGTGCTGCTTGATGATAACTTCTCGACGATTGTCGCCACTATCGAGGAAGGCAAACAGATCCTCAGCAACATTAAAAAGATGTTTGTGTACCTGATGAGCAACGCACTCGACGAGCTGATCCTGGTGGGCGGTGCGATCATTGCCGGTGTGGCTTTGCCTTTGACCGCGGTGCAGATCATCTGGGTCAATTTATTTACTGGTAGCATCCCGGCTATCGCCTACGCGTTTGATCGGTTGATGATGCGCGAGACTGACCAAACCGCGCGCACGTTATTTGATCCACGAGTGATATTTTTGACCATTTCGGTCGGCGTGGTGATCTCGGGGCTACTGCTGACCCTGTACCTCACAATGCTGGGGCGCGGGGTCGATCTGGCCATGGCACGGACGGTGCTGTTTGCTGCGTTTGGGTTCTATACCCTCTTGATTGCGTATTCATTTCTCGACCTGTCGCGCCCCCTCTGGCGCTACCGTTTCTGGCAGAACAAAATGTTGAACGTCGGGTTTGTGGTCGGCTCGTCGTTGATGTTGCTGACGCTATACCTACCATTTTTCCAAACCCAATTTGAGATCACTACGTTGTCGACTGAGTGGGCTATGTTCGTGGCGGTGTGGCTAGTGCTACAGGTGGTGGTGGTGGAGTTGCTCAAGGCAGGGGCAAATCGGTGGTTGGTGAAGTATTGACAAAATTAGTATAATGTGTATACTCTATTTAGACGATAACGAACAAATGGAGGTTCGCCGCAATGACCGCATTCACTCACTACGAACTGGCAGAGCGATTCGCTCTCAATCTGCTGTCGGATCATACCTATGCAGAGGATGAGGAGTGGCTTCAGAAATCCACCCGCGCCGCCAATTGCAAGCGGATCATCGCAACGCTGACCATTCTAGAACCCGAGAACTCCCAGCAGGAGTGGTCCAAGCCGCGGCTTCTCGGTATGCTACGCGAAATGCAGCAAGAGCTTCCCACGGTCGCCGCATAGGCAGCCCACACCGCCACCGAGATCGCCATTGACATGGCACCTCGGTGGCGATTTCTTTATATTCAGCCGTACTTCTGCTACTCTTTTGCTAATATGCCTCGCAAACCGAACTTCACCCCCAAGAAAAAGCGTTCCGTCCACGGCGCGACTTTTTGGGACACCGAGTACACCAACCCGTCTCACCTCAAATTATCTGACGCCGAGTCGGGTGACTTGGTGAAATTCTTGAGGTATTTAGAAAGACGTAAACGCAGCGATATAGTCACCCTGCCTGCGAGCGTCCTAGACGCCGGGTGCGGGAATGGCCGCAACCTGATTTTCCTCGCTCGTGAGTACAGCCTGCACGGCATCGGACTCGATATATCGTCGGCGGCGGTCGCGCAGGCCCGACGGATCAGCAACACCGAACACCTGCCGATCGAGTACCACATACAGTCCGCTGGCGCGCCACTACCAGCCAAGGACGAGTCACAGAAACTCGTGCTCGACATGATGACGTCGCACTTCCTGAATGCGTCTGAACGTATAGTGCTACGGGACGAGCTCTGGCGCGTCCTCGAACCAGGCGGGTTCTTATTTATGAAGACGTTTTTGCTGGACGATGATCGGCACAGCGAACGGTTATTCAAGGATCACCCGGGCCCCGAACCGCAGTCATATATCCACCCGGTGATGGGCGTGCCGGAGTACGTGTACAGCGAGGCGGACTTGCGAGAGTTTCTCGAAGAGCGGTTTATCGTGCGCCAGATTTACCGTAGTAACCGCCACCGCGCCAAAGGTGGTGCCGCCAAGCGCCGGACCATCAGTGTCTACGCTGAAAAGGATTACGGTAGGGTACAATAACGAAATGAAGAAAATAATCACCCGCTATTCACACCCCATTCGCGGCATCGGTTACGCCTTGGCACACGACCGCAGCTATCGGTCACAGGTATATTTAATAGGTGCGGTCGTCATCGGTGCGCTCGTGTACTTTCAACCATTGGCCGTGTGGGAAGTATTGTTCTTACTCCTGGCGTACATACTCATTTTGATCACCGAATTACAGAATTCAGCTATCGAAGCCGCCCTTGATCGCATACACCCAGAGCGTCACGACGACATTGGTAAAAGTAAAGATATGGCAGCCGGCGCGGTCCTCACCGCTGGGGTGTTTTTACTGATAGTAATTATGGCCCTGCTGTCTAGCCGGGTGTAAACTGCTGTGAGCTAGTCTTTTTAAAACTCCTCCTCCCCATCAAATATCAGCCCTGTTTCGACGACTGCTGCTGACTGGTCGGTAAACAACACGTTGGTCGGGGGCGTGAATACTGTCCGATCGACTTGCGGCCAGGTTAGACAGTCATATGACACCTCGCGGCTCAGGCCGACTGGTGACACGAGACGCTCGAGCGTTGCTGCGTCAAATTGCGCTGGCTGGCGGCTGCCAGAGACGTCCCCGTCTAGATCTACCCATTCATAGATCGTGCCTTCCTCAATAATAATTGACCGGACTGACTGGCTAACCAAGTCTGGGCTCGGCACCACAAAATCACCGCGGAGGTCACCATCATCGGTGAACATCGTCCCTGTCACGGACGCGTCAATCGCGGTGTATTCGATGGCGCATTCGAGACTGTCCCCACGCTCGAGCAAACGATACATACTACCCGTGCCAGAGAAGGCTTGGCGTTCAGTCGGGTCGGCTGACTCTCGGTCGGGTGTGGGTGTAGTCGCCATTGACTCGTTGCGAGCTTCGGGAATAGTCGGACCGGTAAACAATGTGTAGTACGCGAAACCCGCAACCACAAACGCTGCAATCACTAGCGGTAGTAATATTTTCATACCCTTGTAGTATACAACACATCGCATGACCGTCCGGAGCGTGGCATACTAATGATTATGAGTCAGCCAGCTAAAAGCGTAATCGGCCGGACGGTTGTTGCCGCCCTGGGCAGCCTGGGTGTTGGTGCGTTGGCGGGTGCGCTCTTACTGGGATATACCAGCCGGATGGCGCACCAATCGGCTAGCACTGCACACACGTACGATATTGGCGATGCATTCCCTGTCAGCGTCGACCCCGCCGCGGCCACCATCACTCCGTCGTACGCGGCGGACACGTACTACCGTACCCACCTCGAGGCGGCCACGTACGCCCAACACAGTTGGTGGAACCGCTTGACACGCGAGTTGCAAACATACAACAGCTTTCAGATGTTGGCGTCGCCAGTCAGTCGAGTGTTCGTGGTGTGGGCTGGCGAACGCACCGCTATGATCGCCAATAACATCGGTGACGTCGTCGGCTGGACGAGCGCCGAACGCCAAGAGTTCATCGCCCTAGTCGAGCAAAATGAGTCAGACTTTACTAATGGCTACATTATGCCTGGACAATACCTCGCGCATCAAGGTGCCACGCCACAGGAAGTGGTGACGTTACTACAAAACAAATTCAACCAGGATGTGCGCGATCGGTACACAGTTGATGTGAGCGAGCAGGTATCGATGGCAGACGCACTGATCATCGCTGCACTGATCGAACGAGAAGCCAGCGACTTTACCAACATGCGCGAAGTGTCTGGCGTGATTTGGAATCGACTATTTATTGATATGCCATTGCAACTAGATGCGAGTTTGCAATACGTCAAAACTAAGCAAGCGCCTTACGGTGGCACGTACTGGCCAGCTGTCCGCCCAGCCGACAAGTTCCTTGACTCGCCGTACAACACCTACCAACACACCGGACTGACCCCATCACCCATCGCCAACCCTTCACCGGCGGCTGTCCTAGCAGCGCTCAATCCGATCGTGACGGATTGTTTGTACTATTTCCATGGTCCTGATAGAGCGTACT
Source organism: uncultured Candidatus Saccharibacteria bacterium (assembly GCA_964626635.1). GTDB lineage: Bacteria > Patescibacteriota > Minisyncoccia > Phycocordibacterales > UBA918 > OLB19. The sequence continues at coordinate 189,967 of CAZVFY010000001.1, forward strand.
ACTGTTCGGTCGATTACAAAGAGCACAAACGAAAGATCCGCGAAGTGTACTAGCCGCCTACACGTACATTAAACCTCATACACATTAGCAGGTTTTGGGGGCAAATACTTTTTTATATAAATACCAATTAGACCACCCGAGCAGCCCAATCCCCAGCAAAACAAACTCGTTGCCGTGGAGTGGCAAGTACGTCAGCAGGAATGTGGCACCGAGCAGTTTGAGTAATGTGAGCAGCACCACTCCACCACAAGCCGCGCATCCCAAACCAATAAAACTCGCGAACAACCCAAGCAGTCCAACTGGCGCAATCGTTGTCGCAGTCGCCGTGCTGCGGACTGATTGTCGGATACGGATATAGACCGCAAGCAGTATGATATTGCTCGCACTCAGTAGTGCGGCAATGATGAGCCCTAACAATGCCACTGAGGTGTAGGTGAATTGTGGCGCAAGAACGATAGAAAACGCCATTTCCAGACCGCTTGCCCAACCACTCGTTTGGATAATGAGCGTGACATTGGACCAGTTCGGTAGCAGTAAGCCAGCGAGGTACACACTGGCAGACAACAATGCCCCGAGTAATCCGTACGACCAGACAATAGGACGGTAGAAATGTTTAGACGCCAAAGTAGCCATCAGTAAATGACCAGAACGCTTCGTCGCCGCCGAGCGCACCAACACATTCAGATGCCTCTGCTACCCTTCGTGCATCGGGGTGGATCTGATCTAGTGGGAAGTGCCGGTAGACCCACGCTACGTCATCATTGGTATTAATGACTTGCTGCATCGAGCTGTGGAATCGGCTGCAGAAGGTACAATCAAAGTCAGAGTATTCGACGATGGTCAGAGTGGCGTCAGCCGGTCCCTTGCGGTAATCGGTGTCTGACAGTGGTGTAACGGCATCGGTATTTAACTCGGGCGCTTCCGGATCAACCGGCAGTTCAGCGCCACTGCGGGCAGCGTCGAGGATCTGATTGACAGCTTCGGGTGGCAAGGCCCCGTTGATTGGATAAGTACCATTTGGCCCGATCACGATGCTCCACGGTGTACCGCGACCACCCGTCTCTAGCGCATTTTGCGAGTCAGCTTCAACCACTTGACTCATCTCGCCACTCGCTAAACACTCGATTAATTCATCACGATCCACACCGGCTGCTTCCGCAAGCGTAAAGATTCGCGCATCGAGTTGACTGACGATCTGTGGACCGCCGCTATTCATGGACTGTAAGCCGAAGAAAAGCCCAATCGCAACAAAGGCCCCTGCCATTAAGATTGATATTGGGATGAGTAATTGGTTAGTGCTGGCCGCAACTGCGGGTGTAGCTACTGGAGTAGTGGTTGGCTGCGGCGTAGTGTCGGAAGTGTCCGAATGATTGTGTTGATCCATATGCCACCCAGTATACCTTATTTTAGCGGCGACGCAGCTGTTCTTTGTAGGCTTCGCGGGATTGTTTGTCGGCCCGAGCAGTCCGCTGATTGCGATAACGATCAGCGCGCCTAACCTGCTTACCACGCCGCGCGGACTCGTCCTGTAATTTTAGGAAGTTATGGTATTCGGCACTATCGAGCTCGCCAGTCTTGAGTGCCTTCAGCACCGCACAGCCGGCACTTTGCTCGTGATCACAATTGCGGAACTTACAATCCTGCGCGATCCGCTCGATATTCGTAAACGCATCAGACTGATCTAACTGTTCAACGCCCGATTCTTCGAGCGCTAGTTCGCGCATACCAGGGGTGTCGATCAGATATGCGACTGGGTTGGTGGGTATCACAAATAGACTGCGGGTAGTGGTCGTATGCCGACCACGACTGTCATCTGTTCGTACGTCATTAGTCTTTTGTAGCTGTCGGCCGAGGATCCAGTTGGTCAAAGTAGACTTACCCGCCCCCGACGAACCAAGTAGCACCATCGTCTCGCCGTCGCCGAGTGCCTCGAGGATCTGGCTCACCCCGGCCCCATCAAGCCCACTGGTAGTAATGACCGGCACAGTGGGCGCGAGCGTGCTGACGGCAGTCACTCTGGCTTGCAGCTCTTCCTCACCGAGCACGTCTAATTTATTTAGAATAATGAGCGGTCGCACCCCGCTGTCAGCGGCCAGCTGCAAGTACCGCCCTAATCGGCTTTCGTTGTAATCTCCGTCTAGTCCCATCACCACCGCGAGCACGTCGACGTTGGTCACGATGATCTGCTCGCGGTTATTGGTGTGGTCGTAGCGCTTGATGAAGCTGCTACGCGGCAGAACGGTCCGCACTACCCCGCGCAAACGTCGTTCGTCGCCCTGGTCAATCGTATATCGCACCCAGTCGCCGACCTTAGGGTATTCACCAGCCTCATGGAATTCGCCGCTGACGATGGCGAGCACGTCGTCATGATCAGCGGCGTTGCTAGTATCCGCCAGACGCTCCTCGGGACGGACCGTGACGTGTGCGCGCTGTACTTCGATTACACGACCAACGGGCATGGGAGGGTTTTGATTCATAAATACATCCTAGCAAATTCTTGAGTATTCTGTCAGCCCACACTTGCCGCGTTTACTGGACGTGATGCGGCTGCCGCTAACCCAGCAACATAGCCAGTGGTCCAGCATAACTGCAAACTATACCCACCCGACGGACGGTTTATATCGAGCATGTCGCCCACTAGGTACAGCCCCGGCACCAACCTCGATTCCATTGTCCGGAAATCTATTTCCTCAAGGCGTACCCCACCGGACGAAACGACCGCCTTGTCCGGCCCCATCAGTCCCTTGACGCGTAGCGGGATGGCTTGGAGATACAGCCGCACACGTTTGCGATCTTCGCTCAAGACACTGTGCGACGGGGTATCGCCGGCGACCTCCAACTCTGCCAATAACCCGCGCACTAGTTGGGCGGGCAAGGCTTGCGCCAGCGCATTTTGCAGAGTTTTATTGGTCTGCAACAACTCATGAAGCCACTCTTTGCACGCACCCGCATCCAGATCCGGCAGCACATTCAGCAGCAATGTGACTTCGTTATACTGCAACGCATCACCCACTAGCTTGCTGTGATTGAGGATGAGCGGTCCACTGACCCCAAGGTGCGTAAATAGCATCCGTCCCCTGCCCTTGGCGACGGTCGATCCGTCAGCCAGCACTCGCAACCCAACATCCGGTAGTCCCAGCCCACTGAGCGCGCGGGTCCATTCGGTATGGAGCGTCAGTGGCACCAGTGCCATGTCGCTGTCGTTGATCGTATGTCCGAGCGTGCGAGCCCAGCCGAACCCGTCGCCGGTCGAGCCGGTCTCGGGCCGTGAATACCCGCCAGTTGCGATAATCACCCGGGTTACGTGGTACTGCGCGCGGCTGGTAATAATGGCAAACAATTCGTCAGCCAGACTTTCGTGACTTCCACCACTGCTTTTGACCCGCTCTATAGTTTTGATGACGCTACCAGTCACGACCTGCACACCAGCATCTTGCAACGCTTGCGTGAGCGCGGCGACGACATCTGATGCGCGCTCGGTCACTGGGAATAACCGCCCGTCGTTCCCTTCCTTAACCGCCAGTCCGCGCTCCGCAAACCACTGGATCGTATCGGTGACACCGTGCTGCGCAAACGCCGAGAATAAGAACTTCCCCGCCTCGCCATACTGCGCCAACATATCCCGACTAATTGGTCGATTGTTAGTGATATTGCACCGCCCGCCACCGGTGATGGCTAGCTTGCGCCCGAGTTCCTCGTTTTTCTCGAGCAGCAGCACCCGCGCGCCACTGCGCGCGGCCGCACTAGCTGCGTACATGCCGGCGGCGCCACCGCCGATCACGATCACGTCCCATAATTCCTTTTTTATAGTCCCCTTTTGCATTAGTCGTACATTACGCGAGAGTGAGGATGGGGTCAAAAAACTACGTAGTGCTGACTAGTCTTAGATAAGAAATTTTACTGCCCAATATTCTTGCATTCCTAACCTTAGCATTGCTTCATGGCGATGATTACCGTCCGCAATTGTTTCTTCTCCCCAAAAGTTAGTGATAATGAGTGGTAAGGGCTTATACCCTTCTTCTTGCATGGCCTTAGCGAGTGCTGTAACACGCTTTTCCCACATTTTAGGTTCTTCGTACCATTGGAATGAGTTGTCAGGACCATTAATCTTGACCAGGTTTTGTAGTAAAACCTTTTCCAGAGTGACAGATGCGCCTGACCTAGACTCAAGATGGAGCGCAAGCTTTGTATTATTACCGTCGCAACGTAAAAATTGAATACACAACTCCCTGAGTTCTGAATCAGAATTACATTGTAAAAAGTCATCTAATTGCGAGCTCATAATAATTACTTTCTGTATAATTTTTGCTAGCTGTCTGGGACGATGTTGGAACTATAATATACAAATGAAAAGCCCGCGAACGGACTTCCCATTCGCAGGCTACTTACCTCTCCTTTTCTTTATAAGCGTGTACATCGGTACACAGTCTGGATAAGGATTATGCTCTCCTACGGTAAGCACCACAGACACTTGCTCTTCATCAATTTCTCGATACCCCAATTGAGAAAGCCAGACCGGTTGACCCTGCAGACGATCTACGCAGACCATAAAGTGAAAGTCGGCAAATGCCCCGGATGCGTACATTGATCTTATTTGCGTTGGGGTGTAGGAGCTGTGACTTAGCGTAGTATTTGCAACAAACGTTTGACGTTGATGCCATACTTTTTTAGCACGCCTCATAAGTTGCCTCACATTAGGCAGCTTACGAGACTTCAGGAAGTGCTGCGCATATAGAATACACACCATATCCCCTATCTGAACTCGACTAGCACTGTCGTACGGTCGCATACCCTGATTTAATACTAGCATTGCAGCTGCATTACCAGGCTCGGTGAACTCGCCAGTAGTTAAGTACTGCGCCATAGAAGCGCAATTTGTTTTTCTGGTGTGGAAGTAGTGATCAAAATATTCTTGAATTCGTGCAACCAGCACCGTATCGAGAATATTTCCGAAGTACGACCTTCCGCGACAGTCGCACATATAGTATATTCCCCTGTCTTCACATCCGTACTTTCCAACTACAACACCACGATCATTCCGTATCAACCTACCGTTTGTAGGCAAATAGTCGAACACTGAACGAGAGCCTACGTCAGTCACCTCAGAAAAGATAACAGCTTTTCTTCTTACGTACATTTATAGAACTCCCCCTGGAACTAGTTTATAAAAACATACACTTAATGCGCATGTTGTCAATGCTGCCCGACAGGGATTCGAACCCCGGTTGACGGTACCAGAAACCGCAGTCCTACCACTAGACGATCGGGCAGTAGATCTTCTTCTTGACTATACTGGTGCTCACTATCTTGCCAAACTTTTTGAGACTTGCAAGTCAGTCAGTTGCACCCACTCGCCCTCGATGTACTCGAATGTGATGTACGCCGCGTTCTTCATCCGCAGTAGCCGTACGAACACTAGCATTGCTGACCATAGCGAGAGAGGTTCGGTGCGCGCCACGTGCGCCACAAACAAATTGATAAAAGCCGTGTGCGAGACCACTAGCAGCACCTCTACGCCAGACTGTTCGGCGTAGAGGGTAGCGTTTACCTTGGCTTGCTGTGTACGGGCGCGCACCGCAGCGTACGACTCGCCTGGACGTGTGTCCCGAGCGCGTTCACTGCCCCGCCACCAGCGCCAGTAGTACAACAGCGAGCGTGGGCTGCGATGCCGCCAACCTTCGAGATGGCGCGGGCGGTCTAATTCCCGCCAGGAATGATCGATGCTGGGAATAACCCCAAAGGCTGCCGCCAAAGTGCTAGCGGTTTCTAATGCGCGATTGAGCGGACTGGACAGGATCGCAACTCTGTCTGATGCATACTGGGCGCGCAGTTCGCGAGCCACCGCGTCCACTTGATCGCGGCCGACTGAGGATAATTTGGTCGTGATTGGCTGATGCCGGCGCGCAACGTTCTCGGTGGTCTGACCGTGACGGATGAGGATGATTTTCATACCCTCGACTTATTTCTTACACACTTCCACCACCGCGAGCTCGAGCGGGAGGCGTGGGATCGGGCTGTATTGCAGCTCCTCGGCAGCCCGCAAGAAGCGAGCCAGCATGGCCGAGTTGATCGGTGTGTCGGCAGCAGACAGTTCGCGAGCAAGTGTACCGAGCGAGTCCGGCAGGTGTGCCAAATCGATCGTGACCTGATTGCGTAGCAGTATCACCGCCCGCAAGATATCGAGCGATTGTCGCAAAAACAGCTCAGGCGAAACTTGGTTTGAGAGGGCGTCACTGATCGCCTGGATCGCAGCGGCCGCGTCACCAGCGTGCAGGGCGCGCACGAATGTCTCGAGCGTTGCCACACGTGGCGCGCCGATGATCAAGGCGACTTCGTCCGGCGTGCCGATCGCGACCCCCGAGGCCATGATGACTTTCTGCAGGATGCTGAGCGCGTCGCGGAACGAGCCATTCGCAGCCACAGCCACCAGCGCAGCCGCCGCTGCTTCGAGGGTGAGCCCTTCCTGTTTGGCAATATCAATGACCGCCGACTGCAGTACCGCGACTGATGGACTATGCATGCGGAACACCTGACAGCGCGAAATGATGGTATCGAGCAGCTTTTCCTCCTCGGTGGTGGCGAGGATAAATATCACGTGCGCCGGTGGCTCCTCGAGAGTTTTAAGGATGGCGTTGAACGCTTCTTTGGTGAGCATGTGCACCTCGTCAATGATGTAGACCTTGTGCGTCGATTCGTACGGCAGCGTATGGACAGCCTCACGCAGTTCGCGGATGTTGTCGATGCCGCGGTTACTGGCGGCGTCGATCTCGTACACGTCGATCGGGTTGGTGCCAATGGAGCTGGCGAATATCCGGGCGAGCGTCGTCTTGCCGGTGCCGCGCGTCCCCGAAAATAACAGGGCGTGCGGCAGCGTGCCCTTGTCAATTGCGCCTTTGAGAACACTGACAATGTGGTCTTGGTCAAGGACATGGTCGAATGTTGTAGGTCGGTACGTGCGATACAGCGCGGTAGTGTGGTGCATGGCTTGTAGTATAGCAAAACGCCGCGCTCATTTTAATACACAATGAGGGCGCGGCGTTTTGGGGGTGCCAGTTAGGCGTCAGCTTTCTTCTTGGATTTGCTGGCGGTGGTTTTTTTGCCAGTGGTTTTCTTTTTAGTAGTTGTTTTCTTTGGCGTTTTGACTTCGGCTTTCGCTTCAACTTTCATTTTCTTAGGCTTGCCGAATTTTTCGAGAGTGTGCCAGTGTTCTTGCATTTCGGCAGCAAATTCGCTGATGTCTTTTTTGCTCGCTCCCTTAACGCCAGCGTACGTGCCAGCGACGGCAGCGATTAGTTCCTCGTACTCTTCGCGAGACATGTGCTTGGCGTCCTCAAGACGCTCGAGGACTTCGGCCTTGGCCTTCAGCATCCAGCTTTTGACAGATTCGCGGTTTTTATCGGCGGTCTTGCTACCGTACAGAAAGTACGCACCGGCAGCAGCAACTGCCGCTGCCGTCAGTCCGACGCCCATAGTGACTTTCTGCGTCTGTGTCAGATTATCTACTTTGGCTTTGGTGCTGGCGGCAGTTTTTTCTAGAGAGACCTTGGTTTTGTGTAAGGTATTTTTTGCTTTATCAGTTTTTTTAGTCATGTGTATTCGTAGTTATTAGCGTGGCTAATCTCGTCGATTGCGTCCCGCAAAGAAGCCCAGTACGCGCCCCAACATGCCACCCCCGGCGAGCATTTGTCTCGCGTGTTGTAGGTCAATGGCCATTTGTTCGCTACCAAGTTCAATGCGTTCTAAGATGCGCCGCAGTGTCCGCACGAGTTTGTAGATCTGGTATAAGATCACAGACACAAACATCGTGAACACGAGCGTCGCCAGTGACGCAATAATGAAGAATACATTGGCGTGCAGTATTTCGTTCATTAATTGTATTGTACAATTTTGTCAGTGAACATCAACAAACGAGCATGGCATAACTACCGTACGGTCGTGAGAAAGTCGGCAACGATCGCCTCTACCTCGGCGGGGGTGCTGGTTTGCATTAGCGCTTTGCGTAGGGCGCCAGCACCATCAAATCCGTTGCAGTAGCCTTTGTAATGCTTTTTCATAACATTAAAACTCTTGTGTGGCAGTAACTCGACAAAGGCATGTGTGTGCTCGACCAGCACCTCGAGCCGCTCGTTGATACTAATCACTTCTAATCCGTCCTCTTGCCCACCGAACGCAATGAGCGTCTCGCGATCGACCCCGCTGGTGGGCAGACCAGTCAGATTATGTGGCAGCGTGCGCGTTGGGTGAAAGAACCACGGATCACCAAACAGCGCCCGGCCGACCATCGCGCCGTCCACGCCAAACGTGTTGATCTTGTCGAGCGCATCAGACCGTGACAAAACGTCACCGTTACCAACGATGCGCGTGTCGGGACTGAGTTCGTCCCGCAACGCTGCGATGCGTGGCAGTCGGTCCCAGCGCGCCGGCACCTTGCTCATGTCTTGGCGAGTGCGACAGTGGACTGATAAGGCCGCTGGCTTAGTGCGCAGCACACTGGCGATCCAGCCGTCCAGATCCTCCTCGTAATACCCCAACCTCGTTTTGACACTGACCGGGATCCCACCCTCCGACCCGGCGCGCGCGCCGGCCTGGGCGGCGGCGATTACCTCCGCCGCTCGTTCGGGAGTTTTTATCATCGCGCTGCCGCAGCCTTGCTTTTCGATGCTTTTGTCGGGGCAGCCCATGTTGATGTCTACCCCGTCAAAGCCTAACTCGCGACACAAAGCCGCGGCGTATTCCATGTGCGCCGGTGTGCTGCTAAACAATTGTGCGACCACTGGACGTTCGGTATCATCGTACTGCATGTCTGCGAGCAACTTCTGCTTGCCCTCCTCGGGCGCACGCACCAGACCGTCGGCCGCAACGAACTCAGTCCACATGACAAATGGATTATGAGTCTGAGCAATAGCCTCTGTTGTGCGAGCCACTTCCTCAGTATGAGTACGAGCATGAGTCTGCCCCACAGCAGACGAGACCGCCGAGCGCGTAGCGCGCAAGGGAATTTGTGAGGACTCAGACTGAGGAAGTGGCTCGACAGCACTCACTTTCGAATACTTCGCGATCATCCGCCGAAAGGCCACGTCAGTCACGTCCGCCATTGGTGCGACAGTCAGAAATGGCGTGGGAAGTGATTGCCAAAAGTTCATAGTCGTTGCAGTATACAAAAAGTTCTTCCTTCTACAACCTGAATGGTAACTATATGCAACACGGAAATACATGCTTCTGGCTGACAGCAGCAATGTTCTTACTGCTCATATTTGGTTTTGATTGATGATCGGCCACTATTCAGTCTCGGGCTGGCTAGTGGTCGCTGTCGTATTGGCGGTCGTGGTGGCCGTACTGGTTGCCACGTCCGTGTCAGTTGGTGGCCCTGACTCGCTAACGAACACCTTGTCCCCGAACCGCAAATCTATGTACGCAAAATTGCCTGGCGTCAGGTCATCATACTGTGGCGCGGACTGCACCGATCGGATAGCATTAACCAGTTCGGTAGGCGGGATCGTCTGGGCGATGAGTAATTCACTCCCGCCTGATAGGTAGACCGACACATCTCCCACTTGGTCGACCTTGAACTGCCTGACCCGCCAGTTTAATTCTCGCTCTAGGGTGTCGTGCGTGTCTTCTAAAAAAGCGAACGTGCTGGTAGTCGCAAATTGCTCGGTCACCGAGGCGGTGCGGCCAGTTTCGACGTAGCGCGTGTAGAGTGCGCCAGACAGCTCTGGCGCCCGCGCGAACGCCACACCCGCTTGATCAATGAACACGCAATCGCTGCTAGACGCGACACTATCACACCACAATGCGTGCGGATCAGACTCAGTCAGCGCCACCGCAATCGTCCGGCCGCTGCGAGCAATAGCGATGTCACTGATACGTTCGACCTCTGCGAGCGCCGCTTTGATATCGCGCTCGGGGTACGTCCACACGAACCGCCGTGGCCATAACCCAAACAAATATTCCCCCTCGAGCTCTGCCTCAACTTGAGACTGTAGTGCGCCGAGAGGTAGCGTTTCGCCGCCGCTAACTGTCACGGCATCAATAGTCAGTGCCTCCAATCGAGTTAGCTGGTAGGTCGCATATAGCACGCCGGCCGTCAGCACCAGGAGTAGCACCCCAAATACGATTTGCTTAATCAGCGCGATTGTCTCCGGTTTCATGCCTGCCATTCTAGCAGATCACATGCGTTACTCGCCGATCTGCGGCTTGCCAAAGAATGGCACCAGTGCGTCAGGCACGCGAATCGTGCCGTCTGCCTGCTGGAAATTCTCGACCAGTGACACCAGAATACGCGGCGTTGGTATCGCGGTACAATTGAGCGAGTGCGCGTAGCGCAGTTTGCCGTCAGTGTCTTTGTAGCGGGTATTAAACCGACGCGTCTGAAAGTCATGAAAGTAACTGGCCGAGCTAATCTCGCGGTATTTATTTTCACCGGGGACCCATAATTCGATGTCGTATTTCTTGACCTGCCCCTGCCCGAGGTCGCCACCACAGTTGAGGACCGTGTGGTACGGGATGCCAAGTGATTCAATGAATTCCTCGGTGTTGCGGTTGATCTCTTCGTGGTATTTGACTGACTGTTCGTGCGACGCTTCGCAGAGTACGACTTGTTCTAGTTTGTAAAATTCATGAACTCGAATCAGCCCCTTGGTGTCTTTACCGTGACTGCCGGCTTCGCGACGATAGCACGGTGAAAAGCCGAGATACTTGATTGGCAGCTCATCCTTTGTCAGCACCTCGTCAGAGTGATACCCCATTACTGACACTTCGCTGGTGCCGATCAGGTAGTCTTCATCCTGCGTGTGGTACACGTCCTCGGCTTCGTTCGGGAGATGCCCAGTGCCGTAGAGATTTTGCTTGCGCACAATGGCGGGTGGGATAATTGGCGTAAAGCCACGGTTCATAAAAAATTGATTGGCATAGTTCCAGATCGCCCACGACAGGCGTGCACCGTCGCCCACCAGATAGTACCCGCGAAAGCCGTGCACTTTGGTGCCACGCTCGAAGTCGACCATATTGTGTGTGGTCATCAGGTCGACGTGATCGCGCGCCTCGAATGAAAATTTAGTTTGTTCACCCCAAACCCTCACTTCCTGGTTGTCCTCATCGCTTGCGCCGTCGGGCACGCTCATGTCGGGGATTTGCGGCACCTGGAGCATCAGGGCTTGCCACTGCGTCATCACCGGCTTTAGTTCTTCTTCCGCCTTTTGCACGTCAGCTTTGATAGCGGAGAGTTGCTCGATCAGTCCTGGGCGCTCTTCAGCACTGGAGCTTGGCACTGCCTGCCCAATGCGGTTTTGTTCGGCGCGCTTGTCTTCCATGCGCTGCATAATAGCGCGACGAGCATCATCAACCTTGATCAATTGGTCGAGGTCGATATCAATACGCTTTTTGGTGGCGGCCATTTTCACGACATCTAGATTGTCGCGGATGAAGTTGATGTCTAACATAAGTGAAAATAATGAGCCCAGCGAATATATTTTATTTACATCGTAAGGGGAGCAATTCCTAACGCCACCGCACTGATGCAGTAACCACGTACGTTGTGATTCATAATATACAAGTATACACAAATGTGTCCGTGCTACCATATTTCTATGAACGCTGACATCCACGCCCTCGACCCAGCCGACTTCCCCACCCGCCTCCTCGAGATCCCACAACCACCCCAGCAGCTGCGCTATCGCGGGCAGTTGCCACCACCCGAACTCAAGCTCCTCACTGTCGTTGGCAGCCGCAAGTACACCACGTACGGGAAAGAAGTCATCGACTACCTGATCGGTGGCCTGCGCGGTTACCGGATCGGCATTGTTTCTGGTCTGGCGCTGGGGATTGATTCGCTTGCGCACGAGTCAGCACTCGCCAACAATCTGTACACGCTCGCGATCCCGGGCAGTGGCCTCGGCGATTCGGTGCTCTACCCCGCTAAACACAAAAAGCTCGCGCAGCAGATCATCGACGCCGGTGGCGGGCTACTGAGTGAGTACGATGATGATACACCATCAAACAAATGGACCTTCCCGGAGCGCAACCGCCTGGTCGCTGGCATTAGCCACGCAACGCTGCTGGTCGAGGCGGCCGAACAGTCCGGCACCCTGATCACCGCGCGACTGGCGACTGACTACAACCGCGAGCTATTAGTCGTTCCCGGGAATATTTTCTCCAAGTCCCACGCCGGCATCCATCAATTCCTCAAGCTTGGTGCAACGCCCGTCACCACGTCCGAGGACATCCTGGACGTGTTGCAGATCGACCATCGGGGCGACGCCCAGCCCACCCTCACTAATTTGCCCGATCTGACGCCGGACGAGCAAACTGTCCTCGCCAACTTGCACGAACCGCTCTCGCGCGACGAATTGACCCGCGCCTGTGCCCTGCCGGTAGCGGTAATGTCTGGACTGCTGATGCAGATGGAACTGGCCGGGCATATCGTCGAAAGTGGTGGCAAGTATCGGGCGGCGCGCTAAAACGTAATGCCACCCACCTAGTCCTGCGACATTAGTGGGTGGTGTGTTGCGCCTTAACCGGTGCAATTACAGTAATAGTTCTACAATAACTCCCGAGAGCCATAGTGAAATAATCACAATGCCTGTTATTAGTAATAGGAGGAGAAAAAGTGCTATATGTATTCCATATTGATACTGCGTAACAAAGTCAAAGCTGAATATCATTTTGTACGCAACCGACGACATAAAGACCGCCAGAAGCCCAAACAATGCCCATTGCGCCACTACCTGATATAGTCTCACGTCGAACTCCTTTGTGATAAGCACCCCTATTCCGTTGGAAATTGTTTCCAACACCTAATATATACACAGATATGTGTCATATTGCAATTTAGTCGCGATTTTGTAACCGCAAGTTGACACCACCGCGCCATGCTAGTATCAATATGCACTATTGTATGAGCAAAACTCTTATTATCGTCGAGTCCCCCGCCAAGGCCAAAACCATCGAGAAATACCTCGGTAAAGGCTACCGCGTGATGTCTAGTGTCGGGCACGTGCGCGACTTGCCTAAATCCAACAAAGACGCAGTCGACATTGAGGGCGGCTTTATCCCGCGCTATATCGTCAGCCCGGGGAAAGACAAAGTTATCAAAGGCTTGCAAGCGGCAGCCGCTAAATCAGACGAAGTGCTACTGGCGTCCGACCCAGACCGCGAAGGTGAGGCGATCGCGTGGCACATTGCCGAGCTACTACGTGAGCATCAACCTAATATGAAGCGCGTCGCGTTTAATGAAATCACCGAAGAAGCGGTCAAGCAGGCCATCGAGCACCCCCGCCATGTCGATCAGCATTTACGTGAAGCCCAAGAAGCGCGGCGGGTTCTCGATCGTCTGGTTGGCTATGACCTGTCAGGCTTGATCTGGAAAAAAGTGCGCTACGGACTATCGGCTGGACGCGTACAATCGCCGGCATTACGGATAGTGATGGAGCGCGAGCGCGAGATCCGCGCCTTTGATCCCGAAACATACTACACGCTCGTCGCCAATCTGCAGGCAGCTGACCAGACCGTCATTCCTTTCTCTTGTACCCAAGAACCGCGCGCCGAGGCCGAGGCCAACCGCATCAAGGGCGTCGGCGAGAAACACGACTGGATCGTCACTAGCGTCAAAGAAACCGAGACCAAACGCGCTCCCAAACCACCGTTTACCACCAGTACGCTGCAGCAGACCGCTTCGACGCGCCTGGGGTTCGCGCCTAGTCGTACGATGGGAGCTGCCCAGAAACTATACGAGGCCGGGCATATCACCTACATGCGTACCGACAGCACCAACCTGTCCGGCGCCGCGATGGGGCAACTAAAATCCTACATCACCGGCACGCACGGCGACCAGTATTACACCGCTCGCAGCTACGCCAAAAAGTCCAAGAACGCCCAAGAGGCCCACGAAGCGGTCCGCCCGACCAGTATCAAACTACTCGAAGCCGGCGCCAGTGGCGACCAAAAGGCGTTGTACGAGCTGATCTGGGCCAGGACAGTCGCATCACAGATGGCGGACGCCACCCTCAAACGCACCAAACTATCCGTGAACGTGAGCGACGCTCAAGATGAGATCCCAGACTTTGCGGTCAACGGATCGCGGTTATTGTTCCCCGGTTGGCTCGCGGTTGATCCGCGCGCTCGTGGGGACGATGTCGAAGTCCCCAAACTAAAAACTGGCGACACTCTGTCGTGCCAGTCTGTCGACATTGAAGAAAAACAAACGCAGCCCCCGTCGCGATATACCGAAGCCGGCTTGATTAAGGAACTAGAAAAACGCGGCATCGGTCGTCCGTCCACGTACGCCAGCATTATGCGCACGATCGAAGACCGCGGGTACGTCACAAAAGAAGGCCGCACCCTACTACCAACCGACACCGGCGATGTAGTGTCGACATTTTTGGAAGAGCACTTCGCGGACTATATCGGCGATGACTTTACGAGCCAGATGGAAGACCAGCTCGATGAGATCGCTTCCGGTGAACGCGCCTATGACAAAACGCTCCGCGAGTTCTACACCCCATTCACCTCGGCAGTAGCTGGGAAAGAAGACATACCCAAACTCACCACCCTCGGCCCCGGACCCAAAGAATTCCCCTGCCCAACTTGCGGCAAGTCGATGGACCGCAAACTAGGTAAAAATGGTACGTTCTTGTCTTGTTCGACCTACCCGGATTGCGATGGCGCGCGGCTGATCGACGGCAGCATCCCTAAACCAGACGAACCGCTCGGCCTGCATCCCGACAGTGGCCGGCCGGTGTACGTGCTGACCGGACAGTACGGCCCGTACGTCCAAGAAGGCGACACGCCTGCCACCAAGGACGCGGACGGTAAAACCATCCCCCTAAAAAAGCGTGACCCCAAGCCACGCCGAGCCAGCCTTCCGCCCGGCACGAATGTCGATGATGTGACGATCGACGAGGCGGTTCGTTACCTAATATTACCTCGCGAACTGGGTGCACACCCCAAGACCGGCGAACCAGTGATCGCCAACACCGGTCAGTACGGGCCGTACATCGGCCACGCGGGAGATTTTCGCAGTCTGAGCGCTAACGCTAAAGGCAAGAGTAAGGGCAAAGATTACAACCCCTACGACATCACATTTGATCAAGCGTTAGAAATCCTGGCGGAGCCAAAGACGCTACGTAAGGGCGAATCACTGTGCAAAGAGTTAGGCATTCATCCCACCACCCGCAAGCTAGTTAATGTGTATGAAAGCAAATCTGGCCGCTATTTGCGCAAAGGGTTCAAGCGCATCAGCATTCCGGATGATATAAAAACCGAAGACATTACGTTAGAACTAGCAGTGGAGTTACTCAAGCAGCGATAATACAAAAGTTGGCCCCAGCGCATTGCGCCGGGGCCTGTAGTGGGTCTGCCTCAGTTGTAGGCCATCGCATCCCGCAATTGTTCACGGGGATCCTCGTAGAGAGGGATATCGGCCGCATATTGCATTTCACGAACGGATGCTTGCTGCATCTCTTCCGGTACTTCGTATACCGTCTTGGTCGGCCAATACATCACCGTTTTCCGACCCTTAGTAGACGGTCGAAAGGTGCTGTCTCGGTTGGAAAAGTGACACCACTCCTGATACTCTTGCTGTATGTCAGCAGGCATCTTTTGCGGGGTGGTATCGATCTTGATGGCCATTATGGCTCTCCCTTATTGACCGCAGGCCTGTCCTGCGGATTAAACGATATTACCAAAAATATTGTAACTCGCAACCTTTTGACCAATCCGTCAACCCGCCCTTGTGGGCAGTTCGGTTTGTCTGTACGATTACCACATGCATACAGTGCAAGATATTATTTCGGCCTCGGGGAATCTGACCGCTGACGATCAAATACTCGTAGAGCGCGCCTACACCTACGCCAAGACGGCGCACGCGGGACACACTCGGTATTCGGGTGAACCCTACTTTACCCACGTGGCGGCCGTTGCTCACAAACTAGCACAGATCGGCATGGGCCCTTACACCATTACCGCCGGACTGCTGCACGACACCGTTGAAGACACCGACGTAACCGCAGAACAAATACAAGCTGAGTTCGGTGACGAAGTACTATTCCTGGTCGAGGGTGTTACCAAACTATCATCGGTACGCTATCGCGGGACTGACCGCCATAATGAATCACTGCGTAAATTATTTGTCGCGACTAGCCAAGACATCCGTGTATTGATTATCAAACTGAATGATCGCCTGCATAACATGGAGACTCTCCAGCATGTCCCCACCGCCAAACAACAACGCATCGCCCGTGAGACACTTGAGATATACGTACCGGTGGCCCACCGGCTGGGGATGAGTCTCTTGCGCAAACAGCTCGAAGACCTCGCATTTCCTTACATCTATCCGGATGCTGCGCGGGAGGTAGAAGAAATTATGTCGCTCAAGTATAAAAAGGCATCCGAAGCACTTGAACGTGAACGAAAAGCCTTACAAAAACGATTAGTCGAGGTCGGTCTGACGAATTTTCATACATCAATTCGTATCAAAGGTGCGTATAGCACCTACCAAAAACTGCAACGTAAAGACTGGGACGACACGAAGATTTTTGACCTCATGGCAATGCGGGTGATCGTGCCAAATATGGAGGATTGCTACCGAACGCTAGGGTATATTCATGAACTGTGGCGACCACTACCCGGGCGGGTCAAAGACTACATCGCCTTCCCAAAACCCAATGGCTATCGTTCGCTTCATACGACCGTAGCTACCCGTAGTGGTATCGCCATCGAAATTCAGATCCGTACCAAAGAAATGCATACCGAAGCCGAGTACGGTATTGCTTCTCATATGCTATACAAAGAAGCGCAAGAAGTGACTTCCACGCCAACCGTCGAAGAGAAATCGAGTTTTTCTAGTCTCCTTCCAAGACTGTTTCGTCCATTCAAAGGCCCGTCAGTAGATAAACCTGTAGCAGAAAAGCGACCAAAACACTTGAAGCAGATACGGCTTAATCAGCAAAGCGTACCTAACTGGATTGCCGAAATTGGTAACACGTATCAAGCCGATGATAAAAGCACTAGTGAATTTATTGAGGACGCTGAAAATGATTTTTTCAAAACCCGCATATTTGTGTTCACTCCCAAGGGTGACGTGGTCGACCTACCGCTTGGCGCGACGGCGATCGATTTTGCGTATGCGATTCATTCAGAAATTGGTGATCAGATCGGCGCTGCAATGGTGAACCAGAAGCCTGCGCAGCTAGATAAGGAACTAAAAAACGGTGATATCGTCGCTATCGAGACACGCAAATCCGCCCGTCCGACTGAGAAATGGCTCCAAGCAGCCAAGACATCAGTCGCTAAACGAAAGATTCGTGCGGCGCTCGCAGAGCAACGGACGTCGCAGTAGCGGAGTCTACTTTAGATTTTAAAGCGAGTGAGCGAATAGAGATCGGTTGAATCTTCATCGTCATCACTTTTTGTGTCGGCTGGTGTGTCAGTCGTTGTGTCCGCAGGCTGCTGATTGGTAGTGGCAGGTCCAGTAGCTGAGACTGGGGGAAAGGCGGCTACAGTAGTAGCGGGTGGAGTATTTGGAGCTGGTGCTGGCTTTCTACCGAAACCCAGATGCGCGCTCAGACTAGCGAGAAGTCCGGGGTCAGCTTGTCGTTCTGGTTCTGGTTCTGGTTCTGGTTCTGGTTCTGGTTCTGGTTCTGGTTCTGG
>CAZVFY010000002.1:0-137744 GCA_964626635.1 uncultured Candidatus Saccharibacteria bacterium
CCGGCCTCGCCTTCAACGCCGACGGTACCCGGTTGTACGTGGTGGGCACGGGTGACGTCGCCATCGACGAGTGGCTCTTGAATGAACGGCAAGTGGTGTCCGGTGATCTGGTAGGTCCGAATGCTTTCGGTGACCTCCGCAAAACTGGCACCGCACCACTATCGTTTACAGATGCAGTCACTACTACTGGCACTTTTATTATTGCTTCGACTAGTGCCTCTACCGCCACCGGCTCAATTGAATTTGCCGCGGGGGAGACTTACACTTTTGAAAATATTGATTGGCTTGGACTTGACGCAGGTAACACGATCGAGCTACGATCTAGCATCCCTGGCAGTCAGTGGGAGCTAGCTGTACCAGGGACCCAAATAGCAGTTGGATATTTGCAGGTATCTGATTCTGACGCTTCTCTTGGTCAGACTATTTTTGCTGCCTCATCAACCGATGCGGGCAATAACACCAATTGGAGCTTCAACGGCGGTTCGCCCGTTGGGGTAAGAGTTTGGAATACAAACGACTGGACACAGTACGATGTACTCACTATTAATAGCACTAAGGTCGATGAAGTAGTAACGGATTTTCCTGTGTATGTAAATTTGGCTGATTTATCATCAGATTTTTGGTCCACGACACCGGCAGACGCTAATCTGGCCGGAACTGATATTCGTGTAACAACTGATAGTGAAACGCCAGTTGAGCTATCCCGAGAATTGGTGTTTGCCAGCTCTAGTACACAAACTGGCGAGTTGCATTTTAAAGCGGACTCAATTTCTTCGACTACTGATACGATCTTTAGGATTTATTACAATGGAAGCACCACTGGTGACTACAACCCAGCGGCTGTATATGGTGCTCAAAACGTATGGACGAACGGGTACACCGCTGTATACCATGCCGAGGGTGGGGGCACGGACAGCACTACTAATGGTTACGACATGACCGCCAACGGAGACGCCACGGCTGTACCTGGTGGACAACTGGGTAGTGCTTTTGACCTTGATGGGGCCGGAGATTATTACAGTATTGCTAACCTGAATGCTCATGGCGGACGAGATCAGTACACTATTTCTGCGTGGTCGTACTTAAATACCTTAGGTAGCGGCAACGTGGACGATGCGGCTGTGTTTAGCTACGGGCCAGCCGGTAGTAATGCCGATTTATTGTGGTATAATTACAATCAAATTGACAATAATAGTGAACAGGCTTACTCATTCAATGCTGACACCATCTCAAACGATAATAACCGGGTCGATGCTGCAACCACCCCGGTTGCACAAGAATGGCATTATGTGACCGGGGTTCGTAACGCTGATGTCAGAGAGATTTTTTACAACGGTGTGAGTGAAGGTCAGTCCAGTGGTGCTACCATTAATAACTCAGCCTCAGCAGAGGCTCGTATTGGTAGCTGGGCAGAAACGGCTAATTTGGACTTTAATGGCCTACTTGACGAAGTGCGTATTTCTACTGCTGTACGTAGCGCTGGCTGGATAAATTCTGAGTACATCAACCAAAGTAGTACCACCAACTTTTATACCATTGTTAATATCAATGATGTCGCTTTGGGTACTGGTTCGTCAACAGTAGCAAATCATGATAATGGGCAAATTAGTGACACATTTAATTCTCAAAATAAAACTAACGAATCACTATATGCGTTTAAGCTGATTCCACAAACTGGTACCGCCACAGTCACTCAACTCAAGCTTGAACTAAGTGGGGTCAGGCAGGTGGAGGTGTCTAATTTTGCAAACATCAGATTATTGCGAGACCATGATGCCGACGCAGAGTATGACATCAGCGATGAGGTCATTGCTGTTGGTACGATGAGTATTGCGGATACCACAGGCACCATCGAATTCAACACCGAATTCCTCAGCACTACTACCCAAAATTATCTAGTGGTTGCAGACTGGACTGCCCCCCAGCGTGGTGCGCTGATGACGATAAACTTGGCCGGAGGCGGGATTGCTGCGGTAGATGTAGACGGCATACATACCTTCATTGGGGTTGCAGCCAGTGTGCAACATAGCCGCGCGAATCGCGGCGGTGGCGGTAGCTCAATAGCGATCGGTGATCCAGCGCCTGTTGGCGACGGCGACAGGACTGGTGGCTCGAACGAGGGCGGTAATGAAGTAGGACAGGTTAGCGACGGTGATAATATCACCGAGGACCCAGACTTTTATAAACCGACCAGTCACGGTGTGCCAAACAGTAATTTCGTCAGCGCTCAGGAAGCGTACGAGAGTGATAACGTACGAGTGAGCACAAATGATGGTGATCGTCATTCGTACAGTGGTTTTGGGCTCAACATCCCGAGTGGCAATGCCATTATGGGGATTGAAGTTAAGCTTGACGCCAGTGTCTCTGTAGACACATATACCTATACCGTTTACTTGTCAGGAAATAACGGTACCAGCTATACCTCGGGTAAAACAACAAACTCGCTGGTAACGTCTGACACCATTGAGACGCTAGGGTCACCATCTGATTTGTGGGGGCAAACCTGGACCCCATTAGATTTTGCAGACGGAAATTTTGTTCTAGATGTTCTTGACACAGGCGGATCTAATTCACTTGATGCGATTCAGGTTCGTGTTTATCACCAAGCTTCTGGTGGTAGTGCCGGTGGCGGCGGAGCGATCTAGTAAGTGTGGGTAATTACAGGACTTAACCTTATGAATTGGTATTATTTACTCATGAAAATGTTTCAACATATTACTCAGGCCGCCGCTTACGCCGGCGCCGGAATTTTAATCGGAGCCATAACATTTGTCTTGTTTGAGCCCCACATTACGTTCAGTCAAACACTACAAGACACATCTGAATTTACGATCAGTCAGGAAATTACTGGTGAGAACTCCTTTCTAGTTGAACCAACTGACGTGACTATGAGTGGGTCAATTGGCGGTCTAACTGGTGGGCAAGCGACCGGCACAACCCAGTTTGTGGTTCGTTCAAATAATGCGGGTGGTTATTATGTAGAAATTAATTTTAGCCAGCCAACTGGACCTTCAATGCGCAGCGAGGTGACTGGCGACGCTACTATTCTAGACTACGTGGCTGGTGCGACAGAACCAACCAAAGGTTACGTTGCTAATGCTGCCCCTCAATTTGCTTATACGGTGACTTCAGATATTCTCGGTCATACCGACCAGTCTTTTTTTCACGACGCTGGACCCAACTGTAACACTGGTGGCGACCAGGCGTCCACCTGTTGGAAAGCGCCAAGTTTTGCCCCGTTTCGAATTGTAGATAACGGTGGTCCGGCCCCGACTGGAGCGACATCAACCATCCTATTTGATGTCACCGTACCAGCGGGTGCCGATCCAGCCCCAGTTGCAGAGATCTACACCGCTACTGCCACCTTGTCGCTCTTTACGATCTAACGTATGCTAGAACGGCATATGACCGTTTTGAAATCATTGCGGGTACTGACACTACTGATCGCGGCAATTCCTTTCGTTACCTATAGCCAGACTGACTTGGACGCAGCGACGTCAGAGCTGGCGACCATTGAAACAGCGACCACTACAGAAACCGCGGCGACTACAACTGGAGCGGAGCCTGAGATTGATACTAAGTGGTTCGAGACCGAACGAATTTTCGGCAATGTAGACGTGGGTGATTTTGTGGTTGGACCCGGGAGGATCGAGATTTCGGCTGATGTAGGGGAAACTGTCGTGACCTACATGACCGTGACCAATCGTATCAGCGACGGGCGTACATTTCGTCTCGAGGTAGCGGATATTACCGGTACGAGCGACGGCAGCTCGGCCTTGCAATTGGTAGAAGACGGCACTGGACCGTATAACATGACCAATCTGGTGTCATTTAAGGAGACTGAATTCACACTCAACCTCGGCGAGCGTGCCCGGATCCCAGTCACTATTACCGTCCCGCCGAACGCGACACCTGGTGGGTATTATGGAAGTGTGCTAGTTTCGACCATTCGGACCGGCACCGGTGAACAAACCCAAAATCCAATCATTGCACGTGTTGGCTCGCACATCTTTCTGACGGTTGGCGGCGAACAGCGTAGCGATGGTCGCACCACCGGTTTTACTACGCTGCCAACGCAATCTGTGTTCACTAGGGGGCCAATCGAATTTGGGATTAGTTATAATAATGCCGGTACAGTGCACCTCAATCCTTATGGCTTGTTACGCATTGAAAACACCTTTGGCACCGAAGTTGGATTACAAGAGCTAGAGCCTTGGTTCGTGTTACCCAGTGCGGTGCGTACACGCGAAGTCACGTGGGAAAGGGAATGGCTGTTCGGTCGATATACCGCAACCGCACAAATTAATCGTGGTTACGAAGACATTGTTGATGAGTACACTATTCACTTTTGGGTCATCCCGTGGCAGTTCTTGATCGGGTTCGGGGTGCTGCTATTTACACTTATTCTGTTAGTACTCATTGCTCGCCATCGCAATCGTGTATCATAACTTATAGTATGTATCGGTCGACAATAATCGCCGTTAGTTTGTGCGTGGTGCTGGGGTTCGTCAGTAGTGGGCAGGCGCAAGTACGAACCAGTCCTAACTACCAGCTTGAACAAGACAGTATCAATGTCGGCGGCGGCCTCGGCCAGTCGGCGAACTTTCGCTTAGAAGATACGGTGGGCGAGGTAGCAACTGGTCGCGCCACCAGTACTAATTTCGAGTTACGCGCTGGGTATCAGCAGCTAGGGGAAGTATTTATTAGTATTACCGGCGCTGCACCAGTGACCCTCACGCCGGCTATTCCCGGTATCACTGGTGGACAATCCAATGGTTCCACCTCGCTGAATGTGGCCACGAACAACAATGCCGGCTACCAGTTGACCATTCAATCGTCACAGGACCCAGCCATGCGATCAGCCGAAGGCAATGCAATTACGAATTATGTACCTAGTAGTGGGGCGGATTTTTCATTCACCGTGCCGGCTGCGTCAGCCCGATTTGGGTTCTCGCCAGAGGGGAGTGATATCGTAAACGCATTTTTGGATAATAGTACAAGTTGTGGCGTGGGAACCAGTGATACCGCCAGCGCTTGTTGGGCGGGTGTTACGGCGGCTAGTCAGATTGTGGCTAGTGCTGCGACAGCGAACCTGCCGAGCGGTGCAACCACCACGCTGCGATTTCGGGTCGGAGTGACTAGTGGAGCGGGGGTCGCAACTGGTTTGTACGTGGCGACGACCACGGTAACTGCGCTGCCGTTATGATCCGCTGGTACGCGCTACTAATACTGCTGCTGCCGCTCAGCGTCATAGCACAGACGACAGATTTTACGATTACTATTTTCGGCGCCGAAGATACCGTGCCGCCATCAGTTCCGGTTATCACCAATGCTGTTGCTGTAACGAGTAATCAGATCAGTCTGACGTGGGCCACTTCTACTGATAATAATGTGGTGGGTGGCTACATCGTGTACCGCGATGGGAGTGCGCTCGCGACCACAAGTTTAGTGACGTACCTGGATGCAGCGGTAGCGGCCTCGACAACATATCTGTATAGCGTACAAGCGTTCGACACGTCATTTAATTACTCAGCGACTTCTAGCCCAGCTAGCGTGACTACCCCTGACGTGCCAATCGTCCAGCCAGACCAAGAGACTACGACCACAGCGTTTACTCGCGTGTCGCTCGAGACGACCGGACTGTCGGCAGTAGTCGGTACGTCTTCAAGCGTATTCTCGTTTACCACCAATCGTCCCGCTCGCGTAGAGCTGCGGTACGGTCTGACACCGTCACACGAGAGTGGCGCTATCACCGGGCAGTTTTATCGTCAAGAGCATCAAGTACCACTGCGCGGGCTGCTCCCTGGCACTCGGTATCACTATGAAATGATCGGTTACAACAACGCCGGTCGGCAATTTGTATTGGACTCTGGCACGTTTACGACGACCGAGTTAACGGCTGCGATCATCGCGAACGTGTCAGCTTTCCAGGCAGCTCGTGTGTCACCAACCACTGTGCGGCTGCAGTACGAATTGCCGGCGCAGCTTGACCCAGACGCAATAGTTAGGGTGGTCCGTAACCAATACCAGTTCCCAACTAGTCCCACAGACGGTGAGGTAATTTATGAGGGATTATCTACCACCATTCTTGATGAGACGATTGGTGCGCAGGTTGGTCATTATACTATCTTTGTCATGGTGGGGAATCTGCACTCATCAGGTGCGATCGCATACGTCACCGGTGACAGTCCACCCGTATTTGACGTCATTCCGTTTGTGCCGCCATTGCAAAACCCGACTGACAGCCCGGACCAAGGACGTGATACTGCCACGGCTGCGCCGACTTCGACACCGGTATACACCTTGCCGACCACACCGTCGGACAGTCCGCTGCCGGCGCCGATCGTCAAGACTATTCCAAATCAATGGTTGCAGATACACCAATCGGGTGAACAGTACACGTTTGCCAGTAGTTCGATCCGCCTTAATGCCAGCCGACCTTTCACCGTACTTGCTGATCCGGATGTGTTTGAAAGTGATTATGAAACCATTATTGCTTCGCTTGAAAACCCCGACGCAGAGGGTGAATGGTTTACCTTTATGCTTCGGGAGGACTTAGATCTACATATGTTTGCCGCTAAAATTGCGCCACTGAATACAACCGGTACGTCATCACTAGTGCTAACGGTTTACAACTCTTTGAATGCTACCAAACGAGTCTCGGCCACAATGGTAGATTTCTACCTGCCAATAGCTTCAGTCACTGCGCAATATGAGTGGCGCTGGTGGTACCTGTATCTACTCATGCCACCACTTCTCATACTATTGCTATGGATCGTGTTTACTCGTCGTATAACTGAGGATAAGGAAACTACAAAGTAGTGCGAGTATCGGTATACTGTATCCAGTAATCGGTAATTAGTAGCTTTTATGAAACGAGTGGCAATCAATGGGTTTGGAAGAATTGGGCGGACGTTCATGCGAACAGCGTTTGGCCACAAAGATTTCGAAGTGGTCGCAATTAACGACTTGGGCAGCTTGGATAATTTGGCGTACTTACTGAAGTACGATTCAGTGTATGGTCGCGCCCCGTTTAACGTTGAGGTAGCAGACAAGGTCCTCAAAATTAATAATAAAGAAATCAAGTTCTTGAGTGAGCGCGACCCGGCCAGTCTCCCGTGGGGTGCCCATGACATTGATATAGTGGTCGAAGCAACTGGTTTCTTTACCAAGTATAAAGATGCTAAAAGACATCTTGATGGGGGTGCGAAGCGCGTTGTGATCTCGGCTCCTGCTAAGGGTGATCCAGCGGCAGCTGGTGTAACCGGTGAGACTATCCTCATGGGTGTAAATGACGACAAACTAGCCACCTGCCAAATCACCTCGAACGCGTCCTGCACCACAAATGCGACTAGTCCACTCGTAGCTATTTTGAAAGAAGCTATTGGCATCGAAAAAGCAATTCTCAACACTGTGCATGCGTACACTTCTTCGCAGTCACTTGTCGATGGTCCGGCCAGCAAAGACGTGCGCAAAGGACGAGCAGCCGGACTGAACATTATTCCGACTACCACCGGAGCTGCCGTTGCAACCACTACCGCCCACACCGAACTAGCTGGTAAATTTGACGGCATGGCAATGCGTGTCCCAGTGCCAGTAGGGTCAATCGTCGATGTAACATTTATCGCTAGCCGCAACACGACAGTCGAAGAAGTAAACGCCGCGCTCACCACCGCCGCCGGAGAAGACCGTTGGAAGAACATCTTCGCGGCTACTGACGAACCGATTGTGTCCAGTGACATCATTGGCTCAAGGGTCGGCTCGATCGCAGACTTATCATTTACTCACGTAGTCGACGGTAATCTAGTGAAGGTGCTTGGGTGGTATGACAATGAAACCAGCTATACCCAAACCCTCGTAGAACACGTGGCAGCGGCAGCACGCGCGTAAACTATGACCATCCATCTCGCCACCGATCACGGTGGATTAGCGCACAAGGATGCTGTGGCTAAATGGCTACAAACCGAAAGATACATAGTAGAGGATCATGGCGCCTATGTCTATGATGCGGCGGACGACTACCCAGACTATATCGTGCGCGCTGCACTTGCGGTCTCCAGAGAGCCGACCAGTCGGGCAATTATTTTTGGCGGATCGGGGCAGGGTGAGGCAATGTTATCCAATCGGTTTCCACACGTACGTGCTACCGTGCTGTACAGCAATACGACTGATATTGTGACGCTTAGTCGTGAACACAATGACGCCAATGTATTGTCGGTCGGTGCCAGGTTCATCTCGGTTGATGATACCAAGCAGTGTATCTGGCAATGGCTCCACACTGATCCGCACGATGACCCTAAATACGCCCGTCGTAATCAAAAGCTGGATACGCTTACTCGTAATTTACACCTATGATTGCTCCGGCGTGTATCCCCAAAAATTATGATGAGCTGGTAGATACGCTGAATCTTTTATCGTTTGCGCCGGAGATACACCTTGACGTGGTTGATGGTGAATTTGCCGCGCCAGCCTCGTGGCCGTACGCCGACGAACAGCTACTAAATAATGAGACACGTACACCATTGTCCCTGCGAGCATACCTAGGGCGCGCCACCGTCGAAGTCGATCTGATGACCAGCCTGCCTCTGCCGGCGGCCCATCATTGGGCAGCTG
Organism: uncultured Candidatus Saccharibacteria bacterium; assembly: GCA_964626635.1. Taxonomy (GTDB): domain Bacteria; phylum Patescibacteriota; class Minisyncoccia; order Phycocordibacterales; family UBA918; genus OLB19. The sequence goes on from CAZVFY010000002.1 coordinate 8,614, forward strand.
CCGGGGCCGACGCGCTCGTTTTTCATATTGAAACTATCAGCCCGAGTCAGCTCGCCGCGTTTGACGAGGATCACGCTAGTGTCAGTATTGGGGTTGCGCTGCACGGCGATACACCGCTGGAGTCTCTATTAGAATATGCCACGCACGCTGACTACGTGCAGCTGATGGGAATCAAGACCATCGGCGCGCACGGCGCGCCGTTTGATGAGGGAGTGTTTGATCGGATTCGCTACGTACAGACGCACTTACCGCAACTGCCAATTTCGGTCGATGGCAGTGTCAATCAGTCATCAATCAAGGCGCTGGCGGACGCCGGCGTCCATCGTTTGGTGGTTGGCTCGGCGATTACATTACAGCCCAATCCACTCGACGCATACCGCTCGTTGCAAGCACTTATAAACGCCGCGTAGTTTTATTTTGTAAACGCTGGCGGTATACTGTGTGGTATATGCAGTACCTTACGTCCGACGCTATTGTCGACCTCGAACGCCAAGCGAATCTCATCCGCCAGAGCATTGTTGAAATGCTCGCGGCTGCCGGTAGCGGGCACACCGCCGGGCCGCTCGGGATGACCGATGTGTTTACGCTGTTGTATTTCGCACTCCTCAAACACGATCCGAACAATCCGGACTGGCCAGAACGCGATCGTTTGTTGCTCTCTAACGGACACATTTGTCCCGTTTTATACGCCACGCTCGCGCACGCTGGTTACTTTCCGGTCGAAGAATTATTGACACTGCGCCAGTTCGGATCACGCCTCCAGGGTCACCCCCACCGCACTGCCTTGCCGGGGGTCGAGACTACCTCTGGACCACTTGGGTCCGGCCTGTCCCAAGCAGTTGGCATGGCATTGGCTGAACGAATCGACAATCCCTACTCTAGTAAAATGTTCTACTGTCTGACAGGAGATGGCGAGCTCCAAGAGGGGCAAATTTGGGAGGCGGCGATGCTGGCTGGTAAAGAGCAGCTACATAACCTAATTGTAATCGTTGATCGCAATGGCATCCAGATCGACGGGTACACCAAACATGTCATGCCGATGGAGCCACTGGTCGAGAAATGGGAGTCATTCAACTGGGATGTGCAGGAGGTCGATGGTCACAGTATGCGCGCCCTTAATGACGCTATCGGCAAGGCCCAAGCGGTCTACAGTCAACCATCAGTGATCGTTGTGCACACGATTGCTGGTAAGGGGGTCGATGTATTTGAGCGAGATTTTCGCTGGCATGGCAATCCGCCCGGCAAGGGACCAGAGGACGTCATACCTAAGGGCGAGCAAGCTGCTGTAGCTCTTGAGAAACTCCGCACACTGGCTGGAATGATTGATAAAGATAATCACGCGTAAGTATGTTCAGCGAATTTGTAAACGACATAGTAAAAAATGGTGGGGGCGTTGAGCGGGTACCAACGCGTAATGGCTTCGGTGAAGGTTTGCGCGAAGCCGGTAAGCGCGACGAGCGCGTTGTGGCACTGTGTTGTGACCTCACCACATCGACTAAGACCCACCATTTTGCCGAAGCGTTCCCTAATCGGTTCGTGCAGGTCGGTGTGGCCGAACAAAACCTGGCATCAGTCGGTAGCGGGATGGCTGCCATGGGCAAGATCCCGTTTATTTCTAGCTACGCCATGTTCAGTCCGGGCCGCAACTGGGAACAGATCCGCACCACGATCGCGTACAACAACGCAAACGTCAAGATTGTTGGCGCGCACGCCGGCGTGTCGGTTGGGCCTGATGGCGCGACCCATCAAGCGATCGAAGACATTGCGATCATGCGCGTCGTACCAAATATAACAGTGATCGCACCCGCTGACGTCCATGAGGCGAGGCGAGTGACACTGGCGGCCGCTCAGCATGAGGGTCCAGTGTATTTTCGTCTCGGTCGCAGCGCAACCCCGGTAGTCACATCGGTAGACACACCGTTTGAAATTGGTATTGCCCAGAAGATGTTCAATCGCGATCAGTCACTCGAGAAAAAAGTCGGTATCGTCTCGACCGGATCACTTTTATATAACGCATTGATGGCAGCCCATGAACTGCAGATGAATGGTATCGGCGCCTCGGTGCTGCACATGGCCACCATCAAACCACTGGATACTGAGGCGCTCGAAGCGTTCGCCGCCGAGCACGACGGTCTGGTGACCGTCGAAGAGCACCAGGTCGTCGGAGGACTAGGCAGCGCCGTCTGTGAACACCTGTCAGCCGTGCGCCCGACCCGGATCGAGCGGATTGGTGTCAATGACCAGTTTGGTCAATCAGGCGAACCTGACGAACTGATCGAGCATTATGGTATGGGGGTCGGCAGTGTTGTCGCCGCGGGTAAGAAAGTAGTATAAAAAAAGAGCACTCCAAGGAATGCTCTGACCTAGCAAGCGCTGTATCTCAACAGGCCTTATTATTGTCCCATTACATCGGGCTGTCGTGATACGTGAATCGACCGATACGGTTCCAAGGCATTGCTAGCGTGACTTGGAACTAATTACAGAAGATTATTTATAAAAATAATAAAAAAACTAACTTTTACAAGCTAGCTTTCTTACTACAATTAGTTTTTCTTTATACCTTGCTTGGCAGGTAGTCCTCTGGACGTTCGTCTAAGTGTTTTTGGAGTTGCTCCATCGGTAGCAACCCCTCCTGCGCGCCGATGTGTTGGACAACGTTCATACTGTTGATCGGCCCCCAAGACAATGCCTCGGCCGGATCTTTGCCCAATATGATAGCGGCAGTAAAGGTGGAAGAGAACGCGTCACCAGCGCCGGTGCGGTCAACTGGTGGTGCTGGATCAGGGTACATTGGCATACGCCACGCCTGATCATCTGCATCTACCGTAAAGGCACCATTCGGGCCGTCAGTCACGACTGGGATGGTCGGACCGAGTTCGCGCACCATGCGGACGAGAGTCGGAATGTCTTGCTCGGTCGTTTTGAGGATTTCTTGAGCCTCTTCTTTGTTACAGAAAAAGATTTCTGATTGTTCGTAAATATCCCGAATCGCATCGACACCGACACTAATTTGGAAAGTACCAGGCTGAAAGGCTAATTTGGTCTCGTTATTTTTAACGTATTCAGCAATTTCGTGGTGGTAGGGGATACCGTGCTCGCCAACGCTCGAGAAGTAGAAGAACTTTGGTGCGACAGGGAAGTCAGGTAGCGAGTAAGGGTAGGTTTCGTGATTGATCAAGATGGTGCGCTCTGGACCGTACCGCAATACGTAATGGTAGTTCGTTTTTTTGTCTTCGTGAATTTTGACAAAGTCAGTGTGCACTCCGCGATCACGCAGCGCCTGTAAACATTCCTTGCCAAATTTATCATTTCCGATGTGAGTCACCAATCCAGTTTCAAGCCCCAGCCTAGTCGCACTAGTTGCAGCATTAGGTGAGTTGCCGACAGCTGGCACTACTACTACGTCGTTGTACGGCAGCTTGCTGCCAAAGGGCATGGTGAGCGTCTTGCGACCCGTGTCTTGGTCGATCAGCACATCGGCCTGGTCTATATTAAGTTCAATAAAAGCATCTATCAGAATGTCGCCAATGGCGACGAAATCATATTGTTGTGACATACACCATAGTGTAGCACTACTAATTTTGTAGAAATGTGATAGTCTACACGCTACTATGATTATGAATTTAACTGTCGCAGCTCGAGACGCTGCCACCAAACGGTCTGCGCTACCTGATGGACACATTCCAGCAGTAGTGTACGGTCCAAAGCAAGACCCAATTACCATTAGCGTCGACGAATTTACCGTTGATCGAGTTCGCCGTGAAGCGGGTGAGTCTACTATTATCAAACTAGAAGGAATTGCCGGCGAGGACGAACTAGAAGTGCTCGTTAAGCACATTGATTTTGACCCGACCAAGCAAGGCATCGTGCACATTGATTTCTATGCGATTGAACGCGGTAAAGACATGACAGTGAACGTACCGCTTGATTTTGTAGGCGAAGCGCCAGTTGAAGCAAACCGCCTTGGCACCGTCACGAAGGTAATCCAAGACATTGAGGTAACCTGTCGCCCGAGTAATCTGCCATCTGAAATCACCGTGGATATCTCTGGTATCACTGGTGTCGATGACAAAATTTCCGTGGCCGACTTGCCACAGCTTGATGGTGTGGTATACCAGGTGAACGCCGAAGAGCCAGTTGTGGTGGTACAGGCTGCCCGCGAAGAAACCGACGAGTCTGACGATCCTGAACCAGTCGACATGAGCGCAGTCGAGTCAGGCGAGAAAGAAAAAGACGCCGAGTAGTACACGACTGTGTACGCAGAAACCAGCGCCGCTTCGGACCTTGTCCGAAGCGGCGCTGGTTTGGTATACTATTTGCATATGCACCGCATTGCACTTATCTTTATTCTTTCGTTTGTACTGACGCCGTTTGTAAGTTGGGCTGAGTCTGACGCGGACCGCCGGGCCCGCCTTGAGGCGCAGCTGGCGGACGTTGAACGTCAGATTCTTACGCAGCAGGTGCTCGTGGAGGACAAACGCCAAGAGCGCCAAACTCTCGAACGTGATGTCGCGCTGATCGAGTCCGAAGTGCGTCAGGCCCAATTGGGTATCCAGGCTCGCAACGCAGCCATCGCACAACTGTCTGACCAGATCGGCGAGAAAGAAGTCGTACTCGATATCCTCTCTGACCGCAAGAGCAAGCAGCATGATTCGCTGGCCGACCTCGTGCGTAAAACTGTTGTGGCCGAGGACTACACTATGGTTGAGTTGATGCTCAGCAAGCAAAACTTCTCAGAATTTTTTAGTGACGTGGCTACCTTTGACACACTCAAAGAATCCCTAAACAAATCACTCGTCGCGCTACAAGAAATTGAAGACGACACCAACAACCAACGCGAAGAGCTCACGCAAAAACAAATGGACGAGGCTGAAATGCGCCGTATCCAAGAACTCGAAAAAGAACGCATCGAAGCCCGCGAACGCGAAAAAGAACAGATTCTCACGGTCACTAAAGGCGAAGAGCAAGAGTACCAGGCACTCCTAGAAACCCAACAAAAAACTGCCGCCCAGCTGCGTAACCAGCTCTTCCAACTCCTCGGTGGCGGTGGCGGCATCCCATTCCCTGAGGCGGTCCGCTTGGCCCAGTACGCCGAGCGAGTGACTGGCGTTCAGGCCGAAATGATCCTAGCGATCCTCGAACAAGAAACCAACCTCGGCTCGAACCTTGGTAGCTGTCGCTTCACTGACAGCACCAGCGATCGGCCGGTCATGCACCCAACCCGTGACGAGCCAGTATTTATCGCGATCGCAGAAATCCTTGGCTTTAATGCGTACACGCAGCAGGTGTCGTGCCCGTTAGTGCGCGGCGGACAGCGGATCGGGTGGGGTGGTGCGATGGGGCCATCACAGTTCATTCCGAGCACTTGGGCCTCCTACGGTGGGATTGTCAGCGACGGCGCCGGCGGATTTGTGTACGATCGCAGTCGGGACGCCATCCGGGCTATTAATGGCGGTGACATTGCTAACCCATTCAATAACCAAGATGCGTTCATCGCGACCGCGCTATTGATGCGCGATAACGGCGCCAACGGTACGTACAGTGGTGATCGGACGGCGGCGTTGCGATACTACGCTGGCTGGGGTGGCGCAAATAATCCTGCCAATGCGTTCTACGGTGATCAAGTCATGAACAGGAAAGCCCGCCTCGCAAACGAAATTCAGATTATCGCGCAGTAACATAGAAATAATAGAGCCCGTTGCGAAACTGTATAACTCTGCTATAGTGCCTGCACACTGATTAGGTGACCGCGTTTATCCTATCCCATTTGCGGTTGCCGAAGTATGTATTGATATGAAAAAAGATATTCACCCAGACAACTACCGACCAGTCATTTTCCAAGATACTGGAAACAACGACCGGGTCTTGATCGGATCAACTGTCAGCACAGACAAGACAGACAAGTGGACTGACGGTAATGAATACCCGCTTGTAACGGTGGACGTTTCTTCAACGTCGCATCCGTTCTACACTGGCCAAGAGAAAGTTATGGACACCGCCGGTCGCGTTGATCGCTTCAAGCAGCGTATGTCTAAAGTGGGCAAGAAGAAGTAAGTCGAACAGAAACCTCGACAATGTGCTTTGTACAGACCTTGCGGAAAAATGCATGCCTATGCATTTTGAGCAGAGAACTCGATTCGTGTCTGGGCAAAGTACGTTGCGAGGTTTCTGTATAATACAATTATGGAATATTCCCAAGAGCGACTCGAAGAATTCAAAACACACGATAAGACGGGTTGGTTGGCGTCGCAATTTGAGAGTGAGTACGTGAAATTAGATGAGGCGCAAGCATTGGCAGATACCGACCCCGAGATGGCGGAACTTGCGCGTGAAGAAATCGCCCAGCTGCATGAACAACTGCAAAACCAGTGGGGTGAGATGGAGCGTATCGTCGAGGCGAGCCGGGAGGAAGATGAAAAGCCGTACGGCGTGATGCTAGAGGTACGAGCGGGTGCCGGCGGAGACGAGGCGTCTTTGTTTGCGGGCGAATTGGCGCAAATGTACCAATCGTACGCCGCAAGCAATGGCTGGCAAGTCAGTATCAACAACACCAGTATGAGTGAAGCCGGCGGGTACAAGGAAGCTTCGTTCGAGATTTTACACAAGGACGCGTACGATCACCTGTGCTACGAAACCGGCGTGCACCGCGTGCAGCGTGTTCCAGCGACCGAAAAGCAAGGTCGGATCCACACTTCAACCGCCTCGGTCGCCGTGCTGCCAATGCGCAAAAAGCCAAAGGTCGACATTAACCCGAGCGATATTGATATGGAATTCTCGCGCGCTGGTGGCGCTGGTGGACAGAACGTCAATAAGGTGGAAACGGCCGTGCGCCTGGTGCATCGCCCGACCGGTATTGATGTCCGTTGCGAGTCTGACCGTAGTCAGCTAAAGAACCGCGAAAAGGCCATGTCAATGTTGATCGCGAAACTCGAGTCGCTTCACGAAGAAGAAGAAGCGCGCAAACACGCTGAAACCCGCGCCAACCAAATTGGTACCGGTGACCGCAGCGAAAAAATCCGCACGTACAACTTTCCGCAAAACCGTATTACCGACCACCGCATCAAACAATCTTGGCACACAATTGAAGCGACGCTCGGTGGTCAGCTGGGACCGATTGTCGAAGCGCTCCAAGCGGCGCAAGCAGAACTTGGTTAGCGGCGATGTCTTGAAACACATGTGCAAACGTGGTACGTTACTGCCACCTGTGCCACGTTTGCATACAAATATGTAAACAGGCACACTCCCAGCCCGACTGCTGTCATGGCTCGTGCGTAGCGCATCTACAGTTGCGTTGCACCTCGATGTATCCATGTAGCATGATTATTTATTAAATCGGCAGCTTGGGAACAATTATATATTATGACAATTCAACAACTATTTAATGCCGGGGCGCACTTTGGCTTCAAAAAAAGCCGTCGTCACCCTAGCGTCGCACCGTACGTGTTTACCACCAAAGACGGCAGTGACGTCATCGACCTCGAACAAACTGCAGCCCAAATCGAGCGCGCCAAAGAAGTCCTCGATGCAGCCGGTAAAAATGGTCACGTCGTGCTATTTGTGGGCACCAAGGACGAATCGGCTCGCATCGTACGTGACGCTGCCGAGCGTGCCGAAGCACCGTACGTTACCAATCGCTGGATTGGTGGAATGCTCACCAACTGGACCGAAATGAAAAAGCGAATTAATCGCCTCGAAGTGCTGATCAACGAAAAAGATTCTGGTGAATTAGAGCGCAAATACACTAAAAAAGAACGAGTGGTTATCGGTCGCGAGACAGACAAGCTCACCTTTAACTTTGGTGGCATCAAAGACATGCCTAAAACCCCTGACCTGATGGTGGTGGTCGACCCGCGCGCTGATCATATCGCGGTAGCTGAGGCAGCCGAAAAAAATATTCCCGTACTTGCGCTCATGGGGACTGATAACAATGCTGAACTTGTCAAGTACCCAGTAGTGGCCAATGATTCATTGACAGATTCGATCACTTTAATTTTGAGCGAATTACTAGACGCTTACAAAGCCGGTAAAGCGGCCTACGTCCCACCAAAGCCGGTTGAACAAACTGATCGTGGAGAGCGTATAGAACGTCGCGAACGCCCAGCTCGCCCACGTGGTGAACGATCTGAACGCCCAGACCGGTCGACTCAAACTGACTAGGGTATACTATAAATTACTTGATCTTTAACGATATATCGTATGGAAATTACTTCTGCGCAACTAAAAGAATTACGAGACAAAACTGGCATTTCAGTCATGCAATGCAAGCAAGCTCTGCAAGAGGCTGAGGGTGACATGGAGAAAGCGGTCATTATCCTCAAGAAAAAGCGCTCAGAAGCGGCCGATAAGAAATCAGACCGCGAACTCGGCGCCGGTGCGGTCGGTCACTACGTTCACAATACTGGCGAAGTCGCGGCGATGGTCTTGCTCGCGTGCGAGACAGACTTTGTATCAAAGAACGAAGAGTTCGTTGCGCTCGCTCGTGACATTGCGATGCATATAGCTGCGACCAGTCCACAATACATCAGCAAAGACCAGCTGCCGGCCGACGCGCTCGAGAAAGCGAAGGAAGTATTTGCCCCTGAACTAGAAGGCAAACCAGAAGAGATGAAAGAAAAGATCATGCAGGGCAAGCTCGACAGTTACTTCAAGGATCAAGTCTTGATGGAGCAGTCGTTTGTGAAGAACCCTGACACCACCATCGGAGAACTGGTAGCTGGCGGCATTCAGAAGTTTGGTGAGAATATGAGCATTGCTGATATGTCACGACTATCTGTAAAATAACCGTATGAGTGAACTGCTAGTTCCAGCAGTTGCGAGCAGCGTACTGGTGGCGCTGTTTGTCGTTTTCGCCAGCTTGGTGCATCGCGAACGCACGCTCGGTCGTCGAGTGTTGCTGGGTGCTTTCCGTGCCCGCCTAGACGTGGCGGTACAGAGCGCCGGACGAATAAAGTTAGCGCTGCGCACCCATGTGCGGAAATGGGTGCAGAGTGTTGCGAAGACTCGCCGCGCGCCGGGCCATTCTATTACTCGCCGTCCGGGGCTCGGCTCGGTACCTACCAACACTTCTAGCCTGGCGGATGTCCGCGCCCATCGCCGGCAGACCGCCCTCACACCCGCCGAACGAGCTGAGCGCAAACGTCGTTCGGTCGAGGAGTGGAGCTAGGATGCACTAATCGCACCCAATGATGTCAGAAATGTGATCCTAATTCGTCACCATTACTGATGACTCAAAAAATTTCTCAAACTACTGAATTACCAAGAACGCCGATAGCGTTCTTTTGGTATATCAGTAAACCATACAAATGGATAATAGTGGCTGCTGTTGTACTAGTTACTATAGCTGCCGCTGGTAGTGTAGGAACTAGATTCCTCATCGAATTCTTAGTTACGGCGATTGAAGACCGAGATAATTATCGCGTAATGGTGCTAGCAATGCTATACCCGACTATTTTCTTTGGATTCGCTATGCTGTGGAGAATTTCTAGTGTTGTGGCCCAGAATTGGTTGCTGGGTGCACCAAAACAAACTGTTGATCGCTTGATGTCTTATACAAATAAGCATAGTCATAGCTATTTTGCGAATCGATTCGCAGGTTCGCTTAGTAACAAGATCTCAAATGTCTCCAGCGCTATGGAAGAATTTGTTGGTTTATTTCTATGGGATTATTTAGAACAATTCATCCCTGTGCTCTTGACGGGTGTAATCTTTCTTTATACTGATGTCCTAGTCGGGGGTCTATATTTTGCGTTAATCGTCTCAAGCATAATTCTGAATTTATGGTTAATGAAGCGTAAACGGATCTACTCGCTCGCTCTAGCAAATGCCCAATCAAAAACTACTGGTTTAGTAGTGGATGTGATGAGTAATGTGCAAGCAGTTAGGCAGTACGTGCGCAGTACTGATGAGTATCAAAGCGTTGCGAAACAAACCGAAGATGTTAGAACCAAGGGGCGAAGATCTTTTTTGTATTCAGAATATATGATGTTCGCAAACTCACTATTATTTACAGTGTTTGCAGTGGGTATGTTCAGTGTGATGGTGCAAAATTGGATTACAGAAGAAGTTACATCTGGTCGTTTGTTAAGCTTTATTTTACTATTAACGTACACATCAGGGACAGTACTTTCACTCGGGCGGGTAATCAGTCGCACCGCTAAAGTGTATGGACGAGCCGAAGAAGGTTTACAAGAAGTTCTCGTCGATCACGAAGTTATCGACGCACCTGACGCAAAAGCATTGCGAGTCTCAAGCGGTGCACTTGATATATGCGCTCTCACATTTGCCTACCAAGAAAAAGATATTTTCACTGACCTCACACTAGACATCCCACCTGGCCAGCGTGTCGGTCTGGTCGGACCATCCGGGGCGGGGAAGTCGACGTTTGTATCGCTACTCTTGCGTCAGCATGATCTGAATGGGGGATCGATCGAGATTGATGGACAAAATATTGCCGAGGTGACGCAAGACAGTTTGCGTCAAAATATCGCGTTTGTGCCCCAAGAACCAATGCTCTTTCACCGCTCCATCCGCGAGAACATTTTGTACGGCAAGCTAGACGCCAGCGAGGCCGAAATGATTGAGGCAGCCATGCGCGCGAACGCGCATGACTTTATCATCGAGCTACCCGACGGCTACGACACCCTGGTGGGTGAGCGCGGCGTCAAATTGTCTGGCGGGCAAAAGCAGCGTGTCGCGATCGCCCGCGCGATGCTAAAACAAGCGCCAATTCTAATCCTCGACGAGGCGACCAGCGCACTTGATAGCGAATCGGAGTCGCTGATTCAATCCGCGCTCGAGGAACTGATGGAAGGCAAAACGGTCTTAGCAATCGCGCATCGTCTATCGACCCTGCGAAAGATGGATCGTATTTTAGTGTTCGAAAACGGGCGAATCATTGAAGACGGCACGCACGCAGAACTGACCAAAGCCAGCGGCACCTACAGCCGTTTGTGGAAACATCAGTCGGGCGGGTTTTTAGTTGAATAAGACTGGTCAAACCTTTCAAACTTTGTTACCATCATGGCCACTTAGGAACACCTTCCTATTCGCCACCTTAGCTCAGTTGGCTAGAGCAACGGATTTGTAACCCGTAGGTCGTCAGTTCGAATCTGACAGGTGGCTCAGTTGGATAGAGTTTGAAACACTGTTTCAAAAGATTTGTAACGCACGCTTCGCTCAGGTCGTCAGTTCGAATCTGACAGGTGGCTCACATTCCACCCTTTATTTTCCAGCAAAATAAAGCTATACTCGACCCTAACTCATGCAGTCTATCCCCGAGGCAGAACTATTACCCTACGCGCGACGCGAGGATTTTAAGGTTGGTAAAGCCTCTGAACTCACTGGCCGCGATCGGCGTTTTTATCGGTTTTTGGAAATTGTGCCCGGCCTCGCTTCATGGGGAGCGCTGATTGGGATTGTGTTGGCGTCAATTTACGCGTCGTTCTTTGCGGCGTATTTTATTATTGCATTCGCGATTTACTGGGTACTGAAAACAATCTTTTTGTCGTATCACGTGCGCTACAACTGGAAACGCTTGCGTCACCATATGAAGCTTGATTGGCGACAGCTAGTTAGCAAATACGAGTACGACCACTTGCAGCACCTCGTTGTATTTCCCTACTACAAAGAACCGCGCGCCGTGCTAGTCGAAGCCTTGGAGGGCTTGCGGGCGGCGCATTATAATCCACAGAAACTGATCGTTGTCTTAGCGGCCGAGGAACGCGCCGGTGCCGAGCAGGTGACGTTAGGCGAGTCATTAGTACAAGAGTACGCTGGTACGTTCGGCAGCCTAACGCTCACGGTGCATCCGGATGATGTGCCAGGCGAGATTGCTGGCAAGGGCTCGAACGTACACCACGCACTACACCAGGTTCGCGAAGAGATTATCGACCCGCGCCAAATCGGCTACCGCGATATCCTCGTATCTATATTTGATGTTGATACCGTGGTGTACCCCGACTACTTTAACTGTTTGGTCTGGCATTTTATGAACGCCGAGCATCCGTTCAAAAGCGCGTTTCAGCCGGTGCCACTATTTACTAATAATTTGTGGGAGGCACCGGCGGTTTCGCGTGTGATGGCAATGTCGAGTACATTCTGGCAAATGATTATGCAGGAGCGACCCGACAAGGCCGCAACGTTCTCGTCTCATTCAGTTAGTTTTCAGTCGCTGTACGAAATTGGCTATGGCCAGGCCAACGTGGTCAGTGAAGACTCGCGAATTTACTGGAACCTGTACATCGCAAATGATGGAGATTTTCATATCGTGCCGCTTTCGTACCCGATTGCCATGGACGCCACAACAGCGCCGACGTTGTGGGGAACGATCATTAATATTTACCGCCAGCACCGTCGCTGGACGTACGGCGTCGAAAACTGGTGTTACATCGTCTACCACTTTACCAAGAACAAAGCGATTCCACTGCGCAAGCGCCTAGCGGTTGGGTTCATGTCCGGTGAGGGTTACTGGGCGTTGGTGACGAATCCAATCATGTTGTTTATCCTCGGGTGGGCACCGATTTTCCTCGGCACACAAGAATTTCACCAAACGGTACTATCGTACGAACTGCCAATTCTGGTGCGGAATATGTTGACATTTGCTATGATCGGGTTAGTGGTGTCTGCAATCATCTCGTTGTCTCTCACCCCGCCACGGCCGGCTGGACACAGTCGGTTCAAGTACATCGTCATGGCGTTGCAGTGGATCATGGTGCCTTTGACCATGATCGTGTTTAGTGCGATTCCAGGGCTTGATGCGCAGACGCGATTGATGCTCGGTCGGTACATGGGGTTCTGGGTCACACCCAAACGCAGCAATGTAAAAGCGATCACGCGTCGCGCCATAGCCTAATGGCGCAGGCCGTGCTAGGAGTTTAGTAATTATGCCTCAGGAACCTCAAATTAAGGCTCTCTCAAATCGCGAACGCACCTGGTTATTCTGGTTGTTGTTCGCAGTGTTTTTGGTGTCATTGCCAGCGGTGATTTTCTATACAACGGGTTATCGCCTGCAGTTTACCGAAGACGCGACTGAGATTGTGACCACCGGGGGGTTGTACGTCGACACTGACCTCGATGAGGTTCAGGTGTACTTGAATGAAGATGCGTTTCTGCGTCCACGGCTATTTCGCAATGCGTACTATTTGCAGAATGTGCCCGAAGGTGTACACCGGGTGGTTGTTCAAGCGCCAGGCTTGCACACCTGGGTTAAGGAGCTACCAGTTAGTCCCCGGATCGTGACCGAAGCGCGCGCATTCAATGTACCGGTCGAGCCACAACTACGACCAATTACTCGCTTCGAAACCGCAGACAATATTCCAGTCTACCGCGCCGCGTCGTCTACCCTCTGGGGGGTCGCTACTGCCACCGAGCCGTTTCTTACTGCTACGACCACTGCCACTACCAGTTTAGTACGGAATCCTGAGTTTATATTTGTCGACGCATTATTTGCGAGCACTTCCAGTACCAGTGTCTCAGTATTTGCGGATAACGATGCTTTTCGATTCATGACTCCTCGAGAAAGAGCCCGAGCGACCACTACTTCGCGGCGTGTTGTTAGTAACGACATTGAGTTACTTGACACTCAGAACGAAGTGTTTGCCGTCTGGCTCGGGCCCCGTCACGATATACCGCACTACTACTGTGTGTCAAATGGCACCGCGTCTAGCACAGCTGCCAAGTATGGGCAGCACGTGGCAGACCAAATCGAGGCACTGAATGCGGCTAGCATCAGCACCACCAGCAACACCAGTGTCGGGCAAGTATTTAACAAGCGCGACCAAACCTGCCGATCAGCGATCCAGTTGAATCGCTTACGCCAAGACGTGTATTGGTATGGGTTCATGCCCGGATCTAACGATGAAGTCTTGTTACATCTAGAGGACGGGTTGTACGTGACAGAAATTGACGATCGGGCGTGGCAGAATACGCAGCCACTTTTACCAATCAGTGACGTCCGGGTACTGGTAGAAAACGGCATCATTTATGTGTTACACCGAGGCTTTTTGTTTGAACTCGTGCCAACCCTAGCTGACTCATAATGTGTGGTACACTCGCTATCGTATGCAACGACCCGGACACCAACACCCTATTACTGCAATGATTAATGAGATCAACGCGATCTTTGCCGAGATCGGTTTTACGTTTGCCGATGGTCCAGAGGCTGAAACCGAGCGATATAACTTTGACTTACTCAACGTCCCAAAGGACCACCCGAGCCGCGACATGCAGGATACATTCTGGTTTAAAGACAAAGATGTAAGTGAGCCAACAGTCTTACGCACGCACACTAGCCCCGTCCAGGCGCGTACGCTAGAGGCGGAGGGTGCGCCGTGTAAAGTGATCGTACCGGGCAAAGTCTTTCGTAACGAAGCTACTGACGCGACGCACGAAGCACAGTTTTATCAACTTGAAGGCTTACACGTTGACCGTGGTGTGCACCTCGGACACCTTAAAGGGACGCTTGAGTATTTCTTCTCGAAGTTTTTCGACGGTGCGACCGAAGTCCGCTTTCGCCCAAGCTTTTTTCCGTTTGTTGAGCCGGGCGTCGAGGTCGACATGAAACTCCTCGAAGGCGATAGCAAACTAGCGGGCAAGTGGATCGAAGTCATGGGCGCTGGTATGGTACATCCGAATGTGCTGCGTGACACCGGTGTCGACCCGGACGAATTCAGCGGCTACGCGTTCGGGATGGGGATCGACCGCCTTGGCGTGATGAAGTATGGCGTTGAGGATGTACGTGATTATTACACTGGGGACTTGCGGTTCGTGACGCAATTTTAGTCTGAATTTGATATGAACGTAAATTACAACTGGCTAAAAGAATACGTAGGGGACGCCATACCGCCCGCGGAAGAGGTAGCTGAACTGCTGACTAAACACGCGTTCGAGATCGAAGGCGTCGAGGAAGTAGCGGGCCAGACCGTCATTGACGTGGATGTGCTCCCTAACCGGGCGTCTGACTGTCTCTGTCATCGGGGAATCGCGCGCGAGCTGGCGTCTATTTTGAATGTGCCACTCGCGCATGATCCACTTGCCGCTGCACCTGCGCTTACCCTGCTATCCGACGATCAGCAGATCTCGGTCGACATTGCCGAGCCTGACGCTTGCTCGCGCTTTAGCGCATCGCTCATCACTGGCGTGACAGTCGGTGAGTCACCCGACTGGCTGAAAATCCGCCTCGAGTCCCTTGGTCAGCGCTCGATCAACAACATCGTCGACGCGACGAACTATGTGATGTACGCCATTGGGCAACCACTGCATGCGTACGACGCCGATCTGTTCCCGCAGGTCGACGGCGCGTGGCGGATAGCTGTACGCTACGCCCGCCCGGGCGAAATTGTCGAGATCCTACCCGAAGGCGGCAGCGATGAACCGCGCCAGGTTGAGTGTCTTGGCACGGAACTTTTAATTGTTGACCAATCAAGCGACACTCCGATCGGCCTGGCTGGTGTCAAAGGCGGACAGTTCGCCGGCGTGCGCGCGGGGACGACCCGTATCATCATCGAAGCCGCGAACTTTGACCCTATCGTGACCCGTAAAACCGCGCGACGTCTGGGGATCGTGATCGACGCCAGCAAGCGCTTCGAGAACGATTTGCCAAACGAGCTTGCGCCGTATGCGCAACGCGACATCATCAGTCTGATCACAGACATCGCCGGTGGCACGTACATCGGTACGGTCGATCAGCTCGTAATAGAGCGCCTAAACCCTGCGGTTGATGTGCGAGTAAGTCGTGCAAATAAACTGTTGGGGTTAACACTGTCACAACAGCAAGTCGCCGATATTATTGAGCGTACTGGCAGTGAGGTATTTGATGAGACTGAGGCCAATATTGTTACATGTATTGGTCCCTGGGAACGCACTGATCTTAATATTGAAGAAGATTTTATCGAAGAAGTTGGACGATTGTATGGGCTCGACCAAATCCAGTTAGTCGCCCCGACCACAGACACTCACGCTGCTGTCAATAAACACCAATACTACGCCGAAGGTGTGCGTCAAGCACTTTTGGCCGCTGGCGCGAGCGAAGTAATCACCAGCAGCTTCCAAAAGAAAGATCAGATCCAACTGCGCAATGCCCTCGCGAGCGACAAATCCTACGTCCGCAGTACGCTGCGCAAAAACATGTCGCGCGTCCTTGACCAGAACTTTGTGCATGGTGACTTGCTCGGTGTCCCGCGTATCGCCGCGTTCGAAATCGGAACGGTGTTCGACAAAGGAGAGGGAGCGGTGGGCGAGCACACATCGCTATGTATCGGTGTCCGCGGCAAGGGTAGTGGTCACACCCCAAAGGACGATAAAGAATTAACTAGGCTCACGACAGTCGTCGCAGATGCCCTCGGTGTGACGCCCGAGTGGCAGATCGAACAGGGTGTCGCCGAAGTGGACTTTGGTGCACTCATTGCTACTCTTCCTACACCAAATCAATACAACGCATTTATAAAAAATGACGTCAAGACTTTCCGACCAATTTCGCAATTCCCGGCTGTCTCACGTGACATTGCCTTATGGGTGCCAGCCGATATCACATCGACACAAGTCGAGGCGCTGTTGCGAGCATCAGTCACTGATTTGTGTGTTCGTATCGACCTATTCGATGAGTTTACCAAGGAGGGCAGGACGTCGTACGCCTTTCGCTTAGTGTTTCTCTCTCATCAAAAAACACTCACCGACGGTGAGGTACACACAATTATGGACCGCGTGTACGCTGCTATCAGCGAGCAGGGGTGGGAGGTGCGGTAACGCAAATAATGGTATACTACCGAGGTTATTTAAGTATTACTATTCCGCATGCCAGAGAAAAAACCTGCTAAAAAGAAGAAAAACGAGTACGACGCGTCATCCATCTCGGTCCTCGAAGGGCTCGAACCAGTGCGCAAGCGCCCCGGGATGTACATCGGGACCACTGGGCCGACTGGCCTCCACCACATGATCTGGGAGATCTTTGATAACTCGCGCGACGAGGCGATGGGTGGCTTTGCAGATCGGGTCGAGGTATCGCTGTTGCCGGATAACTACATCCGTGTGGTCGACAATGGTCGTGGTATCCCCGTCGACATTCACAAACAAACCAAGGTTTCAGCGCTTGAAACGATCATGACGACTTTGCACGCTGGCGGTAAATTTGGTGGCGAAGACAGTGGCTACAAAGTATCCGGCGGTCTGCACGGCGTGGGTGTGTCAGTGGTGAATGCGCTGTCGACGCACACGCGCGTCGATATTCATAAAGATGGTTATCACTACATGCAGGAATACGAAATTGGCGTCGCTAAAGCCAAAGTCAAAAAGCTCGGTACGACTAAGCACAACGGTTCCATTGTCGTGTTCCAGGCTGACCCTAGTATCTTTCCGGAGATCAAGTTTGACTGGAACGTCATCGTGCGTCACTTGCGTCAGCAAGCGTACCTGGTAAAGGGGATGCGGATGACGGTGATCGATGCGCGCGAGAGCGAGGAAAAACTCGATCCCAAAGCTCTCACTGAGCACGTGTACCTGGCCGATGCGCACTTGCCGGTACCACACGAAACGTTTTACTTTGAGGGCGGCTTACGATCACTGGTGGCATTCAATAACACCTACCAAAAGCCCGTCCACAAAAACATTTTCTACGTTGAACGTAATAATGTGACACCTGAAGTGCTGGGTGTCGAAATCGCCCTGCAGTACGTCGACGATATTTCACCGCGCATCACGGCATTCGCGAATAACATTTATAACCCAGAACACGGCACCCACATCACTGGGTTCAAAACTGCGCTCACTAGGACGCTCAATAACTACGCCAAAAAGGGCAACTTCTTTAGCGCCAAAGATAAAGACACCGGCTTTACCGGAGACGATGTACTCGAGGGGATCACGGCAGTCGTGTCCGTCAAAATGCCCGAAATTCAGTTCGAAGGTCAAACTAAGGCCAAGCTTGGATCAGTCGAAGCGCGCGGCGCCACGGAAACTGTGTTTGCGGAATCATTCGCGACCTTCCTAGAAGAAAACCCAGACGACGCCAAGGCGATCGTTAATAAAGTCATCTTAGCCGTCAAAGCTCGTAAAGCCGCCAAGGCAGCCAAAGACAGCGTGCTGCGCAAAGGTGCGCTCGAGGGTATGTCACTCCCTGGCAAGTTGGCCGATTGTCAGAGCCGTAAGGCAGAGGACTCGGAACTATTTATCGTGGAGGGTGACTCAGCCGGTGGTTCCGCAAAAATGGGTCGAGACCGTAAGACGCAGGCTATCCTGCCACTGCGCGGCAAGATCCTGAATGTCGAGCGAGCCCGCATCGACAAGATGCTAGCGAGCGAGCAGATCAAGAACCTAGTAATCGCGCTCGGCACTGCTATTGGTGATGTGTTTGATGTTTCGAAATTGCGCTACCACAAACTAATTATCGCGACCGATGCGGATGTCGACGGGGCACACATTCGTACGCTTTTACTGACGTTGTTCTATCGGTACTTCCGAGTGCTGATTGATGATGGGTACGTTTACATCGCCCAACCGCCACTGTACAAAATCCAGCGCGGTAAAGAAACTTGGTACGCGTACACCGAAGACGAGAAAATGAACATTGTCGGCGATGAAGATGCGGCAGAGGTGGTCGACGAGGGAGAGGAGCGGGTGGTAGATGAACTAGAAGAAGCTGGTATCGCCAAGAAAACTACCAAGTTCCGCATCCAACGGTACAAAGGTCTCGGTGAGATGAACGCCGAAGAGTTATGGGAAACTACTATGAACCCAGAGAATCGCGTTCTCAAGCGAGTGACGGTTGAGGATGCAATCGGGGCCGACAAAGTGTTTGACATCTTGATGGGAACTGACGTCACCAGTCGTAAGTCATTTATCCAAAGTAACGCCAAAATGGCCAACTTAGATATCTAACACAATGGCGACAACACAAAAGCCCCGGCACGAGTACCGGGGCTTTTGTGTTGTAGGCTATTAGCGGACTACTTGAGTGAATGAGTCGTTGTTATCAAACAAGTCTTCGTCTGTAGCAGTGGTGACCGTTACCGTGAACGGTGTTGCAGTCCGGTCAAAACCGAGGCTAATCACTGCCCGCTCGTTCGGCTTGAGTGGATCTTGAGCAGGTGAGCGGTAAGTTGTACCGTCAGGTAGTGACGCGACGTATGTCCAGATATCTGAGGTTTTACTACCAAAGTTTTGAACAGCAAACTGCACAGCGTCAGGATTGTTGCGTTCGATAGTTGCGGGTACGAATGTGCGATTGATGATTGTTCCCACACTACCATAGCTGGCGGCCAGATCTACGAACCCTGCTGGGTTCGAGACTGGAATGCTAAATTCGAACTGCTGTGTAACGGACGGTGCGGTAAGGGCAATATTGTCAGTTGCAGGTACCTCTATCGCTCCATCATCTGCGGCTACCTCGTTAGTGTCGTCGTTTGTAGTCGCGTTAGAAGCTTCACCATTTGTACCAATATTGTCTGTGATATTTGTATTCATGACCGTGAATACACCACTCCCCTCGGCGCTCACGTCAGATGAATCAGTGCCAACAAATCCAATTTTGTATTGTACGTCGGTGTAACGACTTTCGGTTGATTCGGCTATGAGGCTGACCTGGTTGACGGCGCCTATATTATAATCAGTGTTACAGTCGATTTCAAAAAGGCCGTCTTGGCTGTCATGGCTCAAGGTAATACCAGGATCACAAGCGTAGACGAACACATACTCGCCATTAGGTTCAGCGTCCCAACTGATTACTACAGACTCCCCATTCTCTAGAATGGTGGTGTCAGTAGCGACGGCAATTGGCAATACTGGATCTGGTTCAAGGTCAGCGGTTGGTTCTTGTGAGTTATTTACGCCACTGGTGATTGATGCGAGCGAACCGAGGGCGTTTGGCATACCGCCGATAAAACGCATGGCAAACCATGCCACGGCTAAAATTATGAAAAGAACGCTAATAAGGATGGCTGCCTTAACGATAGGCGAGCGCTTTGATGTATTGGTATCACTCATATAAAATTATATTAGCATGGATTATAAATAAGTCAAGTTTGATGTAATCATAATTACAGTAGTTCAAGGTCTTCAACTCTATCTAAATGCACTGTAAATGATGCCTCAGACAAAAACTATTGACAAACTTATCATAAGTGCTATGATTGTTTGCACGTATGGAGACGAGCAACTCATTCGAACGCCTCATTGAAACGCTGTGGGAGCGCAAAATTTTATTTTTTGCTGCTTTTGCAATAATTGGATTATTGACCTACGCGTTACTCGCGTGGGTTGATTTTTTACCTGAGCCTCGCACAGTAGATCTTGATCCTCAAGCAACGTCTGAAAACAGTGTTGCACTGGGTGATAGTACTACAGCATTTCCGGCTCAAGAGATTGAAGTTGTATCGGGATCAGAAGATCCAGCAGCAGAGCCGGTAGAAGTGTTCGTGGCACCGGTACTACCAAACTCAATTTTTATACCTGCTACCGGTAAAACCATCCCGGTCTTGAACCCTAACTCTCGGTCAGTCGCTGATCTGGATGCGGCGCTACTAAATGGTGTCGTGCGACACCCTGACTCTGCGACGCTAGAAAGTGAGGGTAACGTGTTTATTTTAGGCCATTCTAGCTATCTGCCGAATGTGTTCAATGAGTATTTTCAGGCTTTTAATGGTATCCAAGACCTGGAGTGGGGAGACGAAATTTTGGTCACTGCCAATGGCGAGACATATGTGTACGTAGTTGACCGCGTGTTTGAAGCGCGCGCCTCAGAAGTAACCATCCCGCTGGTTGACACGGGCCGTCGGCTGACACTCGCCACCTGCGACAGTTTTGGTAGTGTCGAAGATCGGTTCATTGTCGAGGCGTCATTTGATCGCATCGATATGCAAATATAATTACTTGACAAAACCTCAAAAATAGATTACAGTTGCTTGTAATTTATCGCTCTTTACTGCACAACTCGTAGAGGCAGCTAGTACTCAACAAAATAATATAGCGCAGCACTGTCTTTCATGGGATTGCTTACTCTTGCGTATGTGGTGTAGGTAGGAGTATTAATTTTAGGAAATAATTATAAATGTATGAATACAAAAACTGTATTACGCCTGAGCTATGTACTGCCGATGCTATTTGCGTTGGTATTCACATTTGCCGCTCCGGCTGCAACTATTGCTGCATGGGATGGCAATCAGAGTTCAGGCTGGTCAAACAGCGGAGGATTCGATTGGGGTGATCGTCCAGATTGGACAAATTCATTTAACTGGTCGAATGACAATAACTATGGAGATAATGGATCTTCTAGCAGCGCCAGTTCAGAAACGAAGTGTAAAGTTGACTCTCGGGTTGAGACTATTTCGTATGGTGGCAGTGTGACTCTGACCTGGGACACTGTTGGCGCTACGTCGGTGACCGTAAACGGTGAGTCAGTTAACCTTAGTGAAGGTAGTAAAACCTTTACAAATATTACTGAAGACACTGAATACGTACTCGAAGTAAAAACCGACAACGGTTCATGTAAAACAACTATTAAGGTTATCTGTCTGCCACCAGTCGTCATTAAAGGATGTACCGACGAACACGCTTTCAACTACAACCCGGATGCAACCGAGGATGATGGCTCATGTGAATACGAGGTTCCCGGGTGTACTGATGATAATGCCGTCAATTATAATCCAGACGCCACCAAAGACGATGGTTCTTGTACATATCAAAAGTTATGTGAACCCGGTGATCAGTTTTACAATCCAGAAGCCGACTTAGAAGGTACTATTTTCGACGGTACAAAAGGGCGGGTAGTAAACACTTCGCAATACTGCGATTACAAAATTGGTCTTGCATCATATGAAAAATTTGATGAAATTATTGACAATCAAATTATCTTTGACAGTAAAACCGGCGTCGTAAAAGCAAGCAGTCAGAAAGAGTTACACGTTACTGTGCCTGAGTGCGCATACCAAATTAATCTCTTTTACGGTCATGTGCTACAATCGCTTGATGGACAGCGATACGGCGATCGATTACTGGACGCTGAACATCTCAATAGCGAAAAGGGCTACTGTGGTCAAGAACAAGTTGTCTTAAAATGTACGTTGGTTGCTGATCGTAATGAAATTAAGCGTGGCGAATCAGCGACTTTAACGTGGACTAGTGAGCACGCCGAGTTTGCGTTTATAGACCGGGGTATTAATGACGTCGAGCTAAATGACAGTCGATCAGTAAAACCCAAGAAGACTACTACCTACACCCTTACTGTCTTTGGAAAAGATGGTCAAGAAAAAAAATGTGATGAAACTATAAAAGTTGAGAAAGATCCGACTCCAACCCCGGTTCCAAAATGTCACTCTTTCAGTATTGCTGAAAGTAAGGTTGTGCCGAGCGGTGATATTACCCTGTCATGGGACACGTCTGACACAACTAATGTAACAATTACAAATATTGGTAGCGTTGCTAGTGATGGTTCGAACCAGGTCTTTAGCGCACCAGACAGTGAGGGTGAATTCACTTACGTCTTAACTTATGCTGGTAAGACAAACGACACCTGCCGCGATACGCTAACTGTTGAGCGTGAAAGTGCCAGTATACCAGTTTGTGATTTGTTTACTGCTAGCGACACGTCGATCAATAAGGGTGAGCAAACGACATTGCGGTGGCAAACGACTAATGTTACCAATGTCTCAATTAACAATGGGGTAGGGTCAAATCTAGAGGTTGACGGTAACGTTGAGGTGACACCCCAATCAGATACCACCTACATCCTCACGTTTGATGGTAATACAAATGATGATTGTCGTGTGGACATCAGCGTGACTAAAGACAGTGGTGGAGGTGGTGGCGGCGGTGGCAGTTCTTCTCCACGGTGTGAACTAGATATTTCAGACACGCGTATTGCTGCCGGGGAAGAAATTACCCTGACCTGGGATTCGACCCGAGCGCGTGACCTCACTATTACTGATGACCGAGGCAATGTCATCGTTACCACCGAAGACAAATTGTCAGACGATAAAGATGAATTATTTGAAGGTTCGATTGATCTGCGACCAACGCGTGATACTGAATACACGCTCGTGGTCGAACGTGGAAGTCGTGACCGTGAATGTAATGTGTCAGTAGATATTCGTGGCAGTGTCAGTGGCGCCAGTATCACTGTTTTAGAAGAGCGTGATCAACAGCCGCTCATTACTGGCATCTCGCTATCAGAAGTGCCACACACAGGGTTCGAAGCTGGACCACTCATGACATTTGCGTTCTATGCACTACTGGTTACTTGGGCATTAGTGCTCGCGTATGTACTAGTAATCCCTAGAGGAGCAGTTGCAAATGTCCACACCACCACCGCAACTCCAACTGGTAATATCACCGCTCCAGTACCAACCGTGGTCGACTCTAGTCGAGTGTTCCCAGACTATGCAGCTCACACCAATACACCACAGTATAGCGCTGCTGCCACCGTGGCCGCACCAACCAATCTGCCAACTGGTTCAGTCGAAGATATTCTGGCGGCGCCAGTTGCACCGGCACCAGCACCGACCGCTCTGACCACGCCGACTCAAGCAGCCGTCCTAGCCGAAGGCACGCCGGTAGAAGTCGCTGCCCTCGAAGCTGTAGCTCACAATAACCAAGCGCTCTTCTCGAGTGATGCTCTCAAGGTGTTCATGGACATTACTGCAACCCAAGAACAGCTCATGAAAGCCGAACAAGTCATTACACTTGGTAAGTCACTCTATCCACTAGAAGACGGCTGGCTCATGATCAACAAAGCTCGAATGTTTGAACTGTTGGCGCAAACCTAAGCGCTAAGAGTACAGCAAACACAAAACCGCGCCTCAATAGAGGCGCGGTTTTGTGTACTTCTATCTCTTTATACGCTGGCTTCGGCAGATAATTTCTCGATTAGCTCGGGTAGGGTATGGGTGGTCGACTCACCGGTGTCACGGCTCTCGAGTGTCACCGTTTTGTCCGCTACTTCCTTGTCACCAATGACGATGAGGTAGGGGAGTTTGGCCTTTTTGGCGTTGCGGATTTTTTTACCCATGCTGTCTTTGTGGTCATCAAGTTCGACACGCCAGTCGGCTGCGCGTAGTTTGCTCATGACCTGACGCGCATAGTCGTGGTGCGCGTCAGCCACGGGAATAATGCGCAGATGTTCGGGTGACAGCCACAGTGGGAACGCCCCAGCGTAGTGCTCGATCAAGACACCCATAAAGCGCTCGAGCGACCCGCTGATCGCGCGGTGAATGACGACCGGCCGCTCGCGCTCGCCGTCTTCGTTTATAAATGACAAATCAAAGCGCTCAGGTAAATTGAAGTCGCACTGGATCGTTGCCAATTGCCACTCGCGTCCAATGGCATCCTTGAACATAAAATCAAGCTTTGGTCCGTAGAATGCCGCTTCGCCTTCGACGCGTTTATAATTGAGGTTGTTCGACTGTGCGGACTCTTCGAGCGCGGCCTCGGACTGTTCCCAGACATCGTCACCACCGAGGTACATACCCTCATCGTCACGCACGGACAAACTCACCCAGTAATTATCAAGCAGTCCCATTCGCGCATAAAACGCGCGCACGATTTCGACCATCGTCGATACTTCCTCGGTGATCTGCGAGACGCGACAGAATATATGCCCGTCATCCTGAGTGATCGCTCGGACGCGGGTCAGGCCAGATAGCTGTCCCGACTTTTCGTAGCGGTACACCGTCGCTGGTTCAAAATAACGTACTGGCATGTCGCGATACGAAAACTGATTGTCGGCAAAGATCTGCATGTGGTGCGGACAATTCATCGGCTTGAGTGCAAAGTCCTCATCGCCACCTTTGACCCGGAACAGTTCCTCGCCAAACTTCTCGGCGTGGCCGCTGGTTTCGTACAATGAAATGTTCGTAATGTGCGGCGTCCAGACGCGGTCGTAGCCGTGACCCTTATGCAGGTCCCACAAATACTCCTCGATCGCCTGGCGGATGATCATGCCTTTTGGCTGCATCAGCGGGAGTCCTGCGCCAACAAGCGGCGAGATGGTGTAGAGCCCCAGTTCAGGACCGAGTTTTTTGTGGTCGCGTTTTTTCGCTTCTTCTAATTGCTGTTCGTACGCCACTAGTTCCTCTTTAGTATCAAATGCGACGCCGTATATTCGGGTAAGCATCGGATTCTTCTCATCACCGCGCCAGTACGCCCCAGCGATCTTATCGAGCTTGAACGCATCGGCTGCAATTTCTTCTCGTGGATTGTCGACGTGTCCACCGCGACACAGGTCGGTAAATCCGCCGCACGTGTACAGGGTGATCGGCTCGCCGCGCTCTTCGATCTCGTCGATTAGTTCGAGCTTGAACTGATTGCCAGCAAATACCTCGCGCGCGCGTTCGAGGGTAACTTCCTCGTGTGACCATTCGGTCCATTTATTCAGCAGTTTCTTCATCGTCTTCTGCACGCGCTTCAGGTCGTCTTCGCCCGGAGCGTCGCCAGTAGAGAAATCGATGTCGTAGTAAAATCCGTTGTCGATCGCGGGACCGAGGGTCAGGCGAGCGTGCGGATACTGTTCGACTACCGCGGCGGCGAGTAGGTGAGCGAGGGTGTGGCGTTTGTGGGCGAGTTGTTCGTTCATAATATGTGTGGTCACTAGTATCTGTGATGATACCTTGCCAGTGTAAAAAGGCAAAGAAATACCCGCAGTGAGGCTGCGGGTATCGAGTCGGATTCAAAAGGTTTTGGTTGGTCCTCGAGTAGCTAGATCGCCATGCTCACCCTAGTTCATTTGCCCAGGTGCGAAGAAATTTTCGTAGCAGCCGTCGTTCTTGCGCAGTTAGCTCACCTTGCGACTGCCTTTCGCATAGTTCAATGATATGCACCAGCGCAGCATGTTCTCTGGCCGGCCGGTTGGTATGCCGTTTAGCAAACTCGGCAAAGTATGCCTTACCAGCGCTTTGCGCAAATATCCAGCACCAGTGTCGGTGTACGAGCGGGCTGTAAGGCGAGAGTTGCGTGCGGCGACTGTTCTCGGACAATGCGTCGTCAGCTTGGCTCGCCAGAGTCATAACGTGCCGTAAGCAGTCTGCACACTCTTCTAAGGCTTCGTACTTAGTCAAGCCGGTATTTTCGGCGGTGACAGGGTTCCTCGTTTCAGTATACTTAGGCTCGATGGCTGTGACTGCTTGATGCAGTTTCCAGCGCCACAACTGTACGCCAGTAACTGAGGGCGGCAATACGCGGCAGCCAACTTCTTTGGCGAACGAAGTCATTGTAGTCATTTTGCTCTCCTTGGGAACGTTCCGCGGTGCAGCGTATCGTGACGTTGCACGGTTGTCAAAAGAAAAGTCGCCATGGTCATGGCGGCTTTTCTATTAGTCACAGTGTGACTTAGGTTGTCACTGGGCGGTTGTTGTACCGACTGTCGCGGCGCATTTCCGTTTTACCGGCGCTCGCATCAGCGATGGCCATGGTCAAGGTGATGAGCCCGGCAACACCGACGACCGCGTAGGTCAGGGTGGTTAGTACGGTGTCAATACCAAATAGGAATGACACCAGATTAAAGTTAAAGAATGCGATCAACCCCCAGTTGAGGGCTCCGATCGATGCGATAATGGCAGATAGCTTTCTCATATTTATGTTGAATTATCTTCCTCGCTTGTAAACAACTTCTGTATAGTACTACTTAGTACAATTTTATACAAGTGTACGTTACATTACACAACATGCCAGAATAAGTAGCAACACCCACGTAGGCTTATTGTGTTGCGACCGCAGGTTCTCTGTTGGCGGTGGTTTCTACCGGCGCATTGCCCAGCACCTTTACTCGATCGACCAGCACGCTCGGCTCGTCATTACGAATATTGAGCTTGCCTTTGATGGCGACACAGGTGCCTGGCACGAGCAAGTCGCGATACGTTTGGAAGCACTCGGGGAAAGTTACTAGCTCCATGTCAGTGTCCTTACTCACGAGTTGTACGAACGCCATTTTGTCACCCTTTTTGGTAATGAGTTCGCGCACCGTGCCGATCATCCCGGCAGTGACGACCGGGATGCCTTGGCGGCCGTCGGCTTTGACTGACGACAAGGGGGTGCGTTTTTTGAGTTCCTCGGTGTACGCGTCAAGCGGGTGCCCGGACACGTAGACGCCGAGCAAGTCCTTTTCCCATTGTAGTTTCTGGATAGTCGACAATGGCTCGGTCGGGCCGAGGTGTAATTGGTGCATGTTACTCATGCCGCCGAATAGCGAGTCTTGGGCTGACGTCTGCGCGGCGACTTGTTCGCGGTTGTATGCCAAGAGGTAGTCGAGGTTGCCGTACAGCTCGTCGCGCGTTGCAAACGTGTCAAATGCGCCGGTACAGATGAGGGCTTCGAGCGACTTTTTGTTCAGGCCGCGATCATGAATCCGGCTAAGGAAGTCTTGCATGTCCTTAAACGCGCCAGCGCGTTTGCGTTCCTCGATGATGACTGCCGCAATACCAGCACCGAAATTCTTGATAGTCGTGAGGCCAAAGCGAATGGTGTTCGCGCCAGGCATCACGGTAAAATCAGCGAATGATTCATTGATGTCCGGCGGCAGCACTTCGATGCCCATGCGATTACACTCAGTAATGATGAGTGAGATCTGCTCGGTGTCGCCCGAGTCTGCGGTGAGAACCGCCGACATGTACTCGACGGGGAAGTTGGCTTTCATGTACGCCGTTTGGTAGGCGACGCGGCCGTACGACGCCGCGTGCGCCTTATTAAATCCGTACGCCGCGAACGGTTCGATCAGCTTCCACAACTGCTCGGCTTTAGCGGCCGTCATGCCATGCTCGATGAGGCCATTGAACAACTTGTCTTTCTCGGCCGCCATGACTTCGGGAATTTTCTTTCCCATCGCCTTGCGGAGTTTGTCGGCGTCGAGCCAGCTATACCCGGCCAGCTCGATGGCGGTCATCATCACGTCGTCCTGGTAGGTAATGACCCCGTACGAGCGTTCGATAATTCCTTCAAGGCGCGGGTCGAGGTACGTTACTAGTGACGGATTGTGCTTGCGTTCGATGTACGTTGGGATCATTTCCATCGGCCCTGGACGATACAGTGCGACCATCGCATTGATGTCGTGAATGGTAGTGGGCTTGAGTTGTTTGAGGAAGGCAGTCATTCCCGAGCCGTTGAGCTGAAAGAGCCCCATTGTCTCACCACGCGCAAGCATCTCGAACGTTTTGGGGTCGTCGAGTGGGATGTTCTCAATGTCCACCTCAACATCGTGTACAGCTTTCACGCGCTTCACGGCATCCGCCAAGATCGCCAGGTTTTTGATCCCGAGGAAGTCGAACTTGAGGAGGCCGACGCCGTCCTCTCCGACAGAGTGCATTTCGTACTGAGTGACTTGCTTGCCGGTTTTGGAATCAATCTGGACGGGGACGTACTGATTGAGCGGTACGGGACTGATCACTACACCGGCGGCGTGCACGCCGAGGTGACGGACGCGACCCTCGATTTGTTTAGCGAGGTCGATGACCTCGCGCGATTCGGCGTCTTTTTTATACAGTTCGGCCAGCTCTTTCTCTTCTTGCATCGCTCGGTCGATGGTCATCGGGAAGCCTTGCGCGCCGAGCGGGATCAGTTTCGCAATCCGGTCCCCGGTCGAGTACGCGTGCCCGAGGGCGCGCGCCACGTCACGCACGGCGGCGCGCGCCATCATGGTGCCGAACGTACCGATCTGCGCGACTTTGTCGTGGCCGTATTTCTCGCGGGCGTAGGTAATGATTTCGTCGCGGCGATTATCGGCAAAGTCCATGTCGATGTCCGGGGCACTGGGACGTTCTGGGTTCAGGAAGCGCTCGAAGGGAAGGCGGTACTCGAGCGGGTTTACGTTCGTAATCCCAAGCACGTACGTCGTCAGTGACCCCGCCACTGATCCACGAATGGTTGTCAAAATTCCGCGCTCGCGCGCCTCGCGCAGGAGGTCACCTACGACGAGGAAGTACTTGGCGTAGCCTTTGGTGCGGATAATGCCCAGTTCGTAGTCGAGCCGGTCTTTGACGACTTTATCGTCCAGCGACAGCCCACGCCAGCCGACGCCCGCGTAGGCAGTATCGCGCAGCTCGTCGTCGGGTTCTTTGCCGGACTCGATGATGTAGTCGGGAAATACCCACGCGTCCATGCCGAGCGTGATCGAGACGTTGCATGACTCGGCAATCCGGACGGTATTCGACAAAGCTTCTGGTGTATCAGCGAACCACTCACACATCTGCGCTTGGGTTTTAAATGAAAAATCTTCGGCGCCTAGGCCGTCCCCGTTGGTGTCAACCACGCCGCCCGTGCCGATCTTGACCATGGTTTCGCGTGCGAGGTGGTCGTCTGGTTTGAGGTAGTACACATCGTGCGCGGCAACGAGGGGAGTGTCAGTGTCTGCTGCGAGCTGCTTGATACGGGCTTGGTTTTCTTGGTGGCCAAATATTTCTGGATGGTGCGAGATTTCGAGGTAGCAATCCTCGCCGAACACGCGTTTGTAAAAATCAAGCCGTTCAGCGGCGCGCTCGGGGAGCGAGTCCTTGAGGGCTTGGGCGACGTCGCCCGCAAACGACGGGATGATACACACGAGGTCTTCGTGTAATCGCTCGAGCAGTTCGTCGTCAATGCGCGGCTTGTGATAAAAGCCGTCGATGTTACTACGCGTCACTAGCTCAATCAGGTTTTGGTACCCTTTGAACGTCTTGGCGAGGAGGACGAGGCGCGAGCGCGGTTTGTCGATCGGGTGTTCTTTGTTGTGGCGGGTACGGGGCGCCATGAACGCATCAAGGCCGATGATTGGCTTGACCCCTTTGGCATGACACGCTTGATAGAAATCGATCGCACCATACAGTGCGCCTGCGTCAGTGATCGCCAGCATGGCTTGGCCGTCAGCGGCCGCGGCCTTGGCCAGTTCCTTGGGGGTCGGCACGGCACCGAGGAGCGAGTACATCGAGTGGACGTGGAGGTGGACGAACGACGGCGCAACTGGCGTTTCGGCGCCGTCGCCACCATCTTTTACTTTAGGAGAATCACTCATGCGGACAGTATAGCAAAAACTGATACACTACCAGCATGAAGAAGATCAGACTACTAGTTGGAATCTTTATTAGTTTAGCTGTGGTGGTATTACTAACACGTACGCTCTTACTCGATTGGGCAGTGCTTATGACTGGTACCGATCGACACGCTCCTGAAATTTATGATGGTGACATTAAGTTCTATTGTTTAGTGTGCGACTATGAAGTTGGTGATTACGTGGTCGTTTTTGATAACGATCTACTGCTGGTAGAAAAAGTTTTGGATCGCAACGAAAGTAGCGTAATTATTACCAGTCCCGCAGCGGACAGGGTTGCCGTTCCAGTCAATGCGGTTATCGGTGTTGTGTTGTAGTCTCATGAAATACATTATTGGCATAGACGAAGCCGGTCGTGGGCCACTGGCTGGACCAGTCGCCGTTGGCGCGGCCGTTGTGCCGGTTGATTTTGCGTGGCTGGAGGTGCTGCCTGGCGTTACCGACAGCAAAAAGATCTCGCCCAAGAAGCGCGCCGAGGTGCTGCGGACGGCGACGCTCCTGCGCCACCGAGGTCTGATCAACTTCACCGTGGCCATGGTTAGCGCGTCTGTAATCGACCGGGAGGGAATCGTACCCGCCATCAACATCGCGATGAAACGAGCGCTCGCGCGGCTGGCGCCGCCGGTCTCGCGCTCGTTTATCCGCCTCGACGGATCACTGTACGCACCCGAGCAATTTGCACAGGCGACCATCATCAAGGGTGACGCGCTCTATCCCGAAATTGGCCTTGCGAGCATCGCCGCCAAAGAAACGCGCGATGCGTACATGCGCCGCGTGGACAAGCGCTGGCCTGGCTATGGGTTTGCAGATCATTCTGGATACGGCACTGTCGCCCATCGTGCTGCGATCCAGGCCCGTGGTTTGAGCCCGATCCACCGAGCCATGTATTGCCAGAATGCGCTACGTGGGGTACGGTGAAGAGGCTCAGATCCTGATCCTGATATTATCGACAAAACTGAGCAACAGGAACAGGCATGAGTAAGAAAAGTCAAGATGGTTGCGCAAGGTGTATTCTTTGCTGCAGAGAGTTGTGTCACGTAGTGGCGGGCACGACACAGGAGCTGCCCGAACCGCGGCCGTCTAGCTGGCGAAGCTGTCAGCGAAGGATCAGACGAGAACAAGAGCTCAAGGAAGAAGCTCGTCTGGCGCGCAAAGCGCTTCAGCATCAATACGCCGCCGAATAAGCGGCACCAGACCACGATTGCAAGGTGGTCTGCGATTCTGGTCGGCGAGCGAAAGCGAGCCGACCTTTTTCTTGCACCACAGGCACTGCTATTTCATATTCCCGTTGGTCATTGAAATAGGTTGCCTTTTTCACACACTTTGCTATAGTTCGCCCACTAATTCAACAAATATATGGTTATTCGAATGCGACATACGCGGTCTCACACCAAGAACCGCCGATCACACCACGCCCTGACTGGACCAGCGCTAGTCACGTGTCAAAACTGCGAGGCAATGCACCGCCCACACCACATGTGTCAGGCGTGTGGTCATTACAAAGGTCGGTTGGTGATCGACATGAA
Source organism: uncultured Candidatus Saccharibacteria bacterium (assembly GCA_964626635.1). Classification (GTDB taxonomy): domain Bacteria; phylum Patescibacteriota; class Minisyncoccia; order Phycocordibacterales; family UBA918; genus OLB19. Next base: position 40,129 of record CAZVFY010000002.1, read on the forward strand.
GGCACAACACGAAAAGCGTGAAGCTCGCATCCAAGCCAAGCGAGACGCCATCAAAGCGCAGCGCCAAGACGCTGAGGCTGATCAACCGGCAGAAGTAACCGACGACCAAACGCCAGTTGAACCAACAGACACAGAAACGACTGCCGAAACCAAGCCCGAAGAAATCACCAGCGATCAGAAAAGCTAATCCACACTCCACCGCTCACCAAGAGCGGTGTTTGTGTACTGATAATGCTACACTGTAGTCAGTAACCTAGTACATTATGGCCAATCGACACCTCTCACGTAGCATTGTTCTCCAGACCCTATTCGAATGGGATCAGGGAAATTTAGATCACAAAGCCTCACACGAAGTGCTCGACCGTAATGTCGCAGAATTCGCCCCGAACAAAACCGACCAAGGTTTTATGGACCGACTGCTCGATGGCGTCATGGGTAAACGCTCGGAACTCGACCTCGTCATCGAAAAAGCCGCCCCCGATTGGCCAATCGACCGCATCGCGGCGGTCGATCGCAATATCTTGCGGATGGGTCTGTTCGAGCTGTTATTTTCTGATCGAGACGAAGTTCCGGCCAAGGTCGCGATCAATGAGGCGATCGAGTTGTCTAAGCAATTCGGTGGCGACAACAGCAGCCGGTTCGTCAACGGTGTGCTCGGCGCTGTGTACAAAGAGATCGGTGAACCCGGCAAAGACGATCAAGGCAAGCGCAAGAAAAAGCACGTCGCCTACGAGGATATGCCGATCCAGCGTCTGGCGGGCGCGGTCGTGTACGCGCAACACGAGGGACAAATCTACCTTGCATTGGTACATGACATCTTTGGACACTGGACGCTTAGTAAGGGTAAAATTGACGAAGGCGAAGACCTCGAAGCGGGAGCACGCCGTGGCTTACTCGACGAGATCGGTTTGACCGTGACGCTCGAAGACACTATTGGCCAAAACGAATACGTCGCCAGCAATCCCGAGCTCGGCAAAGTCCGCAAACAAGTCAGCTACTTTTTAGCCAAGGCGCCTTACCAAGACCTGGTACTCGAGCAAAAGGGTGGACTGGATGACGCCCAGTGGTTCAAGATCGCTGATATTCTGGAGCTTAATTTTTATGAAGATATCTTGCCAATTGTGACCAAGGCAGTGACGCTGCTGGTTGGCAGGAACACGTAGTCGTGCTACTTTCTCACCATGACTGAACTCGATCACGAGACAACTGATTTGGTCGCGCTCGAAGGCGTGCTGGGCGCCACTTTTACCGACCAGACGATCCTCAAAAGCGCGATCACGCACCGTTCGTACCTCAACGAACACCGCGAAGCTGATTGGGAACACAACGAACGTCTAGAATTTCTGGGGGACGCAGTACTAGAACTGGTCGTGACTGACTATCTGTATCAACAATACCCGGACAAACCAGAAGGTGAGCTGACCGCTGTGCGCGCCGCGCTTGTCAATACCGTATCACTGGCGGCGACGTCCGAAGCACTTGATATCGGCGCGTACATGCTGATGAGTAAGGGCGAGGCCAAAGACACCGGCCGCGCGCGGCAGTATATCCTCGCCAACGCTTTCGAGGCGTGTGTAGGGGCGTTGTACGTAGATCAGGGGTACGCGGCTGCGCAGGCATTCATTGCTACAAATCTTTTTCCTAAAACAGACGAGATTGTCCGGCAGCGGCTGTGGCAAGACCCCAAATCCAGATTCCAAGAGCTCGCCCAAGAACACGCCAATGTCACCCCGACGTACGAAACATTGGGGCAGGAGGGGCCAGATCATGATCGCGAATTCACGGTCGGCGTATTTTTACGCAAAGAAAAGATCGCGGTCGGCAAGGGTCGTAGCAAACAAGAAGCCGAACAGCAAGCCGCCGAGTCCGGTATTACCCACAAGGGTTGGAATTAGTTAGTAACTGGATACTATACACTGTATGCATGCGTTTAGGCGGTTTTACATTAATTGAAATAATTGTAGTGGTGAGTATTATATCTCTGCTCGCTGCAGTAGTGGGTACAAACTACAGCAATGTTAGAACCGAGTCTCGCATCAAAGCTGAACAGGCTACACTGGAGCAAATGAAGCTCGCCTTTACGTTATACGCTGAATTATACGGTCATTATCCTGCTGGTGTGACTCTTGGCGGTTACCCTATGCCTAATAATGACAATTGTTCGTCGTGTTTTCTTAGGCCGCCGGCCAACCTTCTGGAAGCCACCATTCAATGGGGGGCTGCTGCCAGTGCAATGATTGGTGCTGGGCTTATCAATGATTCAATATTCACAGATAGCTGGGGTATGCCGTATGCATATGATAATAATTCTTATGGCGCACACAACGTCGATCTGTTCTCCTTTGTTTGCAGCACTGGTCCAGACCGGGTCTGGGGTGTTTCTGACAGTGCCGCAACTATCGCTGTATTTGACCGCACCACTGGTACACATGAGCCGCTGGGTGACGATATCTGCGTTTTTTTACCTAATTAATGTATGCTTCAGTTTACTACCCAAAACCGTGGTTTTACACTCTTAGAAATATTAGTGGTAACCGCGATTATCAGCATTTTTCTCACAACTGTGTACGTGAACTTTACTGGTTCATACGCTCAGGCTCGTGACGCCGAGCGCAAAGCAAATGTACAGAACGTCGCAACGGCATTGGAGTTATACAAAAATAAATACGGGCGGTACCCTGAAGCGTGCAACGGCCCAATTCCACGACCCACACCAAACCCAATACAAGGTTCTGTCTTGTGGTCCGGTGAGCCAGGTACTGCTGATGAGTGTCCGTCAAGTGGTGACGATTACATAGTGGGATTGGCACCAGAATTCATTGAAGAATTACCCACCGACCCTCGTGCCCGTACTGATGCTGGGTATGTATACGCCGTAAATTATAACGGTTCGGCGTACAAGTTTATGGCGATGAACACGGTCGAGAACGAAACCGTCACGTCTGACAGCGCATTTTTCCGCTGCGGGCAAGGATTTAATGTAATGGGTACCCCTGCGACAGAAACATACGATGACGAAGTGATGTGCTTACGTACACCCAGAGAGTTTGGTGGTGGTAATGTTTCAATAGACGGCTGCCATGCAGCTTCAAACAGCGCGATAAACGCCCGAACGTATGCAGTCTCGGCAGGCATTGCCACAGAAGGTTCTGATTTGAGACAGGTTGAACACTACACCGAAATTGTCCGCTGCGGGTAGCACTTGTAATGTGCACTACCCGCAATCCCGCGGCGCACATTTAGTATGATAAGGACAGTATGAAATACTTTCGCACACCGCTCCCAACCGCTGGGTTTACCCTCCTAGAAATTCTGGTGGTGACGTCGATCATCGCTATTCTCTCGAGTATTCTGTATGTCAGTTTTAGCGACTCGCGCAACTTGGCACGGGACCGGGCGATGATGTCCGAGTTCAAGCAAGTGCAGCTGGCGTTGCAGACGTATTATGCACAGAATGATGCGTATCCAGCGCCTAATCCGTCGTGTGGGCTAAGCACTAGGGCAACTGAATCGGCTACCTGTGGTGATTACATAATTATTTCGAACGAATTTATTACTGAATTGCCGCGTAGCGCAGATTCGGGAAACAGTAATTGCCAAATATCATATCAGGTTGATAGTGTCAGCGACCCTCAAAATTATAAACTAACAGGGATCAATTGCATTGCCAGCGATCTCGTCATTACTCTAGAGAATGATATGGCTAGATGTCCGAGTACTTCTGATGGCTTAGGAGAATGCAGTTCCAGCCATGCAGACTTCGCCAAGTCATTCGCTGTGTACAGCCCCGGGGGCCAGTCATATTAGTCATGCAGTTACAGTCGCTCAAGGTCAATGGCTTTAAATCGTTCGCCCACCAGAGCGAACTGGCGTTTACCACCCCGATCACGGCGATCGTCGGGCCCAATGGCTCGGGCAAGAGCAACGTAGCCGAGGCCTTTCGGTTCGTGCTCGGCGAACAGTCCGTCAAATCCATGCGCGGTAAACGCGGCTCGGACCTGCTGTGGGGCGGGTCGGACGCGGTTGCGCGCAAGGGGCGGGCTAGTGTGTGCGTGTCGCTCGATAACCGGTCACGGCTCCTTGATCTGGATTTTGATGAGGTGCGGATCGAGCGCGTGGTACACCGTGATGGACAGAACGACTATCTCCTCAATGGCTCTGCGGTCCGGTTGCGGGATATTCACGAACTACTGGCCGGGGCGCACATCGGCCCCAGCGGGCATCACATTATTTCGCAAGGCGAGGCTGATCGCGTCCTGACCGCCAACGCTCGCGAGCGACGCGAAATGGTCGAGGACGCGCTGGGTCTCAAAGTATTCCAAACCAAAAAACACGAAGCCACCAAAAAACTAGAAAAAACCCTTCAGAATATCAGCGAGACTGAGTCGCTGCGGCGCGAGGCGGCGCCCCATCTGCGCTACCTTGAGCGCCAAGTGGCGGACGCCGAACGCGCTACCACAACACAACAGGAATTATTGGCTGGCTACCACGAATACCTCTACCGCGAAGACACGTACGTCGCACTGCGTACCAACACCCTCCAGGCTGAGCAGCATACACTACAGCAATCTGTCCGAGACAGTCACGATCAGGTAGCTGCGCTGCGCGCCCAAAAGGCCACCTACGAAGAGGGTGTCGATCGCACGCCACTAGAGGAAGCCGGACGAACCCAGGCTGCGGTCGAGCAGGTCTGGCAAGAGGCCGTAGCAAAGGCCAATCAACTAGAAGGCCAGGTCACGTACCTACGCCGCAGCATAGAAGAGCGCGAGCACGCGGCCAGCCAAACGGTCGAGGCGCCGACGGTCGTGTCCCGGCACCTAGTCGACCAGGTGTACAACACGGCCCGCGCACAAGAACCGTCAGCCGCCGCCCACCAGCAGTTAGTGTCCGACCTAGAGGCAGTGCTGCAGGCTGATCTGCCGACCACTGAACTGTATGACAGTACCTCGGACAAACAACAGCTCGAGACCCTCAAGGCTGCATTAGCCTCAGCCATCGAACAAGTCACGCAGGCGTTTCAGGCAGTCGAGACAGCCAGGCATAAAGTCCAGCAAGCCCAGGCCGACATCGACGCCCAACAGTCCGCGTGGCACGACACGGAACAAGCATTGTTCATAGCGCTCGGTCGCGAGCGCGAACAAACAGTAGCATTGCGTACAGTAGAAGCAGAACTAGCAACGCTCGAGCGCGACCGGGCGGATTTTAAACAAGAATTATACGAAGCCACGACGCTAGTCGGCCGCAACGTCATGCAGTACAGCCAGTACGGAGCGCAATCGGACGTCAGCATCACCGAAGACGAAGTGCTGCAGGAGCCAAGAGACTCGCAACGCGACCGGCGCACTCAGCTGGAGAAACTAAAGATCCGCCTCGAGGAACTAGGGGTAGGTGACACCGAGGCACTCATGCTGGAATTCCGCCAGTCCAAGGAGCGCGACGAGTTTCTATCAGGCGAACTGGACGATCTACATTCATCGGTGGACAATCTGCGGACGCTAATAGGTGAATTAGACACCCAGATCCACACCGCATTACAGTCTGGTCTGGCGCAGATAGATCGCGAATTCAATCGCTTTTTTACGCTGATGTTTGGTGGCGGCAAGGCAGCGCTTGATCTAGTGACACCAAAACCGAGCGACGCTGACGCTGTCGACGGAGATCAATCTGCACTCCAGCAGTCCGGCATCGAGCTGCACGTGTCGCTCCCCAACAAACGCGTCAAAGGGCTAGAGATGCTCTCTGGCGGCGAGCGAGCGCTGACGTCGATCGCGCTGGTATTCGCGATGAGTCAGGTCAACCCGCCGCCATTTATTATATTGGACGAGACCGACGCGGCCCTCGACGAGGCCAACAGCCGTCGGTACGGGGATATGATTGAAGCGCTGGCACAGAAATCGCAACTGATTTTGATCACCCACAACCGCGAGACAATGTCGCGCGCGGGCGTCCTGTACGGCGTGACGATGGCGGGGGATGGGGTGTCGCAACTGTTGTCCATTCAGTTTGCTGATGCGACAATCCACGCCAAATAGCTTGAAAAATATTTCAGTTGTGGTATAAACGTAGCTGGATCCTACCGTCACGATGACGGGGGACATTTCTCACAGGGAGTACAGTTCCATGACAACCATGATCAGGTCGCTTCTGGCCCTCGTGCTAACCGTTTTGCTGCCGTTCGCCGCGTTCGCGTCGACGGTGGCACCGACGTCCGTCGAAATCTTCGGCGAACAGTTCGTCCGCAAGGACACCCGCTACATCGCCACGGTGGACATCCCAAGCTCGGGCGTGCCTGAGCGGATCACGGTGACGACCCGGCCACTGCCGGTGCGCTCGACGTTCGATATGCTAGCACGTGAGGTCGGATTCGATTCACCTTACGGCTTCCTCGACACCACCGCGCTGCTTTTGCCGGGGGAGACCGGCATCATCAGCGGCGGATCCTTCACCGATGTGAACGGTGTCACCTCGCCGACGGAGTTCCAGGTCGAGATCTTCCTCTTAGCCTCGGACGTCGACGCGCTCGGGACACTGGATCGCCAAATGCTACTGGACAGGCCGATCGGCGTCGAGCTTGGCTGGCTCGATGCGGCCGGCATGCCGATCGCCCTCACGCCGGACTATGTCAGCCAACTGCCAACTGTCGGTAATATGGACGACGGTAACGGACCGTCGCCAGTCCCGCTGCCGCCGGCTGCCTGGTTCCTCCTCTCGGGGCTTGCCGGTCTGGGCTATGTCGCCAGGCATCGCTCGCGCGCAGCCGCCTGATCTTTGCTCATCCCTCCAATCGGCGGGGTGAGCCACAACGCGCAAGGGCGCGGTCTACTTAGACCGCGCTCTTTTCTTTTCATACCGTCTTAATATACTTCCTCTACTGTACTAGCTCGAAATCTATCTGTCGTTCTTCCATATCAGCACGCACTAGTGTAACGCGCACCTCATCACCCAGGCGGTAGGTCTTGCCAGTTTTGCGACCGCGAATGCGGTATTTTTTGGGTTCGTGTTCAAAGTAATCCCCGTTGATGGTCGCCAGGCGCACCATGCCTTCGGACAGGGTGTTTTGCTCTTGGACATAAATACCCCAGTCAGTCACACCGGTGATGACCGCGGTAAATTCTTTGCCCACGTGACGCACCATGTATTCGACTTGCTTAAATTTAATCGAATCACGCTCGGCGCGGACGGCCTCGTTTTCTTTCTCGCTGGCGTGCGTACAGGTCTGTTCGAGCGTCGCAGTTTCGCGTGGCCCGACGCGGACGCCGTCGAGGTGCTTGCGCAGCAGTCGGTGGGCGAGTAAGTCAGGATAGCGGCGGATCGGCGAGGTAAAGTGCGAGTAATAATTGAACGCCAGTCCAAAGTGTCCGATATTTTTGGTGCTGTAGATTGCCTTGGCCATGCTGCGGATGGCGGCGGTCTTGATCAGGTTTTCCTCGGGGGTACCCTCGACCTCTTTCATCAAGCGATTAATAGCCTTGGCGGACACGTTCCCATTGTGAGTCTCGAACTCGTGCCCCAGGGCGTGCACAAAGGTCGCTAGTTCTTCGATTTTGTCCGGGTTCGGGTTGTCGTGGATACGGTAGACGTAGGGATGATCGACTGATTCTTGCTTGGCTTTCTCGTTCACGTACGTGGCCACCTCGCGGTTACACAAAAGCATAAAGTCCTCGATCATCATCATCGTTTCGGTGCGGTGCTTTTGGTAGGCTTCGATCGGCGCGCCGTTCTCGTCTAGCTTGAACTTGATCTCTGGTTGCTCGAACGCGATCGCACCGGCCTTGAAACGCGCAGCCCGCAGTAAACGCGACAGTCGCCGCATGATCTGTAGTTCGGTCAGGTAGTCGCCCGACTCATTGTCCAGCACAGCTTGCGCGTCTTCGTACGAGAATCGCTTGTCCGAGTGGATGACGGTCTGGCCGTACCAAGCATTTTGCACCTCGGCCTCGGAGTTTAGTTCGAATACGGCCGAGAACGCCAGACGGTCTGTGTCCGGGCGCAGGGAACACAGATCGTTACTGAGCACCTCGGGCAGCATCGGAATCACGCGATCGACTAGGTACACACTGGTGGCGCGCTCACGCGCCTCGACGTCCAGTGGCTCGCCCTCGATCACATAGTGCGATACGTCGGCGATGTGGATCCCCACCGAGACATTGCCGTTGGGAAGTTGTTCGATCGACAAGGCATCATCAAAGTCCTTGGCGTCCGCCGGGTCAATGGTCATCGTTGTGACGCCCCGCATATCGCGGCGTTTTTCGTCGGCCAGGGCCGCTGCAAAAATAGCAGCTTGCGTCTCGTGGAGTTCCTCGGCTGCCGCCTGGACACCAGCGGGGAAGTCCTTGGCAAACCCGCCACCGCGAATGATGGCGCGCATTTCGGTCTCGTGGTCGCCGGCGCGCCCGAGTACCTCAGTAATACGGGCGTGTGGTGCGAGGTGGGGCTGCGGCCATTCCGTTAACTCAGCTACAACTTTCATGTCGACATCATTGCCGCTAGCGTCTGGGAGGAGGGGGCGCACATGAATGCGTCGGTTGTCTGGTACCAACTGTCGCATCGGCGCGCCATTTTCTTGCACTTCTTTGACGGTGCCAATGATGTATAGGTGCGCCCGCTCGAGCACTTTGGTGACGCGACCTTGGCGGCGTTCGCCGGGCTTTTCTGGCAGTAGCTCGACCGCTACCGTGTCTCCGTCCAGGGCGCGATCGAGGTTTTGCCGCTCGACGACGATGTCATCATTGCGGTCGCGCGTTTTTGGATCGTCGGTACCGGGGCCGGGTGGCGTGACAAAACCAGTGCCTTTGCCACGAACCATAATAGTGCCAGAAAATGTCTTGTTCATATACATGCTAGATAGAATAAAGTGTGCGTGCAGTATAGCATTTACGGGCTGCGCCGATAGGTAAGGTGAGAAGCGGCGTATATATCATTAGGATTTGTCCAAACACAGCGTGGTGTTTCTCAATCAACACCCGTGTCTAGTGAGCATTGCACGGCATCTTGAGGCGTCCGCGGGGTCGAACGCTTGTGATGGTTGCACACACATCGGAGCGTGTCGAAAAATGCCGCGCAGTGCTCACGTTCAAAAATCGATAACCGCTTGACGAAACCCGATAGTCTGATACGCTAGCGACACTTATGTTAATGATGCGACTACAACGCGTCGGCCGCCGTAACGATCCATCTTACCGAATCGTGGTCACCGACAAGCGAACCGGCCCTAAGAGCGACAAACACGTCGATCGTCTGGGTTCTTACAATCCTAAAATGGACCACATCCAAATTGACGCTGACCGCGCCAAAGACTGGCTCAGCAAGGGCGTACAGCCGTCTGACACGGTGTACAACATCCTGGTGGGACAGAAAATTGTCGAAGGCCGTAAGCGCAACGTGCTCCCAAAGAAATCTCCAATAATTGATGAAGAAGCTCTCGCCAAAGCCAAAGAAGAGGAAGAAGCGAAAAAAGCTGCCGAAGAAGCCGCTGCCGCCGAAGCCAAGGCTAAGGAAGAAGCAGAAGCAGCTACTGTAGACGAAGCAGCAGCTGACACACCAGCCGAAGACGCTTCAGCCGAAACTGACAGCGAAACAGAAGAAAAGCCGGTAGAACCAGCCGCTGACGAACCAGCCGCCGACGACGCACCAGAGGAAGACAAAAAATAGTCAACTTGCATTGGCCAGTTGTCCCGACACCCGACCGTTGTATCCGGTCGGGTGTCACGTTATACTTGAATGAGAGCGAATGCTCATCGCTACCAGATAAGACTAGAAACATGGAACAGTACGAAGATAAGCAATTCTTGGAAACTACCGTCAAAGCCCTCGTTGATAACCCGGACGCCGTACAGATCAACCGCACCGTCGATGAAATGGGCGTGTTACTTACGCTCGATGTGCATGCTGATGATATGGGCAAGATCATCGGCCGCAGCGGCAACACTGCCAAGGCGATCCGCACTTTGTTGCGAGTGGTCGGCATGAAGCACGACGCCCGCGTCAACCTCAAAATCAACGAACCTGAAGGTGGCCGCGGCATGGATCCACAGATGCACGAAGCGATGCAAGAAGACAACCCTGTCAGCGATACCAAGTCACTTGATGACGCGATTGATGATCTGAAGATTTAGTATAATCACCACAAAAGACCCGCTTCGGCGGGTTTTTTGTTGCGCAACACACTGGTTTGTACTATGGTGCCTGTATACTACAGCTATGAAACGCGCTCACTTTTACATACTCACCGCCGCCATTGGTCTCTTACTTATTCTTGCAATTGTTGTGTTTACTAACGAACCCGACGTAGCCCCAGGAGATACGGCTGGCAATACCACACAACCGCAACCAGCCCCGACCGAACCAGCAGAGCGAACTGCACCCCTCAGCACCACCACCGCCGCTGGTACCTTCATCATCGACCCCGCCATCCCAATCAACGAGCGCTGTACCCCCGTGACCCTGGCGTGTCTGGAGGCGCAGCCGGAGTGGAACCCAACCATGGCGACAACCGGGATCGAGCGGATTGACCCGAGCGAGCTCACGCTGTTCGATGGTACCTACCAACTAGACTACCAATCCGTCCCGCGCAGTACCGATCCATTTACTTTCGTGACCGCTAAAGACGAGCACGACCCTGCATATTGCGCACAGTATGACCTCACCGGCTTGGATTTATTTATCCGTGATGAGGGACCCTTAGAACCATCATGTTCAATTTACCCACCAGAAGCGTACCAAGAGTTCGTCATTCTTGATGAGAACGAGGCGGTGGTGCATGCGTATCGCTTATCGGATAAATATTCGTTATTAGAACTAAGGGCCGGCGTGCAACTAATGGGGAGGGTTAATTCGGTCGGTGCAGGATGTTGCAACAGTCAATACAGTACATCTCTCTCTCTCTCATTTATAAACTGGTCTGATTATAATCAGTTTTATAACCCTATCGTTACAGGGGTTTATATAAACCCTTACACCGGCGCCTTCAACGACCGCACCAATTAGTCGACACCCTTTTGGCCCCGTGCTACACTCGCCTTAGAACAGCCGCCCTTTCGGGCGGTTTCTGTTCTTTGATAACCTCAAACAAAAAGGAGGCAGTCATGGCTGCAACTACAACAAGTGTCGATCGAAGTGTAACTGTAGAGGAGGGTGATCGTGCTCGCATCTACATCGAGCGCGAAGGAGATCTAGCTACCTACTCAACTGTTTGGGTTACAGTCGTCTTTAGTGATCGGGACGAGAGCTGGGGCGACTTATCATTTCGCCGCGTCGGCGGTGATGGGGTGAGTTGGTTCAATCAAAATCAAAACCAAGGCGCAATCAATTTTGCCCCTGGTGATGATCGAGCGTACGTAGAATTCGACATCACTGAAGACGGTCAGGCTGAGGATTACGAATCCTTTGGAATCGAAATCTACAACCCAACCAATACTAATATCGGTGATTCGCGCGACTTTATCAAAGTTCCCGAACACGATACCGCGCCCAACACCAACCTGCCGCTCGTCCGCGTCGATGACGCGGTCGCAGCGCTCGAGGGTACGGGCCAAGAACTGGAGTGGAAGATCACGTACACCAACCCGTACAACCGGGACTGGGATGGCAGCGAAGACGGCCGCACGGTCGTGCACTACCAGATCATCAATGACCGGACGGGGCAGGTGGTGGACAGCGGCTCGACCACCAACAGCAACGTAGATGCTTACGAGGTAGAAACGCGCACCATCGACTACCGTCCGCCAGACGACAATGTCTACACCGGCGGCACGACGTACACCTTCCGGGTCACCCGGCTCGAGTACCTCAGTGGCCAGACCGGCAATGTCGCGTCTGGCCTAGTGGTCGATGACGAGCTACCATATGTACCGCCGATCCCACCAGAAATCTCGATCCGCGGCGACACGGTCGACGAAGGCGAGGTTGCCAACGTCGAGCTGCGTCTCAACAAAGCGAGCGCGTCCGATGTCTCGGTCGTGGTTAGCACGTACTACGGTACGTTTAATGAAGCCAACACTGGCGGCAGCGGCCTCGACTACGCTGGGCTTGTGGACCGTTCGTTCACTATCCCCGCCGGGGACACGAGCGTCACGGTGCCGATCACGACGTTCACTGACAACATCTACAACGAAGGAGACGAACGCTTTGAAGTCCGGATCGAATCCGCCAGTGGCGCAACCATAGATGATGAAAGCGCCACGGTACGGATCCGGGATACCACGGTAGAACCGGAGCCAGTCCCTGACCCGGTCTTGTCCGGGTCGCAAGTATTCGAGTACAACCTCGCCTTGACCAGCGCGGAATCGATCATGGGTACCAATCGTTTGGTATCGGTGATCGAGTCCGAACCACTCTTGCTGCGTCTCGCAAAGACTTTGCAAGACGCTGGCAGCAATGTGATCGATGGTCTGGTGCAGGCTGGATTGTCGCTGATCGGGACTACTGCATACGCGGCCGAAGCCGATGTGCCACCTGTCCAGTCGTTCAACTCTATGGCCGACGAGTGGTATGAGTTCTTGTTCCCAAGTTCGTCGTACGGGCGTCTGCTCGCTAGTCTGCCAGATTACTACACCTCGTGGGATCTGGCGGTGCGTGATGTCGAGCTGCGAGTTGGTGACTACGTGGATGATCGGTTGGTGATCGGTCAGCCACTGTTCAGTGAAGATGGACTCGAAGTCGATGCAGGGGGTCGGACGATCTATAGCAGTCTGCAAGGTAGGTATGACGCTGTAGACAGAATGACCTCTCACTTCAGCAATGATGGCCATGCCTTTGATTGGGGTGGCCGGATAACTGGTAATAACGATGCCTTCGTATTGGCTCCAATCGGAGCCTGGGTCGTTCACGCAGTTGATCATTATGTCAATGATCCAACCAACAATGGCTGGGGTAGTGATAGTAACAAAAATGATAACGGAGGGTTCGGAAATGTTGTTACGATTCGTGTTGCACACCCCAATGGCGCAGACGTTGATATAACGTTTGCTCACCTTAAGAAAGGAAGTGTGCCCGATGCATTTCTGAAAGCAACGGAAGCCAATCCAGTCGAGGTTGATCAATACCAAATCCTTGGTTTGATGGGGAATACGGGTGCTGGCGATAAACACTTGCACATGCAGGTGGGAAACGGTATTGAAAACGGCATTGCTGTTATACCAAGTGAAGATATCGAGTCTAAACTTAACTTGAATCCACCTGTCTACATGCTTGGCTTCGGCAATGCCGATATCGCCTCTCGCGCAGAATTGAAAGGAGATACCTCTCTGGCGCAAGATGCTGGCTTCCCAGCTGGCGATAGCCGTGGCAGCGAACCGAATGTGGTCAGTGGCATCCAATCCACCGTCGACTACGATGACTTCCGGGCCATCAACGACGCGTACTTCAACCCACCACCCCAAGGCCCTCGCCAAATCATCACCACCGAATACGACGCCACTACCATTGGGTCGATTGCGGAGCGAGGTGGATGGACAGACATCTTGGACGGCAACGCTTCACGAGTGAAGGTGCACGATCAAGACAACGAGTTGCGCTATAAACGCACGGACATTGAGGCCAGTGCGCGCACGGATGAACGGCACGAATCCAGAGTGCTAGTCACCGAGTTCGTCGTCGATCTTGCTGATGGTGTCGACCTCATCGGCGGCGAACTCGAACTTACGCTCGGGAAGCGCATCAAGCTTGACGCGTCTGGCCTCGACCAAGTCTCGCTGGCGGTGATCGCGGCCGAGATCGGCGACGATCTCGATCGCGCTGATCGCGATACGTTCGACTTCATCAACCCACTTTCTAACCAGGTGGGAGTGGATGAGAACTGGCGTCGCGGGGACACCGTTTCGTTTACGTTAAACGAGGCGGGCCTGACACATTTGGCCGCGGGCGGGGAACTGGCCGTGGCAACGTCGTACCATTTCGACAGTACGACCCCTCCCAATGACCGTAATGGCCGTTGGGACGAACTCCGCATCCAGATCGACGATGCGGATCTCGAACTGGAACTGCAGCTGCCAATCAACGGAGCTGACGAGTTCCTGTTCTAGAACGAACAACTGATAGCACCCGTGGCGTCCGCGCCACGGGTGGTTTTTTATCTTATTCTAAGCTACAGTGCTGCTATACTCACATTATGAAACGATCTCATTTTTACATCCTCGTGGCCGCCATTGGCTTACTCGTTCTCTTGGCTATATTTGCGTTGTACGCAAACGATACTGAAACTAGTCCAGTTACTACAATCACCAATACCACAGAACCGCAATCAGTCCCGTCTGAACCAACAGAATCTACCACACCGATCTCCACCACCACTGCAGCCGGCACCTTCATCATCGATCCAGCCATTCCGATCGAAGAGCGTTGCACCCCCGTGACGCTGGCGTGTTTGGCGGCGCAGCCGGAGTGGAGTCCTGCTACGGAATTCAACGGTATGAAACGGGTGGATCCCTTAGAATTATCAATGTTTACTGGTGACATTGAATTGCAAGAAACAGTTTTGGGAAAAACGCGGGATGTTTTTACCTTGGTACAGCCGTCAGGAGAACTCACAGAAAAATATTGCGCTGACAGAAACATTGCTGTCCCAAATGCAATTTGTCCTAAATATGCACTACCTACTTATAATGAATTTGCTATTAAGATTACAGACACTGATGAGATCGTTCATGCGTATGAGCTTGTTAATAATAACTCAACAACGTACGTGCCATACTGCGTACCGAGTCTGGAATACTGTGATGGATTGGGTGGAGATAGCGCTGTCGGAAGAGATGCGATTCCACATAAAATTGGAATTATGATTTGGCAATGGGACGACATCAACAAAAAAACCCGAGCCTAGATGAGACCGATGAGAGAGAACTCAATATTACTAATCTATACACCGGAGAAATTAATCGGTTTATTCCAGTTAATGAACGCTAGCTCTACCTCATTACAATTAAAAAAGGGCCACGAGTTCTTGTTTTCAAACGAACAACTAATAACACCCGTGGCGTGCGCGCCACGGGTGGTTTTTTATCTTATTCTAAGCTACAGTGCTGCTATACTCTACGTATGAAACGAACTCACTTCTACCTCCTTGCCACCGCCATTGGCTTACTCATCCTCCTGAGTGTGTTTGCGCTGTACAAAAACGATACTACCAACGGGCCCGTAGCTTCGACCATTATTCCAGCCGCAGAACCACTTTCCACCACCACTGCCAACGGCGACACTTTCATCACCGACCAATCCATCCCAATCGTGGAGCGCTGCACCCCCGTGACCCGCGCTTGTTTGGAGGTGCAGCCGGAGTGGGGGCCGACGATGGCGACGACCGGAATCGAGCGGGTTGAGCCGGGGGAGTTAATATATATATAATCCAGACTATATTACCTCAGTTAGTAATGCAAATAATTTTGCAATTGTTCACACTGGCCTGGTACACAGTAATATGAACTGTAACGATCGTGGTATTAATCCTAATTCTGTAAACGGCTGGGGTGCACCGGTGAGTTGTGCGCAGCGCGACAAATCAGTTTTTACTGAATTACTCGTTATTGATGCAATTACTCAAGAACCACTACATGCATATAAAATTACTGGCAATTACTCTTGGCTCGGTAGCTATCTAGAAGGGTGGAAGGTGGGAGGCTATCCGTTCGGCGGACAGCCAAATTATTTATATGTCACAATTTTCAATTGGTCTGATGATAGTTATGCAGAGTTCTCTAGGCCGACATTGAATTACCGCCTCAACCCCTACACTGGCGAACTGACTGTAAATGACTAGCTTTACGAGAACTTGCCGGAATACAAAGGTGCCATCATGAAACGCTCCCACTTCTACCTCCTCGCTACCGCTATCGGCCTCCTTATCCTCCTCGCGCTATTTGCGTTGTATACAAACACCACTGACAACAGTCCTGCTACCATTAATGCACCTGCCGGCGCAACCACCTCGCCTGCAGCCACACCCCTCTCTACCACTACCGCAGCCGGCACCTTCCTCATCGACCCCGCCATTCCGATCGCGGAGCGTTGCACCCCCGTGACCCTCGCTTGTTTGGAGGCGCAGCCGGAGTGGGGGCCGACGATGGCGACGACCGGAATCAAGCGGGTTAAGCCGGGGGAGTTGACGTTGTTTAATAACCGCTATGAATTGGAACGCTTTCCAGTGCCTAAGGGTAGACAACCAGAACTAAGTCCATTTGAAATGGTCGTGCGCGCAGCAGATTTTAAAGAAGAGTACTGTGCACAGTATGACGATCCAGACCTGCGTCCAGGCCAACGTTGTAACATACTGCCGTACACCGCATATACCGAAATGGCCATTGTTTTAAAAGGTACGGAAAAAGTGGTGCACGCGTATCGCACTACAGATGAATACTCGTTGCTGTATCCGTACTGGTTAGTGATGGGGGGGCGTGGAATATTACTAGCGGCTTAGGTACTAAACAGCAGTACGGTTTTACAATAAGAGATTGGTCCGGCGTCCTTAACGGCTACGCCGGTTACCGAGCGACTCCTGACGATGTTTTTGTACTTACTCAATCCGTACACTGGGCAGTTTGAGTTGTATTAGTTATTACCTTTATATCACTCGAACTAGAACTGCAGCTGCCAATCGGAGCTGACGAGTTCTTGTTCTAAGCAGTACAACTGATAGCACTCGTGGCGTCCGCGCCACGGGTGGTTTTTTTGTAAAAGTGTGCTATTTTTTTTATGAAACGATTCATACTCTTACTGTTAACACTAATCATATTAATGTTCGCGTTGCACTACGTTCATTACAGTAAGAAAGCCAATTTAATGATGAGTTGGTCTGAAACTCATAATCCCGGTATCAATACCACCCTTAATGAAGAAGAGTACTGCAATTATCTATCAGCTAGTTGCTTGCAAAATCAACCTGGCTGGGATCCAACACTTGAAACCGAGACCTTTTCACGAATTAGTCCGCAGGATGTAGAAATTTTTGCCTCCGAAGTGGGGGTGTCTTCACGATCATCTTTGGTAAACGAAATACCAAACTTCGAAATAATATTGCCAAATTACGTTGAAGGCCCAGAATATTGCACACAATGGTCTTCAAGCAAGTTTTTTATCACAGAACTCAAAGGGTATGACGTGCAGTGCTCAAAGTATCGCCCGGAGCTTTATCGTGAATTTGTTGTGCGATCTACAGACACTAATGAAATTATTCATGCTTACAGACTAAAAGATAGTTATACCTTGCTGCCTCTTATTGCTACTGTAATGGAAGGTGGTCCGGGCATAAACTATGGTAGACCAGACAAAGGAGATTTTGGGTTTAGTGTTTATAGTAGCTTGCTACTCGATGATGGGAGGAGTTTTGATTTAGTGGCTAGTTATTACATTGATGTTCTTACCGGTAAGATTATTTCAATTCCAGATTAATTTTTGTAATATATAAATCATACATCCGCCAATCTGCTTCAAGAAAGTCAGAAAACACATTTATAAATGTGGATCTAGAACTAGAACTGCAGCTGCCAATCGGAGCTGACGAGTTCTTGTTCTAAGCAGTACAACTGATAGCACTCGTGGCGTCCGCGCCACGGGTGGTTTTCTGGTAGTTGCATTTTTCGTATGCTACATTCTAATATATCTGCAAGTATGTTGCACTTCCACCTCATCACCATTTTTCCTGATGTCTGCCGGGCGTACACCGACGCCAGTGTATTAGGGCGCGCCCAGAAAACCGATAAAGGCAAAGGTGCCAAAGTGCGCGGGCGGAAAATTACTGTGAGTTACTATAACCCCCGCGAGTATACGAATGGCAAACATAAAAAAGTCGACGACAAGCCCTACGGTGGCGGACCAGGTATGGTGATGAAAGCCGAGCCGATCATAAAGGCGTGGCAAGCGGCGGTGGGGCGCAAGCGAACAGCACAAATAAAAACGCTGATTACCTCACCGCGCGGGCGGGTGTTTGATCAGGCGATGGCCAAAGAACTGGCCGAGCAGTACGAGCACATCGTACTCATCGCTGGGCGTTACGAGGGGATCGATAGTCGTGTCGCGGCAGCATTGGATGCCGAGTACGTGTCGGTCGGGGACTACGTGCTGACCGGTGGGGAATTGCCGGCACTAGCGATCGTTGATGCAACCGCCAGGCACGTGCAGGGTGTGTTAGGGGAGAGCGAGTCGCTTGAAGAGTCGCGTGCGACCACCGGCGAAGCGTACACCCGTCCGGAAGTCATTGAATGGAAGAAGAAAAAAATTGCTGTACCAAAGGTATTTGTGGCAGGGAATCATAAGGAGATTGAGAAGCGTCGGGCTAAACAATAGCAAAGGGCGCGCCGCGAGTTTGCGGCGCGCCCAGACTAATTCAATCTCGGTATCTACCACCTAGCAGATCTCCGATAAATATCATGAAGGCGAGTCCTAGCCAAGCGAGTCCGTCGAAGGTTAGGTAGTAGTTGTGACCAGTGACTACGGTTGGGCCTTGCCAGAAGTCCCACTGGTGTACAACATTGAACTCTAACCATAGTAGCATTGCTGAGGCTGTGTAAGTAAACGCAAAGAAGCATAATGTCCAAAAGATACGCCACGGCCACTGCTGTTGTGTAAGTAGCACATGTAGTGGTAGCAATGCTAACGAGTGCCTTGCTACTAAAAACCAAAACTGCTGAGCGTTGTAGCTCCCCAAGTATGCTTCTACAATAAAGTGTATTGCAGTTGGCACAAGCAGAAGAGCGCCCCAAAAAATGAATGCTGGGCGCGGATCGTACTTAGAAGAGCGAGTATTCATGACCACCTCCTAGTTAAGGGTCAATATAACCCTACTAATTTCTTCATGACTGTCAACACCCTTCACTTGCATTCAATCCCATACCTGCTATAATACCCCTCACACGCTTAACGCGATCTCTCACGAGTGGGTTCTGATCTGGGGTCAACGGTTTGCGGAGGTAAAATACTGTATTTAGTCTTGTGCTGAGGCTAAATACACCAATCACACCTGTGATGTTTTTTATAATCCGGTAACAACCGCATAACAGAGCGCGCGCAGTCCATCTGCGTGCATTTGTGTGTGTCAGTTGTGCCTAACTGTCATTCATATGTCGCAACACACTACTCCACAGGAGGTATCAGTCGGACACATGCCGCAAAAACGCTTTGAGAAAGCGCCCGCGCCTCGTATCCCACTGCCAGACCTGATCGAGCCACAACGCGAATCTTACACATGGTTCGTTGAAACGGCCCTGAAGGAAATCTTTACCGAGTTTTCTCCAATTGCGGACTACTCGGATAAAAAGTTCGAAATGCAATTCAAAAAGTATGAGCTCGGCGAGCCAAAGTACACGCCCGAGTTTGCCAAAGGCAACAAGCGCACGTACGAAGCGCCCCTGCGAGCCACAGTCGTCCTTAAAAACAAGACTTTTGACTCTGAAAAAGAGCAAGAAATCTTTATGGCCGATGTGCCAGTAATGACAGCCAATGGAACGTTCATCATCAATGGGGTCGAGCGAGTGATCGTACCACAGTTGGCGCGTAGTTACGGTATTTTCTTTACTGCGGCCGAGAGCAAGGGTCGCACGTATTTTGGCGCCAAGATAATCCCCGCCCGTGGTGCCTGGGTTGAGATCGAGTCAGAAGCAGACGGCCTGCTGTACGTTAAAATTGACCGCAAGAAAAAGTTCCCAGCCACTTCGCTATTGCGAGTCTTGGGTGTCGAGAAAGACGAAGACATGATCAAGCTGTTTGCTGATGTCGAGCGCGGCGAAGAGTACATCAAGGCAACGTTAGCAAAGGACCCAGCCAAAACTACTGACGACGCCCACGTGGAAATTTATAAACGCTTGCGTGACGGTGACCTGGCGACAGTCGATAACGCGCGCGAGTTCGTTAAAAGCATTTTTGCGCCAGAACGCTATGACCTCTCAGAAATTGGACGTCACCACTTTAATGGACGCTACGGACGCCCAACTGATAAAAAAGCGACCGACGTACGCACTGTGTCGATCGAAGATTTGAAGCTTATCCTGTCTGAGATCATCAAGAGTAACCACGACCCGATGGCGCAGCCAGACGACATCGACCACCTCGGATTCCGTCGTGTGCGGTACTTTGGTGAGATGTTGCAGCAGCGTGTACGCGTCGGTATGACTCGCATGAAGCGCAACATTCAAGACCGAATGTCGACGATCGAAGCCGAAACCAGCCTACCAATCCAGATCATCAACCCCCGCCCACTCCAGGCGGCTATCAAAGAATTTTTCACCACCAACCAGCTGTCGCAGTTCTCGCAGCAGCAGAACATCTTGATGGAAACCGAACACCTGCGCACGCTCTCAGCCCTTGGTCCCGGTGGACTGACCCGCGAACGGGCTGGGTTCGAGGTGCGCGACGTGCACCCGTCGCACTATGGACGATTGTGTCCAATCCAGACGCCGGAAGGGCCGAACATTGGACTAATCTTGCGTCTGACGATGTACGCTCGGGTCAACCGGTTCGGTATTATCGAGACACCTTACATGAAGGTAGAAAAAGGTAAGTTGACCGACGAAATCATCTACATGAACGCCCACGAAGAAGAGGGTCATACAATTGCGCACGCCGCTGTCGAAATCGATGATAAGGGCAAGATCAAGCCAGATTTTGTGATGGCTCGCGCCAAGGGTGAACCACGTCTGGTTGACCGCAACGAGGTAAACTACATGGACATCGCGACCAACCAACCATTCTCGGTTGCGACATCGATGATCCCATTCCTTAACCACGACGACGCCAACCGTACCTTGATGGGTTCAAACATGCAGAAGCAGTCGACCCCGTGTATTGTGCAAGAAGCACCGATCGTCGCCACTGGCGTCGAGGGAGTCGCTGCGCGAGATATCGGTCGTGTGCTGTACGCGCATGAGGCCGGCGAGGTAGTCGACGCTGACGCACAGCAGATCATCATTAAAGAAAAGAATGGCAAGACCCGCGAATACCCTCTGACACAGCTGCAACGTACCAACGACTTCTCGGCGTTTGCGCACCGCCCCGCGGTGTCAGTCGGGCAGACCGTCAAGCGCGGTGACCTACTGGCCGACACGACCAGTACTGACAACGGACAGATTGCGGTCGGACAGAACGCGCTCGTAGCGTTTATGTCATGGTACGGTGCCAACTACGAAGACGCAATTATTATTTCAGAGCGCCTTGTCAAAAAGTCTAAGTTCTCGACCGTACACATCGAAGAGTTCGAATGTGCCGTTCGTGACACCAAATTAGGTCCAGAAGTCACCACGCCAGACATCCCGAACGTATCAGAAGCCAAGTTACGCAACCTCGACGAAACCGGTGTGATCCGTATCGGCGCCGAAGTTCGATCAGGTGACATCATGGTTGGTAAGGTAACGCCCAAGGGTGAAACTCAATTGACTCCAGAAGAACGACTATTGCGCAGCATCTTTGGTGAAAAGGCCAAGGATGTTAAAGATTCATCACTGCGTCTCGAGATCGGCAAGAAAGGTCGTGTCATCGGCGTCAAGATTTTCTCTCGTGAGAATGGCGACAACCTTGAATCAGGCGTGATCAAGCGTATCCACATTACCGTCGCGCAAGTGCGTAACGTTTCTGTCGGTGACAAGCTCGCTGGTCGTCACGGAAACAAGGGGGTAATCTCTCGTATCCTGCCAGAAGAAGACATGCCCTACACTGCCGACGGAACGCCGGTGGACGTGCTACTGACGCCGCTTGGTGTCCCGTCACGTATGAACCTGGGGCAGATCCTCGAGCTACACCTTGGAATGGCCGCGCATACACTGGGGTACCAGGCGATCGTGCCACCCTTTGCTGGTGCCGACGAGAATGACGTTAAAAATGAACTACAAGCAGCCGGTCTCCCCACCGACGGGAAAGTCCAGTTACGCGACGGTCTCACGGGCCAAGAATTCGCCGAAAGAACCGCGATTGGGTACATGTACATCCTCAAGCTGCACCACATGGTGGAAGACAAGATTCACATGCGATCAATCGGGCCGTACTCTCTCATCACCCAGCAGCCGCTTGGCGGTAAAGCGCAGATCGGTGGACAGCGCTTTGGGGAAATGGAAGTCTGGGCGCTCCTCGGGTATGGAGCTGCCTACACCCTACGTGAAATGCTCACCATCAAATCCGACGATATCGTTGGACGATCAGCGGCCTTTGACGCGATCGTGCGCGGCGAACAGATCTCGCACCCGCACACACCAGCCGCGTTCAATGTCCTCCTCAACCAGTTGCGTGGACTGGCGCTCGATGTTGATCTTGAGAAAGAAGATCGTCCTCGCCTCACGCGTCGTCGAGACGAACAATCGACCGAAGCTTATCAGCCCACTAAACAGTCAGCTAACTAATTTAGTATGAGTGAAGCAACAACAACCAACACGGCTCCGGAAAAGAAAGAGTTCCGCAAGCCGCCAATGCAGCCGACCAACTACACTGGTGTCAGTCTCAAGCTGGCTGATCCGGCGCAGATCCTGGACTGGTCATGGGGTGAGATCACCAAACCAGAAACCATCAACTACCGAACCCAGCGTCCTGAAAAGCACGGGTTATTCGACGAACGGATCTTTGGTCCGGTCGAAGACTACGAATGTAGCTGTAAAAAATATCGCGGTATTCGCTACAAAGGCATCATCTGTGAAAAGTGTGGCGTCGAGATCACTCGTTCGATTGTCCGGCGTGACCGCATGGGCCACATTGACCTATGTGTACCGGTATCACACATCTGGTTCCTGCGCGGTGTCCCGTCTCGCATTGCGATGATCCTGGGGATCACTGCCAGTTCAGTCGAGAAGGTCATCTACTTTGCCGGGTACATCGTCACAAACGTATCTGAATCTGACCGCGCCCGCATTCTGGGCGAGTTAGATACAGAATTCAAGACCAAGCTGAAGTCTCTCCAGAACGAAGATGCTCGCGAAGCGTTGCAGACCCGGGCAGACGAAACCAAAAAAGAAATTAACGCAATCCAGCAGGGTGTCGTCCTCGACGAGACCACTTTCCACAAGTACTCGATCAAATACTCGACCTTATTCGAGGCGCGCATTGGGGCCGAAGCAATCTATGACTTGTTCAAGCAAATTGATCTGCCTGAACTTGTCCAAAAACTAGAAGAGCAATACACTAAGGCCGGCGCGATGGAACGAGCCAAGCTCGACAAGCGTTTGACGCTGATTCGCGGCATGGTCACGAGCGGCGTACGTCCTGAGTGGATGTTCCTTACCCGAATTCCAGTGGTACCACCAGCAATTCGACCGATGGTCGCGCTCGAGGGTGGGCGACATGCCTCATCAGACCTTAATGACCTGTACCGTCGCGTCATCAACCGTAACAATCGCCTCAAGAAACTGATCGACATCATGGCCCCTGACGTGATCTTGCGTAACGAAAAGCGCATCATGCAAGAGGCGGTCGACGCCCTGATCGACAACTCGATCCGACACGGTGGTGGTGCCTCTGCCATGAACACGGCGCAGCGCCGACCGTTAAAGAGTCTATCGGACTATTTAAAGAGCAAGCAAGGCTACTTCCGTCAGAATCTCCTTGGTAAGCGAGTCGACTACTCGGGACGATCAGTGATCGTCATTGGACCAGAACTTGCACTGGATGAGTGTGGTCTGCCCAAGCATATGGCGCTGGAGTTGTTCCGACCGTTTGTGATCGCCAAATTGCTTGAGCGAGAACTAGCGTACAACATCCGCGGCGCTGGGCGTCTCATTGAAGACGGCGTCCCAGAAGTGTGGGCCATTCTCGAAGAGGTAATCGGCAACCGCCACGTGCTACTCAACCGCGCGCCAACCCTTCACCGCCAAGGTATTCAGGCATTTCGACCAGTCTTGATTGAAGGTAACGCGATCCAAGTGCATCCGCTGGTATGTAAAGCCTTCAACGCTGACTTTGACGGTGACCAGATGGCGGTACATGTGCCATTGTCAGAAGAAGCGCAGACTGAAGCTCGTGAAATCATCTCGGCAAACAACAACATCCTCAAACCTGGTTCAGGTGAACCAGTCGTATCAGAGGGGTTCATGGATATTGCACTTGGAGCGTTTTGGATGACGCACGCAATCGAAGGCGGGCACGGTGCTGGCAAGTACTTCTCATCACCAAACGACGCTATTAACGCGTACGATTACGGTCTGATCGACTTCCGCGCCAAAATCAAGGTCCTGTCGACAGACACGCCAAAATACGCGCAATACGAAGGAGCGGTGTTCGAAACAACTGTTGGGCGACTGCTATTTAATTCTGTGTTACCGAGCGATCACGCGTTTGTGAACGCGCAGCTCGGACAGCGCGAACTGTTCGCTATCATCATTGACCTAATTGACGAACAAGGAACTGCAATCGTGCCGAAAATGGTCGACAAGATTAAGCGTAACGGCTTCCGCTACGCGACGAAATCAGGTACAACGTGGGGAATTGACGAAGTAGTCGTGCCAGAGGAAAAGGCGGCGATCGTCGCAGCCGCTCGTGCCGAAGAGCAAGAAATTCTCGAACACTACAACGAGGGTCTTCTAACGCGCGAAGAACGTCGTCGTTTGATCACCGCCATCTGGCACAAGACCAAAGACGCCATTGAAAAGAAAATTGAAGAGAATATGGATCCTGAAGGTTCGGCCTACACCATGTGGAAGTCTGGTGCTCGTGGTTCAATCCGCCAGATCTCACAGATGACCGGGATGAAAGGGTTGATAGTCAACACCCGCGGTGAAACGATCGAAGCACCAGTTATCTCATCATTCAAGGAAGGACTTTCACCAATCGAGTACTTCAACACCACGCACGGATCGCGTAAGGGGCTCGCCGACACCGCCCTCCAGACGGCAAAGGCCGGATACCTCACCCGCCGACTCTTTGTTGTAGCGCAAGACGCGATCGTTACCGAGGCAGATTGTGGTACCAAAGATGGTATTACTATCAACCGCATCAGTGCATCAGGCATCGAAATCGCCTTTAGTAAAGCCATCAAAGGACGCATCCTCGCGGCTGACGCAGTCGACGCAAAGGGTAACGTGATCTTTAAGAAAGGACACCTCCTCAGTCGCGTCGACGCGATTGCGGTCGAGGGTACGACCTGTGAATCAGTCGTTGTCCGCTCGCCGATGACGTGTCGCACCATGCGCGGCGTCTGTCAGCAGTGTTATGGTGTTGATCTAACGAAAAATGCGCTGATTGATATTGGTGAAGCAGTCGGTACCATCGCGGCACAGGCCATCGGTGAACCAGGTACGCAGCTGACCATGAATACTAAGCATAAGGCTGGTACGGCGACCGCCGAAGGTGACGTTGCGCAGGGTCTGCCGCGGGTGGAGGAAGTGTTCGAGAAGCGACAACCGAAGATCCCAGCCGTGATTACTAAATACGATGGGGTCGTGACCGACATCCGCACCGAAGGGTCAGAAAAGATCCTGGTGGTCGCACCAGACATGGGCGCCGAAGGTGCACCAAAGAAAAAGGATACGACCGAATATTCTGTGCACCCACGACGTGTGATGACGGTCAGCAAGGGCGACACGGTAAAGCGTGGTCAGCTATTGACGGACGGTTCGGCGTTGTTGCCAGAGTTATTCAAGTACGCGGGCAAGTCTGTAACGCAGGATTACATTATTTCTGAAGTGAACAAAATCTATGAACTACAGGGTGTGACGATCGCGCGCAAGCACATCGAACTGATCGTCAAACAAATGACCTCACGCTTCCGCATTACTGAACGCGGTGACTCACGGTTCACGACTGGCGAAGTGGTCGAGGAGTGGATCATGGAAGAGGAAAATAATAAGCTGAAAGAGTTGGGCAAGCCGATCGCCAAGGGTGAGCGATTGATCCTCGGTATTACCGAGACATCGCTGTCGCGCAAATCATTTCTCTCGGCAGCATCATTCCAGAACACGACGCGCGTACTGATCAATGCCGCGGTCAAGGGCAGTCATGACGACCTATCTGGACTAATGGAAAACGTTATCATCGGCAAGCTTATCCCGGCCGGAACTGGCTTTAAGGGGTCAGAAAAGCACGATATGATTGAGCGATTGCAAGCTGAGCAGTAATCACGTACAGGATAAAAAGTACAAAACCAGCGCCGTCGTAGACGGCGCTGGTTTTGTTACGTAAACAAAATAGTAGCGGGAAACGAAGCATCTGCCGCCGGCTACTGTAGGCGAAGCCGCTGAGATTGCTGCTACTACTTTGTGCTCAAGTACAATGAGAAAGCCCCGGCGGATTCCGGGGCTTTGGACGTTCAGCGGCAGATTCCGGTGAATGCATCGATTGCCGAAAAGAACATTGATCCGGCTGCCATTGCCAGAACTGATCCCAGCGCAACCAGAATTGCAATTGCAAACATTACAATGCAAGCGGTTGCAAAGAAACTTATTGCCATATCTAAGTCCATCCCAACCTCCTTTAACTAGACTATTGTAAAATAGTATAAATGTGTATTATGTCAACACTTCGCCACGCCCTCAACTTTCCCGTATACTGTGGGCAATGAGCGATGCAGTCCAACAAATTAAAGACCAATTGTCGATCATCGACGTCATCGCGCCATACGTTGAACTAAAAAAAGCCGGCAAAAACTACAAAGGCAAATCACCCTTTTCGTCCGAACGCACCCCGTCATTTTATGTCTCGCCCGAGCGGGGGATGTACTACTGTTTTTCAACTAACCAGGGCGGGGATATGTTCAATTTTGTGCAGGCCATGGAAGGCGTGGATTTTAAGGGGGCGCTGACGCAACTGGCCGAAAAGGCGGGTGTCGAACTGGTCCGCGAAGACCCCAAGACCCGCAATGAGCGCGAGCAAATCTACGCCGCCCTCGCGGATGCAGCGGCGTACTACGCGACACAATTACAAGCGACCTGTGACGCGACTGGATACCTCGAGCGGCGTGGCGTCCACGCGCGGACCATCGAAGCGTGGCAGATCGGCTATGCGCCTGGTCCGCCAGCGCGAGGCTGGCGCGAGCTACGCAGCGTCCTCAATAAATCTGGGTATGCCGACACGGACTTGGTGCGCGCCGGTTTGATCAAGTACCCGCAGACAGAGGGCGCGCAGAAAAAAGAACCGTTCGATGTCTTTCGCGATCGAATTGTCTTTCCGATGAGTGACCCCAGTGGGCGAGTCGTGGCGTTTTCAGGGCGGATCCTCAGTGCAGATTCGGATGCTCCTAAATATGTGAACTCTCCCGAAACATCCTTGTATAAAAAGTCCGAGCTACTGTTTGGCTATGACAAAGCCAAAAATCACATCCGCACCCTCGGATTTACGTTGGTGGTGGAGGGGCAGTTCGATGTCGTTATGTGTCATCAGGCCGGGTACACCAACACCGTCGCCGTGTCCGGCACCGCCATGACCTCGCACCACGTGACGCTCCTCGAGCGACTCAGTAACCGGGCTGTGCTCGCGCTTGATCGGGATCGCGCGGGGATCGCCGCCATGCGTAAGGCGGCCGAGCTGATGCTGGCGCGCGGTATGGATGTCAAGGTTGCGCGGTTTCCGGATGGGCAAGACCCAGCAGATGTCATCGCTGCTGATCTGTCGTTGTTTAAGAAGACTATCAAAAACGCCGTCACGGTCATCGAATTTTTCCTCGCAGAAACACTTGCTTCCCACGCTGATCCACGAGCGCGCAAGCGTGCCGTCCGCGCGGAACTGCTGCCGCTCGTGGCGCTCATTCCTGATCACATCGAACAAGAGCATTTCGTCGGCGTGATTGCCGAGGGGATCGATGCCAGTCGCGACGCCATCAGGCATGAACTAGAGCGAGTCCGCGTACCTGACACCGCTGACTCGGCGCATATCTCGCGCTCACTCGTACCCCAGTCCGAGTCAGCAGTAGTAAGCCCAGACGCACCAGCCAGTGACGCGCCACGTCGTACCAAGGCAGATCTGCGCGCGCGCCTGTATCTCGAGGCGATCGTCGAGCTGAACCCGCAAGGGGTGGGGGAGAGGCTACGGTTACAATTAGCGGACTTGACCCAAAAAAATATCGAATCGACCGAGAGCGAACGAGCCCAAGTGTTGTTCGAGCTAGAAACACAGCTCGATTCATTCAAGCGTAGCGAGGTGCTCGAAACGGTTGTAAGTCGACTGAATTATGTGCGTAGTAACGAGTTGAAGACCCAGTTAGCCACTCTGCGTCGCGAGTTAACCGCAGTTGAATCTGGTCAGGTGACTGGCCGAACTGCAGCGGATATTTTAAAGGATATGCAAGCCGTTGCCGGGGCGCTGCGCGCCCCGGCCTACACCGCAGCCGATTTCGCATAAGCAGGGTGGACAAACTGGTAATTTTCTGTAATAGTACCAGCCACATGCCTACGTCCAATAAGGCCACAATCAAAGAAAACAACAAAGCCGCTACCGCAGCGGCCGCACAAAAAAAATCTGTAAAAAAGACACCGGCAGTTAGCAAAGCTACGCCAAAACAGTCTAAAGCAGCTCGTGTCCTCGCCGCCAAATCTGCCGAACTCATGCAGCTCGGTAAAGAGCGAGGGTATGTGACGTACGACGAATTATTGCGTTCATTTCCAGAGGTGGAAACAAATGTTGAATTTCTCGATGACATGTACGAAAAATTTAGTATTGCCGGCATTGACGTGCTGCAGTCTGGGGGACTCCTCGGTGAAGACCCAAGTGTCAGCGTCATTGCCCAAAAGAATTCGTTCAAGCGCAGCGAAGGTGGCTACGATTCGATCCAGATGTACTTACGCGAGATTGGACAGTACCCACTACTGAATGCCCAGCAAGAAAAAGACCTGGCCAAGCGCATCGAGGAGGGTGACGAAGAGGCACGTAATTTGCTGGCGCGATCAAACCTGCGCCTCGTAGTGTCGATTGCCAAGAAATACGTCGGCCGATCTCCGGACCTCACGTTACTTGATCTTATCCAAGAGGGAAACTTGGGACTGTTCAAGGCCGTTGATAAATTTGATTTTACTAAGGGCTTCAAGTTCTCGACCTACGCCACGTGGTGGATCCGCCAAGCGATCACTCGCGCGCTGGCTGACCAATCACGCACCATCCGCATCCCGGTCCACATGGTCGAGACGATGGCGAAATACAAACAAGTCTCGCGGCGATTAGCCCAAGACCTCGGTCGTGATCCGATGCCAGAAGAGATCGCCACTGAAATGAACGTCGAAGTCGAAAAGATCTATCAGATCGAGAAAATTTCCCAAGATACGATCTCGCTCGAGCTGCCAGTGGGGGACGACGATGATCGGTCACGACTGTCGGACTTTATCGAGGACGATAAACTGACTTCTCCGGATCAGGAAGTATCACACAGTATTCTGACCGATCAAATCACCGAGATCTTGGATACACTGTCTGAGAAGGAGCGTAAGATTCTCGAGATGCGCCATGGCTTGCTCGATGGAACATACCATACGCTCGAAGAAGTTGGTCGTGAATTCGGCGTCACTCGTGAACGCATCCGCCAGATCGAAGCCAAGGCACTTGAGAAGATCAGGCAGCATGAGAAGGCAAGGCGACTCAAATCTTACTAAAGTTGCATACAAAAGCGCTCGGCGATCGCCGAGCGCTTTTGTTATACTGCGTGCATGATAGACAAGACTCGGTTCACAGAAGCCTACGAACGACTCAATCCCGAACAGAAAAAAGCCGTCGACACCATCCACGGGCCAGTCATGGTGATCGCCGGACCCGGGACTGGCAAAACGCAGATTTTAACGCTGCGCATCGCGAACATATTACTGATAACCGACACGGAACCAGAGAGCATTCTGGCCATCACGTTTACCGAGGCCGGCGTCAAAGCCATGCGCGATCGTCTGACGCAGTACATCGGCCCTGAGGCGTACCGGATCACAATCACGACTTTTCACAGCTTTGCTACGCAATTGATCCGTACCTACCCCGAATCTTACCCAGAAGTCATCGGTGGCCGACCGGCTACGGACATCGACGTTATCAATATCATCGAACGCATTCTGGATGATGGGTCGGTACCAGCATTGCGCCCAGGTGGCAATCCAGCGTATTACGTACCGAAAATTCGCAGTATTATCGGCGACCTCAAACTGGAATACATCACCCCCGACAAGCTTGCTGAATTAATTGAGCAACAAGAACGCGCACTCGATGACATCGAACAGTACCACCAGAAAGGCGCCCATAAAGGCAAAGAGCGCGGCGAGTACAAAGAAGCCGTCAAACACTTGGCGCGTAACCAAGCACTCGTACAAGTTTATCGTCTGTATGAAGCGGCGCTGCGCGCCGAGCGATTGTATGACTTTAATGACATGATCAGTCTGACTGTGCGGGCGCTCGAGTCTGATGAGTCACTGCGGCAAGATCTCCAAGAGCGTTACCAGTACGTGTTGGCAGATGAGCACCAGGACGTCAACGGGGCGCAAAACAACATTTTGTTGCAACTGACGAATTATGACTCCCCAAATATTTTTGTGGTTGGCGATGAAAAACAGGCTATTTATCGGTTCCAGGGAGCGTCCCTCGAGAATTTCTTGCTGTTTGAATCTCATTATCACAATACCACCGTTATCAGTCTGGTCGATAACTACCGAAGTGGACAAACGATTTTAGACGCGGCCCACAGTTTGGTGGCGATGGACGAAGGGCCCTTGGCGACGCTCCGACTACCGCTGACCGCGTGCGTAGTGCCGGATAGTCATATCCGTCTGACTGAATATGACCACCAAGCCCAAGAAATGAACGCCCTGACTGAGCTGATCCAAGACCGTATCGCCGCCGGTGTACCAGCGCGGGAAATCGCCGTTATCCTGACCCGCAACGTGGACGTAGAAGACGTCACCCGGTCACTCCGTGCGGCCGGCCTTGCCGCGGTGCCGTCAGCGGACAGTGATATCCTGCAACATCCAGTGCTGCGTACGATTGAGAGTTTGCTGCGCGCCGCAGTGTTGCGTGACGAACGAGCGCTGTTTGATCAGTTACATGCACCGTACTGGGGTCATGCCAGTAGTGACCTAGTCCGCCTGGCAGGATGGCGTAAATCAAATCAATCGCTACTACATGTCATTGAACAGGCAGTGCAAGCAGAGCCGTGCGATCTACAAAAACCCGAGAGTCTCACTAACATGCTCGAGGTGTTTAGGGGAGCGAGTGTGCGTAGTTTGACCGACACACCACACGCGGTGTTAGCCTGGCTACTAAAAAAATCCGGCTGCATTGCCATGATGATGCGCAATGCGCCGTACGACACCACGCGCGTGGTGCGTCGCGTGTACGATGAAATCGAGGGACTGGTGCGCCGAGACGGGCTTGAAACGGTCGAGGATGTGCTCGGTACGCTCGGTGCACGCCGCGCGTATGGACTGCCATTGGTTGCGCCGTACGTAGCGACAGATACTGACGCCGTGCAGGTAATGACCGCGCACAAATCAAAGGGGCTGGAGTTTGATATGGTGTGTCTGCCGCGCTTATCGGACGCGAACTGGGGCCAAGATACCGCCAGGCAAGTATTTAAGATTCCATTGCACCGCCACTCTGCCGAGACAACCGAAGACGCCGCCGCCGACGACAAGAAACGCTTGTTGTACGTCGCGCTGACTAGGGCCAGAAAAGAATTGCACCTATCGTACGCGAACAATAACGCCGATGGCCGACCACTGACACAATCTAGACTACTCAGTGACATCGACGAAACGCTCATCGATCGACAGACTGATCATCGCCCAGTCGATGTGCTGGCTGGTATTAACGCACCGACTCGCCGGAGTCTAGTGGACGTGCCAGCTGCAACGGCCCTGTTTAAGGAACGAGGGTTTTCGGCCACTGGTCTGAATAATTTTTTGCAGAGTCCCTACGAATATTACTTTAAAAATCTCTTACGCATTCCAGAAGTGCAACCGGACTATCTACTGTACGGTACGGCTGTGCACTCGGTTCTAGAAACATTTGTGCGTCGCGGGCAAGCGGGTGAGGATGCGCGGATGACCGATCACGACGTCCTCCAAAAGATCAAACAAACGTTGAGCGCACTGCCACTGAGCGCCACCGAATACGCCACCAGACACGAACAAGCGCTGGCCGCACTGGTGCCGTACACCGATCATCTGCGCCACACATTACCGGTTAAGAGCCGGCTAGAGTATTCGGTGCGCGCCATCATTACGGTGGCTGGTTTCGACATACCGTTGGTCGGTAATATTGACCGGCTGGATTTTGATGAGTCGGGACAAGTGACCGGCATCGTGGATTACAAAACCGGCAAAGTAAAATCAAGGCGCGTGATCGAGGGTACAAATCGCGACTACAAACGCCAGCTATTATTTTACGTGTACTTGCTACAACAACAGCCGGATAGTCGATTGCACACCAACACCGTAACGCTTGCATTTGTAGAATCAGCGGCAACCGGCGACATCAAAGAAGAGACATTCGTGATCAGTGATCAGGAATTACAAGAGTTTGAGGTCGAACTACGTGCGGCAGTTGCACAGATGCTGTCGGGGGAATGGGCCGAGACACCATGCACCGAAGCGGATTGCGAGTACTGGTATCTACTGCAACCTATTACTGAGTCGTAGCGGGTGCCGGAGCCGTGTTGTCAGTTGCGCTTTGCCCGTCGAGCTGCGCGAGGATAAGATCAATCACGTTTTTTACAAAGGTGTATGATTCGGCACCGGTGATCACGGCCTGGTCGCTCCCAGCCATCACTACTGTGTATGGCGTACCAGCGCCAGCGCCGGCGTTAAGTCCATCTTGCATATCGGCTTTCAGTCTGTCCATCATCCGATCACTGTCCATGCAGGACTGATAGTCGACTGCGTTCACACCAGATTCTTCGGCAAAAGACCGCAGGCGAGTCACGTTAGTCGGCTCGATGTCGACGCGACTCTCGAACACGGCGTCAGAAAAATCCCAAAACGCCTCATTGCCGCCAATATCACCAACACAGAGCGCCGCCTCCGAGATTAGCGTGGCATTGGGGTGTACGTCAACTAGTGGGAATTGGCGATACACCCAGGCGACGCGTCCGGTCACGCCGTACTCGTCCATAATCTGGTGCATGGTATTGTGAAAACGCTTACAGTACGGACAGTCGTAGTCAGAGTATTCGATCAGCACCACCGGTGCATTAGGGTTACCAACGATGTAGTCGTCGGCGCTAACTGGCCGCACAGAACTGAGGGGGTCAGCGCCGCTGACTTGGGACTCGTCAGTCAAATTTGGTGAGGCGTCTCGCGGTCCACTGGTCACAAAAATAGCGGCTGCCACGAGCGCAAACCCGACAACTATTGCAATCGGCACTAGCGGCGAGGGGCCTTTTTCTGGCGTTTGGTATGGATCCATACAATTTAATTATCCTACAATTACGTATGCAGTATACCATGCAGACGTGCTACACTCGTTTACAATGAGTGTAGTCGAAGCAATAGTCCTTGGTCTCGTGCAAGGCATCACCGAGTTTTTACCTATCTCGTCGACCGGCCACTTGGTGTTGGCACGCGAATGGCTACAGATTGACGGAGTCAACGCGCTGGCGATTGATGCGGTGCTGCACTTTGCAACGTGTGCCGCAGTCATTATTTATTTTAGGCGGGATTTGTGGGTACTGCTGCAGGCCCTATTACGTAAGCTGGGGCGGTTGCCGGTTGATCCCAAGCCACTACGACTGCTCAGCGCGCTCGCGGTCGGTACTGTACCCGCCGTGGTGGCCGGGCTGTTGCTACAATCGACCGTCGAGACCTACACGCAATCGGCATTGTTTGTGGCTGGGGTGTTGTTTGTAGCGTCGATATTTTTCTTGTTTGCCGAGTGGCGCTACATGCTGAATCCGCCACGCGGCTCTATCACCGTTAAGCGCGGATTACTGGTCGGGGCATTCCAAGTGTTGGCGCTATTGCCGGGTATGTCACGCTCGGGAGTGACGATTGCGGGCGGGATGTTGCTGGGGCTGAAACGGGATGAGGCAACGCGGTTTTCGTTCCTACTGGCCATACCAATTACATTTGGGGTGGGACTGAAACTAATGATTGATTTGCTAGCTGAGGGTGGTGAAGTAGAGTGGCTACCGATCTATTATGCGGCTGGGGTCGCGTTTGTAACAGCGCTGTTGGTGATCCATTTATTTTTACAGTTCATTCGTCGCCACACGCTCTGGCCGTTCGTGTGGTATGGGATTATTTTGTCTAGTCTGGTAGCGTACTCCGCGTTTATTGCATAGTAAATAACACACTTTGCACGCAGCTACGTGCTATAAATCTCGCTTTAAGACTAGAACAACAAACTATGTGTCATGGCGGCGTCTTCGCGGACTTCCCAGTGGGCAGTATCGAGCGGGATCTCGCGTTTGCGGTGGCCGTCTTTAAATTTTACAAAACCGTTCTGACGGGCAAACTCGAATACTTCTTTAGTGACTTTGACGTCTTGCTCGCAGTACTTTTTAATGTCTTTGATATTGCCTTCTCGCCACCAGCGAACTGCCTGCAGGCCGTCGGCAGACTTTTTGGCGCCAACTGTTGCCTGTGCGACACTGTCGAGTCGCAGACGCCGCCCGAGCGAAGCTTTAATATCTTCTAGTAGGTCAATGCTTTTGATCTGCGTCAGGTCGCCTGGGTAGTACTTATCGAGGAGTGGAATATCAAAATGGTTGCTGTTGTACCCGACCAGTGCATCGGCCGCCTCGATGATCGGCCAGAGCGTGTCAATTTCGTCGATTGTGACGGTGGTGTACGTGTCAGTTTTGGAGTCGTACACAGTTGCGACCGAAATATCCAAATCAGCCGGATTAGAGGAACCGACTTCCTGGAAAATGTTCTGGGTTTCGAGGTCAAAAACGATGTAGCGCATATTATGACAGTGTAGCAGAGTAATGCTGAGCAATTTTTTCAATTGGCCAGCGCTCTATGAAATTAGGTTTGCTGGTGTTCAAACTAAATTGGAATGTGTTGGTGGCCATTGCTTCCTCGTCAACTTTAAAAAATGTCAAGACGACAGGGTCCTTTAGTGCCGCATTCAGCTTTTTATCAATGGCACGCGCTGAGGTGTCTGTAACGCAATTTAGTCCGTGCGCACGAAACGCCTCTGCTATCCGCAGGGTTGCGAGGTTGTATGCTGGTGCTTCAGAAATAAGCTTGAGGACTTTAGGTTTCATGATGTTACCTAGTAAATTATGTGTCTTGAGAAAATCAAGCATCGTCACATCACCCAGCCCAAACCCAATGCCGCTCACTGGCTCGCCGCCGAAGAGTCCGGTCAGGTTGTCGTAGCGGCCGCCACCCAGCAATGACCGACGGTTATCACGGTGGGTGTCTTTAATTTCAAATATTGTACCGGTGTAGTAATCAAACCCACGAGCCAGCGACCGATCCAGTCGGACATTGTTAATTCCCAGTTCACGCAATAAGGAAACGACTTGTGAGTCACCAGGGTCGCTCGTCTCGATCATGCTCTTGATATCATGCGCCAGTCGTTCGTCTTTCACTAACTCTTGCAGGGCTGCCAAGTAGTCGCTGTCGCTAATCTTTTCTTTGCGATCATTGAGGCGGGTGATGGCGGTGACGGTGTTAGCGTCCAAGATCCCAAGCGCCGCGTACGCGTGATTCATCGTCGCGCGGTTATTGACGAGGATCTCGAACATGTCGTCAGTCGCACCGAACGTCGTAAAAATTTGATGCGCGAGCTGGATCATCTCGACGTCCTGCATGATGTCAGATGGGCCAAAAATATCACAATTTAATTGCCAGTGTTCGCGCAACCGTCCGCGCTGCGCGCGCTCGTACCGAAACAGATTTGGGATCGAGTACCACCGCAGCGGAAACGCCAACTCACGTCGTCGCGCAGCGACCATGCGTGCGACTGTTGGTGTCATTTCGGGGCGTAATGTGACAGAGCGATCACCGCGGTCAGTGAAGGTGTACGTTTGCTCATTAGCCAGCTCGGCGTTCTCGGCGCCTTTGGCGGTGTAGAGTGCCGATGGTTCAAGGACGCTGGCGTCATAGCGTACAAATCCAAATTGCTCGGCCGCCTGGGCCCAGGTGTCGAAGATGTACTGCTGCACCGCAAAATCTGCCGGATAAAAATCACGGACGCCTTTGTAGGGGTTGGTTGAAAGTGGTTCAGATGACAGGTCGCTCATATCAAAGATTGTACGGCACTAACTACTAAAATAAAAGCTGACATTGACAATATAACACATTAATGTCAAAGTGAAATTAACTTACACCAGTGAAAGGAGGTTGTAATGTTGGACCGAGTAAGGACGCTCTTTGAAACGCACACGGACCGCGCGGCCTTCTTTGCCCCAATTGGGAGATCGTTCCCACCAGGAGGGAGAGAGTACGAGCTGATCGAAAAGGCATATAATATCGCCAAAGACGCGTTCCGTCAGGAATCGCGTGAGGGCGGCGAACGCTACTTCGAGCATCTGCGAGCAGTTGCCCTAGTGGTAATGCAGCATCTGCGCATCAAAGATGCCCCAATGATCGCGGCTGCACTCTTGCATGACCTAGTAGAAGACGTCTACGAGTGGACGCATGACCGTGTCCGGCTCGAGTTTGGTGATGAGGTCGCAGAACTCGTTTGGTGGGTCACCAAACCGCATGTCAATGAATACGATGGCGATAAGGAAGCTCGCAATCGTGTGTACCACGAGAATCTACGGCGGGCACCGCGCAACGCAATCGTGATCAAACTTGCCGATCGGCTCCATAACGTCATGACGCTCGGATCCACACCGGACGCCAAGCAAGTGCGCAAAGTCCGCGAGACGCAGGACTTCTATCTCCCGTTAGCAGAGTGCCACACTCTGTTAATCCATGAGATTGAAGACGCATTGCGATTGGTAATGCCAGCAGTGAGATGAGCCGTATAAGAAGCCGGCGACGTACACACGTCGCCGGCTTTATCATTCCGTCACTTACGACTAAGGTCCGTTGCCAACTACATGTCAAAACGCTCACTGTCACGGCCGAGTGGGGTAGTGTCGGACATACTATCTAATTCGCGCAAGCGAATGTCCATGGCTTTTTGGATGGTGGCTTGGAGGCCTTTGGGGTCAGGCAGGCCGCTGCTGACAAAATTGCTGGCGTGGGCACCGGCAGTCTGCGCCTTAAGGGTACCAAAATTGAGGAGGGTAGCAATCAGGCCGCTAACCCGGAATTGAATGTCTTGCATCCGCTCGAGCCGAAAAATACTTACATTGCGATTGAAAAATGAAATTTGGTCAACCACGATAATTCTTCGATCAGTGATAATCCATAAGTCTAAATAATAATGTGTCCACACCGCAAAAGTAGCCAGCGTTACTAAAAACGTAAATGCCAGCGACCCAAAAATAAACGCACCCAAGAATGCCGATAGATCAATGGTAGTGGTGGTCAGGCTAGTGAACGCAATGTATCCCACAAATCCGAGTAAGGGCAGCAATAGTAAAAACCCCATCGCTAGCAACTCGATGGTAATCACAAACCAGTGCTTGCGGACAGTTTTAAGGATCTCCTCGCCTGGCTCTAGTTCAATTTTGTCGAGTAACATATTATTAAGGCTATAGACTAATTAGCACACTCAGACCCATCAGTAACAGCAGGGGTAGGGTGGTCGCTGCATAAGTGATGTAGGTCCGACGAGTAACAGTTGTGTTCATGCTGTACTCGCGCCAGTGATAGTGCAAAATATAGCTGTACACAATATAAATTGCGAGCAGTACAAGAAAGATAAGTCCGAGCAGTGATCCAGTAGTCATGGTTCTATTCTATCACCCTTGAATCAGTACACTGTAGCGGGTGCGGCCATACTGGTCCCGCTCGTTTGTGACAGCAAAGCCATGCTCACTCCCTAGTGCTGTGATAGCTGCGGCTTGTTCTGGTTCGTGCTCGATCCAGAGTTGACCGCGTAGGGTGAGGTGGTGGGGCGCGGCGGCGATAATACTATTGATTAATTCGACGCCGCCGCGCCCGCCGTACAGTGCTAGGTGCGGCTCATAGGTTTTGACTGATTGCTCGGCTCGGTCAACGGCCGGGTCTATGTACGGGGGATTGGTCAGTATAAAATCGTATGTAGTGTCGCTCGGCAAGTTTGCGAACAGGTCTGATTCAAATACTCGACAGCGTTCCGATTCCTCAACATTTGCGTCAATATTTTTTTGGATGGTCGACAAGAGGCGCGGATCGATTTCTGCGAAATCAACCCGCGCCTCCGCCACGTGCTCGGCAACAGCTACCCCGATACAGCCGCTACCAGCACAGAGGTCGAGCACTTGCGGGGTGTTCGCTGATAGAAGGCGCTCCTTTTCCGCTTGTCCTCGCTCGGAGTATGCTCGCTGTGGACGCTGCAAATGAACGCCTTCTATCTGCTTCTGTATTAGTCCGATCGCTATCTCCACCCAATACTCTGTCTCAACTCGGGGAATCAGCGGCTTCGCTACATCGCCAATACTCGTTTCTGCCTGTAGAAATATTTTGCAATTTAAAAATGGCACGTGCCCGATCACATACCCAAGCGGCTCGCCGGCGTTGAGTCGTGCGCAGTCCGCGCGAAATGCAGCGGACTCGACGCCGTTGTGCTTTTCGTGTAGTAACCATCGTTTGCCTTGATCTATACTATTCACAGTATGTGACAGATTATACTAGTAAATAAATTTGTACAAACCTTCTTAACCCGCGTACAATATCGACATGAGTGCACCAATGCTGGAAATCAAACACCTCACCAAAGTCTACGACAAAGGCAAGGAAGCTAAAACCGCCGTTGATGATATCTCGTTAACCGTTAAGCGCGGTGCCTTTTACGGCTTGCTCGGTGGGAATGGCGCTGGCAAATCAACGACCATTCACTGCATCACCGGCATCGCGCAGCCCACGAGCGGACAGATCCTCGTTGACGGGGTTGACGTGGTCGCAGACTACCGCACCGCCCGCACCAAAGTCGGACTCAGTCCACAGGAATTTAACGTCGATATTTTTGCGACACCGTATCAGCTGATGGATTATATGGGCGGGTACTACGGCATCAAACAAGCCGAGCG
Organism: uncultured Candidatus Saccharibacteria bacterium; assembly: GCA_964626635.1. Lineage (GTDB taxonomy): Bacteria > Patescibacteriota > Minisyncoccia > Phycocordibacterales > UBA918 > OLB19. The sequence goes on from CAZVFY010000002.1 coordinate 79,058, forward strand.
CGAGTCGCGGATCGAAGAGCTGATTAAACGCTTTGACCTGCAGGAGCACCGTGACGTCAAATTCCAAAAGTTATCAGGCGGGCTCAAGCGGCGTGCGATGCTCGGGCGCGCGCTCATTCATACGCCGGACTTGTTAATCCTCGATGAACCGACCGCGGGGGTGGATGTCGAGCAACGGCACGACCTGTGGAAATACCTCAAACAAATGAACGAGCGCGGCAAGACTATCATCTTGACCTCGCACTACCTCGAAGAGATCCAATACCTCTGCAAAGAAATTGTTATCATTAACCACGGTAAAATCGTAGCCGAAGGTACCAAAGCGGACTTTATGAAGGACGGTAAATCGGTCGAAGAAACGTATCTAAAAATTACGAGTAAGGATAATCAACAGTAAAACAGGGATAATGTTTACTGTCAGCTGAAAGCACGAACCAAGTACTATGCTCAGACTTTTTCAAAAAAGTCTTCCGCAAGTCTTTCTGCCGGCAGCAACCATTAACCGTCACAAAGCATCATATTATGAACACCATTGGACTCATCACTATGTTCCGTCGCGAAGTACAGCGCACCATGCGCGTGGCGATCCAAACGCTGGTGGCTCCCGTTATTTCGGCCGCTTTATATATTTTTATTTTTGGTACCGTTATTGGGACTCGGATAGAAGATTTTGCGGGTGTGCCGTACATCGAATTTGTGTTCCCGGGTGTGTTGATGCTATCTATTATCAATGCATCATTTTCTAGTGCCTCAAGTTCACTGTACTTTATGCGTTTTACCCGTGGTATCGAAGAGATTCTGATTGCTCCGTTTTCGTACCTTGAAATGCTCATTGGGTTTGTCGGGAGCGCAGTGCTGCGCGCACTTCTAGTGGGGTTTCTAATCCTTGGGGTGGGGGTGTTGTTTGGTGCGGTGTCGCTGGTGAATCCACTGGCTTTTGCTGTGTATACGGCCGCAATAGCTGCTATATTTGCAATGCTCGGGATCATCACGGCACTGTGGGCCGAAGGGTTCGAGCAGCTCCAGAGTCTTAATACATTTGTAATTACGCCGCTGACGTACCTTGGAGGAATTTTCTACAGTATTACTTTTTTGCCCGATTTGGCCGCGACCATCACTCGCTTTAACCCGTTCTTTTATTTTGCTGACGGCATTCGCAGTAGCATGATCGGGTATTCCGAAGCCAATACAACGGTTGGTGTGTTGATCATTGGCACGCTTGTGATTGCGCTTGGCACGTTAGTAACCCTGTTGTTCAAACGGGGGTGGAAAATTAGAGCTTAGTTGACAAAAATCTAAAATAAGTACATAACTATAATAGTTGGTTCCGCCAAGGAGATGAAAATGACTAACCAGAACTATGCCGCAGCGGCTGTTATTGCCGCTATTCTGAACTTGTTAGCGATTGTATTTTTCCCTTCTGAGCGTTGGTTAGTAACAGGAACAGGAGCGGTAATGATGTATTTCTTTTTCATGTACATATACAGACTGTAAGTTGGGGACGGGCGGCGCGGATACGCGCCGCCCTTTGCTATGCTAGTAGTATGAAAAATAATAGCAAACTATACGAAACCGCTGCGGCCTTGATGGCCAGCGGCAAAGGCATCCTCGCCGCCGACGAATCAGACCCAACCGCCGGTAAGCGCCTAACCCAAGTCCATTTACCAAACACCCCTGAAAATCGCCAAGACTTTCGGGAAATTCTATTTACCGCGCCGGGGATCGAAGAATTCATTTCTGGCGTCATTATGTATGACTCATCAATCCGCAACACGACAGATTCCGGCATTCCGTTCCCGGACGTACTGATCGCCAAAGGTATCATCCCAGGCATCAAGGTAGACCGAGGCGTCCGCGATCACGAGGGTTTCCCAGACGAGGTAATCACTCAGGGTCTCGATGATCTCGGTGAGCGCCTGGAGGCGTACTACGGCATGGGCGCTCGGTTTGCGAAATGGCGCATGGTGGTAAACATCGACGGTGATGAAACACCGACCTACGAGACAGTCAAAATGAACTGCGTCATGATGACGCGCTACGCTCAACTGTGTCAGGCGGCGGGCATCGTACCGATCGTCGAACCAGAGGTCATTCACGCTGGCGACCACAGTCTCGAGAAAGCCGAACTTGAAACCACTCGGACATTGCAGATCTTGTTTGCGACGTTGCAGGAATATCGAGTGGATCTTGGCGGGTTGATCCTCAAGTCGTCGATGGTCTTGGCGGGGGACAAATACCGCGAACAAACCACCCCCGAACAAGTCGCCCAAGCAACCTTGCGGACATTCCACTTGTCAGTACCACATGACTGTGCCGGGATCGTATTCCTGTCTGGTGGACAAACGCCCGAGCGTTCAACTGACAATCTGCGGGCGATTGCTGCCCTTGGTACGCAGCCGTGGCCGATTACATTTTCCTTCTCACGAGCACTCGAAAACCCGGTCCTTGATGCGTGGGACGGCAAGCCTGATAATGTCGACGCCGCCAAAGTCGCGATGTACGAGGTGGCCAAGCGCAACGCGGCGGCCAGTCTGGGGCAGGAGTAATGTTAGTTCAGTCAGTTTTAAAACGAACCGTGTTTCGACAGACGGGTGGGTTTGGCTGGGGCGGCCGAGAAATATGGAGCGATTTTAAAACCATAATTTATAGAAGTAAACAAATCCCGACGCATGCCGGGATTTGTTTATTTCTTTTGCTTATAGTCTTCGTGTTGGCGCGTGAATTTGTTGTACTTGCGCGTCATGAACTTTTTACTCGGGTCTTTCTTGTTTTTGTTATTAAACCGAGTGTAGTACACGTGACCAGCTCCGCCCTCGGCTTTGGTCATCATTTGTCGTATGAGATCTTGTGACATAGTGGGGGAATAGTACCGGACAGACGTACAGGTGTCAATCAATTCCGTGAAAGGGAAAGTAATGAATGGCAAAGGGGTGTAATTAACAGGGTTTTTGCGTTGTACTGCAGCCGACACGGTATGATGTAGATAGCTCACGCATGGTGTCGCTTTTATGAAGGTACTCACGTTCAGTTGGGAGTTTCCGCCCGCCAAAAATGGCGGGCTGGGCGTGGCGTGCTATGGATTGACGCGCGAACTGCTACAAAATGGCCTCGATGTGACGCTGGTGCTGCCCAAAACGCAAAAGACGCTCGGTACAGCCAAATTCATCTTTGCTGATACCGAGCGACTATTGCGGACTGGTGAAATAGGCGAGACATTCTATGGTCCGTACTGTGAATCCACCACCAGTATTTATTCCCTGGTCGAATACGACGAGACCGGCAGACCAGTGATCGTTCGCCGCAGCATCCTCGATGAGGCGCACCGATTTGCGCATGAAGCCAGCCTGATCGCCAGTCAGTCGGACTGTGACGTCATTCATGCGCATGACTGGACGTCGTACCTGGCCGGTGTCGCCGCCAAACAAGCTACCGGCAGGCCACTGGTGGTCCACGTGCACGCGACCTCGTACGACCAAGCTGGCGGGAATAACGTTGATCCCAGCATTAAACACATCGAGCAGCAAGGATTTCAGGCCGCCGACGAGATCATTGCGGTCAGTCAGTTCACTAAAAATATGATCGTTTCCAAGCATGGCGTTGACCCCGATCGCGTCATTGTGATCCACAACGGCTGCGACGCCGAACCTGTCGAACCACAACCGCCAACGCTGGCTGCCCTCAAGGCAGCCGGTCGTAAAATCGTCCTGTACCACGGTCGTATCAGTATCCAGAAGGGTGTCGATCATTTCATACGAGCCGCCCGTTTGGTGGTTGACGCCGATCCGTCAGTGTTATTCGTAATCTCGGGGTCGGGCGATATGGAGCGTCAAATTATGCATCAGGTCGGCGAGCTCGGATTGTCCGAGCATGTGCGATTTGCTGGCGCCCTCTGGGACACTGACCGCGACCGGATGTATCAAGCGGCGGATTTATTCGTGATGCCGTCGGTATCAGAACCATTTGGTTTGGTGCCGCTCGAGGCGTTGCAGCACGGCACGCCGAGCGTCATCACCAAACAATCAGGCGTGGGCGAGGTACTACCCCAAGCCCTGCGCGTAGACTTTTGGGACCACGAGGCCATGGCTGCGCGGATCATCGAGGTGCTGCGTTACCCCGTCCTCAAGGAGCAGCTGGTCAGCGAAGGTCGAGCGATCTTGCCTTGGTTGTCGTGGCGCCGCGCCGCCGTCAAGGTCGAAGGATTGTTCCGTCGTCTGTTACAATATGCCTAGCTTATGTTAAGTGTTTGTCCCTATTTTCATGTCCATCAGCCATTTCGAGTAAAGCCGTACCGCGTGTTCGCAGTCGGTGAAGACCCGTATTATTTTAATGACGAATCAGGCCGCGACACTGACAATCGATTTATTGTTGAGAAAGTGGCTGAGAAGTCCTACCGCCCGACCAACGCCATCCTGCAGGAGTTACTCGATCGTCATCCGCAATTTCGGTTTACTTTATCATTCTCCGGGACCGTCCTCGAACAATTCGAAACCTACGCCCCAGACGTGCTCGAATCATTCCAGCGACTGATCGCTACCGGCCGGGTCGACGTGGTAGCAGACACGTACCACCACTCGTTGGCGTTCTTTTATTCAGTACCCGAATTTGAGCGCCAAGTGTTGCAACACGAGCGCATTATCAAGCGTCTGTTCGGCGTCCGACCACGCGTATTTCGTAACACTGAACTATCGTATCGCAACGACCTGGCCAAGTGGTGTGAGAATCGTGGTTATTTGGGCATCATGGCCGAGGGTTGGGATCCGTACCTCGCCGGACGCAGTCCTAACTTTGTCTATCGGCCGGCTGGCTGTAACCGTATTAAAGTCCTCCTTAAAAATTACAAGTTATCTGACGACGTGGCCTTTCGGTTTGGGAACCAAGATTGGGAAGGTTGGCCGCTGTCGGCAGACACGTACGCCAGCTGGATCAACTCGACGCACGGTGACGGTCAGACAGTTAACTTGTTCATGGATTACGAGAGTTTTGGTGAGCACCAGTGGGCTGATACGGGGATCTTTGATTTCTTGCGCAATTTGCCGACAGAATTATTGCGCCACCCGAACACCACGTTCCGGACCGCGACCGAAACTGTCCAGGCGCTCAGTGCGATAGGGGACTACGACGTACCAGACATTCTGACCTGGGCCGACACTGACCGCGATCTCACTGCCTGGGTTGGCAATGATATCCAACGGGACGCGATCGCCGCGACCTTCCGGATGGAGGAGGATGTGTTGGCGACTGACAACCTTGAACTAATTGAAACGTGGCGCAAATTGACCACCAGTGATCACTTTTATTTCATGTGCACCAAATGGTCTGAGGATGGTGATGTGCACGCGTATTTCTCGCCCTACGAATCGCCCTATGAGGCCTATATCAATTTTATGAACGCCCTGACAGACCTGCGCCATCGCGTTGACGCGGCCAAGGCTGAAGCGCAAGCGGCGCGCGCCCGCGTCGAGGCATTTGCACCACAACCCAAGGGACGCGCGGCGACTAGTGCGCGCCGTAGGCGGGTGTCGCCAGGGCGTCAGGCCGACGCGTCAGTACCGAGCCCGCTTTCATTTTGGGCTAAATTACGCGACCGGTTGTTCCCACGATAGTGTGTCGTGTCGACTGCGCTGCGTGGTATAATGTGTGCAAATGATCTTTGTATGGCGCGCAGTGTAACAGTCGGCAATGGGCAGATGTTGGTCGGACTTGATGGTCGTGGTCAGGTGCGTGATTTGTATTATCCGTACGTAGGCGAGAGTAACCACGTGTCTGGCGCCAGTGGATCACACGTGCACCGCATCGGTGTGCAAGTAACTAGAGACAATAAATCTGAATTTAGTTGGCTCGACGATGCTGGTTGGAGCATCAGTGTCGGTGGAGACGAACACACGTGTGTCGGGTCGTTGTTTGCCGAGCACGACCGACTCGGGGTCACGATCGCTACGCGCGATACAGTACACAACGAACACAATGTTTTCTTGCGTGAGTTTACTCTCACCAATACCGGCAGCACCGATGCGTCAATCAAATTATTCGTGGCGCAGCAATTTCGCATCCAGGAGTCGCGGCGCGGTGACACGGGGTACTTTGACCCCCGGGTCAATGCCATTGTGCACTACAAAGGGTCAGTGACATTACTGGTCAATGCGTTTTTGGACGGAGCGCAATTTAGTGAATACAATATCGGTATTTTTGGCATTGAAGGCAAAGAAGGTACTTGGCGTGACGCCGAAGACGGCCGGCTCGAAGGTAATCCGATCGAGCACGGCTCGGTTGACTCGGTGATCGCGGTCGAGTCCTCGCTCGAGGCCGGTGTGAGTACGACGGGGTATTACTGGATTATCGCCGCCGACAATATCCCCGCCGCACACGTGCTGGATGAGCTGGTACTACAAGAAACGCCAGCTGCGCTCATTCGCTCGACCGATGCCTACTGGTCCGCCTGGCTCGAAAAGCATGGTCGCGATCTGACCAGCCTACCGGCCACTTTGCAGACACTCTACCGCCGCTCGTTGATGATCATGCGGGTACATACAGATAACAACGGTGGGATTATTGCCTCGAGCGACACCGAGATGTTGCATCACGGCCGTGATTGTTATTCGTATGTGTGGCCGCGTGATGGGGCGCTGATCGCGCACGCCTTTGATCAGACCGGGTACCGTGATGTGGCGCGACAGTTTTTCTTATTTATGCGAGAGTGCCAAGAGCCGGCCGGGTACCTGATGCACAAATACCGCACCGACGGAGCGCTCGGTAGTTCGTGGCATCCATGGATCATTGACGGTCAGGCCAGACTACCAATCCAAGAGGATGAGACAGCGAGCATTCTGTTCGTACTCTGGAAACATTTCCAGCGTTACAAAGACGTCGAGTTTGTCGAGTCAATGTATAACTCGTTCATTGAACCAGCCGCCAATTTTATGGTGGACTATATCGAGCCGACCACTGGTCTTCCCTCGGCGTCATTTGATTTGTGGGAGGAAAAGTACGGTACTAGCACATACACGGCAGCCAGTGTCTACGCCGGGTTAGCGGCCGCCAGTAAGTTTGCGCAACTCCTTGGCAAAGCCGAGCCAGCACGTACGTATGGGGCAGTAGCGTCCAGGCTCAAGCGTGCGATCGATGAGCATCTGTGGGATGAAGCACGCGGTGCGTACATCAAACACGTCTACCACACCGAAGACGGATTACAGTATGATCGGACCATTGATACTAGTAGTTTATACGGTATGTTGTTTTTCGAGGTAGCCTCACACACTGACGAACGACTGGCGCGGATGCTACAAACTGTCGAACAAACACTCGCGGTGCGCGGCAACGCAGAGGGCTACATGCGCTACGAAGGCGACAATTACTACAAACAAAATGACGCTGACACACCAAACCCGTGGGTTATCTGTACGTTGTGGGTGGCGCAGTTTTATATTGCCGTCGCGACCGACAAACAGGGACTACAAAAGGCTCTCGAGCTGCTCGAATGGACAGCCTCGCATGCGACCAGTAGCGGCGTTCTGGCTGAACAAATGCACCCGGATACGCGCGCGCAGTTATCGACCGCGCCCCTCACTTGGAGCCACGCGGAATTTGTGATGGCGTGTGAGGCGTACATGAAAAAGTGGCACGCGCTACAACAAAATTAATGTGGTTCTTAGATGGGTTCTTTAGACCAGCGCTGAGTCGCGGTATCAAACGTACCAATCTTTACCCGATGAATGCGCCACGCGAGGCCAACTGTGCTCAGTTGCATCGCGATTACACAGGCGAGTGTGCGCATGTACGTACCTGAACTGCAGCTGCAACGAAAGTGTAGAATAGAGTAGGTTGCTGGCAATAGTGTGTCAGACCATGTATCGTCTCGCACTTGCTCCCAATCTGTTCGTACATCCGTGCGGCGGAAGTCAGCACCCAGGACTTTGCGATCATCAGTCACTGGCGGCATGGTGTTGATGTTTGCAAGTGCGGTTTCGGCAATCGTGGCGCGGTCGAGCTTGTCACTGCCTACATATTCTAATGAGTAAATGGTTGATTGTCGCTCTGGGATCGTTATCTCGTGCAAGCGATTTTCTAGCGCCCACTGAAACAAAGGTTTTCCATTAACCGTTTTGCTCGAGTACGCCGGATAGGGAAGAGAGATCTGCCCAGTGAGTTTTGCACATATTGGTCTTATTTCATTCTCAAGAATCGAAGGCGATAAAAATGCGCGCTGCGCGCTAAGAGTAGGGGAAGGCATTTTTATCGCTTTCGATTCTTTCTCTGCTGGCGAACTGGTCAGACCGGTATCACCAAGCCTTCCCCCAGTCTTAGGCCGAAGGCCGCTTGGTGATACCGGCATGGCCGGGTGAGTCTCATTTGTATCCGTGTACAGCCGCCCCAACACATCATGCGTGTCCGATCCGATGCCCAGCAACACCGAAAATTCGTATGCTTTGTCTAGTCCCAAATACAACTCTTTTCTCTTGCATTCCTCGCCAACCAGCACCAGTAATTGCCCAGTAGCCATCGGATCCAGTCGGCCGGCGTACGTTAGGGGAATGTCAGCGGGAATACCGGCTGTATCCCGCCACGCTTCGAGGCAGGCGAGCGGCGTTTGCCCCAATTGCTTATCAAGTACGACTCGAGACGGGTACGGTGATGACATATTGTGCGTCTTTATCAGTATTAAGCACCAAACGGATCACCTCCGACAAAGGCATTCCAGATGAGTAACAGCACCAGTGCGCCAAAAGCCAATAAAAAGACTTTCATATATTCAAACTCTACCACGTCCTGGCTGGCTTACGCAGTGGTGTTGGGTTGACTCACCACAGTGAGGGTGTACTATGCAGGCGCAAACTATGAAAAATCATGTGCTCGATCAAGTCCTAGAAGCCGAAACCAAGGCCGACAGTATCCTGTCTAATGCCCGCACGGCAGCCGGAGAGCGGATCGCTGCCGCGCGCGTTGCGGCCGATCAAACTATTGCTACGACGCAAAAGACGCTCGAAACTAAGGCACAAGACGAACTGCGCGCGCTCGAGCAGTCGCTGCAGGGAACTTTGGTAGATATCCAGGCCGCCGGGGAAAAAGATGCGGCCAAAATTCAGTCAGACGCGACCAAAAAGCAGGCAGAATTAGTCGCGCAAGCAATGCAAGTTCTCAGCGTATAAACCAGTGTTATGGCAGTTATCCCAATGCAAAAACTGGCGTATTACGTACCGAAGTCTCAGACTGATGATTTTTTGCGTGTCGTCCAAAAGTACGCTGCGTTCGAGATCGACCAGTCAGCCGCACCAGCTGATCTGGTAGCGAGTCAATTGCCAGATATGCAACACGGCGAGTTGGCGGCCCGGCTTGAACAGGCACTGGCCTTCGCTAGTGGCTACACCGAAGCACCCAGCGCGTACCATACATTCCGATACGGGTCCGGAGTGTCATTGTCCGAACTGCAAATCGCTAGCTACCTGCATGAGGTAGACGATTTGCAGTCTGCCCTCGGCAGTGTCGAGACTTTGCGGTACGAACTGAACACTGTTGATCAGCAAATCACCGCCCTCGAAGAGAAGCGTGCCAGCCTCGAACCATTTGCCGATCTCGGTGCGCCACTACAGTCGCTACGCACCAGTCGGACGCAGTCATTTGTGGTGCAGCGCAACGGCGTATTGGTAGAAGACATCGTCGCCGCGCTCGCTCGTGATGGTGTGGTCGCCCACGCAACTGAACTGGACAGTCGGGCGCTCGTCACTATTTACATGCAAATGCTTGAGACAGATGCCGCTGTCCGATTGTTAGAGGCGACCACAGTCGATGTCTACGACACCCCTGCCGTTACCGGTGTCGCAAGCGAAGCCTTACAAGAGGTCGCCGATGCGCTCGTCGGACTCGCTGCCACTCGAGATGGTATCGTCGTACGCGTGCGCGCCGCCGTCGCCGAGCATCACATATTGCTCGCGACGTACGCCGAGCTATTTTCGTGGGTGCGCGCCCGGTCTGATGCGGCACAATTGGGCGCTGCCACGGCCACTGCCCACGTCTACACCGGTTGGTTGCAAGCTCCATTGCGGGAGACTGTCGAATCAGAGCTGTCTGACGCTGGCGTCGCATTCGCCAAGAGCGATGTGCCGCTCGCCGCAAATGAAGAACCTCCGGTAGAAATCAAAAATAATCGACTCATCCAACCGTTCGAGGCGGTCACGCGTCTTTACGGCATGCCCGGGTACAAAGACCTAGACCCGACGCTATTCCTGGCGGGCTTCTTCTTTTTGTTCTTTGGTCTTTCGCTGACTGACGTTGGCTACGGCCTGAGCCTCGTGGCAGTCAGTGCGATCGTGTTGCTGTTTGGAAAAGTGAACGACACCATCCGATCATTCATGAAATTGCTGCTGTTCATCGGGTCGGCCACGGTATTAGTCGGGATGTTGTTCGGCGGGTACTTTGGGATTGATATCGGTCTCTTGCCAGCGCCACTCCAAGCTCTGCAGGTGTTTGACCCGATCGGCAATCCGCTGCCGGTGTTCTACCTGGCGCTCGGGCTCGGTGTGTTCCAAGTAATGGTTGGGCTGCTCTTGCGGATTTATTCGGATGCACGCAACGGGCAGTTCCTGGATGGATTGTGGGAGCAAGGACCGTGGCTGTTCTTGTTCGGGGTAGGAATCACGTACGTGTTGTCTATCGTTGAATGGGTCGCGGTGTCTCCAGAACTGTTGACTCGTCTCACGTATGCTGGCCTGGCTCTGCTGGTCGTAGGGGCACTGCGCAAGAGCACAGGCGTCCTCAGTGCCTTGATGAATGTGTTCGGTAGTCTCTACAATTCGGTTGGGTTCCTGTCGGACATCTTGTCGTACTCGCGCTTACTGGCGCTCGGACTCGCGACCACGGCGCTGGCGTTTGCGGTCAATCTGATTGCTGGTATCGTGTACGAAGCTGTCCCTTATGTCGGCGTAGTTTTTGCCATCCTAATCCTCATCATTGGACATACATTTACGCTGGCAGTGAACACGCTCGGGGCGTTCATCCATAGTGCCCGGTTGCAGTTTGTCGAATTTTTTGGCAAATTTGTGGTCGGTACTGGGCGCGCTTTCAAGCCGCTCGCTCGCTCGTATAACCACGTAACGGTTACCAAGGAGTGATCGTACGACATTATTTAACATACTTATATCTATTTTATGGAAGCATCAATTATTGGAATCGCACTCATCTTTATCGGCGCTGCCGTGACTGCGATTTGTGGATTTGCTGGATCAGCGATTGGCATGGGGTACGCCGGACAGGCAGCGGCGGGTGTGGTCGGTGAAAAGCCGCAGTTATTCGGTAAGCTCTTGCTGATGCAAGCGCTACCAGGGTCACAGGGAATTTACGGCCTGGTGGGTGCCTTTCTGATCCTCAGTTTCTCAGGTATTCTCGGAGCGGCTGAATTACCAGCTATTACCCTAAACACTGGGTTACAGTACCTTGTAGCTGGTCTACCGATCGGTATCGCTGGTCTCGTATCAGGGATTTACCAGGGGTTGGTCGCCGCCTCAGGTATTGGGCTGATTGCTCGTGACGAGAGCAACATGGGACGCGCCATTGTCTTTTCGGTAATGGTTGAAACGTGGGCGATCTTTGGGGTCCTCATCAGCTTCATCTTGCTCATTTCTATCGGTGCATAATTCTATGTCTAATCCTGTCGCAGACAAAATCATTGCTGACGCTGAATCCGAGGCTGTACGTATGCAAGCTGAGGCAGACGCTACGATTGCTGTAATCGAGGCCGAGACAATGGCGCGGACAAAGTCATTAGAATCCGAAGCAACTGCGGCCAGGCAAAAGGCGGCTACTGCGCGGCAAAAAGTCCTGACTGCCAAGGCCGAGCAAGCTGCCAATCTCTCGCGCCAAGGCGCCAAGCGCGCAGCAATCGAATCAGTCTTGCAAGCCGTACATAGCGAACTAGAGAACGAACCGGCTAACGCGTACATCTCGAGGTACAGCGAACTATTGCAACGCAGCGATATCAAGGCCGCTGACGTGACCAGTGTACTCGCTCCGGCAAATCGCGTTGACGAAACCAAAGCGATCCTGGCTGCAGCTGACATTGAATCTGCCGCCGAGACCGGTGATTTTACGGCCGGACTGATCGTCGTCACCACGCATGGTCGATACGACCTCACGGCCGCTCGACTGCTGCGCGATTGTAAACCAGAGATCGAGGTCGCACTACAAAAGATTCTGTAAACAATTCTATGACTACCCGTTACATCTACAGCAACAGTTACATTCGCGCCCTGGAGGGGATGTTGCTAACGCGTGCAGATGTAGACCGGTTAGTCTCGATTGAGAACGAAGCAGACTACACGCGGGCACTCAATGACACCTTTCTGGCGCCGCACCTACGCGACGATGACGTGGACGCAGCGTTGATCGCATACGTGCAGTCTGGCCGTGCTTTATTACGAAGGATCGCTCCCACACCAGCGATCGCGGAGTTGTTGTGGTTGCAAGACGACATGCGCGACCTGCGCCTAGCGGCCAAAGAGATCGCGCTCGGTGAGGACCCAAGTGTCGAGGTAGAAGAAGTGTTACTCGCGCATCCACGCTGGACGCCAGCGTACACCGAAGCCATCTCGCTCCTCCAAAATAGCCAGGTCAAGCAAGCCGAGCAAACCCTTGATCTGCTCTACGAAGCGACCATCGGGCGCCGTCTGAGCGAAGCTACTGGCTTCCCAGTGACTACCGCCTTGCTCGACGCCAAGCTTGCTGCACTCTGGTACAAACAAGCCCTCCGTTCGAATGATGAAGCACGCATCGATGATACGCGTACTAGTCTGCGGGCGATCCCGTATTTTGTGGCAGCGGTAGAAGCATTCGACAATGGGGATGTCTACCCGCTCAGTGTCGCGCTGGAGCTGTACCCTTACCAGGCAGCCAAGCGTACCGTTACTGGCGCCTTTGGGTTCGGGGTGTTGGTGCAGTTCTATGCTCGCATCGTTACCTCGGCGACGGTCGTACGCACCCTCAAAGTCGCTGTCGCCGCCACTACACCAAACGAAGTAAAACGAGATCTAATCGCGCCGTACACGGCCCTCATGTATGAATTCTAACCACCACATCGCTATCATTGGGCCGACCGATATGGTGGCAGGCTTTCGGACGCTCGGCATCGAGGCGATCAACGCGACGTCTGGCATTGAGGCGCTCGCGGCGCTACGCAGGCTTCGTCAAAATCCTGATCGACAGTACGCCGTGGTGTGTCTGATCGAAGAACTGTTTACAAACATTGATCCAGTTGAATTCGAGAAGGCCACGACGGGCGCACTCCCCGCAGTCGTGCTGTTGCCAGGCACCGGTGGCGCAAGCGGTGTCGCGCTCGCGCGCCTGAGGCGCTTAGCCGAACGAGCGGTTGGTTCAGCCATCATTTAATTACTTACTCATTTATTACACTTACTATGTCTACCGATACCACTAAATCAACCAGTAAAACTACTTTTACACCCGGCACCATTGTCCGCGTGACCGGACCGCTTGTCCGAGCGAGCGGTATGCGCGACGCGCGGCTCTACGAACTGGTCGAAGTGTCCGACGAGCGGCTGATGGGCGAGATCATCGAACTATCTGATGATGTGGCGTCAATCCAGGTGTACGAAGACACCGCTGGGGTTGGTCCCGGAGACGTAGTGCATCGCACCGGACGGACGATGTCGGTAGCGCTCGCGCCGGGCTTGCTCACCTCAATCTATGACGGCGTACAGCGTCCGCTGCGCGACATCGAGGCGGCTGCCAACGGTCCGTACATCAAGCGCGGGATCGAAGCTGAACCAATCGACACAAAGAAAAAGTGGGCGTTCCAGGCTGTTGCGAAGAAGGGCGCAACGGTCATCGGCGGAGACGTCCTTGGTACGGTGCAAGAAACCTCAGTCATCGAACACAAAGTCATGGTGCCGCCGGACATCAGCGGGGAACTGCTCGACATCAAAACAGGTGACATGACCGTCACTGAGCCAATCGCCACTATTAAAACCGAGGACGGCGACATCACCGTACCGATGCTACAGTACTGGCCGATCCGCAACGCGCGACCAAAGACCGCCAAAATTTTTCCGACCGAACCACTGAAAACCGGTGGCCGATCAATCGACACTTTCTTTCCAATCGCTAAGGGTGGCGCTGGGTGTATTCCTGGACCATTTGGTGCCGGCAAAACCGTGACGCAGCAATCGATTGCCAAGTACTGTGACGCCGAGATCATCGTATACATCGGCTGCGGCGAGCGCGGCAACGAGATGACCGAGGTACTGTCCGAGTTCCCGCACCTCGTTGACCCGAACACCGGCGAGCCGCTGATGAAGCGCACCATTTTGATTGCGAACACCTCAAACATGCCAGTCGCCGCGCGTGAGGCGTCCGTGTACACCGGGATCACCATCGCCGAGTATTACCGCGATATGGGGTACAACGTCGCGCTGATGGCTGACAGTACCTCACGGTGGGCCGAGGCTATGCGTGAGATCTCAGGACGATTAGAAGAAATGCCTGGTGAGGAAGGGTACCCAGCGTATCTATCATCAAGAACGGCCGAATTTTACGAACGAGCTGGGATGGTACAGACACTCGGTTCAAAAGAGCGTACTGGCTCACTGACAGTGATCGGCGCGGTGTCGCCTCCTGGTGGCGACCTCTCCGAGCCAGTGTCACAAGCAACCCTGCGGGTCACTAAAACCTTCTGGTCGCTTGATGCCGGCTTGGCGTACAAAAAACACTTTCCGAGTATCAACTGGCTAGTGTCGTACTCACTTTACGTAGAAAACTTCAAGGGGTACTGGGCAGAACACATCGCGCCGGACTTTGCTGAGATCCGCGCGATTGCGATGACACTCCTCGAGCAAGAATCATCACTCCTCGAGATCGTCCGTCTCGTCGGGATGGAATCTCTCTCGGCGTCAGACCGACTAGTACTTGAGGTGGCGCGGATGATCCGCGAAGACTACTTGTTCCAGGATGCCTTCTCGCCAGACGATGCGTACACGCCGCTTGATCGGCAGTACGGCATGCTGAAATCTATCATTGCCTTTTATACGCACGGTCAAGACGTCGTCACAGCCGAAGAATTTGACTTTACCAAGTTCACCAGCATCCCGACCTTTAGCGAGGTCGCTACCCTCAAAGACAAACTTGACTGGAAAGCCGCTGACTTTGAAGCGTTCCAAGATCGCGTCAAAACTGACATTATGAGCCTGCGCACCAACGCACCCACTAACTAATTGCATATGAAAGAATATACTTCAGTCAAAGAACTCGCCGGACCACTGATGGTCGTTGATGGCGTGGAAGGAGCCAAATACGAAGAGCTCGTCGAGGTGCAGGTACCAGGCGAAAAGCGCGTGCGCTACGGTAAAGTGCTGGACACCAGCAAGGGACGCGCGGTGGTGCAGATGTTCGATGCCACGGCCGGCATGACCACCGCTGGAACGCGCGTGCGATTCCGGGGCGAGACCCTCAAGCTCGGTGTGTCAGAAGACATGCTCGGGCGAGTATTTACCGGGGCGGGCGAAGTGGCCGATGGTGGCCCGGCGATCGTGCCAGAGGCGCGACTTGATATCGCTGGTGAACCGATCAACCCGTACTCACGAGAATTCCCCAACGATTTTATCCAGACCGGGATCGGTTCGATCGACGTAATGAACACGCTCGTGCGTGGGCAAAAGCTACCGATTTTCTCGGGGGCTGGGTTGCCACACGCGCGGCTGGCGGCGCAGATCGCGCGGCAAGCAACTGTGAGTGACGGCGCGAACTTCGCGATCGTATTTGGGACGCTCGGGGTGTCATTTGAAGAGGCAGAATACTTCCGTCGCGAATTCGAAGAGGCGGGCGCGCTCGAGCGCAGTGTGCTGTTTATCAACACCGCAGCTGACCCAGTGGTCGAGCGTGTCTCGACGCCGCGCATGGCGCTAACGACCGCCGAGTACCTGGCGTTCGAAAAAGGTATGCACGTCCTCGTGATCTTGACTGACCTCACCAACTACTGTGAAGCACTACGCGAGGTGTCGAGCGCGCGCAAAGAAGTCCCCGGGCGTCGCGGGTATCCTGGATACTTGTACACTGACCTGTCGACGATCTACGAACGCGCTGGGCGCGTCAAAGGCAAAGAGGGAACTATCACCCAGATCCCCATCCTGACTATGCCCGACGACGACAAAACCCACCCGGTCCCCGACCTCACTGGGTACATTACCGAAGGACAGTTCGTCGTATCACGCGAACTTTACCGCAAAGAGATATTCCCGCCAGTTGATGTGCAGGGGTCACTGTCGCGACTCTGGGCGGCTGGTGTTGGCGAGGGCAAGACCCGCGCTGATCATAAGAACCTCAAGGACCAGCTTTTTGCGTCGTACGCCGTTGGTACCGAAGTGCGCGAGCTAGCCGTGGTGCTGGGCGAGGCGTCACTAGACGACAACGATCGCGCGCACTTACGGTTTGCCGATGCCTTTGAGAAAGAGTTCGTCGGCCAAGGCGAATACGAGAACCGTAGTGTCGCTGAGTCACTCGATATTGGGTGGAAATTATTGCGGATGCTACCACGCAATACCCTCAAGCGTGTAAAAGCCGCCGAGATTGACCAGTACATGGGGGCCGAGGCACCCGAGGCAGATGCAGCAGCTGATCAGGTGTCAGAAGGTGAGGTGGCTGCAGGGGCGCCAGAGCCAAGTATGATGGGGGATAACAAAAACCAACCAGTTGCGTAATACCTATCATGGCAATCTTAAAAATCAGTCCAACGCGGGTCTCACTCCTCAAACTAAAAAAGGAGCTCAAGACCGCCAAGAAAGGCCATAAACTCCTCAAGGATAAACGCGACGGTCTCGTCAAGAAATTCATGAGCGTGATCTACGAAGCTAAGGCGACTCGTGAATCAGTCGAGGAGCGCCTGGGGTCAGCATTCGCGAGTTACCAGCGCGCCAGTATGGTCGCCAGCCCCGGCGCGCTCGAGGTGGCGACTAAATTGCCTGGTGCGTCGCTCTCTCTCGGCGTCAGTGTCAAGCGTGTTATGTCAGTCCCGGTGCCGGAATTTACGGTCGACAAGACTGGGGAGGCGGCCGTGTACAGTCAGGCCGATACGCCAATCGAACTAGATACCGCCATCACAAAATTTGATGATGTGATCGTTGATATTCTGACACTCGCGGCACTCGAGAAAACCGCCGCGAACCTGGCCGAAGAGATAGAGAAGACGCGCCGCCGCGTATCCGCCCTCGAGAATATCCGCATTCCGAACCTGCAAGACACGATTAAATTCATCACCATGCAACTGGATGAGCGTAACCGGGACGCGGTGGTGTCGACGATGCGAGTGAAAGCAATGATTGTTGCCAAGGAAAACGCCTAAAACAATGAGTGTACCCATCATACAATTTAATTACAAAACCGCTGTAATCTTACTATTGCTTGTTATTGTAGTATTGCTAATTTGGATCGCATTCGTCTTGGATGATATATATTGGTTAGTTACTGAAACTAATTTAAATACAGAAATTTTATTCAACAGAACGGTTGAGTCAGATAACTAATATAATCTCTTCAGGTAGCGTCAATTCGCGGTTATCTAAATCTGAAATTTGCAACAACGTCGTCGCCCATACATCTGCATCTGTCGCGTTCTGCGCGGTGAGGTACACGGCGTCTCTCACTGTCGCTTCGGCAACAATATGATGTTGTTCGCTAGTACCGCGACTAGCGTCACGTACGGGCCAGCGGCGTTTAAGCGGACTACTGGCGGCGAAGGCTTGATTATGTAAGTGCGTCGTGCCGACGACCACGCCCGGACGAAGTGGGTCTTCGAGATAAATTTCGACTGGCTCGCCATTGTGGTGCGTCGCGTAAATATCGCCACCACCATTGATCAAAAATTGTTCGAGGCCGTGCTGGTGGTGCAGGGCTGTAGCGAGTAAATCAATCAGATATCCTTTCCCATACCCCCCAATATCGACGTGCGTGTGACCGAGTAGTTGGATCTCGCCGTCGGTCATAATGATGCCGGTGGTTGGATTGCCCGGCGTGCGATCGGCCGCCCCGTCGTAGCGGAACGAGTAATTGGCGTCATAGCCATTGGCGATTTGGATATGGCCGGTCAGGATGTTGAATAGCCCGTTAGTGCGGCGGTAGTATTCGATCCCGGTGTGGAGGAGGGTGCGAGTCTCGTCGCTTGGCGACGCGAGCACCCGGTCGTGGTTTAGGCGACTGATCAAACTGTCAGTCTTGAACCGGGAAAATTTGTTTTCAAATTCATTTACGATCAAGCGGCAGAAACGTTCCGTTTCTGCCGCTTGTTCTTTAGTTTGAGTGTCCCAGATCTCAATCCACCACTGGGTGCCGAGGGCAGGGAAATTACATTGCATGCAGATCTCTATGACTGCGCGCGCATTGCGGCCACTGCCTCGTTAAACGCTTCACTCGTGAGGGAAGCGCCACCAACGCGTGAAAGATTAATTTCGTTTAAACGTTTGCCTACTACCTCGCTCGTGTATGCTGCATCAAACGCTTGATGGCTAGGGGTGACACCAGCCCCGCCATCGTACGTAACATCTGCGTCTACCACTACCCGATCTTTGAGTGTAAGAGAAACGAGAATCTCATGCTCGGTGCGACGTGGAGTAAAGTACGACGCTTCAGCCGTGAGGATGCGCTCATCGTCGGTGGGGTCAAACGCTTCGTCAGTTATCCTCGCGCTATCATTTGGTACCATCGCTTCTTCATCAACTGGCGCTCCGCGCACTGCGCTCGCTTCTTCGGCTGCTTCTACCGCTTCCCGGGCCGACTCCACGGCAGTGATTGGTGTAGTGTTTGTCTCATCGCTACTGGTACCGCCGATCATGACAAACGCCAACACTGCGCCGATTACTATTACAACTCCAAAAATAACTATAGGCATATAAAAATTAATTAACTTCATGCTAGTATAGCGATCATGAGACAACTTGTACATATACCGTATCACGCATGGATGTATGCGATGAAGAAAATTGATGCGACAGGTATGTATCGCATTGTATCGGTAACACTTGCTTTGCTAGTCCTTTGCAGCTTACTCGCAAGTAGTATTGGGCAACTGGCGTATACTCTGCCCGCGCTGTTTACTTCTTTGGTACTCGCAGTGCTGGTGGCACTGGGGCTTAATAAAGTGATCGGAATGCTGTTGCGAGTTCCAGTTAATCAAGAATCAGCCCTTATTACCGGTCTCATTTTGTTTTTTATGATGATACCAAGCGCCAACTTGGTCGAGAACTGGTACCTGGTTGCAGCAGTGGCGCTGGCCATTCTCTCGAAGTACTTAATTGTGTATCGTCGCCAACACATAGTAAATCCGGCGGCGGCTGGTGCTGTCGGTCTTGTACTCATCATCGGTGGAGTAAATGTAGTACAAGGTACGAGCTACAACACAGACATTTTTTCTTGGTGGGTGGCCAACCCTATTTTGTTTTTGCCAGTCCTTTTGCTGGGTGCAGCCGTAGTTCAAAAAATTAGAAAATGGCCGGGAGTTTTGGCGCTAATAATTGTTGGTTTAGTGGTATTTGTGTATGAGTCGCTCACGTTTGGGCTTTCGGCACTGTCTGCGACACAACTTTTCTTTGTTTCGTTTCCGACGCTTTTCCTTGCGTTTTACATGTTTACTGAGCCGACCACGATGCCGCCGCGAAAATGGCATCAGGTAACCTACGGGGCTCTCGTTGGTGCACTGATGAGCACGACGCTCTTTGCGCCTTACCTTGCAATGACGCCAGAGCTGGCGTTGGTGCTAGGTAACGTATATGCGTACAGCTTTCGAGCGAGGCGTAAGCTGTACCTCACATTAGTCGAAACACGATCACTAACGCGCAATGTATTAGAGTTTGTTTTCAAGAAGCCAACAGACTTTTATTTTCGAGCCGGACAATATCTGGAATGGATGTTACCGCACGAAAAAGCAGACGATCGCGGTGCGCGTCGCTATTTTACGATAGCGTCGAGCCCGACCGAAGACGTTGTACGACTGGCTCTAAAAGTGCCAGAAAACCCAAGCACGTACAAACAATCTTTGACTGATATGAAAGTCGGTGAACAACTAATTGCGAGCCAGCTTGCCGGAGACTTTCTATTGCCTACTACACCTCAGTACATGCTCGGGCTGATTGCTGGCGGTATTGGCATCACTCCTTTTCGAAGCCAGCTGCGGTACTTACATGATCAGGGGCGCATAGTCGATACTGTGCTATTTTACTGTGCGCCTACGAGCGCTGACCTTGCGTACAAAGATGAGCTTAAAGAATACCAGCCTGACCTTTGTCTAGTTCCAGTGCTTGACTCAACTGAAGATAATCAAGATAAAGATGATGTAATCGAAGGGTATCTCACAACAGCATCACTCACCAAGCATGCACCAGACTATCTTGAGCGGCACTGGTATTTATCCGGCCCTCCAGGCTTGGTAAATGCTTACAAAAAGCTTTTACTGCAAGCGAAAGTGCCGCGGCGCAATATCAAGACTGATTATTTCCCGGGACTTGCGTAGTGTTGCTACCAGTTGATGGGCGAATAGCCGTGCTCCACCAAGTATGCATTACATTTTGAAAAATGCCGATTCCCAAAAAAGCCTTTGTCGGCCGAAAAGGGAGACGGATGCGGGGAGGTAAGTATACGGTGTTTGGTCTCGTCAATCAGTTCTGACTTACTGATCGCGAACTTACCCCACAGTAAGAACACAACGTGTTCGCGTTCGCGAGAGATAGTGCTGATAACCGCATTGGTAAACGTTTCCCAGCCTAGTTTTTGGTGACTACCTGGTCGGCCTTTCTCGACTGTCAGCGTGGCGTTGAGTAGCAATACCCCTTGCTTAGCCCAGTTGGTCAGGTCGCCGCTGGTACGCTGCGTTGCAGGTACGCCGGTGTCAGACTCTATTTCTTTGTAGATATTTTGGAGCGACGGGGGAACGCGAATACCGTCGGCGACGCTAAATGACAACCCCATGGCTTGGCCTGGTCCGTGGTACGGGTCTTGACCCAGGATAACTACGCGCACCTGGTCGAGCGGCGTTTGGTTAAAGGCATTAAACACCAATGGTGCTGGTGGGTAGACCGGCGGGTCGGCGATCAGGTAACTAGCGCGGACTTCATTCGTTAGATTTATAAAATACTCCTGCTCGAACTCATTCGATAGCACCGTTTTCCAGGATTCGTGAATCTTGACCATGTATATGCAGTATACTGAAACGATATGAAAGACGCACGTCGCCGCAGTATCGCCAAAGCCCTCACGTGGCGCGTGATTGCGACTACGACTACCATGGCGCTCGCGTACGCCGCTACCGGTGATCTAAAGCTGGCTGGCACTATCGGCGCGCTCGACGTCGTTATTAAATTAGCGTTTTACTACGCGCACGAACGCGCATGGGGAAGGGTGCAGTGGGGAAAAGGCACAAGGTTACAATTTTACCAGTTCCAGGAATCGCCGCCGGGCCGAAGCCGGCGATTCGGAACAAAATTTCGTAATAGTCATTGCATTCCTTTACTCATTTTTGACACCCGGGACAATAGTGCGTCCCACGCCCGGCGCAGCGGATTTTTTTAATAATTGCGCCACACCGCGAGCAGTTTGTGCCTTGTTGGCCAAAGACTTGTAGGTAGTCGGTAAAATTACCGTTCTCACCGCCAGTGTCCTTAAAATGTTGAAAGGTCGTGCCGCCCACGGCAATCGATTCATTCATAACGTCACCGGCGGCTTTGCACAGTAGCGCAGCCTCGGTCTTCGTCACCCGTGACGCCCGCCTCGTCGGACGCACTCGCGCGCGCCAGAGCGCTTCGTCTACGTAAATATTCCCGAGACCAGCGACAAATGATTGATCGAGTAGTGCTGCCTTCACGGGCGTATTGCGCTTTTTGAGTTTGGCGGTAAACCATTCACAGTCAAAGTCTGATCGGATCGGTTCGGGACCAAACGCACTGCGAGCCAGCTCGACATCCGCGGCAGTCGCGAGACGAAAGTACCCAAACAATCGCATGTCATTGAAATACAGGTGTGAGCCATCAGTGAATTCTAGGGCTACTCGGGTGTGCTTGTTCGGTAGTATCAGTGACGGCTCGCTCATGCTGTGGCCGCCACCACTCGCGCGGCCAGCTGGAGTAACATAAAAGTACTGCCCAGTCATCTTGAGGTGGGTCAAGATAAACAGATCTGCTTGGCCCTGGAACGCAATAATAAGTAGTTTGCCCACGCGGTCAATTGTCCGTATGGTTTTGCCGGCGAGTTGCGGCTGCAGACTGTCGTGCGGCTCGATCGGCTTGGGGTGGAGGGCATCGATGCGCGCAATGGTCTTGCCGCGCACTTTCTTTAATAGCTGCAAACGGACTGTCTCGACTTCGGGTAACTCGGGCATGTTCGTATTGTACCTGGCTGGGGGGCACAATACTAGTGATATGTACAATTTGTACACCAGTGTATTCGTGCTAGACTGTTATTATGATCGATAAAACCCAACAACTTAAACAGCTTGATCAACTAGAAGGTTTTGTGCGTTTGATGGACACACAGTTTGGGGTACCTGGATTTCGTTTTGGATTAGATGGAATTATTGGGCTTGTTCCTGGAATTGGTGACTTTGTGGGCGGGTTAATTTCATTAGGATTGGTGCTCCGCATGCGGCAAATTGGCGTACCAAGTGAATGTATTAATAAAATGATTCGTAACGTTCTAATTGACGTCATCGTGGGTGGTGTACCAATCCTCGGTGATGGGTTTGACTTCTTTTTTAAAGTAAATGAACGCAACCTACGCATTGCTCGACGCTGCCTGACGGTCGAGGTCTAGTGATAGACTTACGATATGGATACAAGACGCCTTAGAATTACTGTCATCAGTATTGTGGTATTTATTGTCGTGTGGTCGCTGGTCGTTTATTTTGTGGGGGCCGAGCGCATTATAGATTACATTGGCGTCGAAAATAGCTACATTGTGGTATTTTTTATAGCTCTGATTGGCGGAGCGACGTCGCTAGGGGGAGTGACGTACGTGTCAGCAATTCTGACGACCGTCGCGGGTGGCGCCGAGCCGCTCTACATCGGACTGGCGGCTGGGGCGGGTACGTGTTTAGGGGACTCGCTTTACTATCTTGTAAGTTATTATGGTAGCCATGCGTTTGCCACCGGTACCATCGACAAACACCTCGACCGCGTACAGGATTGGGCAGACCAGCGTCCGTGGTACACGCGCTGGCTGACTATCTATGGGCTGCTTGGGTTTACGCCAATGCCGAACGACTTGCTCACGGTGTCGCTTGGCCTTATCAAGCAACCCAAACGGCTGGTTCTAACCGCGATTGCCGCTGGGACTTTTACCCTTGCTTTACTATTAGCGTACTTTGGTTCAGCACTGCCATTGGTGGGTGGGTAGTGGTTTCGCCGTACCATTAATTGGACTTGTAACTTCCCAAAAAGTCAGTAATATACTGGTACTTGCGTAAACAAGCAAAACTATGATTCCGACGTAAGGGAAACCTTGCGTCGGAACCCCGGATGTTAAATAAAAATGAATAAATTCATTTTTGCTTGGATCCTCCATTCCGCCGTAGCTCAGCGGTAGAGCAGTTGGCTGTTAACCAATTGGTCGTAGGTTCGAATCCTACCGGCGGAGCAAAAAGGAGGCCTGGTCGGCCTCCTTCACCCTTCACATCCCAGCCATTTTTTTGTATAGGTTGGTTCCCCTATTGCCAGTAGACTGCGCGACTAGGGTAAAACCTAGTTTGATGTACAGTGCGTTCGCTGCCTGTCGCGATGGGCGGCTAGTTAAGTACACTTTTATCTTGCTTTTTTTGCGTACGGCAAATTCATCCACTAGCGCCAGCAGCGATTGCACCAGCGATTCACCAACTCCTTGTCCGCGTTCTTGCTGGTCTACAACCACGTCGTGAATCTCTGCCATCCAGCGAGCCAGATTTCTTTGCAGAAAGACAGTTGCCATCCCAACAATTTCCCTTTCCTTAACAGGTGATTTAGCCACTAGTAAGCAAAAGTTAGGGTTCTTTAACGCTTCAGTAAGGTCTAACGAGGATATGGTCTTGGCGGTACCAGGCGATTGTTGTTGCAGCAACCTGTTGATCTCATGTATGTCGACTGAGTCTGCGGTTGTAACGCGTTGAATGTTCATAACCCATCCTTTGTTTGTAGGTGTTATTCCAAATTAAATTTAATTGCTCTCAACTGAATTGTCAACAAATCTAGTCTGTTAGCCGGGTTTCAACTCCGCATAATTAAACAACTCACTAAACGTTACACACCAGTACATCACATAGCGGTACTCGCTAATGTCAATGTCATTTGGGACGGTGTAATTGATGTTACCGCTGGTGCCGCGAACCGGACCAAGATCGACGAAATCAGACGCTTCTAGGTCGTTGGCGAGGTACAAGTGCACCCGCGGGCCGCTGACCGTTTGGAAATCTTCGTAGCGGATAATGGTGTTATCTGCCGTTTCGATGATTCTGACGTGACCGCTGGCGGGGTAATTATCAGTATCTATAATGGGTAGCGCTGGCTGTGTAATAGATTCAAGAGCTTCAGTGGTACTGGCTACTGATGCCTCGTCGCTATTACTACCTGGATCGAGTAACGCAGTCGGTAGCGCATCGTCAACTACAACCTGCACATCGCGAAACAACACATACCACACCACTGCAGCCAATCCGACAATTACGGCTACAAAATAAACAGCGTATTTCATACTGCGCTAAATGATAAAAAACGTTAGATAGCCAATGTACAAAGCGGCAATCGCGTACAACACAGCCCAGCCCCGCGTAATAGGTAAGTAGCGTTTGATGAACCAGTTCTGTTCGATGGTGGTATCACCTACCCGGGTAAAGCTAATAACGAGCGCTAAGCACGCATCAATCAATACCAGTGTGGCAATAATTTCAAATAGCATAGCTACATTATAACAGTTTGAAACTCTATAAAAATTAATGGCAATACATAGCATTATATTTTAAAACGCACGCAGCTTGGCTGCGTGCGTTTTATGTTACGTGCTACTACTTTGTTAACGACGTAAAATGCTGTATGGTGTCGCCTTATATGAGCGCCGTGCGGCCGATTCAACCAGGCGGTTGCTCTCGAATGCGCGAATGATTTTGTTCATCGGCCATTCGTTCAGGCCTTGTAACCACTCATCATCGTACCCCGTATCAGCCATATCAGCATTGTGATGGACAAATGATTCGTTGTGCTGATGCAACACGGCGTCCGGAATGAGGGCGAATTTGATGTCGCAGTGTTCGTGCAGGGCGGTGCCCAACTCTTCGTCTTCTCGACCGTCACCTTCGTACGAGTCATTGAATTCAACGCAATCAAAGAAGGCAGCTCGATCAATCGAAAATGCCAGCGACCAGAACTCGGTGTGTGACACTGGTTCAGGAGCGGGGAAGTACTGGCGATCAGGGTGTTCGATCGCCTCTTCTAGAATGTCATCGTAGTTCATGTCGGTCGGGGTTGATGGCAAATATAGTGGGTATGGCATCAATACCGTATCTGGCTGATGGTATCGCTTGACGGTCCGCAGCAATGTTGGTGTCACTATACAGTCTGCGTCGAGAAATAATAATACGTCACCAGTTGAGTGCTCGGCGCCAATTTGGCGTGCCGCTAGTGAATTCATGCCGCTGGCGTCAATTACTTTGGTGGTTTTGGTTGCACTGATCGCTGGGCGATCAAGACAAATAATAATGTGTTCGTGTGGGGTTCGGTCTTGGGCTTCGATAGATTTAATTTGGTTTTGTACTTGGGCGTATCGTCCTTTTACGATTGTAATGATACTAATTTGCATATTATGGTATTGAACGTTTTTAATTAAAAACGCTGTACACGTTTCAGTTGGGCGGTAATGGAGGGAGTTGCGGTAGTAGTTTTAATATCTTGCTTCAATGCTTCTTAACCAAAGTAGATGAGTGTAGGCAATACAGCATCACTTTGTCAGTTTACAATAACATAATTTGGGGAGGATATGTAAAGAAAGCTCATGTGGATAAGAGTTATAGGTTTAAATAACTTTATTTTGACAAAAAGAAATATCTCATAGACATAGTATAATAGACCGATGTTGCACGCTCTTTCTGAACCAATCGTATTCAGTGATGTCGAAACCACTGGCGGGAACGCCGTACGCAATCGCGTCACCGAAGTAGCGGCGATTCGCTATGAAGGCGGTGTAGAAGTCGGGCGCCTTAATACGTTAGTCAACCCGCAGGCACGCATCCCGTTCAATATCACCATGCTCACCGGCATCAGTAACACGATGACAGACACGGCGCCCGAGTTTGCTGATATTGCGGATGATGTGGCTGAGCTGTTTGCGGGGGCGACACTCATCGCGCACCACGCACGGTTTGATTACTCGTTTATTCGGGCCGAGATGAATCGGGCTGGACACCAATTTGAATGTCCGCAAATCTGTACTGCCAAATTATCACGCGCGCTCTACAGCGAATACCGGACGCATAATCTGTCTGACATTATTGAGCGATTTGGGTTTACGTGCGAGGCTCGCCACCGAGCGATGGGAGATACCGAGGTGCTGGTGCAGCTCGCGCACCAAATTGACAATGACTTTAGTCAGTCGACTATCACGAACGCCCTCGAGCGTAGTCAATCACGCGCTACGCTACCACCCAATGTGCCCAAAGACACCATCGACCGACTGCCGCATACGCCGGGTGTATACAGTTTTTATGGTAAAGACGGCGAGCTACTGTACGTCGGCAAGAGTATTGATATACGTGGGCGGGTACTGAGTCATTTCAGTAATGCCTCGCGTGATAGTAAATCAAGGCGGATATTTACCGAGGTCTACGACGTCCAGTACGAAGAGACCGCGGATGATTTCTCAGCGCAGCTCCTCGAGATTCATAAGATTAAACATGACATGCCAATCTATAACCGTAAACTGCGCCGCAACGAACGATTGTGGGCACTAACGGCCAAGAATGACAATGGTGGCAATGCCATCGCTGATGATTCGGCGCCAGTCGCGTTTACCTTGACCCCGCTCGACGCCGAATTACAACAACAGCCCGAGCGGGTGTACGCCGTGTACCGCACCAAACGTGCCGCCAAAACTGCGCTCGATGGCCTGGTCAAAACCCATGGCCTTTGTCCTAAATTACTCGGCGCCGAGTCTGGTAAAGGGGCGTGTTTTTCATCACAGTTAGGGGTGTGTCAGGGTGCGTGTACTGGACGTCTGTCAGCCAAAGAGTACAACCAGCAAGTTGCAAAAGTGTTCGAGAAGCAACGCTTGCGCCATTGGCCGTACGCTGGCCCCCGAGAGATCATTAAACGCACGCCAGATATGCAGCGATCAGAACGGTTCGTGGTCGATAACTGGGTATTGCAGTCGGCGACAATTCTCGAGGAACAGGCAGAGCGCGCGTTCTTTCCTACCGGCGAACTGCAGTTTGACTATGATGTATACAAAGTCTTGGTCAAAGAACTATTGCGCGCATAGTGGCTGGTAGCAATTAGTGGTATAATAATTGTATTACACAATAACGACTGATCAATATGTTAACACTGTATTACAAGGAAACGTGTCCATTCTGTCAGCGCGTTATGGAAATGGCAGCCAACCTGAGCGTCACGTTTGATGAAACCAAAGACATCGAAGAATCTGGCATCGCCGACGAACTAATTACGCGCGGCGGCAAGCGTCAAGTGCCGTACCTCGTCGACTCTGATCGCGACGTTGCGATGTATGAATCAAATGACATCATCGACTATTTGCGCGAGCATTACGCTGGTACCGCGACCGATACTGACAAAAAGCCCAAGATTCACAATGCCGGAGCCGGCGCCACTTGTGTCGCGTGCGAAGGCTAGCGCCACCCAAACAGTCACGAATAGCCACTATTCACTAACAACAGTTCTATGGACATCCAATACCATTTCAATGGATTACGGGAAGCCGAAGAATTACGAGACACTGTCACGCAGAAACTAGAGCAGCTCAAAAAGTTTACCAAACGCGCGAACAGTGTGTACGCTGAAGTTGAATTTAGTAAAACGGCCGCGCAACACAATGGTCCGGTCTATCGATGCGAGGTAAATTTGCGGGTCGATGGGGCACTGTATCGCGCCGAAGCGACCGAAGAATCATTCTTGGCCGCCGTGGACGAAGTGCGGAACGAATTAGATAAAGAACTACGTCGCGCCAAGGGTAAGTACTTCGCGCTACGCGAGAAAGCCGGCCGCACGATCAAGCGTCTGATGCGTCGCGGCGGCGGCGAACTAGCATAGTCGCAGGATTAGCAAGGTGCAGCGACTCAGCTCTACGCGAGGCCACTGACGACTACCGTAGCGACGCCAGCCAATCTGTAAACGTGACTGGCTTGCGACCGGCTGGCACCACCACGAGGGGGCACAGTACACTACCGGTGTACTGTGCTTCTTTTAGTTTAATCCGCTCGCCCTCATGCATGAAAAATGTGTCACCCATCCCCGCGTACGCATTGACCTTGAGCCAAGCGTCCCACGCACCTGTGCCCGTCGGTAGGTCATGCGGGTCGAGGGCGATCTCGGCGTCCGCGCGACTCAGTTTGCTGCAGTAGGTGGCAGCGGCGTGGTCTTGGGGTGCTGGGTGTATTTTGCCTGCGATGAATGACGGCAAGGTGGTTGCCAACAACCTGCCACCAATCTCTCCCAGTTCGGTATCCAGGTGCGGGCCAGGCGACGGCCACTCGGGCGGGGTGTAGGCTTGTTGGGCAAGGATTGGTCCGTGGTCCATCTCCTCGTCGAGCAGCATGACGCTCACCCCCAGTGCCTCGGGCTGATCGCGCAAAATCGCACTGCGAATCGGGCTGGCACCACGCAGTAACGGTAATAAAGATGGATGAACATTGAGCGTGCCGAGTGCAGGGATCGCCAGCAGCCAGCTCGGTACAATATAATTGTACGCCACTACCACAAACACTTGGGCGTGCACAGCCTCGAGCGCGCTGGTCAAATCAGCCTTCGCCTCGGGAGTTTTGTAGGTCGCAGGCTGCAAGCAGGGAATATCATGTGCCTCGGCCCAGGCGGCGACCGGTGGCTGAGTCATGACTTGTTTGCGGCCGACGGGCTTGTCGGGGCTAGCGATGATCAGTGACGGCGTCAGGCCAGCCGCCGCGAGTTGCTCTAGCACCGGAACGCCGATTGGTTCACCACCAAAGTAGACAAAGGGAACATTCATACCGTTCTAGTCGCCAGCTTCTCTGATGCCATCAGGCGCTTCGCCAGCTTTCCAGGTGCGCTCGGCGCGATCAGGAAAGAGAATACCATCAAGATGATCGTATTCGTGCTGGATAATCTGCGCCAGTAGTCCACCCGCCCCACGTTCGTATAGTTGCCCGTCCTCATTGAGGGCTGACATGGTGACGTTTTTGTGGCGACGAACCAGGCCGTATAGGTTTGGCAGAGAGAGGCAGCCTTCGCCCATTTCCTGCGTTTTTTTGGACACGCTAGTAAAGTGGGGATTGACCGCCACCAGACTAGGTAGTCGATCGGCGTCTTTGGATTGGTCTTCGATAATAAACACCCGTTTGCTGATACCGACTTGCGGCGCGGCGATCGCAACGGCCGCGTAGCCATCGACGTCGTACTGTTTAATAGCGCTCCGCAGATCTTTCACGATTTTAGCCAGGGTACCATCATTAAATTCCTCCGGGGTGACTTCCTCGGCGATGGTGTGGAGGGCTGGATGGGTCGGGGGGACGAGTTTGCTCATGGTCACACTATACGTAATGATCGGGTATTTGAAAAGAGTAACAGCTGACGATTGCTATACAATTCGGCAAGGATTCACTTCAATTTTTACGTACGGCGGAAGTAATTGCAGCGTACGAACAATGTCCGCATGCGACTGATCGGGTGTGATCCGTAGCAATCCGTGGCGCAGCACGTGCGCGCGGGTACTGGTGGGGTTGGTGTACCACTCGAATTCAGTTGCCAGCGTTCCAAGTATTTGCTTGATATTCGCCTCGGCTGGTTTGACCACGTCACTAGCGCCTCGCCAACTGAGCAGCACCAGTGTCACGAATGGCGGATACTGCATAGCACTCCGCAGCGCTAGCTCCTCATCATAAAATTTCTCTACCGCGCCGCGCCTGGCAATGTTGATAATCGCATCGTGATCCTCGTCATAATCAGCCCGGGTTTGCAAGAGGACATCGCCGCTGGTGCACTCACGCAGGGTCAGTAATAACTGCAACAGTTCTTGGTCAGCTTCCCAGGTGGGGACGCTGCGAGCGCTCTCAAGCGAGCTGACCACAGATAGATCGGAGGACGCCATATGAGGTAGCGACAGCTTGGTGCCGATTAGTACGGACCCGGGCGTGTCGTGGTACTGCCGGATGGCTTGTTTGAGAGCGGTAACAGTTTTGGTTGACTCGGCGTCAACGACGATTGGCGTGCTATCAGGGAACCATGCTGACCACGCATCAACGATCTGCTGGATCCCAACCCCGCGTTCGCTCAGTCGCCACGACCGACATTGTGGACACGTGTCTGGCGCCGTCGACCGCGCACCTGACACCGAATCAACGACTAGCCGCACAGTTTCGCCAGCTCGATTCGTCGTCTCTAATAGTGAGTAAACGCCGCCGGTGGTGGCGTTTTGTAATACATGTCCACAGTCCCGACACATGATGAGCGGCGCTAACCCGCGACGCGGACAGTACACGTACACGCGGCCGCGATTGTCTATCGTCTGTTGGATCTGCTCTCTCACAGCCGCGTGAATCAGTTCGTATGGTTGGGTCGGAGTTGGCGCCGGATGCGGCTGCAGTACCAAGCTACCAGGCAAATTCAACCGCCTGACACTGCTGCCGCGGGTGTCGTAGTGTTCGCTACGCCGGTGGTGTTCTATGGTGACCGGCAGCAGCGTGTCCGCCAGTAATAATGGGACATCAAGCGCCTGAGAGTACGCCTCGAGAGCCGTGCGATGATCAATGTATGGGCGGCGATTGCTGACGTAGCTGCGATGACTGACATCATCTACTATCACCTGGCCGTACGCCAAGACTGACTCGTAAGCGTGGGCCGGAGTGGTCACAACGACAATCGGCTTGCCGGCTTGCTGCAGCGCGAGGCGTTTGGTGTGGGTGCGCTTGTTCGTATCTCGCAGCAGGAGCGTGCGCTCGGGCAGACTGTCGAGAAATGGCTGGGAGAGACGCTCTGCCAAGACTTTGCTAGGCGCGACGAGTAACAGTGAGCGACCGTGAGCCAACGTTTCGCGAGCCAGCAGTTGGTATTCGGCGATGCGTTCGGCCCGACTGAGCGCGAGGGTGCTAACGCTGTGCGTGATGGGGCTAGCGTCCATCTGGGGTGGGGCGGTTGCGAGCGTGTGGTCGCCCGAGCGCACGTCACTTGGTAACAATTGGTACAAGAGTGCGCCGAGCGACGCTGGGTACCTCGCCGAGAGTGTCTCGGCAGTCTTGATCAGTTCCGCTGGTACCTGGGCTGCCGCAGACTGGCTAGGTAGTTTGCGTAACGTGAAGCTGGCCGTCCGTAATGCCGCCTTGTCCGTAGTCACGGGATCGCAGGCCACTACTAGACCGGTGCGAGTTTGTTTACGAATGGGAATCGTGATCAGTGATCCGATGGGGTGCTCGACCTTAGAATAATAAGTGAGTTCCTCGATATTCTGACCGCGCACCAAGGGCGTAACTCGAACCGTGAACATGTGAGTCAGTGTAGCAAATTACGCATCTGGCGGCTCGTGTCGCCCGCGCGGCAGGCACTTGCTACCAGTCCTTCGTGCACAATAATTATCATCGGGACTAATCTTGGTGTCGGTATTTGATATCCGCGCCGAGCGCGCTCAGTCGCTCGACCAGTCCCTCGTAGCCGCGATTAATTGAGTAAATATTGCGCAAAGTCGAAGTACCGGTGGCAGCTAGCATACCGATCAGCAGGATCGTTGCGGGGCGCAGGGCCGGCGGACAGACCAGTTCGGCGGCGCGCAGTGGCGTCGGCCCGTTCACAAATATACGGTGCGGGTCAGCCAGGATCGTGTCAGCCCCTAGTCGATCTAGTTCGGTAAAGTAAATCGCGCGCTTTTCGTAGACCCAGTCATGGATCATGGTGGTACCAGTCGCCTGCGTCGCGATCACCGCAAAAAATGGCAAGTTGTCGATATTGATGCCGGGATAGGGACGGGGAGCAATTTTTTCGGGTGGCGCGACGAGGGTCGAGGGTCGGGTGGTGATATCAACTAGGCGGGTGTGGCCGTTCTCGTGTCGGTATTCCTCGCTGCGGCTGTACTGTAGCCCCATCTTTTCTAATACTAATAGCTCCAGCTCAAGGAATTCGATCGGGCAGCGCTTGATCTCTAGTTCGCTACCGGTGGTGATTGCCGCCGCGAGGAAAAACATACTGTCGGTCGGGTCCTCGGTCAGGGTGTAGTCGACCGCTTGATCAATCGTGTCGACGCCGGTGACGGTCAGGGTGGTGGTGCCGATGCCGTCAATCTGTACGCCCAGCTGTGTCAAGAATACACACAATTCCTGCACCATGTAGTTGGCACTGGCGTACCGGATCGTGGTCGTGCCGGGTGTCATGGCCGCTGCCATCAGCGCGTTTTCGGTCACGGTGTCACCTGATTCGTACAAGATTACCTCACCCGGGGTAGTTTGATTGTAGGTGATTTCGTAGTCAGTGTCGGTCACAGTGATATCGACGCCGAATTTTTCGAGCGCATAAAAGTGCGGCCGCACGGTGCGACTACCGAGCTTGCAGCCACCGGATTGTGGGAGTTTAAATTTCGCAAACAAATGAATGAGGGATCCAATACACATCACAATGCTGCGGGTGCGCTCGGCGGCGGCGCGGTCAATCGCATCCAGATCGTACCCATTCGTCGGCGGCGTGAGCGTCAGCGTGCTGTCAGCCCACTCGGCTTGAATGCCGACGCTGCGCAAGACTTCGACGATGCGATTGACTTCTTCGATCCGGGGCATTCGGTGGAGGGTGGTCGTGCCACGATTAAGGAGACTGGCACACAGTAGCCCAACAGCGCCGTTTTTGCTGGTATTTGTGGTGACTGTTCCGCGCAGGGTATTGCCGCCGGTGATAGTGAGGTTCAAGGTAGGTTGCATGCATGGCAGTATACCAATTTAATTTCGATTCGTTTACCGCACGCGCCTGACTTGCTACACTATCGACACATGAAGTTTCCGACATTTTCGCCCAAGGTTGGCATCGACCTTGGCACTACTAATATTCTGGTGTTTATCCCGGGGCAAGGAGTGGTACTGAACGAGCCGTCGGTCGTCGCCGTATCTAGTGACGGCCGGGTGGTGGCGGTGGGGTCCGAAGCCAAATTGATGATCGGTCGCACGCCTGACGATATCCGCGCCTACCGGCCGATGCGCGACGGCGTGATTGCTGACTACCGGGTGACCGAGGCGATGTTGCGCTATTTTCTCAAGAAATCTCTCAGTCAGTATAGTTTGTTCCGGCCGGAAGTGATGGTGTCGGTTCCGGCGGGTGTCACCAGCACTCAACGCCGCGCGGTGGTCGAGGCGGCCATGCGCGCCGGAGCCAAGACTGCTTTTGTCGTCAAAGAACCAATTCTGGCTGCCATCGGCGCTGGCGTTCCAATCTATGAACCGCAGGGGCACATGATCGTCGATATTGGCGGCGGGACGATTGACGTAGCGGTGATCGCGCTCGGCGGAATTGTGGCGGCGAATTCGGTCAAGGTTGCTGGCAATCACATTGACGCAGCCATCGTTGACTACGTCAAGAAGCACAAAAATCTCGCCATCGGTGACAAAACTGCAGAGGAGATTAAGATTCAGATCGGTTCCGCATTGCCGCTAACCGACGAACTAAAAATGGAAATGAAGGGTCGTGACATCGTCACCGGCTTGCCGCGCACGGTCGAAATGCGTAGTAATGAGATCGTCAAAGCGATCAGTAAGGAACTAAAGGAAATGATCGCTGCGATCCGGGATGTCTTCCAGGAAACGCCGCCGGAACTGGCCGCCGATATCATCGACTCGGGCATTATTATGACGGGCGGGACGTCGCAGTTGCGGAATTTTCCCGAACTCATTAAACGCCGGTTGGGCGTAAAAGCCCAGGTGTCAGACCAAGCATTGTTGTGTGTGGTCAAAGGGACTGGTGTCGCGCTTGAACACTTAGGTGTCTACAAACGCGCGGTATTGGCGAAGAAATAATGCCACGTTAATCGTCAATAACCAGCAAACGACTATCGGCAGAGCGGTATACTGGATAAGTATGGAACAGCCGCCACAGCGATTTGCCAATCCAACCGACGAAGTGGTATTTCTGCGTGAGCAGTTAGCGGCGCGCGAGCGAGAACTGTTCGAACGCCAGCCAGCGGCCGAGACACCCGAGTCACAAACCGCCCAAAAAGAAGCGCTACGCGCCTACCACCAGTTCACTCCACAGTCAGTGCTAGACCCGAGCTATGAACTGTCAGGCCATGCACTTCGCGCAGCTGAGGCCGGGCTAGAAGTCGCGCATGATCCAGTTGCAGAAGTGCTAGAAATCGCTAAGACTCACGGCATCAAAAACGCGCTTGGGGTGCTCGAGCGACAATCAGATATCTCGGCGCACACGATTGATGAGGTGCATCGACAACTGATCGAGCACATCCGGGGTGGGGTGGCGTTAGTAGATCTTCGCGAAGGCGTCCCGCCCTGGCACGTCATGCACATGACGCTCTATTCGATTGCGCTCC
Organism: uncultured Candidatus Saccharibacteria bacterium; assembly: GCA_964626635.1. Lineage (GTDB taxonomy): Bacteria > Patescibacteriota > Minisyncoccia > Phycocordibacterales > UBA918 > OLB19. Next base: position 113,759 of record CAZVFY010000002.1, read on the forward strand.
CAGAACAAACTGGCACCACTGACGCCGGTGGTCACGCCGAGCTAGTCGGCCGGATGCAGCAGCTACTCCAAGGCTTGCGCGTCATTGGCAGCAAGCAATCCCTCAATCACATCGCCTTCGAGGTGGCGGTCGCTAATGATACTCAAGACATCGTGTTCTACGTCGCGGTGCCAGACGAGTACCGCGAATTATTTGAAAAGCAAACGTTGTCGCTGTTTCCACACGCGGTGTTGGCGCTCGAGCCACATGATTACAATGTGTTCGGGGGCGACGGGGCGGTGGCTGGTGCGACCGTGTCGCTCAAAAAGCACATGCTTTATCCGCTCGCAACGGCAGCAGACTTGGCGACCGATCCGCTCGAGGTGCTCCTGAATGCTTGTTCGGATGTCACCATGGGTGAGGGAGTGGCCGTGCAGTTCCTAGTGCGCTACCCAACGGCTACCTACCGACGAGACATTGAACAAATTAAAAAACAGATTGAAAAGGGTGCCAAAGTCGGCGAAGCGATCAGTCGCAGCACCCTCGGTGGCGCGGTACTGGCCGAAGTGGGTTCATTATTCACATCAAAGAAACCAAGCACTGACACCGAACCAAAAGACATCGACACCGCGACAATCGAGCAAATCAACACCAAACTACAGTCAGACATCATTGAAGTACAAATCCGCGTGGTTGCTTCGGCGCACAACATCGGTCGTAGTGAGGACATCTTGACCGAGCTACTGGCGTCCCTGGCGCAGTTCGAGAACGTAGCCGGGAACACACTGGTAACCAAACGTGTGCCGCATAAATCCCTGCGTCAATTCGAGAAAGCCTTCTCGTTTCGGCAGTTCGATAAGTCCGCGGCCATGCCGCTTAATCTCACTGAACTGGCCAGTCTGGTGCACTTTCCCGGCAACGGAGTGGCGGCCGCGCACCAATTCCGCCAGTCATCAGCGCAAACTGCCCCCGCACCAACCGAGCTACCGACCAAGGGGACATTGTTGGGCCGTAACGTACACCGCGCCGTCGAGCGGGACGTGCGCATCACAGACGAAGATCGTTTGCGGCATTTCTATATCATTGGACAGACTGGTACCGGTAAGACGACCCTCATGAAGAATATGATTGTCCAAGACATCCAGCGGGGTGACGGGGCGTGCCTGATCGACCCGCACGGCACAGACATCGAAGATGTCCTCGGTGCCGTGCCACCGGAGCGGGCTGATGATGTCATTTACTTTGATCCGTCGCGGATGGATAGGGTGCTCGGCCTCAATATGCTGGAATTTGATGAGACTAAGCCGGAGCAAAAAACCTTTGTGGTCAACGAATTGTTCTCCATCTTTCAAAAATTATACGGTGCCAATCCAGAGTCGATGGGGCCGATGTTCGAGCAGTATTTCCGTAATGCCACCATGTTGGTAATGGAAGACCCGGCGTCCGGCAATACCCTGATGGACATTGGTCGCGTCATGGCCGACGCGCAGTATCGCCGCTATAAACTCAGTAAGGCTACCAATCCAGTCGTGGTGCAGTTCTGGCGTGAGATCGCCGGGAAGGCCGGCGGGGAAGCGTCGCTCGAGAATATCGTGCCGTACATCGTGTCCAAATTTGATGTCTTTACGGCGAACGATTACATGCGTCCGATCATCGGGCAGCAGCAATCAGCGTTTAATTTCCGGCAGATTATGGATGAGCGCAAGATTTTACTGGTCAATCTGTCAAAAGGTCGGCTGGGCGAGATCAACGCGAACTTGATCGGGATGATTTTGGTGGGCAAGATCTTGATGGCTGCTTTGTCGAGGGTCGACGATTCGAGTAAGGGCTACCCGCCGTTTTATTTACACATGGATGAGTTCCAAAATATCTCGACCAATTCTATCTCGGCCATTTTGTCCGAAGCTCGCAAATACAAATTAGGACTGACCATGGCGCACCAGTTCATCGCGCAGCTGCAGCCTGACATCAAAGACGCCGTATTTGGGAACGTTGGGTCAATGGCGGCGTTCCGGGTCGGGCCGGAGGATTCGCAGTTCCTCGAATCACAATTCAACCCACCATTCACCGCCAGCGACCTGATGAACGTCCCAAACCGCAATGCGTTCTTGCGCGTCCTCGCGAATGGAACACCGACCAAACCATTCAGCATCAGCACCATGCGCCCAGTCGAGCCAGACCTAACTCGGACTGCCGAGCTGATCGAGCGCAGCCTGGATCGCTACGGCCAGCCGCGTAGCGTGATCGAGGCGGATATCAGTGCGCGCTACCAAAAGCCAAAATTGAACGGTGCACCAACTCCAGCGCCAGGCCTGCCAGGCAACAATCCCCCTCAGCCGACTGCTCCTACAGTCCGCGTATAGTATATTTAGCGTATGTCATTTGAAGGTGCTCCACCAATAGCCGAAACCGGGCTGCCAATCAGGCCAGCCAGTGCTAGGCAGAGTTTGGCACAGGAATACGGTGATATGCTTGCTAATGCCAACAATAGCAATCAATCAGAGCTCGCCGAGGTAGAGCTCGATGCAACTGCTGACGACGAAGATCAAGATTCTGATCCAGATCTGAGCGGATACGTACGCCCGCAATTGGACGCGCCAACCGAGGAGCCTAGCCCCGACACTACTGCCACGGACGCCGAGCTAGCTCATCAGTACACTGAATTAGGATACGAGGCGAACGTCTTGCCAGATGACCTTACTGCGGATACCGCTGTAGAAGTATCCGAGTCAATAGACTCATCTGAAAAATTGGGAGAAGAGGTCAAGTTGGACGAAAAGGGGTTAGATTACACCCAAGCTGCACTCGATGACTATCTCGCCAATGCAGTCACTGCTACTGAACAAAATATTTCCGCGTGGCAACAGGATCCAGAAACTGCCTCAGCATATCTGCAGCAATCAGAAGAATTTGCGAACGCTGTACGCGCCGCTGACACCCTTACAGAACTGAAAGAAAGACTATCTGATGGCGGCAGCATTACTGACAAGGATGCCAAGCTGGTGCAATCACTGACTGACGCGATCGCAAAAGCTGAAATTACTATTCCGATGAGTACCCTTTCCGCAGAAACAGGACCGTCAGATAGCACTCAAACCCAGCTACATATAGAACAAGTTGAAAGAACACAGTCCGACGAGGAGATGCTAGAACCAGAACCAGAAGACTCGCCACTAGTCGGGCGTCCACGTGGATCTCTTGCGCCTGTAGGGTTAGATCCTAAAGAGGGAGATCAAATTGGCATTACGGCCAATGGCCGTCAGATACAACGGACTAATGAGTTAACAAATAACTGGCCTGCTGAGGCTGATGCAGATCGGTTGCAGCTGCAACGTCGACTGTATGGTCCAGAGGTAGCAAATGATATGGAGGCTTTACGCAAAATGGCTGACGCGCGGCGAAATTCCACCGAAGTAAGAAGCTCTGTTTTTACGCCGAAATCTTTACGCGCAACAGCAGAAAGAGAAGAAGTACATCATCATACAGAATTCGACCCAACCACTGCCGCTCCCGAGGCACTACAAGCCAACGATGCTGAATGGCCACAGGTCGCAGTTGATCAAATTATCCTTGATGTCGAATCAGTTGCCAGTCAGTCGCGCGGCGCCTGGTCGAAATTTGTCCACCGTTTAACAAAGGGTAACGGATTTGTTTATGGGTGTGGCAATCGACCATTCAATCAATTTGTCGCGTTGTGTGATCCTGCTAAAAATTCTATGACGCAGATAAAAGAAACTGTCCTCAAACCAGTTGATGTTGATTACAACACGTTTAACGCTTGGCGTGATCGGCTTGACGACATGATTGATATTCAGGATGAGTATGATATGCCCATATTGAACAAGGGGGGTACGCCCCCGGTGAGATCATTCAGCGAAGTGGCTGAGCTATATGCCAGACGTATGCTAACGCTGGAGCGCGGCTCTGCAATGGGTCATTATTTACAATGATAGGTAATTCACACGAAGACATGTTGATAACGAGTCCGAGTGCTACACTACTAGTAAGTTATGGCACGTTCTTTTTCTTTTGACACCCCAGAGGAGGTAATGCATGTGTTGGCATCACTGCGTGCGAGCCAGCTTTCAATGGCTGATCAGGGTCGCATGCGCGATCTGATACTTTCTTACACGAATGGCGGGAAAGATCCTTCGCTTAAGAATCAGATTCAAAGAGAATTACAGGCGCTACACGTGGCACCAAGTGAAGTGGAGACCAGATTAGAAGTTGGTCAAGTGCATTCGTTCGGATCATCCCGATCGACGCCGACCTTTCGTCCGCCAGTACCGGAAACTCCGCCCACCGCTGAGCCAGTTTCCCCTCACCCGGTTACTGAGCCAATACCAGTTCAAGTTAAACCGTTAGCAGCGCCCGCATCAGCACCACTAAACACACTGCAAACACCTCCCCAGCCAGCAACTGCACACCCGTCAGCACAAACCAACACACCCGGATCGGACCTAGACACCGAACCAGCTACATCAGCGGATGCAGTTACAGCGACTAATTCGACGGTTCCTGCAAATGATAGCGGTGAGACTCCGTTAGTTCACACGCCAGCTGCACCGACCGCAACTTTAGATCGTATTCGCGCTATTAAATCTGAGATTAATCAGCTAGTTGGTAACCCAGTGCATCTGGTTGAAACAAATAACGAGATTGGTCGTGAATACATGGCTGCCATGCTGAATGCAATGAAATCCATTAGTGCTGGCGGCACTGAAGAGGCAATGGAACGGCTGGAAACGGCGTTTGCAGCTGCCAAATCTACTATTGCCAAACAACCTGCAGAGACCCCGCAAGCCCCCCAAGCAGATGTTTTGCAGCCAACACCAACGCCACCAGAAGTCATTCAAAACCAGGCCGCCCCGCACCCTTCGTCCGTCGCCAACCCACCCCAGCCAGCACAAACAAATCAAACTCCATCAGTCCCTCGGGCTGAAACGCCGGCACAAGCAGTACCAATTGTAACTACAGCGCCAGTACCAACTGCTGCGAGACAGGTACAGCCGCGCCCTGAACCAGAAGTCGTGCCCGCCAGCAGTTCTGATGTTACCTCTGTTTCGGCCGCTCCGGGACGACCAGACAGCTCGGCGCCAATAGTGCTGGATCAGACGGATACGGGTGATAGCGCGTCACGCTGGAAGGATGTGCCAATGCAATTCCAAACAAATACTACTACGACACCACCTCAACCACCGACTTCAGAACCTGCTCGTTCTACGCCAGCAGTTCCAGCCAGCTCTAATTTAGGCGCTCAGCCACCAGTCCCACCACCACCCGCATCGGCCACACCACCGAGTAAACTAAAACCGTTAGCTGAAGCTGGTGAACCTCTCCATACACCAACCGAGCTACCAACCGCTACAGAGATGGCGCAAAAGCACCCTGGTGACCCGCTTTATACCCAGGCGGTGACCGATGGTTTACAACAGTTGCTCCTTGATTGGCAATTGTTTAATAAAAGCGGATTATTTGGCACTGGGCCGAAAGGTCTAGAGCACCCACTTTTCCTTAAAACTAAAGACATGCTGATTCCTATCTTATTAGCTGGGCGCTTTGATGGTGCGAGTCAAGAGATCAAGCAAAGTGTCACCGATTACATGAATGGGTGGCGCTACGAGCAGGGAATTGTCTACGAACAAGGCGAGACGTTCGAACATTACTTACGCCGCGTGATCAAGCACATTCTTGATCTTCACGCTTAAACAGGCCACACTGGCAACATGATCACACAGGTTGTTCGCTCGACTGAGCCGTACCAGTACACCACTGAGTCAGCAGCTGATCAGTCAGTGATCTACGTTGACGCCGATTTGTTTGGTATCAACGATGCCAGGGCGTTGGTACATGAGGCAAATACCACTAGTTTGGAGGCCGCCACCAAACTGATCGTCGTCCGCGCACTGGGTATCACATTAGAAGCGCAGCAAGCACTATTGAAAATAATTGAAGAGCCACCAACCGGGAGCAGCTTGCGTTTTGTGGTGCCGCCAACGGTTGAATTGTTACCGACGATTACATCGCGCGTGCACTCCGAAACCTTTAACACGGACACCTTAATTAACGGCACCTGGGAACAGTTCCTGCACGCAACGTACGCCGAGCGGCAAAAGCAGATTGATGCCTACCAAAAAACCAAAAATGCCGAGTGGCTCTACGCCATTCGAACTGGTCTGCTGTCATACCTCGAGAGTGGCGTGTCGGTGTCGCCGCTACTGTACTTGGCCGCCAAAAAACTACAGACACGCGGCGCCGTTAACAAATGGTTACTTGAGGCACTGCTGCTCGAATTGCCGGTTGAATGATGCTACACTAGCGAAGATATGGATGAGAAACAGATCGCACAAAAGTTACAAGAAACAGTCGAATGGCTGCGGGGTGAATACGCCAGCATCCGCACCGGACAGGCAGCTCCTGGATTGGTCGAGAAAGTGCTGGTCGAATCGTATGGTGCTCGGGTACCGATCAACCAGACCGCAACGGTCAGCGTTGAGGATGCGCGGACGCTGCGAATTTCACCCTGGGACGCATCAACGATTCCAGCCATTGAAACCAGCTTGCGCGAATCAGATCTCGGTCTGTCAGTCGCCACTGACTCATCTGGCTTGCGGGCAATTTTCCCAGAGCTAACCGCCGAACGAAGAGCGCAGCTCAGCAAGCTGGCCAGCCAAAAGCATGAAGACGCCCGCATCCGGGTACGCGGCATTCGCGATGACGCCAGCAAGGCCATCGACAAACAAGAAAAAGCGGGGGAGATCAGCCAGGACGATAAGTTCGCCGAGAAAGAATCGCTCCAGACCCAGATCGATAAAGTCAACGCTGATTTAGAAACGCTCTACAAACAAAAGGTTAGCGAGTTGACTGCATAAGCTATGAATTACGGTTACTTGTTTTTAGCGCTCATCTTATTTTTGTTATTTACCGTGGGATCGTCTCTCGCAATATTTTTAGTTGTGCTATTTGTGCTCATCCTGGTGCACGAATGGGGGCATTACATCACGGCCAAGAAAACTGGCATGCGAGTTGACGAATTTGGGATTGGCTTTCCGCCGAAATTATTCGGGGTCAAAAAGGGTGAGACCGAGTACACCTTTAACGCGCTGCCAATTGGCGGATTTGTGCGGATTTATGGCGAAAACTCTGAAGACGACCGGCCAGACGATGCGCCACGCGCGTTCAATAACCGTCCGAAATGGGCGCAGGCAGTCGTGCTACTCGCTGGGGTGACTATGAACGTACTGCTGGCGTGGGTACTGTTTTTTGCGACGTTTTTGATCGGTGTACCAACGCTAATAGAAGATGAATCGACCGCCGGACCAGACGCACAACTGCTTGTGCAGGGCGTATTGCCGGATGGCCCGGCCGCGAACGTGCTGCCGCTTGGGAGCGTGATCACTGGTGCGACAGCAGGCGACCAGTCACTCGATACACTGACGCCGAGCGCCCTCACCGCATTTGTAAATGACAATCCAGACTCTGTCATTACCATTGGTTACAAACGCGGTGGCGAGACAGACACCGTGTCTATAACGCCAGTCACCGGACTGTCTGCTGATGATCCAGCACGCGCGCTCATCGGAATACAGCCAGCACTGATCGAAACCCAGTCACTCGGGATCACTCGCGCCTTCACCGAATCTATCAGCCAGACTATTACAGCGACTGGCCAGATTGTCACTGGACTGACCGACTTGATCGTCGGCAGTATCCAGGGAACGGCTGATTACTCGCAGATTGCCGGGCCGGTCGGGATCGTAGGACTCGTAGGGGATGCTGCGTCGATTGGGATTGTGGCACTCCTCACGTTCACTGCCTTTATTTCACTCAATTTAGCAGTGATTAATTTGCTGCCGTTTCCAGCCCTTGACGGTGGACGGTTAGTGTTTGTCGCTGTCGAAGCCATCACCGGCAAAACCATTCCCGCCGATTGGGCCGGCCGACTGAACCTCGTCGGGTTTGCGTTCTTGCTGCTGCTAATGGTGGCGGTAACGTACAACGATATTATTAGACTCTTCAGTTGATGAGTATCCAACCACCAACAAAACTGTATGCGACAATCTCAACTATTTACCAAAACGCAAAAGGAAGCCCCGAGTGACGAGACTGCGCGGAACGCGCAACTACTCATTCGCGCTGGCTATATTCACAAAGAAATGGCCGGTGTATATCAACTATTGCCACTTGGTCTCATGGTAGTGCAAAATATCAAACAGATCGTCCGCGAAGAAATGACCGCACTCGGCACCAACGAACTACTGGCCACTAATCTACAACCAAAAGAATTATGGGAGCGCACTGACCGCTGGAGTAGCGACCAGGTTGATGTATGGTTTAAATCTGACCTGCAGGCCGGTGGTGAGGTCGGGCTAGCCTGGAGCCACGAAGAGCCGCTTGGCAATATGATGAAGAATCACATTGCTTCATACAAAGACTTGCCGCTGGCGGTCTATCAATTCCAAAACAAATTACGCAACGAGGTCCGCGCTAAAAGCGGCATGATGCGCGGGCGCGAATTTATTATGAAAGATGCGTACAGCTTTGCAGCGACCGAAGCACAGCACAACGATTTCTATGACCGCTGCAAGGAGGCGTATATGAAATGTTTTGAGCGGATGGGCGTGGGTGATGACACGTACGTCACGTTTGCGGCTGGTGGTTCATTTACGGCTTTCTCGCACGAATTTCAGACTGTGTGTGAGGCTGGCGAAGATGTGACGTACATCGCTAAGGACAAAGGCGTCGCCATTAATGAAGAAGTGTTAGATACGGCCGACCTAGATGAACTAGGCGTAACACGCGACGAGCTCGTGCCCACCAAAACCGCTGAGGTTGGTAATATCTTTAATTTCGGTCGCACCAAAGGGGAGGAAGTCGGGTTGTTTTTTAAAGACGAAACTGGTGAACGTGTACCAGTGTGGATGGGGTCCTACGGTATCGGCATCACTCGCATGATGGGTGTATTGGTCGAGAAATTTGCCGATGAGAAAGGCATCGTCTGGCCCGAGAGTGTTGCGCCATACCAGGTGCACTTAGTGGCGCTCAACACTGATGACGCAGAACTGCGTGACTGGGCCGAGGGAATCTACACGGCACTGCGCCGGCGCGGTGTGACAGTGTTGTTCGATGATCGGGATGCCAGGCCGGGTGAGAAATTTGCTGACAGCGATTTGCTCGGAATGCCCTACCGCGTTGTAGTCAGCCGCAAAGGCAAGGAAGCCGGCATATTCGAAGTTGTCACCCGCGCGACAGGCGACACTAGGCACCTGACCGAGCAAGAACTGTACGATGATTTTGCCCCAAACACAGCCGCGTAGTACAATGGCAGCATGAAGCGTCGCTGGCCTATTCTAGACTCTGTATTTGGTACGCTTTCGACTGATATCGCTGTCGACCTAGGGACTGCCAACACGTTGGTATATGTCAAAGGCAAAGGTATTATTCTAAACGAGCCAACGATTGTGGCACTCAATAAAAAAACCGGTCAAATTGTCGCCGTCGGCACCGAGGCCAAATCAATGCAAGGTCGAACGCCACAACACATTGAGGTAGTCCGACCACTGGTCGACGGCGTTATTTCCGATTTTGAGGTCGCCGAGGAATTATTCACGTACCTCATCAACAAGGTCCGCAGTGACGTCCGGATGATCGTCCCGCCGCGCATGTTGGTCGGTGTCCCGTCTGGTATTACCAATGTCGAGATGCGGGCCGCCGAGGACGCGGCTCGCAACGCTGGTGCCCGCGAAGTGTTTTTGGTCGAAGAACCAGTGGCCGCGGCCATCGGCGCCAAACTGCCAGTTGGTAAAGCCATGGGCAGCATGATCGTCGACATTGGTGGGGGAACTAGCGATATCGCAGTGCTGTCACTCAATGGATTAGTCCACTCTAAAAACATCCGGGTGGCTGGAGATCACTTGACCGCTGCCATCGTGACGTATATCCGAGACCAATTCAAGGTCCAAATTGGCGAGAAAACAGCCGAAGACGCCAAGATCGCGCTGGCGGCTATTTCCGAATCGAAAGACGGCCGCGAGATGGTCGCCCGTGGCCGGGACGTGGTTGGTGGACTGCCGCGTGAAATAATAATCACTGATACCGACGTGCGAGACGCTGTAGCGCCGCTCGTCGAGAAGATCGTCTCGAATGTTCGCAGTGTGCTGGAATCAACACCACCAGAGGTAGTGGCAGATATTATGCAGCGCGGTATTTATCTCTCTGGTGGGGGAGCGTTGATTCCTGGTCTCAGTGACCTCCTTGAACACGCGCTTGAGGTGCCAGTGATTGTCGTGCCTGACCCACTACGGGCAGTCATCCGAGGAGCAGGTATAATTATCGAAGATTTGCCCAACTACCAAGAACTGCTGATTGATCATGAAACCACACTTACAACGCAGCTCAACTAAAAAGAAGCGCCAAGTGGTAAAAGTTACCCTGCTCGTCGTGGTGGGTGGGCTGCTGCTGTCAACCGTATTGCCGGGCGTATTTAATGCAATCGGTAGCGTGGTCGTGTATCCGGTGGCTCGAGTCGCCGAATGGGTGTCGACTACTGACCAGACCATCCCGGTCTTATGGCGGGACAAGCTCGCCATGCAAGAAGAAATCAATGAACTGCAACAGCAAATCGAAACTGGCCGCACGGCAGTGACAGTTGCCCGTTTAGAGGAAGAGAACGACCGTCTGCGCGCCATGCTACAGGCGACCAGCAGCCCGCTACTGGCCGCCGGAGTCGTCGCTGGTCCAGATCAGCTACCGTATGACTTACTGCAAATTGATCAGGGCACCCAAGACGGGGTGGTGCTGTATGCACCGGTATACAGCAATGCCGATACGCTGATCGGTATGGTGAGTGCGGTGTACCGACAGTACGCTATTGTCACACTGTTTAGCGCCCCGAGGATCGAGAGTCGCGGGTATTTAGCGGGGCCTGATCTGCTATTGGCGTACAGTGGGATCGGTGGCGGGGTTATGCGCGTATCAGTGCCACAAGGAGTGGTGGTGCGCAAAGGTGATGTGTTGTACGCGCCAATCATTGATCCGGGTGTACTGGGGCAGGTGGTATCGATCGAGACCAGCCCGACTGATGCTGAGCAGTTTGCGTACGTAATAGCGCCACACAATATTCGCTCGTTGCGGTACGTGACTGTCGGCGATAACCCGCTACCACCGAGCGTGGTCGAGTCAGAGGTGGTTGACAATATTGATAGGATTAATCAGCGATTACAAGTGCCCCTATTGCAACTAGCGACCGCGACGTCAACTGCCACGACCTCTGACAGCGGCACGGCGACCACTACGAACGCCACCAGCAGTGAATCTATATGACCCGAACGTTTCTGTTATTATTTCTATTTTTAGTCAGTATTCTCGAGGGATGGCTATTATTGTCGGTGCTAGCCGCGACTTGGTATGGCTACTGGTATCCGGCGTGGGGGTTGTTTGTTGTAACGATACTAGTGGACGGGTACGTGGGACAGTTTGGGCATGGACAATGGCCAATACTCAGTATGGCGGTGGGTGGATTTGTGATTTTGTTAGAAATCCTTAAAATGTACTTACGTGGTACGGCAGCTGCGCCAAAAGCAACTGCTTAATAACAAATGAAACATAATCGACCCAATCACCAAGTGTCCATTGATGAGGTATTGTTAGATGCTACGAACGTCAATGATTTAGACCATGAACGGTTTGAGGGCAAGCGTGAGACCAAAATACCTAAACGCAACGTCCGACTGGTTTGGGTCGTCTTCTTATGTGTTGGCGCAGGGTTTTTATATCAGTTAATTGAGCTCCAAATTGTATCCGGCGCTGAGTTTCGCACGATCGCCGAGAACAACCAGGTCGACGAAGCAGTTATCATCGCTGAGCGCGGTGTGGTGGTTGATCGTAATGGAGAACCGATGATCTGGAACGAACGAGATGAGACAGGTGAGTATGATTTTCCAATCAGGGCGTACACTGATCGGGCTGGGTTGGGGCAGGTGCTGGGGTATGTCAGTTACCCCAAGCGTGATAGTAGTGGAGTGTTTTTCCGAACTGAATACGTTGGGCGTAACGGAGTCGAGGCGGCCTACGAAGACGTACTGCGTGGCACAAATGGTACCAAACTGATTGAGGTTGACGCCAAGCAGGCAGTCGTCAGCGAGCACGCGATCGCCGCCCCAACGCCAGGCGGGCAACTGCAGTTATCGATCGACGCCGAGCTGTCTGAAGCGATGTACGATATCATCGCGACCAGCAGTGCGGCGGCGGGGTTTCGTAGTGGTGCTGGCGCTATAATGAATGTGCACACTGGCGAGCTGATCGCGCTGACGAGCTTTCCGTCGTATGACCCTGAAGTGATGGCTGATGGTGATGATGTGGCTCTCATTAATGAATACAACAACGATGAGCGACTACCGTTCCTTAATAAAGTCATCGGTGGCGCGTACACCCCGGGATCGATTGTCAAACCATTCGTCGCGTACGCCGCCCTCAGAGAGCGAGTGCTGTCGGAAGACACACAGATGTACAGCAATGGGACACTGGTCATCCCGAACCGGTATAACCCATCAAACCCATCGTATTTCAATGACTGGCGCTCGCACGGACAAATGACTGTCCGCGAAGCGATCGCGTATTCATCTAACATCTACTTTTATGTCGCTGGCGGTGGTTTGCCGGACTATGCCGCCCCCCAGGCCGGCTTACAGTCCGGCATCCCCGGCCTCGGCATCACCAAAATGGCCGAACACTACCGCGCTTTTGGCCTTGGTACTACTACTGGTATCAACCTTGCCCAGGAACAAGCTGGGGTGGTGCCAGATCCAGCTTGGAAACGAGCGACGTTCGATGATGATTGGCGCCTCGGTGACACGTATTTTACTGCCATTGGCCAGTTTGGGTTCCTGACCACGCCGATCCAGATGTTACGCGCCTACAGCGCACTTGCAAGTGGTGGCACGCTGGTGCGGCCCCACGTCAATATTGGTCAGATCCTCGAAACCGAGACGGTTGAGTTAGATCCAGCCATCGTGCAAATCGTCCATGAGGGTATGCGCAAAACCGTCAATTTCCCAGGCGGCACGGCGCGCGCGCTCGAGCGAGATGACGTAGCGATCGCAGCTAAATCGGGTACGGCCGAGATCGGCGCTGGCAACGCCTACGTCAATTCATGGGCAGCGGGCTTCTGGCCATACGAGGAGCCGCAGTATGCATTTATTTTGATGATGGATCGCGCCCCACGCAGCAATAGTCTCGGCGCTACGCGGATTATGGGTGACGTGGTGGAATGGATGAGCGAGTACCGGCCCGAGTATCTCAGTATTAACGCTGCCACTACCACGGAAACTATAGCCACAATCGAGTAATCCACATTTGACCCTTGCGCGGATGTGTATATAATTACGAAAAATAACTTTCGCAGTATGTCAGACCAACAATCGTTCCTTACCCAAGCAAAATTCGATGAACTAAAAAAAGAACTCGAACACCTCAAAACCGTCCGCCGCAAAGAAGTAGCCGAGTCGCTCGAATACGCCCGCAGCCTCGGTGACCTGTCGGAGAACGCCGAATACCAAGAGGCGCGTGACATGCAGGCAGCGATCGAGGAACGCATCACATACCTCGAGAAAACAATCAAGGAATCAACGATTGTTTCTGACAAGAAAAAAGGTGATGTCATTGGGCTTGGATCGGTTGTCACAATCCAGAAAGACAAAGATAAGGACAAGCGAGAATACACCATCGTAGGATCAGACGAAGCTAATATTCACGAACGTAAACTATCCTACCTATCGCCACTCGGTGAGGCACTGATGGGCAAGACCAAGGGTGACGCATTTGATTTTGATACGCCAGTCGGCAAACAGAAGTATAAGGTTCTGACAGTCGGATAGTCATGTCTGACGACCAGTCACAACCAGAATCTAGCGACGTCCACGCGGAGCGTACGCGTATCCTTGCTCAAGCAGTCGCAGCTGGACATGATCCGTACCCAGCTAGTACCGACCAAACGCACACCATCGCAGCATTTCTCGAACAGTTCGAGTCGCTCGGTGAATCGATTAGTGTAACCTTGGTCGGACGGGTAATGGCAACGCGCGAGCATGGCGCGATCGCCTTCTTTGACATATTTGATGGCACGGGTCGCACCCAGGCATTCCTCAGTGTTGAGGCGATGGGACAAGAAGCGTTTGACGCCTGCCTGTCGTACGTCAGTACAGCCGACTTTATCCAAGTTACTGGCACGCCGTTTTTGAACAAGCGTGGTAAACAAGTCGTACTTGTGACTGACTGGCGTCTCTTGACCAAAGCGACTGCCAATATGCCAACCGAACATTTCGGTATTAAAGACGAGGACGAACGATTGCGTAAGCGCTACCTAGATCTGCTCCTAAGTGATGAGCAGCGCGAGCTGTTCGTTCAGAAAGCCAAGTTCTGGGACGTCACGAGGACCTTTATGAAAGAACGTGGCTTCCTAGAGGTCGAGACGCCATATTTTGAAACCACTACCGGTGGGGCAGAGGCCAGGCCATTTATTACGCACCACAATGATTTTGGCATTGATGGGTACTTGCGGATCTCGGTCGGTGAGCTGTGGCAAAAACGCCTCATGGCCGCTGGGTTCCCCAAAACATTCGAGATCGGCAAAGTGTTCCGCAACGAAGGCACTAGTTCCGAACACCTCCAAGAGTTCACCAACATGGAATTTTACTGGGCGTACGCAGACTACCGTGATGGCATGACGCTGACACGCGATTTGTACATCACGATTGCTCAGGAAGTGTTCGGCACGACCCAGTTCGAAGTGCGTGGACACTCGTTTGATTTGGCGGATGAGTGGCGCGAGATTCACTATGTCAGCGAGGTGCTTGCGCAAACTGGTATTGATGTCACCAGCGCCAGCGAGGATGAGATGAAAACAAAATTGAACGAGCTCGGTGTGCAGTACGACGGTGATAATCGCGAGCGTTTGACGGACACACTGTGGAAATACTGCCGCAAGCATATTGCGGGGCCGGCGTTCCTCGTCAATCACCCGCTACTGGTCGCGCCACTCGCCAAAGCCAATGCTGATGGCCTGACCGCACAAATGTTTCAGCCGATCATCGCTGGTAGCGAAGTCGGTCGTGGCTACAGCGAGCTGAACGACCCTGATGAGCAACGGCGACGGTTTGAAGTGCAGCAACAGCTACTCGATGCGGGGGACGACGAAGCGATGATGCCGGACTGGGAGTTCGTCGAGATGCTCGAACACGGCATGCCACCCACGTGCGGGTTTGGATTTGGCGAGCGATTGTTTGCATTTTTAGCAGGGAAGTCACTGCGCGAGACGCAGCTGTTTCCACTGGTGAAGCCAAAGTAGTTGACAAACAATTTAATTCGTGTATAGTATAGACATAAGTTCCTCTAGCGCCATAAGGAGATAACCATGGCCAAGCTCCACAAGACCCCGCCGTCCAGCAACAACCGCGCGGCGCGCAAGCGTCGCGAGCGCGAGGTCAACGCCCGCCGCTACGGCTGCGACATCGACATCCGTCGCGGCGCCCCCGTCGCCGGAACCAGCATCAAGAACTCCAAGGCTCGCGATGGCTAAGTCCTTAAGTTCATCCACCCGCCCCACATCCGACGATGGGGCGGTTTTTCGTTTGTCCCCACACAAATGCAGCAAAGTGGGGCAAAGTGGTATATAGTGTAAAAGTGGTGGGAGATAGTGGTATAGATTCTGGTGTTTGTGTCTAGAATCTATATTGAAATCTCGCACGGATGGATTCTGGTAGCCTCGGCTACACAGGCTGTCTTGCGATATTTCGGGACGATCAGAGGGGTCTTCCGGCGACAATGCAAACCAATCTCCACGAATTGTATTGTCGGCGGAAGGCCGCTTGATCCACCAGTTTAGTTATTATGTTGATCGGCGAGCACAAGCATACGTTGGATCCCAAGAAACGGCTGTCTTTGCCCAGCAAATGGCGCAAAGAACTTGGGAAAACGCTCGTCGTGACACGAGGGCTAGACAACTGTCTCTTTGTGTACACGCTACCCGAATGGCAAAAGATCACCGACAAGGTATCTGAACTGCCGCTTGGGTCAGCGGATACACGAAGTTTCAATCGCTTCTTTTTATCAGGCGCGGTTGAAGTTGAAGTCGATAGTGCCGGACGCATTCTCGTACCAGATTTCCTGAAGCAATTTGCACAGCTCGATACCAAAGTTGTATTGGCGGGCGTGCATTCTCGCATCGAAATTTGGGACGAGGAAAAGTGGGAAGCCTACACTGCCAGCATGGAACGCGATGCGGATACGCTCGCCGAAAAGCTCAGTGAGATTGGCGTCTTATAAGCCATCAATTAATTCCGAACAACCAGTCGCGAGTCATGTCACACCAAACTGTTCTACTCCACGAAGCTGTCGCTGCACTGCGCATCAAGTCAGGCGACACCGTAGTAGACGCAACGTTTGGGGCTGGCGGGCACGCCACACTCATGAGTGAGCAGGTTGGTCCAGACGGTAGGTTGATCGGATTAGACGTCGATGCGACCGCCCTGCGTCAGCACCCGCTCGACCATTATTCCAATACCACACTGGTGAACAGCAACTTTGCCGATCTGACAGACACCCTTCGTTCTTTAGAGATAGAAAACGTGGCCGGTATCCTGGCTGATCTGGGGTGGCGGACTGAACAGTTCCTCACGCCTCCTGGCCAGACAGGCAAGGGCTTCTCGTTCCGCGAGGATGAGCCGCTACTGATGACGCTTGGTGATCCGGCTGCATACTCGTTTACCGCAGCGGATATTGTCAACGACTGGGACGAAGAAGTGCTGGCGAACATTATCTACGGCTATGGCGAAGAGCGCCAAGCCAGACGGATCGCGGCACACATCATCGACGCCCGCGCCAAAACGCCGATCAGTAGCAGCTTGCAGCTGGCTGAAATCGTAGCTGGCGCCATCCCAAAACGGTTTCATAACCCACGGGTGCATCCAGCCACCAAAACCTTCCAGGCGATCCGGATTGCGGTCAATGACGAGTTAGGAGTACTAGAGCGCTTCTTACTCGCTGCCAGTCAAGTACTGGATCACGATGGCCGGTTGGCCATCATCACGTTCCATTCGTTAGAAGATCGGCTGGTCAAGCATACGTTCCGCGCGTGGGCGGATCGAGAGATCGGTACTGTCATCACCAAAAAGCCGATCACACCCACCAAAGAAGAGATCGCTGCCAACCCTCGGGCCCGCAGCGCCAAACTCAGAATATTTGCCCATTACTAATAGTCGCGCCTATGCCTCCACATATTGCCTCCACCATTTTACATACAAAAACCGCAGCCGTAGTCCTGGGTTTTCTGGTGATCGTTTCATCTGTTTTGTACGTGTATTTTCTTAATAGTGCAGTCGTACTGGCGGTCATGGAAAAGCAGCATCGCTACGACATCCAAGATACCAAAACCAAGATTGCCGAACTGGAAACGAGGTATATCACGGCCCAACACTCGGTCACCAAGCGCATGGCCGAAGTGTCTGTCCTCGTCGTATCCGACCAGAAAACCTTCGTCAAGCGTGACGGCGGCGATAGTCTTGTGTTACAACAGAGGTAATCTGAATTATGCGCAAACGTGACCGCACTATCCGAATACGAGTCGTGGCTGGGGTGCTGTGCGTGGTCGCACTATTCCTAGTGTCCCGCAGTTACTACATACAAGTCGCCCGCGGCGCCGAATTCTCGGTCGAGGCGAACAACCAATACGTGCATAGCAGTAGCGGCCAGTACACGAGAGGGTCGATTTATTACACAACGCGTACTGGCGAGCGATTGTCGGCGGCCTCGTTGCGTGCAGGCTACACGGTCGCGGTCAATCCCCAAAAAGTTATTGATGCTACCGAGCTGTGTCAGCAGCTAGTAGCGGTGCTACCAGTTGAACGCGATGTCTGTGTGCGGCGCAGTACCCTGCCGCAGCGCACCTACGTCGAACTAGCGACCCGGATTGACGAGGAAACGAGTAACATCGTCCGTACCATCGAATCAAGCGCCCTGCACATCGTACCGGTGCAGTGGCGGTACTATCCGGGCGGGGAATTATCGTCAAGAGTAGTGGGATTCGTTGGACACACCAATGATTCCGAGGAACTTCGTGGACTTTACGGTCTCGAGCGAGAATACGATGACACACTATTCCAGACCAGTAACTTGCGCCGCGTCAATCACTTTGCCAAGTTGTTCTCGGATCTTGGCGAATACGTACCCAATCAAAAGGGTGTGGGCGTCGGTGACATCGTCACTACTCTCGAACCAACGGTATCCAGAATGCTCGAGTCAACACTGCAACAGACTCACGAGCAATACGACAGCCAACTAACCGGCGCGATCATCATGCGGCCTGATACTGGCGCGATTGTCGCCATGAGCGCGGTGCCTGGATTTGACGCCAATGACCGAGCGGGTGCCACCATCGATCAGTTCCGTAATCCGCTGGTCGAGAATGTCTACGAATTTGGCTCGACCATCAAGGCTTTGACGGTGGCGGCTGGTCTCGACGGAGCGGTCATCACGCCCCGCAGTACCTACGTAGATGCGGGTTCGCTGTCGCTTGACGGGTTTACGATTCACAATTTTGACGGTCGCGCTCGGGGGGAAGTGCTCGTCCAAGAAATCCTCAGCCAGTCCCTCAATACAGGAGTGTCACACATTGTGCAGTTACTTGGCAAAGAACGATTCCGTGAATACTTTCTGAGGTTTGGGCTCGGTGAGCGGTCTGGGGTAGACTTGCCGAACGAGGCGCCCGGACTCGTCGACAACCTCTACGCCAACACTGATGTCGAGTACGCTACGGCATCATTCGGGCAGGGGATCGCGGTGTCACCAGTGGCGGCGACGCGTGCCCTCGCATCACTAGCGAACGGGGGATATTTGGTTACGCCGCATATCGGTCACGAAATCGCGCTAGATACCGGATTGACGGAAACCCTCGAGCAGCCAGAGTCAACCCAAGTGTTGTCGGCTAGGGCTAGTGACGAGATATCCCGGATGCTCGTCACGGTAGTAGACGAAGCGCTGCGCGGTGGCGGCGTGGCTCTACCCAATCACACGATTGCCGCTAAAACTGGTACGGCCCAGATACCTGACCCGGTCAATGGTGGATATTACGAAGACAAATTCCTACACTCGTTTTTTGGGTACTTTCCGGCCTATGATCCAGAATTCATTGTCTTTTTATATACAGTCGAGCCGCAGGGTGTACGGTACGCGTCGGAAACGCTGACTGAACCGTTTATGACGATGACTGAATTCCTGATAAACTACTACACAATACCCCCTGATCGATAATAGTGATGTATGAAAAATCTTTTTAAACAGCTGGTAATTACAGTATTGCAATGGGAGGCCCGGCTGGTGCTGCGCCGCCACCGGCCGACCGTCGTCTGTATCACCGGTAGTGTCGGCAAAACCACCACCAAAGACGCCATCTACGCCGCTGTCAGTGACTCCGTACCGGCTCGCAAAAGCGAAAAAAGCTACAACTCTGAATTTGGGGTGCCGCTCACCGTATTGGGGCTGCGCAACGGCTGGAATAATCCTTTCTTGTGGGTATTGATTCTGATTGAGGGGGCTGTGGTGGCGCTATTTTCTAGGCGGTATCCAGCCGTACTGATATTAGAAACTGGCGTTGATCACCCCGGTGATATGCAGCGCCTCACCAGCTGGCTGACACCGGACGTGGTCGTGCTGACCAGGTTCCCGACGGTGCCTGTCCACGTCGAGCAGTTCGACGGCCCAGAATACGTGATCGAGGAGAAAATGGATTTGCCTCGTGCCTTGCGCCAGAATGGTGTGCTCATTATTAACGCCGATGATGATCTGGTGATGAACGCAGCCAAAGAAATACGTCAGACGCACATCACGTACGGACGCTATCGCGAGGCGGCAGTCCGCACCACTGACGTCAGTCTGACCTACGTCGACAATCGCCCGGCCGGCACCAAATTTACCATCACCAGTCCGTCTGGCGCAGCGGACGTAGTCATCAATGGTGTGCTCGGGGAGCAGCAAGCATACGCCGCAGCGGCAGCCGCTGCAGTCGCTGGTCATCTAGGAGTGACAATGCCGGACGCTGCCGCCGGACTGGGGACGCTCGTGCCTCCCCGTGGCCGTATGCGAGTCTTACCTGGATTGAAGGGTACCACCCTGATTGATGATACCTACAACTCTTCACCTGCGGCTGCTGTCCACGCTCTTGAGACCTTGGCCAAGATCAAACACGCCAAACGACGCATCGTCGTGATGGGAGACATGCTGGAACTTGGACGTTTCTCCAAAGAAGAGCACCTAGCGATCGGCAAGACGGTCGCCACTGTCGGCGACGTGCTGCTGACGGTCGGGGTACGGGCCCGCGGCGTGGCGCGCGGCGCGCTCAATCACGGTATGGACGAAGCCAATATATTGCAATACGAAAAGACTGACCGCGCTGGCCGCGAGCTGCAAACTCTGTTGCAGCCGGGCGATGTGGTGTTGGTGAAAGGTTCGCAAGGTATACGAATGGAACGGATCGTCAAAGAAGTCATGAACGAACCAGACCGCGCCAGCGAATTGCTAGTACGCCAAGAATCCGTGTGGGATAAGCGGTAGCGGGCTAGCTCGTAGCCACGACCAATACTGATCGAGCCAGGCAATCAGTGGCTATGACCGTGTCCGCCCCCGTGTGCATGACTATGCCCGTGCCGCGAGCCGTGTTTGGGTATGTAGTCTTTTAAAACATAGACCGCCAATACCGTGACAATTGGCACCGTACAAATTAGTCCAATACTACCGACAATCATCCGGACGATCTCGGTCGCGAATAATTCGCTGTTGAGCGCCAGTGATAGACTACTGGCCGAGTGAAAATAAAATAGCAGCAATGGTAACGCCGCTCCGGTGTACGCCAGCACCAGCGTATTCACTAGTGCTCCGAC
This sequence comes from uncultured Candidatus Saccharibacteria bacterium, assembly GCA_964626635.1. Taxonomy (GTDB): domain Bacteria; phylum Patescibacteriota; class Minisyncoccia; order Phycocordibacterales; family UBA918; genus OLB19. Next base: position 134,665 of record CAZVFY010000002.1, read on the forward strand.
GTGTTCACGACCCACGCGCAGCGCTCGCCCGTAGACTTCGCGCCGAGTGATTACTTTGTTACTGGTAAACAGCTCAGTTACTACAGCTGCCTGAGTAATCGCGATATCATCCAGCACCCCCAGAACTCCGACAATTATGGCTGCCAGCAACAACAACGTAAAGTCTATCTGTCCACCCGTGGCAATATTCAATGTGGTGGAACCGTCTGCGCCAAATCCACTGAGACTGGTGAGTGCGACAGCCCACAGCGCGACCAACATCGTTACGCCGACTGCGATCATCGTGCCAGCGTACGCCACTAGCGATTCACGATTGAAGCCATGCGTAAAGAATATTGCTGCAAACAGCACCAGTCCGGCTACGACACTGGCGAGTAGGAGGGGATTGTAGCCAGCGAGAATGCCTGGTAATAAGACGCCGAACACTGCTAGCAAACTACCACCGAGCGAACCAATCGACCGTACCCCTTGCCAGCCACTGAGCGCAATGACCGCCGCCACAAACATCAGCGCCAATACGCCTAGTTCGAATCTACGATCAACGTACAACACCCCGTAGGCCTCTGAATTATCAATAAATACGCTGCGTTGATAGTAAAACCGATCGTTAACCTCTAGTCCCAAATAATCATCATTTACCGTAATGACTTCGCCAGTTTGTTGGCCCGAGAGGACCTGGGCGCGCAGAGTTTGTAGCTGAGTTGTCGTGTCTGTACCGGGAATGATGGTGTCGGTTTGTTCGACGATTTCTATTACCTTGGCGCGTTCGATCGCTGCAGTGTCTTGATGGACTGTCTGCGCGCTCGCCAGGAAGGGAAATAACAATACTATAGAAGCCAAAGGCATTTTCATGACCTCAAGTATACGACATTTGTCTGGGTTAGGTAGCCTAGCCTCGATTAGTGTTGCACAAGATACATTTGCACGGTTATGTACAATATGTTATAATTGTACGTATGCAAAAAACGCACATCAAAAATCCAGCCATTAACAATTCGTTAGTACTCGTGACTGCTAAAGAACAAGGCAAATTATACGAGATCAAAGGCAACACTCTACAGATCATTGACTACGTAGCCGAACACCCACCAGAATATTCTGATAATGAGGGCTACTTTATGCGCTCGGGTGGGGGTGAACTATATGGCAGCGGCAATCCCCGAGAAGAAGACGACAAGGCCAATCTCGACCGTTTTATCAATGCAATTGAGCAAGAAGCCAGCGAAGCCCTCAAGCGTGGCGCGTACGAACGCATCCTGGTCATTGAACCTGAACACCTTAAAGGCAAGGTCGCAGCGCACATCAATAACCCATCCCATCTGCCGGTCGAAGTCGTGGCGTACGGAAACTATGTGCAGCATGACCCCAACGCATTGGCCGAATTGCTCGACTGGCATAACAACGAGCAGCTAGATCCAGCCGATCCAGCGTCAGTGGCCGGTGAAGAGAACGCCGAAGAAAAGCGCAAGATCCTAGAAACTGCCGAATTACTCCGCAACCAATCGTAAATATGAAATTCAATAAAGGCGACAGTATCAAATGGAATTGGGGCAACGGTGAAGGGGAAGGCAAAGTCACGGAGACATTTACCGAAGAGGTGACTAAAACTATCAGCGGGTCCGATATCACCCGCAAGGCAGATACTGACAACCCAGCCTATCTCATCACACAGGACGATGGCGACAAAGTCCTCAAATCCGAATCAGAATTATCAGCTATGTAATTAATCTCGATCGCGCAGTACTAGCCTGTAATCAAAATATTGTATGCGAAAATCTCTCAAAAATAGGTTGCTAAGTAAGGTAGCCAAGTTTGTCGGCGCGTATATCGTGCAGCGGTTTATAAAACGACGCCGCCGCTAGTGTTCTGCACGGTAAGTTGTGAAAGAATCACGATAGCTGTACGTCTTCTGTGATGAAGTAGTTACTATACTGCACAAAAGCCTGTATACTGAAACTACTACTAGTAACTAACTATAATTATGAAATTGATTTTATTAATCGGCGCGCTAGTAATTACAGTGTTTGTTCTGGTGTTTGCGTTTGGCGACAATAATACGACTGATAGCGATTTTGCAGCTGAAGTTGATGCTGAGGTCGTGGCGCTAGAGGCAGAATTGCAAGCCATTGAGGCTGATGTAGCCGCTGGTTCATTGACTCCTAGCCAAGCAATCGATACGCAGAACCGAGTGGTGGCGCGACTCGCGCAGATCGACACGTCCCTCAATAACCGAACGCACGCGACTCTTACTGCCGCGCAGGCAACGCAACTCAACACAGCGCTTAATCGCCTCAAGGAAATATTGACTGAGTACAGCGCGACTCTCGCGGCTGTAGACGCCCAGATCGAGGCACTCCCGGCGGGCGAGCGCCGTAACGTCCGCACCAACGTCCGCGGTGGCGGAAACCTCTTGACTTACACAAACATTATTGCTCAGGACTTAGAAGCGGTGGCTGAAGAAGTGATAGAGGGCTTTGCAACCGACACAGAATTGAACGCAGAGGTGGCAGCCGCAGTGGCCGAGGGCGAAGCACTAATTGATGTCTCTACAGATGAAGCTGGCGAAACTGTTATAGAAATAAATGATGTAATTAATGGTGACACTGACACTGACATTGAGATGAATGACCTAGATAACCAGGGCACCAATTCGCCCGTAGCATCAGATGACGTAAATGCTGGAGAAGGCGTTGATGTGTCTGCCTACATCGGACTGCCGGTTGTAGAGGCAGTGGCGCTCGCGGCTGTGAATGACACCCCGTTCCGCGAGGTAATGATCGACGGCGAACCGCAGGCTGTGACCATGGACTATATTGAAGGTCGATTGAACGCAACGGTGGTCGACGGTGTGGTGACCGACATTGAAGTCGAGTAGTACAAGTGGCATATAGCGAACAGTAGAAAACAAAAGTCCGCACAGCGGACTTTTGTTTTGTCATGAGCATAATCATCTGCTATCATGCATCGCATCGTACAGCACTGTCGTACAGTGCATACTGCACAACGGTCCCATCGTCTAACGGCTAGGACGCCAGGTTCTCATCCTGGAAATCGGAGTTCGATTCTCCGTGGGATCACAA
>CAZVFY010000003.1:0-74564 GCA_964626635.1 uncultured Candidatus Saccharibacteria bacterium
TGAAAACCGCCAGGTCGGAGACGGCCTCGAGGGTTCGAATCCCTCTCCCTCCGCCAATAGAACTAAGTATCGGAGTGACCCACTTACCTTATGGTGAGTGGGTTTCTTCGTAAAAATGTTAAAATAGGTCATATGATAAGTCCTGATGAGATACAGAACCTCTCTAGACAGACAGCAATCAATACCTCCAATATCCAGAGGGATTATCTTTTTGGATGGCTTCTTTTCTATATTTTCACGCAAAGTAAATACAAGGATCTTTTGTTCCTGAAAGGCGGAAATGCTTTACGTAAGGGCTACTTTGTAAACACCAGATTTTCATCTGACCTAGACTTTGGTACGCCTCATGACTTAGATCTCAATGACCTGAGAGCAGATATAGAAAATGCGTGTAATTTTATTCAAACGCAATCAGGAATAAAGTTTGTACTAGAGAGAAATAGCGTTGATGAAAAATTTACTAAGTGGGTTGAAACACGATGGAAAGTATTTGAGGCAAAAATATACTTCAATGATTTCTATGGAAAATCAGACCATATAGTTCTGAAAATATCTCTGGATATAACTAGGTTTGATAAAACCTATTTACCTATTCAGACCGTACCCTTGATACATCCGTATTCAGACTCCACGGAGCTTTCTTGCAATATACGCTGTATGCAACTTGAGGAGGTGCTTGCAACAAAGTTAAAGTGTCTTCTCCAGCGTGAACACGCTGCAGATCTCTATGATTTTATATACAGTATTTATCTAAATCCTGATATCCCTATTGATAAAAGCGAGGTGCGACGAGTGTTTCTTAAACGCACTATTTTTGAGAGAAATGCATCAGTGGTGAAGAATATACTATTGAACTTACCTCTTGAGTACATGAAAGCAACATGGACAAAGAACCTTGTGTGTACTAAAGATGTTTTTATTGAAATTGATGATGCGATCTCTCGCTTTAGCGAGCAAATCAAAGAAATGTTTGAAGATGCTCAAGATAATCCTTGGACAGATAATTATTATTTTAGTTCTGAATTTAGAAATGCTATTTTGCGAGCTGGTAAAGATATGACCCTATTGAGGGTGACGTACCAAGGGGTACCAAGACTGGTTGAGTCATATGCATTAAAATTCCAAGAGCGGAGTGACGGTGTCGCAAAGGAGTATTTATACGTCTACGACCGAACGGGCAGTAAGAATAACCCAGGGTGGAAAACGTTTGTGGCCGAAAACACTTCAACTGTCGAAGTTACAGATGAAAAGTTTGAACCACAATATGAAATTGCTCTTTGTAGAGCCGGTGAATACCCTGATGATAAATATCTTTATGATGTTGGGAAAAAACAGCAAAAGGAGTACGAAAAATCAGTTAGGTCTTCTAATCGGGTCCGTCGTACTCCACGCTCATCATCAAGAGTACGGAGTGTTTTTTCAGGTCCAAAGCATGTCTTTAAGTGTTCGGTCTGTGGTAAAAAATTCTCAAGAAAGACTTATGACTCAAACCTCGGACAGCACAAGAATAAACAAAAATACCCGTGCTACGGGTATGGAATATATGAAGGAATGAAATATTAATCCAGCAGTTTTAATGTTTTATCTTTATACAAAATTCTTGATCGTAGGTTTGCCAGTAGCTCTCTCTTCTCTACAGTCGACCCCTCTTTCAGAATGTATTTTGCGTAGTTCCTGATGTCTGTTTCTGGATCTGTTTTAATCTTTTCTTTGGCTCCAAGCACTGACCTTTGGAATATATTAAATCTTGCAATCTCATCCTCGAGCTTCTTTCGCATACCTAATTCATTAATATCTACTTTATCTAGTATCTTCAGGAGTTCTAGTATCAAATCTTCTTCTCTAATATACATATTCTTACAATTGCGGTCTCTGGCTCGTGAGCAGGAGTAGTAGATGTATCTGTTAGCACCACCAGCTTTCAGTTGTTTCCATTTCTCTTCGGCAGATATGCCTGATCCGCAGTATCCGCAACTGAAGAGTTTGGTGAAAGCAAATTCTTTAGTCTCTCTCACTATCTGGTCACGCTTTAGTTGAGCTTTTGCTTTCTCAAATAACTCTTGAGTGATAAGTGGAGTATGTTTGCCTTGATACCAGTTGCCACTGTTCTTGGGTCGTTCAAACACTCCGTAGTAGAAAGGGTTTTCGAGTATGCGATAGACACCTGAGAGAGTGAGTGGCTTATTTCCTCTAGTGTAGAAGTTTAGTTCAAATCTAAGCCAGTTATACACCTTTCGACCAGACCATTGTTCGTATGCCACTTTCTCAAATATCTTTTTTACCGTCGGTGCCCGTAGCGGATCTACAATCAGTTGACACTTTTTATCCATCAGTCCCTGTGTCAGATAGCCTAGCGGAGCTATTCCTGACCACAATCCCATCTCAGCTCTTGTGCGTAAGCCTCGCTTCACATTGATGCCTCTATTGTCATTCTCTAGCTTCGCTTGGGAGCCAAGAATCATCAAGAGGAACTTCTCATTTGGGTTGTTACCGAATTTCTGCCCGAATGTACGTATCTCTTCTAGTTTGCCTGAGTCCATTAGGTCCACAATTCTCCCAAGGTCCCCAGCGTTTCTACTGATACGGTCTGGTGCCCATGTCAGAATGCCGTTGTATTTACCCTCGCGTATTTCTTCGACAATCTCATTAAAAATCGGTCGTTGACCAGTCTCTTTCGCAGAGTGGCTCTCTCGTTTAATTTCTACCACTTCAAGACATTCTCTATCCGCTAGCTGGAGCATCTCTTTAATCTGGCTATCGATAGATAAAACTTGGCGTTCTTCGGACTCGGTGCTCTTTCGTGAATATAGACAATATTTAACTTTTATCGGTACGTCTTCTTGAATTGTTGTGCCATATGGCATTGATACTGCTTGATTCATACATACACATCAATGACGCAACGACCCACATAAGTCTAGCGAGCACCTTTCAGGTCTTTATTTATGCAGTATTTTCCTGTATTGTCTACCTGATACTAATATGGACTTTAATGCATATTTTCAAACAAAAAGTCTTGTAAAGACTCCAAAGCAAGGCGTTCACTACGAGCAGAAAACAACACCTGATCTAATATGGTGTGTTTCGAGTGCAGTATACGATTTGGTAAAAGATGATCCAGATAAAGTGCTCTCTGACGCTGATGTTAGAAGTTCACAGACTTTTTGCACGTTAATGCAAGAGTTCTTTTCTAAACCAGCTCCAACTGACGACAAAACCCGGAACGAGTACAATAAAGTTAGTTCGTACCAGCTTGGAGTACTTGCTTACGCAGGTATTTTAGAGCAACTTACCACTAGACCAAAGACCTACAAAGTAGCCAATTTTGAAGCTATTCAATTTATGGCTTCAAATGACTTTAATGCTTCTCGATTTCTTTTGGAGTACACAGATAAGTTTATTGCAGACAACGGTTTGCAAGAAGTCTTTTTTAATTACCAGCAAAATCCTAATCAAGCAAATTATCTCTTAGCCAAAGAAGCTTACTGGAATTGGGCAGTTATAAATACTGCCGTGAAAGGGACTGATAGAAAGCACTCATACAGAGTATTTAATAAGATGTTTAATGTTTTCTGTTATAAACACAAGATACCAGGACAAGATGCTTCAAACATTATTACAGGACCATGTCCGTACTCATTCCTAATCTATAATCGTGACAACTTTAGAGATAAAGATATGCCATCTGGGATGACTAGACAGCAATACTTTGAAGAAGTACTCTCTCTTATTGATACTGGTGGTGTAGTCGAGACTTTGCTCCAGAAAGTCAAAGAAGCTATAAAAAAGCGTCATGGTAATGACAGTGAAATAAAGAGTTCAGAGTTTGGCTATGCAGAGAATAGTGGCGTTCATGTACACCATATTTTGCCGAGACATTCATATCCTGAATTTTCTTTAACTAAAGAGAACCTTATAGCTCTCACACCAGGACAACACTTATCTCACGCTCACATCGAAGCAAACACTAGATCTATAAATCCCGAATTTCAGATTGTGTGTATTAAGCAGAAGTTTTTGCAATTAAAATCTTCTATAAAAAGTGACGATAAATTTTATTCGCTCACTAATTTTATTGAAGTTGTTAATACTTGCTTTGATGCAGGTCTTTCCAAAGACTCAACAGTTGGGGATGTCGAACAATTCTTAGCAACTATTTAGTTGCTTCTTTTCTAATTCCAAAGAAGAACACTGAATTGTTGTCAATATTAAGTGATCTCGTTCCATGATTTCTAGCTACACGATAAAATTCAGTAAATTCTTTAGTTGCATAGTAGGCTAGATCTTCTTTTGATATTTTGTTTTGCTCTTCTTTTAAGGTAAGGATTGCTACTGATCCATCTACGAGAGTGCCTTTTGGCATAAAAGTTGCACGCGGAGCATATGTCAAATTCGGAACCAGCACACTATTGTCAGAATTCATGAATTTAGCGATAGAAAAACCATCTACTGAATCTAAATATGAATCGTAGTCTGGTATGTCAATAATTTTATTCTCACCAATGTTACGAGATTTTAAAACTCTGATATTACCTTTAAAAGTTGTATGTTTTTTAGTAATTTGTCGATCGCGATAAGAGGTGAATACATTAAATTGTAATTTCTTGGCAACTGAGTCAAAGAAATCATTCCTATAGACTAACCAGTAGGGGAATTCTTCAGAGCAAATGTAAGACTGGTCTTTAAACCCTATTTCGTTCTTAATGTAAGATTCAACTAAAGTTCGAGAACCACTCTTTCTTGTGTCCACAATCAAGCTGATGGTTTCAATTTTTACACCTTTAAATCCCTTTTCTCCATAATCAGTAATTTTTTCTAAAGCAAAGGACGATACTAATTCTCTAGTCTTGTTAAATTCAGGTGCTGAAAGAAAACTCTTTGGGATTATCAGGCCGACAACATCACCAAGCTGTAATGCTTTCTCAAGGAAAAATGAGAACAAATTGTTTGTGTCGGTATTATATTTGTCTACTTTGTATCTTGAAAGTAATTCCTTATCATCTGTGATGTTTCCAAAAGGTGGGTTACCGACGACTAGATCATATCTTTTTGACTGATTGAATAAACTAGTTTCTCCGTAGAGTAGAAAATCTTCGTTTATGAAATTGATTTTAATATTTCTTGGAACATCTAGCTTTTTAATCAAAAGTTTTAGTATGCTGATTGCATTTTTATCAATATCCACCACGTCAATCTCAACGTGTTTAACTGATTTATATTTTTCAATAAGTAGCGGCAAGAAATTTCCTGCTCCTACTGAGGGTTCAATTATGGAGAGACGCTCATACTTTGAAGCATCAGGTAAATCTTTGATTATAGTAAAACAGATGTCTTGTCGTGTGTAATATGCTGCATGTTTTAAACGTTCAGCATTAGTTAGCTCAACAATTTTAGCTAACTCAGAGTAAGAATAATCATTTAGACTAGATTTTAAAAAAGCTTTCAAGTTTTCTTGAACATCCAGCTGATTGGTTGTTATGAATTTTTTTATTTGCGTATCGGGAATATCTTTATTCTTGATATTTTGCTTGATTTTCTCTGCTATGCTCGCAAATATTACAGTAGGAACAGCTTCACCAAGTGACTGACGAATATTAACCTCTTCTTTCTTTAAGAGTTTTCTCTTTTCATCTTCAGAAAGTCTATTAAGTTCTTCCAGGGACATTCCAACCCAGTTGAAAGAATCAGGAACTGACATCATTCTCATTAATTCTCGAATACTGAATACTCTATTGTCTACTGGGTGTACAGTAGCTTGGCTAGCCAAAATATCATTCCTTGTGTGTACACAAGGAGCTACTTTATCCCAGTAACAGCGAGAATATTTATCTCCATTCTTATTCTCATTAAACACAACTTTTCCATCCTTAATTTGATGAGGTCGTCTTTTTGGGTCTTTGTTATCAAATGCAGATTGACCCTCGGTAATAGTTTCAATCCATGAAAGCATATGTTCTTTGTATGGACGGAAATTGTGATATATATCAACACTTGATATTTCTCCCATAGTCTTTAGCGGTGGCAGGTCACCAATAGCATCACGAAGCGTCCCACCTTCTTTCATAGTTGGCATTAGGTCAAGTGGTGTCACTTCTGGTATGTCTTTCCTTACACCAATTACAAGCGTCCTGGTCCGACTAGACGGATTGCCATAATCTTTAAAGTTGATTACTTGATAATGGATATTATATTTTCCGCCAAGATTTACCTCAATGGCCTCGCGAATTGTTTTTTCTTTCTTATCAATGTCGGTGCATGAAGTATTTAAAAATGCTCTCACGTTTTCAAAAATAAACACCTTGGGTCGAATTTCGTTGACTATTTTTATAGACTCAACAACCAGAGAATTACGTTTAAGTTCATTATTTTTCTTGTGATTTGCGACTGACATTCCTTGGCACGGCGGTGTTGCAATAACAACATCTACATCTTTGAGACCTTGTTTAGATTTCCATAAATCAATTTCAGAGAAAATGCGCTCTTTAGTTGACGGTCTTGTTATATCGTCAGCAATATAACCACTAGGGTACAAACATTTTTGGTTATGCTTCTGAACCTCTAGTCGACGCTCAATTAATTCTACTGTAGCGATACAGTCAAAATCTTTCTTAGCAAGGCCGTAACATCCAACTCCGGCACTACTAAATAAGCTTATATAATTAAGTTTTTTAGTAGAAACACTCATACAAAAAGTATATCTTTTATTACGCAGGTGGGAAGGGCAGAATTGCACAGTTTGTGGAGAAGTCGTCAATATATACCCTTAAATCAAGCCATTTCACTTACCGCCACAATACTTCCAATGACGCAACTGCCAACATACATTAATGAAGCAACAAAAAAGGAAAGCAAGTTAAATTTATTTTTTAATATGACTTCGCAAGGTTTGATATTTAAGCTAAGATGTCATGTATAAAAAGAAATTGTAATGGAATTTACTTCATCAAACCTTTTAATACCGATACTGCAAGGTATGTGGGCAGTGAAAGAGCTATATTTTATGCTCTTTGGACTTATGGTGCTTGCTCTAGCTTTCCGTGTAATGGTCGACCTCATGAGTCGTCGAAGTCGAATCAAGTGGTTCTTAGGTAAAAAGCAGGTACAGGAATTACAGAAACTAACTCCTGCACAATTTGAAGAATATATCGCAGTCCTGTTTAAATCCCTTGGTTATGAAACTAGAGTTACGGGTGGTAAAGGTGATGGTGGTGTAGATGTTGAGGCAGTGAAAGATGGTCACGTTCACTACATCCAGTGTAAGAAATTTATTACTTCAAAAGTGCCAGTAAGTGCGGTACGTGATTTTTATGGAGCGATTGCAGATCGGGTAGATGGTGGCAAAGGCTATTTTATTACCACTAACGTTTTCACTCTCGATGCTGAGAAATTTGCTGAAGACAAGCCAATTGAACTAGTCGATAAGTTCAAGCTCATGGAATACATGAACATGGTTAATGCCCCAGCAGTTCCAGTCGCTATGGCCCATGTATGTCCAAAGTGCGGAAGTGAACTTACCAAGCGTAAGGGTAAATATGGTCTGTTTCTCGGTTGTACTACGTACCCAGATTGTGACTATACAGAGAAACTTACCTAAGTTCGTAGCTTACTCAACTCATCAGTAAACATCTCTAATCCCTCATTCTGTTTCGGAATGAGGTTTTGTATTGTAATACTTGGGTCAGGTAAGAAGGTTTGTATTGGATATTTAATGTTTCCCTTACTATAGATAATCTCCTGCACGTGCTCATCGGTGTTCCGTAGGTAGAAATTTAGAGTGTTGATGGAGTCTGAAATTTCAGCAAGGTGTTGTAACACTTTCTCACTTAAATCCTCTCCAATAATTTCTGACATTCTCTCAGCAATAGCCTTGAAAGCTAGTAGATGACTATAGCTCTCAAATACTGACGATTCATGGACTAGAAAAGCTGGATAACTGTACATCATTAAGTCAGTAATTTGATTTTGATAATCATCCACAAATGGTAGTTGTATATTTGATTGCACAAGACTTTCTCCAGTTATAAACGTCTTGTTGAGACACGCTTCAAAAAACTTAGTCGGACATTCTTTAAGTACTAGGACACCACTAGAAATATATTGCTGTAGCAGATTTACTGTTTTATCTTTAGCCTTTAACCAAAGTCGCATTATTTTATCGTGTCTGATTTCGGTTTCGCCTTCGAAAGTCAGATGCCCCTCGCTGTTACACAGCGGTGTATATTCATTAAAAAATAGACCTTCACGTATGGTGTCCCGAACAATACCCTCAAGCTTGTATTTCAGATCAGGTAGCTTAGCCAGTTCAGCATGAAGCTCGTCTTCAGTTTTGAATAAAATACTGTTTCGACTAGCTAATCGTTTCCCGAAGCTAAGTAAAGGATAGCCAGCAAAGTGAGTTTTAAAGACAACCTCTTTAACGCTTATTTTTACTACACTAAAATTAGCCTCTTGCCCCCAAGGGATTGAGTCGATAACTATCTTGGTAAGAAGGTCTACTTCTTTTTCAGAGAGTGACTGCTTACTAGTAAGGATACGGGCTAGTTGCTCCTCAGCTAAAAAGTATGAGTGATCTGATGTTACAGAAGGATCGAGTAGTAATATATCCTGCTGAAGTTTTTTAGGTAATGAATAGAATGTATACAGATGCACCAGTCTGTCATATTCAAAGCCAGAGTGCTGTAAAAAGAAGTTGCGAAACTCTTTGGTATGATCATCGGGAATTACTCGACTAAGAAAGTGCTCATGTTGCTTTGGACTATCACTTTTATAGTAAAACATTTGAGCAATCTGCTCCAAGCGAGCAATAGATAACTGCGACACCAAGTATGAGGTCTGCATATCTATTTCGAGGCGGCCGAACATGTTCCAAACATCTAGATATTTATTGTACTGCTCAGCTTCTCTATAATCACGAGGTTTCCAACTCGTTGTCAGGGCTACAATATCAGCTTCAGTAACAAGACCCTTCCCAGTCTTTCGCTCATGAGCTTCATTTCGTATCACTAACAAAACTCGCTCCCGAGGGGATAGATTTCCTTTAGCAAGTAATTTAGTAATGTCTTTCATAGTTACTTTCTTTGAGTAAGCATTTGTTCCAGTACATCGATACGCTGTTTGAGTTCCATGTTAGTAATGTTTTTAGACAAGGCTAACGCTATTCGAGATATGACCTGAGCCCGCTTAGGTGAAATCTTTCGAGCGGCTACTTGAAGCAGAGCATCGGAGAGGATTTCATTAACTTCAGCTAAGTCTAGTGTTTTCTTTATTTCTTTCATAAGCTAAAAGTTTTCGATTATTTCAAACCAAGTTTTTACCTCTTTTGATTTACCGTACTTGGTCGCATTTTTATACAAGGCCAACACTACGTTTGGTGTCAATTTTCTGGCCCATGTATAGGTATGTTCAAGTAAGCCCTCGTCTTCGATCCGTTTATTCCAGTCAGTGAGTGTGCCAAGGTCTTTGACGTTGTAGTGTGAAGCAAAGTCTTTTTGGGTCTTTATCTGCAATAACTCAATGGTGATGTCGTCATCAATACCCATCTTTCTAAGTACAGCGTCAGGTTGACCTCGCAGGAATGTCGGCAGTGATTTCCACGTCACATACGCCGCAAAGTCCTGTTTGCGATATACACCAGTATTTCTTTTTTCATTAGACTGTACGCTCATACTTTGTGATCAATACTCGCTTCTGCTTTGTTAGTGCCTCTAGTCTTTTTAGACATATCTCTACATACTCAGAGTCTTGTTCAATTCCGATACAGATACGACCGAGTTGAGCACAAGCAACAGCGGTACTGCCACTTCCTAGAAAACCGTCATACACCACATCACCAATACTGGTGACGTTTTGTATCAGCTTACGTAATAGTCCAATTGGCTTTTGGGTCGGGTGGAGTTTTGACTTCTGTGGTCGAGGATGGAAGATGGCGCTACTCATCTGAGCTTTCACTCGTTTATGTTTCTTATACCAACCATAAGCAATCAGCTCCTGTTGGGGAAGGTAATCCATACGACCCATTACCGATTGGTTCTTGATCCATATCAGCATCTGGCTAAAGTGTAGCCCTGCGGTATGCATACCTGTGCGAAGAGCTAGAAACATCGTGTCGCAATTGAAGATATGGAAGGTGTTATATGAGTTCAAATGCGGTTGGATTGCTTCAATCCATGACTGAGTAAACCGAGCGTACTCATATTCGCTCTGTATGTGATCACCCTTAATCGCTTTAGCGTTTTTCTTGCCAAGTTCAGCTACTCCTACTTTGTTCTCAACGTACGCCACTCCATAAGGCGGATCGGTCACAACTGATTGAATCTTTTTGGTACCAATGACCATCGCTACAAAATCTTTGTTAAGTGAGTCTCCACAAGCAACTATATGACTACCAACTGAGTATATTTCTCCTGCTGTTACAGTTTTCATATTCGCTTAGCTGTTAGCTTGGTAAATTTTTCCCATCTATCAATGATGATGCTGGCGAATACTGGATCTTGTTCTACTCCAAACCAGATACGGCGTAATTGCTCGCAGTCAATTAGGTCGCTACCACTACCACCAAAGCCATAGAAGACGACGTGACCTGGAGCAGTGCATCGTCTGAGTGGCTTTTCGTTTAGACTGACTGGCTTTTGAGTTGGATGAAGATAGCTCTGCACATCGTCTCGCTTCACAATCCAGAGGTCGATCATATCTAAGAGCTCGTTGTGGAGCTGGTTGCCAGTAGTGACTTCTTGATTAAGGATTTCGTTTACGTTCTTGAGATTATTGTTTAGAAAGGCTTTACCTGTCGTGCCGTAGATTGCGGGCTCATGTACTCGGTTAAACGCAACCTTCGGCGTCATGTTCTGATTATTCTTTACCCAATAGCAGATACGCCTGAAGAGTATCTTGCGTTGTTTATACAGTGCTTGAATTGCTCCCACGTACTTAGCGTCACACCAGTACAGATAGTGAGCATCGGCATGAGCTATTACTTTAGCCGTACTGATACTTGCTTCAATAAACGCGTAGTACTCAGCATCACTCATCGAGTCTTTCTTGCTAGAGTACTGACCCCCGTATTCCTTAGTGTTACTAATTCCTTTGTTATATGAAAGCCCAATGTTATAGGGCATATCTTGAAAGATGAAGTGGGCTTTTGTTTCTCCCATAAACGTTGATACCAGTTCTTTATCAGTAGAGTCTCCTACGAGTAATCGGTGCTCTCCTAATTGCCACACTTCGCCAACCTTTGCTCGGGGTTCGTTCATCTCTTCAATTGCTTTGTCGACATCGTATTCATCTTCGGCTAATTCAACATCATCGAAGAAGTTCTGTAGTTCGTCATCCTCGAATCCAACATCAAGTAGAACAGATAGGTCGAAATTCTTTAGGAGCTCGTCATCCCAAGAGCCAGTATTTTTGTTGAGTCTAAGATTCAGCTCACGCTCTTCTTCTAGTGATAGTTCCCGAGAAGGGATCATGCATTCGACTGTCTTGTATCCTAAGTCAGCGTAGATTTTTATTCTCTGCTCGCCCCCGATGATTACATCAGCCCGTGAATCAATATTGAGAACTACTGGCACAACCGCACCGAATGTCTCAATCGATTTCTGCAGGTCTTGTTTTTGGTTACCACTAACTTTACGTGGGTTGTATCCGTTAGGTGTAAGGTCTTGCACCTTACGAGTGGTGGATGACCACGTTATCTTTTTTGTTTTCATAAGACTTATATTTAGGCACGTTGTTATACGTGTTAAGTCTCATGGTGGCACCTAAAAATAAACCTCCAAAATGGAGGAAATTGGAGGAAACTTTAGAAAAAGTAGAAGGTGTCTTGTGGTATTTAAGCTTATCCACAGCCATTTTCCTCCACACTACTCCAATGAGTATAAATTGTTGAATCTGATACTCGTACGAGAAATATTGAAGATTGGCTGATTGTCATTTGGGTGCGAATTTATGATTTCATGTTTCTTTAGTAGTTGCTCAAAACTTGTGTTGTTTCCAATAAGTTGAGTGCGATATTTTTCAGGATCATTTTCTACTCCGTCTGGTAGGAGTTTGATGAATTCATTTATATTTAATTCAATAACACCCTTTGGCATATACCGAATAACATTCTTAAACAGTTGTATGTACTGGTAGTCATCACCCTTGTTTGTTGTTTTGTATAAAAGTTTACTGTTTTGAAAATATATATGGTCCTGTTTAATTTCGAACAGCTTTGCTTGCTGTATTTCAGAGAGAGCAAAGACAATGCTGTTATGTAGACGACTTAAGTCTTGTGATATCCCTGCTTGGGGGTAGGCGTTTGTTGCACTAAGGGTGGCCTGTTTAATTTTATTTATATATGTGACACGAGCTATTGGTTTCTGCATCATTTCTACAAATTCACTCAATGTGATTTTAGTGCCATCATTAAAATTCAACATTTGATGATAAAGCTTCACTCCTCGCATTAATGCACCAGATACAGACAAAGCATCCTGATCATGAAATGTTCTGTGAAGTCCTAAAAAGTCAGCTCGCTTTTCAAACGCAATTAGATTATCACTCCTCATATCTTTAGCAGGATTAAAAGTCTCGTTGAGAAATGACCTTGCTTCATCTTCATATCCTAATCTCTGCAATTCCTTCACTGCATCAAGTAATTCAAGTTCATTTGAGCCAAGCGGATGTTCATTTGAACCATGGTGGTTATGGGTCGCAAACGTCCGAAGACAATTTATCCGATCAGCAAGTAGAGCATTACTTTTTAAATCATTCTTTTCAACTATAGCTTCAAGCATTTCAACTGCCTTACCCGCATTCTGAACAATCTCATCGTATTTATTTTGAAGTACTTTGAGATCATTTTCTCTGGCTACTACTGCTGGTACTAAATGTTCAATCAAAGTAAATCCATCAGTAACTAAAAAACTAAAATAGTCAGCAAAGGCAGTAAGGAAAGTGTTTGTGGAGTGACTGTTTTGCTGTGTGGATTCATACAGCTTTTGCTCCTTATCTACCATGCTTTTCATAGCTAAATAGTATCACTTTGAGCATATTTATACAGAAAACCAAATCGCCCAAGAATTGGCATTGTTTGGCATTTGGGTCTTGAGTATGGGAACGGGGTTGATTTTTCCATATTTTATGACATTGTACTAATGGAAATAGAAACTTTGACTCGAGGTGAACAAGATGAACGTCTTTAAACTCTTCTTCAATTGGCTTGGCGAAAAGTTTGGCGCCTGGCTTCAAAAAGTCGGCGAGGAAAATCGCCCTATAGAGAGCGACTACGATGCTCCGTTCGACGATGAACCGATGTTCAGCCGTTCAGATCTTATGCCTGACGAGCGAGGCGATTTTGACAATCGGTTCTGAAATGTGTTGACAAAGTACATTTTTTTGTGTTGAATACAAGAACTCGCAGGCTTACGAGAAGCTGTGAGCGTTCCTAGGAAACTGAAACCCTTCAACCTCATGAGGTGAAACAATGCAAGCGAAAAGCAACCTTGCGGCCCTTTCGGTCCGCGCGAAACTCGCCAATGATCCGGCGCTCTTGGATCGGATGATGGCCTACGACCACCCGGCGCTCCGTGAGCGCATGCAGGTCAAGTACGGTTGGAGTCCGGAGAAGACCGACGAGCTGTTCGGCGAGATGAAGAAGTTCATGTATCTCTGCGCGACCAACGACGGTGCCATGGCACCGCCCGAGGACATCGACGAGATCTGGCACAACTTCATCCTGTTCACCGGCGACTATGCCGACTACTGTCAGGACACTGTCGGCATGTTCCTTCATCACCAGCCGCTCACGGTCGCCCAGCGCGCCCAAAGCGACGGCTCGATGATCACGAACACGCTGGACGCTGCCCGTCGTGCCTTCGGCGACGATGTGCCCGAGAAGTACTGGTCCTTCCAGAAGATCCCGGGCAGCTGTGGGCCGGGCACCTGTGGTGCTTCGACCAACTGCCAAGGCTGACGATCGGCCGACGGCAATCATGAATCGCGCGTCATCCTTTCGAGGGTGGCGCGCATTTTTTTCACAACCAGAGGAATCATTATGGATAACTGGAGAATTGTTCCTGCTACCCCAGAAGATGCACCGAGGTTGTCGCGTCTTATGGATAGATTGGAGTCAGAAAGTGACTTCATGATGTATGAAGTTCAAGAAGTTCCAACTAGGGAGCTGCTTCGCCGACGCCTTGAAGCAGGAGTTAAAACTACGAAAGAGACCTTTCTGCTTGCAATTGCAAACGAAGATATCTATGGATACGCACTAGTATTCCGTGGAAATTTTGCTCGCAATTGTGGTGTAGGGACTCTCGCACTGGGTGTTGCAAGGGCTGCACAAGGGTATGGCATCGGATCAGCGCTCATCGCAGAATCGATTGCTTGGGCTAAACATCAGGGTCTGTACCGACTCCAACTACAAGTTCAAACTAGCAATACGGGGGCGTTTCGTCTTTACCAGAAGTTTGGTTTCCAAAACGAAGGCACTCTATACCGTTGCGCACTTGTGAATGGTAAGTACGTCGACAAGTACCAGATGGCCCTTCTGTTGTAACTGGAACCCTGTTTTACGAATGTATTTCAGGGTTTCTTTTTTTCTTAAGCTTCTATACAATAACTTTACTATTATGAATGAAAAACAAACCAAATGGGACGAGGGATTTAAAGCTGGTCGAGACTACAATCCAATGAATGAAATTTTATTGGATCTTATTTTAAATAAAGTCGAGAACGACAAAAAGAATGCTATTGATCTTGGTTGCGGTACCGGTGATGCTGTGATGAAACTCGCTAAACGTGGAATGACCGTTACGGGTACGGATTGGTCGCCTGAAGCATTACATAAAGCACAGGAGCGCGCCGAAGTAGAGGGTGTAGCAGAAAATATAAACTTTCAAGAGGTGGATCTTGATTTATTAGCAGAAGCTAATTTAGACAAAGGTCGGGCGGATATAATCCTGTGCAAATTAGTTATAGCATTTGTATCTGACAAAAAAGCTTTTTGTGAAGAAGTGAAAACATTGATGAATAAGAATGGTGTTTTTGTAATACAAACACCTGTATTACATGAATCAGTAAAATACACATCCGAAGACAAACCTGGCATTGCCGTTCAATACGTTGAATTTAAAAACATGCTAGAGGATGTATTTACAGACGTAATAGAATTTAATCACTCCTACTATAGTGATCGTGGTGATCTGGTCACATTTTTGGTGAAGTAAGTCTTCTGACCTACATTTAGTTATATTTTGACCCCGACCCACTTACCTAAATTGATCTAGCCCAAAGACCCTAAAATGCCCTTACAAGGCCTTGCCTGTGGGGTACTTAACCCACATAGCCCGCAACAAAACCAGCAAGCAATGACTTGCTGATTTTTGGTTAGGGAGTGGGCTGGTCGAACTTACTATGATTTTTTATAAAAAAGTGTATGTTGTTTAATGGCTGCACATTACATTTCAACGTCCACATACAGGAGGAACTACCATGGACGCAGTTCAAGCAACGAACGGAGCGACCACGGTCACTCCTACGAATACGCCGACGTGGTGGCATCAAGACGAAGCATCAGGGCGCATTGACCCTGCTCTACTTGCTCCCGATCCCGAACAACCCCGAAAGCACATGGATGAGGCTGCACTTGAGGAACTTACCGAAAGTGTTGCCTCTGTTGGAGTGCGTGAACCGATCACCGTTACCCCGTGCGACAAAGCTCCCTGGTCAACTACTGATAACCAACATCAAGGATTGCCGTTCTTGGTGGTTAGCGGGCATCGGCGCACACGTGCAGCGATCAACGCACAGCTCGACTCCGTTCCCATACGTGTGAGGATCTATACCAGTGCTCAAGAGCACGAACTTGATCGTTCGCTCCTGAACAAAAATCGAGCTGATCTGACTGAACTCGAAGAGGGGTATGAAATCGTCCGACTCAAGGAGAAGGGTTTGACCCTCGGTGAGTTGGGTAAGGCGTTTGGATGTTCGGTTACACACCTGTATAACCGTATGCACCTGACCGCGCTTCACCCAAGTCTACAGGAGATGCTCGATCCTGCTCTACCACCCAAACGGCGTTTACCGACAACAGTTGGTGCAGCGCTGGGTAGCGTAAAGGTTCCGACAGTAGAAGAGCTGGAGGGATTGCACGCCTCATTTGGTGATATGACCACTCAATCAGTTGAAGAAGTTGAGTATCTAGATGACACAGAACGTCGTCTCCACGTTCAACTTCTTTTCCACGATGTGATTAATGCCCGAAGTTTAAGTTCCGTCCGAGCAGTTGCTCTTGTGAAAGAGCACGCACTCAAGTTGAGTGCTTCGGGTACAGGTAGACACCCACGAGTCAAACGTCAAGAGCCAGCGCGGCGTCGAGAACTGTTTGATACATGGTTGTCTAGTCTTTCAGACTCGCCCATCATTGATTGGCGACCTGAAGAATGGCGTCGTGTCTTCGAGTACGTTTCTTATGAGGACTTGGAAGAGATTATCGGCAATGTTCAAGACGCAACTGGTTTGCTTATTCAAATCAAAAAGCGTCTTGAGTCGATCAAATCAACCAAGCGACCGACTTCTGAAGCGGTGAAGCGGGCGCTTGATAGTTAGTCGCCCCACCACAGAGAGCACCCCGCTTTCAGTGGTGGGGTGTTTTCTTTTATTTAAATAACCACTTCCTCCATCAAAGCGGTTCTAACGTCATCTAGGTACCTCCGCAACGAAAATCAGCAAGCTATAGCTTGCTGATTTTTGGTTAGGGAGTGAGATACTCGAACTTTTCTTGTATATCGTGCTTTTATGTGGCATTGTTGCTGTCGAACGGACACCCTGTCCACCCAGTACATAAAGGATCATTCACATGCAACCAACCTTTTATCAGGTTCACGCACCACAGCACATGATGCACTGCTTTGCCATTCGTCGCGCTGTGTTCATTGAAGAACAAGGCGTCGACGAAGAGCTAGAGATCGACGGCGAAGACCCAAACTGTGTCCACTTCCTCGGGGAGTTGAACGGACAACCGATCGCCACCCTGCGAATCAAAACTATCGGACCGACAGTGAAGATCCAACGAGTGGCTGTTCTCAAAGACTACCGAGATGGATACGGCGTTGGTCGCGGCATCATGGAAGCGGCTCTGAACTGGGCACGCGATAGCGGCTACGAACAAGCTATCCTCGGCGCACAAGTCACAGTCATCGGCTTCTACGAGAAACTCGGCTTCGTTACCTACGGCGACCAGTATGAGGAAGCTTACATCATGCACCAAGACATGAGTTTGGAACTCTGATGAGCAAAGCAACTATTCGTATTTCGCTCAAAACGATTGCGATGCGTTTCCCTGCTGGCAGTATCGAACGCGTGTATCTACATGGTACGTGGCAGATGGAGCGTGGGCGCAACCCGTCTATGCTCTATGGAAATCACCACTCGGCACGTGTGGCGTATGCTGCTGCCAAAGCCATGCTCGGATCATACTTTGATGAGATCAGGCGACAGCATTATGCTCGTCAAGATTTCTTCTGGAGTGATCAGATGATCGTCGATGTGACGAACCGAGTTCCCGTCCGTGAGCTACGACTCATGGACAAGTATCGCTAGGCCGCCTTCCCTACGGGGTGGGCGGTTTTCATTTATTTAATCACCACTTCCTCCAACAGCGCGGTTCTAATGTTATCCAGTTCCCTCCGCATCATCGTGCTAGCACGAGACACCTCGTGATAACATGAATTTATGAAATACACACTAGTCTTCCTAGGCATTCTGTGTTTGGTGGCAGTAGCTTCATTTGTTAATGGTGGTGTATACAATCTACATGCTGGAAATGTTGCTTATCCAGAAGGATTTAAACCTGTTTACAAAATATGTAATGGATTGACGATTGTTGTAGGAGATCCTATTGCACACCACTACGACTTACCCGTTAATGGTATTTGTTTTGGATCGATAGTCGATAGACCAGAACTCACATCCGAACAGAAGAAAAAGATTAATGGTCCCCAGGTTTTTTACATGATATCTTCAAACGAGTTGGATGACCATGATTATAGATGTAAAACAGATCCCCTCTATGATCCTGCAGATCCGTGTGAGTATAGTTTTGAAGGTGTTCAAGTCGATATTTAGCGCATTTGAGATAATCAACATAAAAGTTTTTTGTTGTATCTTACAGAAAATATAGAGCTCGAGACAGTATCGAATTGATTTTAAAAATAGTACTGAATCAGACAAGCCAAGCTTGGTATCACACAGTTCTAACTCGAGACAGCCCGCCAAGTCCAGCTAGCACGACATATCACGTGCAAAGCAATTGGATAATAAAAAGAAAAGCTTTAGATTACAGAGAATGTGTACGAAACCTGTTTATTAGAAGTATCCCCCGGCTATAAATATCAAGGAGGTTACTACAATTAAAATGCTTACTATCAGTGTTAACTTTTCGATGATTGACCAGTTATTTTTTCGCAAAGTAGAAATTATAAAAGCCAGAGATAGAAAAAACGAAAAACCGAATGTGAGAATAAGATATGGCATGGCAAAAAACCAAGCAATACTCTCAATCTGAAGCACCCAAGCGAAGTAATACCAAGTACCAAAAGGAACTCCCAGTTGTAGTAGCAGAATCAACCAGGCGGGTAATTTTGATTTCACAATACATATTATACACATTTGCTTACGAATTTTGGTTTGCGAGACAGCGTTAAGCAGTGAATTCAAAAAACATTAATAAATGTTTTTTGTTCACTTGAAAACTTGCGCTCGAGACGCTACGATAGACTACTTGGGAATTAAGAGATTCGGTCAAGCAGGGCTTGGCTGCCCACGGTTCTAGCCCGAGACGGCCAGCAACGAAAATCAGCAAGTAATAGCTTGCTGATTTTGATTAAGGAGTGGGACGCTCGAACTTCGCCTTGCACCAACAGTATATTTCCTGCATAGTGCTTTTGGTACCTGTACCACTTTGAAACCTAAGTAGGAGACTGTCACAATGGAGACGGCAAAAGCTGTCGGCGACGGTAAGCTGACTGATGACGAACTTGGAACAATGACTCGGCGTCTGATGGAAATAGTTCGCCGAATCAACGAGGGGTCCCTTGATAAGCGAAAAACGCTTACAGCGTTCCAGATGCTGATTGAGGGCAAGGCTGGACAGATGACTGAGCCGTGTCCGCGAAAGCACCGCTCAGAAAGTCGTCCATTCAAGATGCTCCCGATAGCTGAGCGTCGCAAATCAACCGCTCCTTTGAGAATGCGTACAGAGCAGTATCTCAAGCGACTGTACTACCACTACAAGTTGTTTCTCTTCACAGATCAATACTGGGGAGAAAAACGTCTGAATGCAGAAGATATTTTTGCCTTGATGTGGGAAGCAGAAAATATTCCTGACCAGTGCATAAACCACGGTTGGACACCGGTGCAAAGTATTCTCGGTGATTTTTATGCTAGCGAGCATGATCGAGCGATCGTCGCATCGACGCTGCAGTGGCTCGGGACAAACTCCGGCAAGGAGTACCTTCGTAGAATGATTGCGACCGCTGACATCGACGTGTGACACCGGGGCGCCCGCTTAGTGTGGGCGCCCCTTCTTATTTAAATGCTTACTTCCTCTACCAAAGCGGTTCTAACGTCGTCTAGGTACCTCCGCGAGCTAGAAAACAAACATGCAAGTGTTTGTTTTTGTTTGCGAGCGCGAGGGAGAGGGATGAGAAAAAAGCGAAGTCTATCGCCCAGAGCGGAGCGAGGACGGTACGAGCGTCGGGGTCGCGTCGCACAGTATTTGAGGTAACAAAAATACTGCTGCAAAGGCGGCCGAATCCCTCTCCCTCCGCAAAACGATATTCGTCCGCGTAAACGGACTTCTGTTTTGCAGACTGCACGATCCAGGTTCACCATTTGCTATTATATAGCCATGAATTCATTCACCGTCCTTACACCCGAAGAGATTACAACTCGACTGGCCGCCCATCCCGAATGGTCAATACAAGAACAGAGACTCGTGGCGATATTTACCTTTAAGGATTTCAAGCAAGCCTTTGCGTTTATCAGCATGGTGGCGCTGTACGCCGAGCAGCACGATCACCACCCTGAATGGAGTAACACATACAACAAAGTATCGTTTCAACTTTCGACCCATGACGCGGGGAACAAAATTACTACCCTAGATACCGACGCAGCGCTATACATCAGCCAAGCCGCTGCGCGGTTGAAACGGCAGTGAGGTAATGGTGCCGTTACAGCCGCGACACGGGCAATTTCCTTCAGAAGCAGGCATAAGAGGTAAGATCGTTAATTAATTGCGAGACTAGTATACCGCATCACTATTAACGGAAACACAAACAGCAACACGGTGGTGTTGCTGTTTGTGTCTGACTAGTCCCAGTTACGCTTTTGCTTTCCCCACTCGTACGGCGAGGCGAGACTTCTTGCGCGCAGCGGTATTTTCTTTGATGATGCCCCGCTTGGCCGCTTTGTCGATGGCTTTGTACGCAGTTGGTACGAGCGCTTCGGCCGTGGCTGCGTCACCAGCAGAGAGAGATTTATCAATTTTTTTAGTGACGTCTTTGAGGGCGCTTTTGCGGCGGATATTAAATACTTTTCGGCGCTCGGACTGCGCGTGCGCTTTTTTGGCGTTTTTAGTGATTGGCATACGAATTAGTGAGCACTACTGTACCGTAGAGCGACGTATTACGCAAGTGCCTACCAGTCTGTCACCGTACTGTGTCATCGATTAGTAGGTTATACTGAGCACACTATGATTGGTGTACTCCAAGGCGAAGTGTACGCAGTCGGCGAAGGCCACATTACCCTAATGTGTCATGGGGTTGGCTACGACATAGCTGTTGCTGACCCAGGCGCGTACGTGACCGGTGTTACTATCACGCTGCACACCTATTTGGCCGTTAGGGAAACCGCTCTAGATCTCTATGGCTTTGCCGGCGAACGCGATAAACAGCTGTTTGCCTTACTACTGAGCGTTCCAAAGATCGGTCCAAAATCAGCGCTCCAAGTCATGACCCAGGCCAGCACGCCATTGCTCGTTGAATGTATCCAAACCGAAAACCCCGGTAAACTCTACAAAATGTCTGGCGTTGGCAAGAAAACCAGTGAGAACATCGTCAATGCGTTACAAGGTAAGGTGGAAGCGTTTGGTGTTATGGCTGATGCAACTGAACAGTCTCGCCTCACCACAGAGCAAATGGACGTGTTCGATGCGCTCATCGCGCTCGGGTTCACTCCCGAAGAGGCGCGTGAGCGAGCGAGTACCCATACTTCAGTAGACAATATCTCAGATTCAATCAAAGCCGCTTTATCTTAAACACCGTCAGAATATGTCACCCGCTGTGGGTACAGAGAAAGGGATAATATGGACTATAATTCCTGAAGCTCTGGTACCACTTCAATTCGGCCCGTGTATGTGAGTGGAGTACTAAGTGGTTGTCCAAAAGCTTCTGTACAGCGGATTTGAAATTCTGAGGTGCGTTCAACAGTAATCGGCAGAGTGCCAGTGTGAGGATTCATGCCAAGTGGATTGGTTCCGCCTAAAATAGTAATTGTTTGGGGACTAATTCCTGGCGCAATCAGTTCACACCTCATATCGTAGTTCACGTTTATAGACCACTCAATATCAAATGTATTACCTGACCGCAGTATCGTCGCGGGCACCGTATTTGTTGCAGCCGTGTTAATGACCTTAGATGCAGACGTACTAGTCGAATTTAATGTATTGAGCGTAATGTGTGGAGTTGGTAGGGGTATTGTGATGGATTGATTAAAGGCATTGTTGGTGTAACCGGCTCCCTGTTCCGGGTAGCGCTCCGTTACTGCGGGGTCTGGATCAGTGTCATAGTTAAGTTCACCACTGAGTGTGTAACTACCGAATTGAAGGGCGGTGATATTTTCGTCAAAAAATGGAACGGCGTCATTGGCAATCATTGTTGCTGGCAGTGATTCCGAAAATGTGTCAGGTACGCCGCCATCCGGGAACGACATATTGAATAAACCGTCGTCTGCTACTAACGATATTTGGTATGGCATTCTGGTATTAGCTGGCAAAGCAACAGCCGCCTCGTTATGTACTCTTGCCACTACTCTGACATCCGACGTTCCGTTCACATTGTCCACACCATCATCACTTCTGGTAACATCATCGTTTGTTGGTAATAGATACCCACTGTTTACAAACAGATCAACTAACGGTACGCACACTGCTGTAGTGAAAGGCACGGCGGCATCACGAGCACCAGGGAAAGCGTCTGTCAATCTACCCACCAGGACAGGTGGCATTTGTGTATGCTGCGCATATAACGGATCGGTCGGCAATATGGCCGCACCAGTGGCGTCCAAACGACAATTACCTGGTGTAATTGAGATTCCGTCCGCCAGTACAACATCCGGCACCACCGGTGGTACCGGCGTGGTAGCAATAAAGGAAACTAGCGAGTCTTCGAGATTAACGTTACCCCCTGGTATTCTTTGCATACACTCAACGGTAAACTCTGTTTGGCCAGTATCCGCCCGATTGAGGGCTTGATAAAAACCAAACCTCGCTTTGACACCCTGTAGCGTGTGCCGGTCAAACCATCCGTACGTACTTCCTCCTTTAGGGTCAGCATTAAATCTGTAGCAACGCACCGCGTTACTTGAAACCCATAATAGATTATGGCTTGGTTGCGCCGTATCGTCGACCGTTGCAATCGGAGCTCCACTGTCAAGTGCGCCAAAGAATACTTGTGCAAAATTACATTCATCGCCATTATTCACTTGGCAGCTGATAGTGATCGTATCACCATCAGTAAGGCTCACCCCACTGGCTAATTTGGCTGGATCAAACGTATCACGATCACAAGTATCAGACCCGCTCCAATTATTATCTGCTGTATAAGTGCTCATATGCCCACCAGAAGTGGTAATGGTGTACTGCGCGACCCCGTCGATTTCATCGCAAATCAAAAGATGAATGTCATATAGGTCTGTAAATCCACTGCCGTATGGATGCGTAAATGTGAAAGTAATACCACCCTCGCTCTCCCCGCTCGTAACCCGGATCACATCATCTATTCTGTCATAGGCAGTTTGTGAGACACGGTCACGACTGGTTGCCAGTGCCCACAAGTCTGCAGATTCAATAACAAATGATGGCCCCCCGTAAATATTAGTCTGCACTGGCTGGAGGACTTCGACCGTTTCATTAATGACGAAATCTGCCTCGGCTTGTACGGTCGCGACTGCCTGTTGAGCTGGCGTGCCATTTTGGTATAAAATGTTATTGCAAACAACGAACAGCCGGCTAGATTCTGACCGGGCAGAAGTAAGCAGTTGCGACAACGCTGTATGCATATGTGTTCGAATTACCGTCCACGATGGGTCAATTATATAATCAGCTGACGTCGATAATGCACCCGGGGATAGTGTTCGGTATTTATACCAGCAGGCGTTTACGAACGTAGCATTTAGCTGTGCATCGAACAAGACGTGTGTGTTTCTCGGGATTTTCGCTTGCTCTTGGTAGGCTGGTGTAAGACTAAGCGTTGGAGTTGTGGTTGACGTAGGAGTCAGCGGTAATGGTATGTACCCATCTGGATCTACCACATCAACTCGAAACACATGGTTCACGCTGTCACCAGCGTAAGTGATCCCATTAAATACACGTTCATCCCTTTCGCAACGTATTGTAAAAATAGTTGATTCAGTAAGTTCTATATACATGGATCGCACCGGTGAATCATCTCGAGCATCATCAAACCCTAAAGGAAGCGTTTTCTCTGTAGTTGGATAATCAACAATGTTATATGCTTTAAAGTCTGTACAACGATCGGCATTATTAGCTAAAAAAGCAAAATTCACATTTGCAATATGGGTAGCCGCATCACGAACAACTGTGTGTGGATTGGCGGTAGGAGCCGTTTGGGTAAACATAATTGGCGAATCAATTGTCGGATCAGTCACCAAAATATCAATGGTGGCAGTGGTTTCCGCGCCGGTAATACCATTTCGACAAGTGATTGAATATCGGCTTGATTCCGTGGGGTTAGCTTGGAAATCCCCCTGTTCATCATTCCGGTCGCTCACCGACATTCCGTTGCGGACGCTATCATACGCGCTTGCAGAAATTGGGGTTGGACTACCCGGCGTCATCAGCGACTCTCTAGTTACGTCGGAACAAGTTGCGGCATAAATTGCTTGCCATGCTATCCCTACCCCATCAACTGGGGGAAGGGTGTTGTTGGCACTTCCATAAATGATACTGAAATCAACAATTGGATTCAACGAGTGAGTTGTCGAATCTGCGGGCGTGAGAATTGTGCCATTCGCAGCCGTAACCGTGCAGCTCAAGTCGACATTCTTCTGAATTGTTGGAGCGGGTAGATCGCTAGCGGTACCAGTGGTCAGGCCACCGGACGTAGCAAACGTAGCCAGCACAGCTGCCTCACCCTGAAAGGTAATATTACACGTGGCAGTACTATCGATCGGTATGTCCACCTCCCAATCAGCACTAAAAGTGGTGCCGCCCACAATCTCTGTCGGGTTTGGAATATCAATGAGCACCGAGCTGCTGGCTAGTACGGGGGCCGCTGAATAAAGAAAAATGGCTGACGCAATTGCTGCAACATAGTTGAATTTAGTAAGGCTATCTTTTATCATACCGTTATTCTGGTTGGTGCATTGCTTCTTGATCTGCGCTTGACTCCTTTCTATTACTGTAAGCAATAAATACAATTATACCCAACAACACTACAATCACCGACAAAGCCAGGTACACTACCCACCCCCCAATAGCCGGCGCACCCACCTCTGTTACTGATAAAGAATTGATTTCGTTTGGTTGTACTGCACATTTTTCGTCACACGGAACTGCAAGCTGGTACGCAGAGAATAAGATAGTCGTGGCTGGTTCATTAGCAATCGCGGCTTCACCAACCGTAGTGCCCGCTACCGGTCGATAGAATTCATATGCAACTGTACTTGAGCCCAACTCAGCCGGCCATGAAACCAGCAGGCCTCCACCAGCAGCGACTTCGGTCATCTGGGTAATAGGCGGTGCGTCAGCTAACGTAACCTGCGCGCCGACCGCGCCCACTGGCCGCCCCTGCCCTCCAAGACTTTCCAGACAAGTGACGGACTGGATTGTCCGCTGGTCAGCAGTATCGAGCTGCACCCCGGTCGCAACCGGGTATACTGCTGGCACAGTACGGGTGCCAGCAGTATTGAATAATTGAGTCACTACCGGCAAAAACTGATTATTGTTATGGTTTATGCCAATGACGGTGTAGGGGGTACTAACGTCAATCGCGGTAGTAAGGGTTGTTTCCTCACTCCCGCCACTTATCATTTTAACTGGAGATTGATTTTGATGTAGTACCGCACTTCCACCAGCGACAGTCCCAGTAAATACTGCGATGTGCTGCTCAAAACCTCTAACAGAACGAGCGGTATTGTTACTGGCTATCACACTGTGCTGTCTAATGGTGTCTGCGTCACTCCTGGTACTAAGTGTGACGCTGTACTGCGGATCAGTCTCGGCTACTACAAGCTCGACTGCCTGCTGTTGCAAGCTATTACGCATGACTGCAAACAAGTCACCTTGGTGGACACCAACTCGAGCCACATAGGTACCCGACTGCACTTGACTGAGGTCTACGTCGGCAGACAAGATCACTTGCTCACCCGGTGCGACACTCGGTAAAAAATCTAAGGCAGACCAGTAGACTGGAACAGTCGCTTCTTCTGACTGATACAATCCGATCGCTAGGTTGTTATCGTGATAAGTAAATGCAAAGGATTGATTTTGTAAATAGATATCAAATGCCGCCACAGCGTCATCGGTAGCGTCCATAATTACCTCTAATCCGGCATCAATATACCCGTCTAATGTGCACACGGATTGCGTTTCAAAAGTCACATCATTCACAGCTGGCTGGGCAGTTACGGGTGTAGGGGCGAAGCCTAAGAACAGTAATAGACCGACCGCCGTTGCGATTAGGGTGTACACTCGGTTTACTGCAGCCATGGGCGCGTTGCTAGTACCAGTCATTCGTACTGCGTATAAATCCATACATATATACTACGTCAACAATCTAAAGAGGTTGTAGGCTATACACAATAACTGTTGTATGATTTTA
Organism: uncultured Candidatus Saccharibacteria bacterium; assembly: GCA_964626635.1. Taxonomy (GTDB): domain Bacteria; phylum Patescibacteriota; class Minisyncoccia; order Phycocordibacterales; family UBA918; genus OLB19. Next base: position 26,097 of record CAZVFY010000003.1, read on the forward strand.
CTAACAAGATTAATCCGCCAACTGACTCCTCGCACTTAATTTTGCACTCATACTATATGAATACACATCAACTCTTACAGTACATCAAGCGCTATATTCCAAATTTTATTCTACTTGTACTGCGACCACCCTACCATCACTTTATGGCTTTTGCCGGAGCGTGCGCGTATCACTTCCCATCCCGTAAGTTGCATGTGATTGCAGTGACCGGTACGAACGGTAAATCATCAGTAGTTGAAATGATGACACACATTTTACGCACTGCCGGCCATCGTACCGCCTCTATTTCGACCATGCGGTTTACCGTGGGTGATGACCAGACCGCGAACCGTTATAAAATGACTACTCCGGGTAGATTTTTTGTACAAAAATTTCTCCGTCAAGCCGTCTCGGCTGACTGCACCCACGCCGTGGTCGAAATGACAAGCGAAGGGGCGGTACAATCGCGACACCGGTACATCGCTTTTGATGCCTTAGTGTTCACTAACCTCACGCCTGAGCACATCGAGTCGCACGGATCTTTTGAGAATTACAAAAATGCCAAATTGCTTATTGCGCGAGCGGTCACCGCTAGCCCCAAGCGGCCGCGGACGATTGTAGCGAACACCGATGATGCGCATGGCGCTGATTTTCTACTACCTGCTATCGAGCACCCATTGGGATACAGCTTATCGGACTTATCTTCGTATACTCTACACAGTGACCACGTCACCCTTACAATTGATAAAATGGAGATTCGTGTTCCCATTGCCGGTCTCTTTTCTTTGTATAATGCGTTAGCGGTGATCAGGTACGCCCGGGCAATCGGGATCACCCTTCCCACGCTGCAAAAAGCGTTTGCAACCCTGCCCACTATCCATGGTCGCGTGGAACAATTCCACTCACCAACTACCGCGGACAAGCAAGTTACGGTCGTGGTCGATTATGCCCACACGCCAGACTCACTGGAGCAGCTCTACCAAACGTTTGCTGGTGCCTCGCCTGCGCGCAGTCTGATTGGTGTACTCGGCAACACCGGTGGCGGTCGTGATACGTGGAAGCGACCAGCGATGGGTGCCCTGGCTGAACAGTATTGTGATCAAGTGATTTTTACTAACGAGGATCCATACGATGAGGATCCCGCCGCGATTCTGCACGCAATGCAAGCCGGCACTAAAAACCCCGCAGGCATACACATTATTTTAGACCGACGTGAAGCCATTAAAACTGCAATAGCTACAGCGCCAAACAACGCTGTAGTACTGATAACTGGTAAGGGTACCGACCCTTTCATTATGGGACCCAACGGCAGTAAAGAGCCGTGGGACGATGCAACTGTAGTGAAAGAAGTGCTTAGTGAACAGTTCGGCGGGTACCAGTCCTAACGAATTGGAACCGATGCTCGTCGTATTTCGAACTGTTCGGCTGCTTGGAGGAGCGCCGGGCGCTCCACTGCACCGGTTGGTAATATTAATTCCCCCGGTGCGTGGTTCCCAGCGCTGATAATCGAGACTTGGTTGTGTACCGCTTGTACCCGCAGCATTGACCGTAATTGATGTCGCAATGTGACAGGCTCATGGAACCATGAATGAGAGACGACGTGCGCTAAAAACGGCGTGTCTGGCTGCGCCTTCAGTAAAGTCCGGGCACCCTGTGGGTTAACTGACTCAAAACAAAATAATATTGCTGGGATATGTGTCGGGGTGTTACTGATGATCTGTCGCCCTGGCACGTAAGACATTTGTTCACGTAAGGAACGACCAACAGCACCCAACCCCAGCGCCTGTAATACAAATGAAAACTTGTAGGTAATATATTCACCCTGCGGAACTAAATAGTGTTTGTCAGTTTCGTACACGATGGTGTCGGCGCCGTCGTAAATACGCGCTCGTAGGATTGCTCCAGCGGCAGTATCAGTACGCCCAGAATCAATTAACACCCCGTCAAAGTCAGTACTGAATTGCAATACGTCACTGAGCTGTGCGCCGGTGTAGTGCACGGGAAATAAGCGACTATCTTCCGGAAAGAGTATGTAATCGGGCGCCTCATCAAGCGCCAACACGCGATCTAAGGCTGTTTGTCGTTGTCTAGCGTTATTCATCTGTACCGATTGTTGATTACCACGCGCTAAGTAAGTATCAACAATTACCACATCAGCTGTTTCTTTCGACATAGCCAAATAGCTTGTAATTGGGGCGTACGCTGAGAGCACCAACGCTACGAATGCAAGTACACTCAGTAAACGTTGAAACTGGTAGAGGGTATACAAACCTACGGCGATACCTATTAGTAGCGCACTTAGGCCGTACACCCCCCCAATCCGAGCAAACTGTAACAAGGTCGCATGTTCTGCCAATAGATACCCCACAAACCCGAAGCTAAATGAACTATTGATACCAGCCGTTCCTGCGCCGTATGTCACAATTGAAAACGCTGCCGCACCAACTAATTCGCCCACCACCCAATAAACTGGCAACCCCCACAGCGCCCGATCTGTCACGATTTTTAGTAGCGAGTACAATCCAAATACCACTACCCCACCCAGCCCCAGACTAATAGCGGCCGTTACCCAATTCAGCCCAATGGCACCAAGCGCCACTGGACCAGTAATCGCGGCTGGCACCCAAGACAGTGGGTACACCGACCAAAACCACGCAAGCACCATTAGTGCAACACTAAACCATAATAGAAATGTGGTGAGGTACGTTTCTTTGTCATCCCTTAGAAGCGATACCCAGTATGCAACTGCCAGCAAACCGAGCCACCATAATAGTGGATGTAAAAAGGCCAGCCCCAACAGACAGCCAAGGACGATTGATCTACCGTACGAGCGCATCATACAGCACTATACCAGCTGTGGTGGCGACATTCAGCGACTCTTTTGTACCCTGCATTGGCAGTGCCACCACGTAATGTGACTGCTGTAACACCGCTGCGGGCACACCAGTTACCTCATTACCAAATATATAGATTCGGGGACGCACTGTGTCATGAGGCAGCTCTCTAAGCGCAATTGCATCTACTGTACGCTCTACAGCAACAATGTCTGTGTCTGGAGCAGCGGTGCGAATATGACTAAGCAAATGATTGGCGTTAGCGTGATACGACCATGACACTGTGTTTGATGCACCAAGCGAGGTCTTTTTGATATCTGGCCGCATTCGTCCAAAGCGGTCTATTGGCGTTGGTGTATGTCCGCACAAATATAGATGAGACACCCCCGCACCGTCGGCCGTACGAAATATTGCCCCGACATTATGCGCACTGCGAATATCAAGAAGGATGGCCGAGTGTTGCATGCCCCGAGCCTAACAGGCTTGAATCAAGTCGGCAACGCTGGTATAGTGTGCTGCATTCTGTACGCTGGTTGCGAAAGAATTTTAGAAACTCATACCCTCCCCGCCCTTAGCTCAGTCGGTAGAGCAGCAGCCTTTTAAGCTGATGGTCCCAGGTTCGAGCCCTGGAGGGCGGACACAGGCAAAAAGAAAACACTTGGCATTGCCAAGTGTTTTCTTTTTAGCAGTTGCCTGAGGCAACTGCGGCCTGTGTCCGCGGGGGAATATATTGCTTTCATTATGACACCGGGAACTAGCACGGTTGGCCGCGGCTGAGTATATTGCGTGAGCAGTTCGAAGCCGGGGATATAGGCGGTTGTCCAGGGATAGACATCTTATTTTTCCTGCCCCGTGACTAGTTTACGAAAGACTGTTCCAACGACTCCAATTAAAAGACCAAGTAGTAGTAACCCCGTAAATCGAGTCAGCACATACAGCACCTCCCCAGCTTGGCTGACCGGCTGCTCGACTGGAATTCCAGCCATGAATACTTTCAATGACCACCACATACCAGCCGGAATACTCGCGAATGAATTTGTTGCTGGTTCGACCAAATATTAAGAGCGATCCAGTCACCAGCAGTGATACAGTCAATAATGGTACGTAAATCAATACGTTGAAAGAAAGAATACTCACGTCTTCGGCGTTTACCCCACTGCGACTCAATTTGGTCAGACGTAAGAGTCGTAATAAGCGAATAATTCGCAGGGCTCGCGCAGATTTAAGAAAACTCAGATTGCCTAGTCCGAGTAAGGTTGGGAGAATTGCTACCAAGTCCACGATCCCAAAAAAGCTAAAGATGTATGAGCGGCGTGGTTTGGTGACTGCGACACGAGCAATATATTCAAGTGTAAATAACCCAACCATCAGCCACTCCGTTAGCACAAACCAGCGCTCATATATCCCAAAGACTGGTACTGTCTCCAGGACCACCACCAGTACCGACACAACAGTAGCTACCGCCAGCACGTCACTCACCCAAATATACGTACGACTATGCGGGTCGAGTAGTGCTCGGCGCAGCAAATTCATGTGCTGAGTATAGCACTGTACCCAAATTGCTTACTACAGTGGTACTGAGATTATCTCCCCAACAAGATCCACCGTTCAAGCACATCAGATAATTGCCCCTTGCCTACCCGCACATGATGAAAGCCAGCCAGTAGCCGAGCGGCTAGCTGTTCGACCTCGCCAGGCTTGAACGCTCCGAGTGAGCGCTTAGCTTTATTATAGGTGAACTCTTTCATGCTAGCCTCTTTGGCCGTTTTGGTGCGGTCGGCTAGCAGCAGCGATTTTAGCTGCCACCACAGTACCCCTACAATTTCTTCTTCGGTGACGCCGGCTTGCACAGCTTGCTGTAAAATCAGCCACATCTGCCGCCGGTCACGCCGCAACAGGGCATCAGTCAGCGCGAAGGTATTAATGCGTTCGGCTTTCGCGGCAGTGAACTGCTCGATCGCGTCAGTGACCGCCTTGAATGGCTTGAGATCAGCGGCGAGCAGTACCCCTTCTAACACGATATAAGTGCCAGGCGCCGCCGCTAGCTCATCAAGCAATTGTAATACGTCTGATTTAAATTCAGGATTTGTGCTCGGGGTATCAAATAAGTACCACGTCTCACCGCCAAACAGTGATTGCTCCCCAATGGCTGTACTCACTAGACCTGAGCGATACGTATCAGCCGTGATAGTTTCAAGTGTTGGGACGGACGAAGCATTTGCGACCAGTGCGTGAATAGCGTTCCTCGCTGCTGTACGATCGGTCCCGTAATAGAGTGAGAGCATACGTGGACAGTGTATCAGGTGCTTGGATATGGCTCTAGTTCGAACCAGTTCTGGCCAGTTTTTACTTCGGCGATGACCGGCACACCTTTGGTATCTTGCTCTGATAAAACTTGCTGCATCAACTCGACGAGGGTTGGTATCGTTTGGTCTAGTAGATCGGATCGGACTTCGAAAATAAGTTCGTCGTGCACCTGCAGCAATAGTCGGACGTCAGTCACCTGCCCGCTAATGTCAATCCAGTTGGCGATATCGCGCATAGCAATCCGCATGGCGTCGCCGCTCGTGCCTTGGATCGGAGCGTTGATTGCAGCGCGCTCGGCGCCGGCGCGTAAGTACGGGACATTCGATGACAGCGCTGGAAAGTACCTCCGCCGACCGAGCATTGTGCTGGTGTAGCCAGCGCTCGTGGCGTCGCTTTTAACTTGATCCAGGAATGAAGCGAGGCCACTGAACGTCGCAAAGTACGCGGCGAGGTACTCGGCCGCTTCGGCGCGAGTGGTGTCTTCCCCCAGGTTGGTGCGCAGCGCATTGACGCCCATGCCATACAGGATCCCAAAGTTAATAACCTTGGCTTGGCGGCGCATATTGTCGGCCACCTGGTCGAGCGGCACACCGAACACTCGGCTCGCAGCTCCCGCGTGCACGTCTTCTCCGTTCTTAAAAATCTCTATCAGCGCCTGGTCGCCGGACAACATCGCGGCAATCCGTAACTCGATTTGCGAGTAATCAATTGCGACCAGGGTGTAACCGGGTGTCGCCACAAATGCCTGACGAACCTTCCGGCCGGCTACAGTCCGGACTGGGATGTTCTGCAAATTTGGATCACGGCTGGCCATGCGTCCAGTAGCGGTACCGGTCTGCAGCAGTGTCGAGTGTACTCGGCCATCGTCCCCGGTTTGCTCGGGCAGGGCATCAACGTAGGTCGACAGAATTTTAGACAGTTCACGGTACCGTAAAATCTCAGCGATGATCGGGTGCTCGTCCCGCAAGGTATCAAGCACTGCTTCGGCGGTACTACGTTTGCCGCCGGCGGTTTTCTTCTGTTTGGAGCCGGTAGCAAGCGCGAGTTTGTCGTACAGGATATTTCCCAATTGTTTTGGTGAATTGATATTAAATACTTCGCCGGCGTGCTCGTGAATAAGTGCCTCGATACCAACTAACTCTTGATGCAGTTCTTGGCTAAACGTCTCGAGGAATCGTGTATCTACTAGTATTCCCCGTCGCTTCATTGCGCTTAAAATGTCGATCAGCGGTAGCTCAATAGTCTGATAGAGATCGAGTAAACCACGTTCGGTCACTAGCTGTAGCAAGGCTTGTTTGGTGTCCGTAAAACCTTGAGTCGATAAAAAAGCCGCGCCGTATTCGACCACATCATCATAACTGGCATTGGTTCGCTCTGAATCTACTAACCACAATAAAATTGCCGCTTCTTGTATGTCGCGCTCGCTCGCACTTTCGCGCTCTGTCTCGCGCGCCATCGCCATCACCTCGCTGTCATACAGTCGCTTAACCCGATCCCCTAAGTTCCGAAACCCTAACGCTTGGAACAATTGCAGCAGCGCATCTATATCACCGGTCACCTTCCATTCGGTATCAATTAATTCAAACTCTGCCATCGCATCTGTACGGATCGTAGCTAACATTTTAGAAAATTCTGCCTCTTCTTGATGTTCTTTAAGGAGATTAATAATGCGTGGCTTTATCCCGGCGTCGAGGAATTGCTGCTCATCAGCTTGAAGTTTTTCGTAGATTTTTTCTAAACTACCAAAACTAGAGATGAGGGTGGTAGCCGTCTTTTCACCAATTCCGGGAACACCCGGGATGTTATCACTGGGGTCGCCGCGCAAACCTTTATAGTCTGGCACTAATTTTGGCCCGAACCCAAACCGATGCTTTACGCCTGCTTCATCGTAGATAACCGTATCATTAAGTCCGCGTTTAAGCGTAAATACTTCGACACGTTTTTTATCGATGCATTGCAGTGTATCCATGTCACCAGACGCGATGATTACGCGCACCGGTGTGTCACGAGTCAGGTGCGCAATCGTCCCCAAAATATCATCAGCTTCGAATCCAACCTTTTCGTAAATTGGCACACCAAAAGCTTTCATTAAATCGCGTGAGCGTTCGATTTGCGACACCAGCGCGGGGTCAGTTTTGCGTCGACCTGATTTGTATGCATCATACGCGTCGTGCCGGTACGTCGGCTGCGGCAAATCGTAACAAGCCGCCAGATACTGTGGGTTGAAATCCTCGATAATTCTGAGGAGCATTGTCGTCACACCATAGAGCGCGCCAGTTGGGTCACCACTTGGTGAGGCAAAGTCTGGTAATGCGTGATACGCGCGATGCAGGATTGCGTGTGCATCAAGTAACACCAGGGTCGGTACCTCATTTTCCTTCTTTGGCATATAGGCAGTATACTGCAATTAGCGCGGCGCTGCTTGGGTCTCGTTTGCACCTAAGCAACGTCGGCTACGACTTGCCGTGAAATAGCAAATGTGCGCACTTTGTTTGCACCAATAATAACTTCTACAGTAATACAATTTACCGGGAGAATTGTCTGAATTCTTTCCGGCCATTCAATACACAGTAAGTTTTGTGTGTCGAGGATTATTTCCTCAAGACGTAATGGGGCGATCTCTGACTCATCTTCAATCCGATAGGCATCAATGTGTACCAGCTTCGTATAACACTGATACTCGATTGGGTAGAGATTCATGATTCCAAAGGTCGGACTGGTCACAGTTTCGTGCACCCCGACCGCATCCGCCACTGCTTGCACCAATGTGGTTTTACCAGCACCAAGATCGCCACTGAGCGCTATGACCGCCGGCCCACGTGGTGGGAGGTGTGTTAACAATCCGTTCACTACTTGAGTGAGGTCAGCCCCCTCGGGTATCGTGTACGTTTCCATTACTACCAGTATACCCAACGTGATACGATTAGCGATATGCTGCAATTTAATGATGACATTGCGAACAAAAAAATTGCCTCACTTCGGTTAAGTGAGACTGAGCGACGCACCGCTGCTTTAGCGGCACAATCAGGGTACGAATACATCAATCTTCAAGGCTACACTATTAATCCTGAGGCGTTGGCAATAGTACCGGAATCGCTAGCGCGCGCCGGTGAATTTACAGCCTTTCAACTCATACAAAAGACACTGTCGATTGGGGTCAAAGATCCGCACGCAACGAACACCAAGGCCGCTATCGCGCGTTTGCAGAACGAGGGATACACCGTTCTTATATATTTAGTGTCGCAAAGTAGCCTGGAACACACCTGGAAACGGTACGCTGACATTAGTAACATTTACGCTGAGAAAAAGGGTGTGTTTGAAATTAGCGCCGTTGATATCGACCGTTTAACAAAACAAATCACCACCATTGCTGATATCAGACCGCTACTTGTAGAGATAAAAACAGCCAATACCTCGTATCGGATTTCTCAGACTCTGGAACTGCTGTTTGCTGGGGCGCTGGCGCTTGACGCATCTGATGTTCATATTGAACCCGAAGCAGAGGCAATCCGAGTTCGTTACCGATTAGACGGAGTATTGCATGATGTGGCGGAACTAGAAAAGTTCACCTACGAACGAATTATGTCTCGACTAAAATTACTGTCTGGCATGATTTTGAATAATAAAATTGCTGCCCAAGATGGACGCTTCACTTTTGATACCACAAATAAAGAAGTGGAAGTGCGCGCCTCAGTTATCCCTGGTGCGATTGGCGAGTCAATCGTCATGCGACTACTTGATCCAACTGTCGCTAGTTTCCAAATGGCTCGATTACAACTAAACCCGCATGTCGAAGCTGTTATAGAGCGCGAGCTAAAGAAACCAAACGGGTTGATTATTACTACCGGCCCAACTGGTTCAGGAAAAACGACTGCACTTTACGCATTCTTGCAGCAAGTGCACAGTGAGGGGGTAAAAATTATTACTATTGAAAACCCCGTGGAGTACAAGTTAGACGGGATTGTTCAAACCCAAATTGGTGATGACTACACTTTCGCTTCAGGGTTGCGCGCGATCTTGCGACAAGACCCCGATGTGATTCTAGTCGGTGAGATTCGTGACCGAGAAGTCGCCGAGACCGCTTTCCATTCGGCGCAGACTGGTCACCTGGTGTTCTCTACCCTACACACCAATAGCGCGGTCGCTGGGTTCGCGAGACTGATGGATCTAGGAGTTGACCCACGAATTTTTGGTTCATCCCTCAATATGATGCTTGGCCAACGATTAATCCGAGTATTGTGCGATGACTGCAAACAAGTACACACGCCAACTGCTACGGAGATTCGTTTAATAAAACGTATTCTTGAAACCTATCCGCACCCCGAAGAACTCCAGGCTATTAAACAAATTTACACTGCGACTGGATGCGATAAATGCGAGCGAAGTGGCTACCGCGGCCGAGTAGGAATTTACGAAGCAATTGTAATGGACGAAGCAGTCGAGGAAATTGTACTCCGTGATCCACGAGAACATATGATAAAGGAGGCTGCCTTACCTCAAGGGATACCAACTCTTGAGCAAGATGGCATTATCAAAGTATTACAAGGTGTTACCTCACTTGCCGAACTGGAACGAGTGGTTGAATTACCACGCGAGCAAGAGTCCATGGCTATAGAAAATTCGACTACGTTTAATTCTGATGAGGAATATAATGACGATTTCCTTAGGCATGTTGTCTAAATTCTCTTGTCTGGGTAACGAAGTGATAAAAGGTCAATACCTAGCGTACAAAATTCATGCTATCTTCGAACTGGATCTCGAACCGATAACTCTCTAAGCAAAGCTTCCGCATTGAAAGTGAATGCCGCGCTAAGGAGACTGCGAGCGCTCTGGGTCTAAGCCTAGTGCCAGCAAGATCCTCGCAACGCACCCAAGTTGCTTAGAGAGTTATAGGTTTGAAACTCATTGTCGGTAGCCTATCGTTGACTACTGGAACTCTAGTCACAATTGCATGCGACGGGGAACTGCTGTAACTCAAATAAGATAGCATACTTTATATAATTGTCAACACTTTACAGTCAACCCGTGCGGTCATCTACAGATATTGTTAGAATAAGTAAGTATATGAGTAATCCCCCTATCCAACGCGATGCCACGGCAAACTTAGATCGTACCCTGCGTCCGCACTCATGGGAAGAATACGTCGGGCAAAGTAAAACTAAAGAAAATCTACGTATCCTGTTGACCGCCGCTCGAGAGCGCGGGCACGCGGCTGAACACGTTTTATTGTACGGCCCCCCTGGCCTAGGTAAGACCACTCTAGCCAACTTAATCGCCGAGACGCTTGGCACTAACCTAAAGACTACTTCTGGTCCAGCTGTCGAAAAAGTAGCCGACTTAGCAGCCATTCTGACCAACTTAGGCCCGGGAGACGTACTATTTATTGATGAGATTCACCGCCTCAGTAAAAGCATCGAGGAAGTGCTCTATCCAGCTATGGAATCAGGCGTGCTTGATATCATTATCGGCAAAGGACCCTCGGCGCGCACCGTGCAGCTAGAGCTACCGCCATTTACGATGGTGGCAGCCACCACCAAAGTGTCAGGTATTTCGGCGCCACTGCGATCACGGTTTTCTGGTGGTGCGTTTCGATTAGAATTTTATACCCCCGAAGAAATTGCCCACATCCTAGAACGATCAGCCGGCATTCTCGAGGTACCAGTGGCGACCGCGATGCTGCATGACATTGCGGCGCGTTGTCGAGCGACGCCGCGCACGGCGAACTATTTATTAAAGCGCTGTCGCGATCTGGCGCAACTCGACAACTCCCCGATTACGCCCGAGGTGGTCGCTCGCACCTTTGGTTTATTGGGTATCGACAGGGCGGGATTGACCGAGAGCGATCGCGGCGTACTGCGCTATATTATCGAAAAGGTTGGTGGGGGCCCGGTTGGTTTATCAACGATCGCCGCCGCAACAGGTGAAGAGGTTAGCACTATTGAGGAAGTGATCGAGCCCTACCTCATCCGTCTCGGTTTTATCGAGCGTACACCGCGCGGTCGAATCGCTACAAGTGCCGCATATCAGCATGTAGATGAAACTGGCCGTACGACTTGAGTCTCGCCACACGCTGGGCTATGCTAATACTATGTCGGGTCATAACAAATGGAGCAAAATAAAACACAAAAAAGCCGCGACCGATGCCGCTCGCGGTAAAGTGTTCTCGAAGCATTCCAAACTTATTACAATGGAAGTTCGCAACGCTGGTGGTGACTTTACCGTGGCAAATGTGCTTGCAGCCGTTGAACGAGCCAAACGCGACAGTATGCCAAAAGACAACATTGAGCGCGCCCTGCAAAAAGGTGCTGGGGCCGGGGCAAGTGAATTACAGTCAGTCCAGTACGAGGGTTTTGGGCCGGGTGGCGTACCGCTACTGATTAATGCTGTCACTGATAACAACAATCGGACAGCAAGCGAAATTCGGCATACGTTTAGCAAGGCTGGGTTAGAATTAGGGGCGCCTGGTTCAGCAGCTTGGGCATTTACTCGCACTGAAACCGGTTATAAACCACTCACACCGATTGAAATAACCGACGAGAAAGCTGATGCATTGGAGGTATTTATTGATGCGCTAGAAGCAAACGATGATGTGACCGAAGTATTTACCGGCGCTCAATAATTGTCTATGCGTGTTATCGGTATTGACCCAGGATACGACCGAGTCGGGGTCGCAGTACTAGAATACCAAATGGGACAGGAAGTGGTTCTGTTTTCTACTTGCATTGAAACTGACCGCACCAAAACTTTAACTGCTCGCTGCGTCTTTATTGGACAACAGCTATGTTCCATTATTGAGGATCAGTGTGTGACACACCTGGCCATCGAGAGTCTTTTTTTTAATCAAAATGTTAGCACCGCCCTTAAAGTTGCCGAGGCTCGAGGAGTGATTTTATACGTTGCCTCTCTAGCTGGTTGTACCATTCACGAATTCAGTCCCCAAGCAATCAAAATCGCTATCACTGGTACTGGTAATAGTAAAAAGACTGACATTAAACGTATGTTACACCAGCTACTCCCCACCACCCCGCAACATGCCCTTGACGACGAGTACGATGCAATTGCTATCGGTATAACCTGCCTTGCGCATCATGGGCGGGGCGCGTAAAATCGGATCGAAATTAGCGGTAAATTATTTCTTATGTCCGACGAATTAGATCCGATCACACCCGAAGAGACTGAACTCGATGACGAGGATGCTACCATCGACGACGAAGCGCTTGCTGCTGTCGACGAGGAAGAAACCGTAACCGACACTGAAGAAGAAGGATTTGGTCGGACCGATGAAAACGCAGAAGCTGATGACGAAGAAGAGGAGTCTGAAGATGATGTCGACACCCTAGACGAGTTAGAAGAAGACGCGGAAGACGTCGATTTTGATACCTTTGATGACGTTGACGAACGGTAAATAGATCAGGCCCTTAGGTCTAATCTATTTTCTTTAAAACCATACAAGACCGCTTCTTGCCGCGACGAATAATCTGGGAATCCGCCACCCAGTCCGTGACTTGGTCAGTTTCAGTGGTCACTGTTTTTGTACCAACCTTAACAGCTCCGGCAGTGATGAATTCTCGCGCTTCGCGTTTACTGCTGGCGAGTTCAGTCTGTACCAATAAATCCAAAATGGTTTCGCTCCCACTAACCGAGTAGGTTGGTATGGCACTGCGTAATGTTTCCACTGACAGCGCACTCAGTTCAATCTCGCCACCGCTAAACAACACGGCATTGGCAGCTTCAATTTTCTCAACCTCAAACTCACCATGCACTAGCTTCGTCACGTTCTGTGCCAAGGTTTTCTGCGCCATGCGGGCAGCCGGTTCAGCTTGCATGTTTGCTGCAATTTGTTCTACTTCAGACAATGGTAAAAACGTGAACAAACGCAAATAATCAATCACACTTTCGTCGTTCACATTAAACCAAAACTGGTAAAACTCATAGGGTGAAGTCTTTTCTGGATCAAGCCACACGGCGTTCCCTTCACTCTTACCAAATTTTTTGCCAGTCGCTCGGTCAGTAATGAGTGGAGTGGTCAGGACATGCACTGACGCCCCTTCTTTACGCCTCACAAGATCAACCCCGGCGACCATATTCCCCCACTGGTCCGAGCCGCCAGTTTGTAGTGTGCAGTTATGAGTTCGGTATAGCTCGAGATAGTCATACCCCTGGATGAGTGGGTACGCGAACTCGGTGTACGATAAACCAACTTCGCTTTGTAAACGGGTTGCAATCGCGTCTTTTTTAAGTAACTCGTTAACGGTGAAATGTTTACCAACATCACGTAGAAAATCAATTACCTTGATGTTCTGAAACCAGTCATAGTTATTGACTAGCGTTACTTGCTTACCGAGTAGTCGCTCGGCTTGGGCGCGCATCTTGGTAATCCGGTTTTCAATTTCTGCCTCGTCGATCAGTGGTCGTTCACTGTCTGGTTTGGGGTCACCAATCCGACCAGTTGCACCGCCGACCAGCAACACTACCTGATGGCCGTGATCGACCAAGTGTTTGAGTAGCACCCACTGCACAAAGTTACCCGCATGGATTGAGTCGGCCGAGGGATCAAAACCGTGGTAGACTACGCGTTTTTCCTGATCAGTGATAGCGGCAATTGATTCGGCGGTCGACTGATGGACGAAACCACGGGCCGCGAGCTCTTCGGACAGTGTCATAAACGAAATAATAGTAACACGCAAGCGTAGTAGACGTAACTAGACAACACTTATCCCTTTCGTGCTAGTATTGGCATACTCATGGTTAAACGCAAAAACATTCGCTGGTGGCAACTAGCGAAAAATATACTCATTGACGGCTTTATTTTTATTCTGGCTTTTTTAATTATTGTGTTTGCCGGCATACTGATTTGGGTGTCCAGCCTCAATATTCCTGATCTGAATGCGTTCGATGAACGGCAAGTTTTACAGTCGACAAAAATTTATGACCGTACCGGAGAAATCTTGCTGTATGACCTCCATGAAGACGTCAAGCGTACTATTATTCCACTTGAAGAAATGTCGAGACATATCAAAAACGCAACGATCGCGATTGAAGATGATCAATTTTACAATCACATCGGCGTTGATGTCCGGGCAATTGCCCGCGCCGCTGTGTCAAATCTCCAAGACGGCGATCTCCTTGGTGGACAAGGTGGTTCAACCATCACCCAACAGGTTATTAAAAATTCAATTTTAGAGAACGATAAAACCCTCACCCGAAAAGCCAAAGAGGCAATTCTTTCCATTAAACTCGAACGTACCTTAGAAAAAGATGAAATCCTTGAGGTGTATCTTAACGAATCACCTTATGGTGGCACCATTTATGGGGTCGAAGAAGCAGCACAAACATTCTTCGATACTTCAGCGCGCGATATTACATTAGCTGAAGCTGCTTATTTAGCTGCCCTTCCCCAGGCCCCTTCACGCCTTTCGCCATACGGTAGCAACCGAGAACTCTTAGACAATCGTCAGCAATTAGTGCTTGAGCGTATGCGCATCAATGGTTTTATTTCGGTTGAAGAGTACGAAGAAGCATCAGCAGCCGAGGTGGAATTTGAACCGGCCGCAATTACCAGTATCAATGCACCACATTTTGTAATGCATGTGATCGAGGAACTAACCGAACGATATGACGATAAAACGTTGGCTGAACAAGGTTTACGCGTTATTACGACACTCGATTACGAACTTCAGAAATCAGCTGAGGAGATTGTCGCCAAGCGTGTGGCTGAAAACACTGAGAAGTTTAACGCCACAAACGCTGCGCTAGTAGCCACCGATCCACAAACTGGTGATGTGCTAGTGATGGTGGGTTCACGGGACTATTTTGATGAAGAAAACGACGGTAATTTTAATGTAGCTAAAGCCAACCGCCAACCAGGGTCTTCCATCAAACCGTTTGTGTACGCAAACGCCTGGCGTAAAGGGTATCTTCCAAACACAATCCTATTTGATGTACCCACGCAATTTTCTCCCGCCTGTGAACCGTGGGAAATCACGTCCGAATCACCGTGTTATGCACCCCGTAATTATAATAATCAATTTGTAGGGCCAATTTCTATGCGTAACGCACTCGCTCAATCACTCAACATTCCAGCCGTCAAAACACTTTACTTGGCTGGTCTAGACGATACTGTGCAATTCGCTACGGAAATGGGGTTGACGACACTGACGGATACTGAACGGTATGGCCTTACCTTGGTGCTGGGTGGTGGTGAGGTGCGTCTACTGGATATGACGCACGCATACGGCGTATTTGCTAACGAAGGAGTTCGAGCCGAGCCACGTAGCATTTTAAAGGTTGAGGATGTGAACGGTGAAACCATCGAGGATATGACCGAGATAACATCAAGGCGAGTCTTAGATGAGAACACTGCCCGAATGGTGAGTGATGTGCTGTCAGATAATGTTGCTCGGGCGCCATTATGGGGTGCGTTTTCGCTCGTTAATTTTGCCGACCGTGATGTTGCACTTAAATCAGGCAGTACCAATGATTTACGTGACGCTTGGATTATGGGGTACACCCCTAACCTGGCCGTTGGAGCATGGGTGGGAAATAATGACAACGCTACGATGGGTGGAGGATTGTCTGGGCTTATTACTACTCCAATGTGGCGTGAATTTATGGATGTCGCCCTCTCTGATCTCGAGTCACAAACGTTCACTCAGCCCCAAATCAACACTAGCGGCGTCAAACCAGTCGTCCGTGGACAATACTTGCGCCTAGCCGACCTCTCGAACGCCTCTGGCACGAATGCTCTCGACCTCGCTGCCCCGTACCGAAATATCAATAATATCCTGCACTACGTAATCAAATCAGATCCCAACGGACCACTACCTAACAACCCCGCCAGTGACCCCGCTTACGACAACTGGCAGTATGGTGTGCGTCAGTGGGTAGAAACCACGTACGGCCCCCTTATCAGCGCGCTCGAAGCTAGTGCCGCTGCGACCGCCGCCCTGGAAGAATTAGAACAAGAGGTAGCTGATCAAGAAGATGATGAGAATGAGAGTGAGCGCTCAACACGCCGCCGCCTGCGCGACTAGCTAATCCGCTTGGGGGCATTATCGGGCCCGAGTATTTCACGAAGCAATCCAATGATTCGCTCTTCCTTGCGTTTTATTTCTGTTCGCAATAAGGCTGGTGTATGAAGCGTGATGGTTCGGGTAGCCGGCACGTACAACACTGATTGGGGTGTGATGTCTAGGTGACAGAATTTTTGGATTGCTTTGACACACTCTTCTTCAACGTGTTTTTGTGGTGGCCGCAGCGTCAGCGCGTATTTCTGGAATAACTTGCTAATGTGCATATTAGCGGTTCATCGGCATTACCAAATAACGCACCGTAGCGCTCCCCTTTGGACTAATCACTAGCGGCCGACCGATCCCGGCAAACCGTAACTCGAGCGTGTCACCCACAAAGTGCTGCAGTGACTCCACCAAATACTGCTGGTTGAAATTAAGCGATAACTCTTCCCCGTCAACGGCCGCATTAATCGTATCAGTGGTCTGCCCCACGTCGGCGTTCTGCGCCGACACCGTCAGTGACTGTTCACCAATTACCAAGGCTACTTGACGGAATTTATTTAAAAAGATATTGGTTTTTTTAGTTGATTGCTGGAAATCGGCCTTGAGGATATCTACAGTAGTGACGAATTCTTTAGGGATGATCTGCTCGTAGTCTGGAAATGTTCCAGTCACTAAGCGACTGGCAATGTAAGTCCCGTCAGACCAGCGCAACGCGCATTGACTGTCGCTAATGCCTAATTTTGGATCATCGGATTTTAGGTCACACACCCGAGCCAATTCTAAGGCATTCTTTTGCGGCACCATAAGCGATGTCTCGAACTGCAACCCTGGCTGTGACACAGTCCGCTCCATTAACCGAAACGAGTCTGTCGCCACAAAAGTAAGAGTATCACTTTGTGACTGCTGGATGAACACACTACCTAACTCCGGCTTGATTGATGTCTGAGAGGCCGCAAAGGCCACGCTCTTGATCCCTTCGGCGAACAACCTCCCTTTAATTTGTAGCGGTACGTCAGTGATTTGCTGTAGATTAGGGAACTCATCAGCGGCAAATAATTTGATCGAGGTATTGGAGGTGGTTGTCTCGATTTGCAATGTGTCCCCTTCAGTCCGCAGAGTAATGTCTGACCCTGACACAAACTGAATACTTTGCAGGAACGTAATAGCGGGGATCGCGATCACCCCCTCACTGACGACCGTACCCGAGAGCGGCACCATCACCGATAGTTCCAGGTTCGTTGCCTGAATTGTGATATCACTACCTTTTGCTTCGAGCAGTACACACTGTAAAACAGGGAGGGTTGGATGCTTGCTGGTGATTCTCGAGACCAGCTCAAGCGCATTCGTTAATTCACTGTGGAGAAGGGTTAGTTCCATATCTTTCTTTATACCTTATTTCTTCTTTATTATTAGTGCTGGGGATAGGGGTATAACTTGATTGTGTGCAAAATAGTAAAGCTATTCTCGTCCCCAATACCCACCGTTTAGGGTGTATTGTTCGGAACCAGGCGCGAACTACATGGGGGTAAGTATACCGTATTAGTGGTCAGCTGGGTATAAACAGGACTTATTCGACCAGCTTCCCCACCTCGGCTGTAGCACTACACACACGGTAGTGCACAGCCTCGCCCAGTGTCTATCCACTTGTACATTGGCAGTTGTTGTATACATAAAAAAATCCCGCTAATGCGGCGGGATTTTTTATTTAAGGAGGATACGCACTTGTTCGATCTCATCTTTTAGTTCGTGGTCGGTTTTGATCTCGTTTTTGATTTTTTCACACGAGTGGATAACGGTGGTGTGGTCGCGTCCGCCTAACTTTTTACCAATGGCTGGGTACGAAATTTGGAAATCTTCCCGAAGAATATACATGATAATTTGCCGGGGTTTGACAACTTCTTTGCGGCGCGTCTTTTCGTAAATGCTGGCGTGGTCGATGTCAAAGTATCGCGCTACTTTCTCTACCACATCAGTAATAGCTAGCGTTTTGCGTGGCCGAGAGCTATTTTTGATGATGGTGCGGACTTCATCGAGCTCTAACACCTTACCGAGTAATTGTGACTGGCACAGGATGTTATTGAGGGCTCCCTCTAACTCGCGGACGTTCCCTTCAATACTAGCGGCGAGGTGCTCGATCACATCATCAGCCAGTACGAGGCTGTGTTGTGATGCCTTGGCGCGCAAAATTGCAGCGCGCGACTCAATATCGGGGGCAGGCAAATCAACGATCATCCCCTGCGCAAAGCGTGACTGTAAACGCTCTTCCATGCCGTTTAATAAGGCTGGGTGGATGTCACTACTAAAGACAATTTGTTTGTTATTGTCGTGAAGTGCATTAAAGAGATGAAACAGCTCTTCCTGCGTTTTTTCTTTTTGAGCCAAGAATTGCACGTCGTCCATGATCAAGACGTCGTACTGTCGGTACTTGTCTTTGAAGCTGTTGGCACTACCGGTCTGTAGAGAGTTCATGTAATCGACCGTAAACCGTTCAGAGGTTACATAAAAGACTTTCTTGCCAGCCTTTTTCACCATGTTCCCAACCGCCTGGATCAGGTGAGTTTTACCGTGGCCAGTTTTACCGTAGATAAACAACGGATTATACGACATACCAGGCTTTTCCGCGACGGTTTTGGCGGCTGCGTGCGCCAGGGCGTTGTATGGACCAACTACAAACGTTTCAAACGAGTATTTCGGGTTGAGGTTGTCGTTTTTGTTGACGTAGTACTCCTCAAGCGGCAAGGCGGCGTTGACGGTTTGATTTTTGGTTGATTCTTGTTTGCGTTCGTTACGCTGCGCTACGATGTACTCGACACTGCGTACATGCGGGGTCAAATCGCGCAGGGTTTTAAGTATCAGCGTGTGAAATTTGTCCTGCAACCAGTCTTTGACAAAGATACTAGGCACCCCAATAGTGACGGTGCCGTCTTCGAGCGTGACAATGTGTGTGTCACGGAACCAGGTCTTAAAATTAGCGGTAGTGATTGAAAGTTCAATTTTGACCAGGGCGTCATTCCATAGCTGCTTTACGTTCACCTGTTCAGTTTTCACAATACTATTTGGTTTTGAAAGTGAAGTTAATACCGGATTCATAGATAGTAAAAGTATACGGCTAATGTAAAAAGATTCCAACGCTTGGCAGACACGCATAGAACGCGTTTGTTTTAATACCCCAAACTGTGGATTAGTAATGCAACTGGGGATAAATTGGGGATAAGTAGTGAACAAATTGATTTATGTATGTACTTGTTGCTTTAAACGAGCACAACAGCTTGCAAAGCCAGGATATTTTGATATGGTTCTAGGCACACACAATAATTTCCTATGCCAAAACGAACCTATCAACCAAAAAAGCGTAAGCGAGCTAAAACGCATGGATTTCTCGTGCGTACCGCCACGCCGAGTGGCCGCAAGATCGTCCAAGCCCGCCGCCGCAAGGGCCGCCACCAGCTGACAGTCAAAAAAGCGCGCTAGCGCTTTTTTCGTAGTAATCGTGCTCACAATGGTGCGTGACGATCCATTGCTGGGTACTATATTAAATTAATAGGTATGTTCAAAAAGTCACACCGATTAACTCGCTCTGCGTTCACTACCACCTTCCAGCAGGGTAAACGGTTCCACTTCCCTACCCACACCATCATTATTGCTCCCCACGACACCCTTGCTGTGGCGGTAGTGACAAGTAAAAAGGTGGCGCGTTTGGCGGTATTGCGCAACCGTCTACGACGAAGAGCGTACGCCGCTATGTGTAACGCTGTGCTGCCGCCGGCGCAGTACATTGTGCTACTTAAACCTACGTTTGCGGCCCTCTCGCGTCGTCAGCAGCAAGCTACTATCAGTGACTCACTTGCCCGAACCATAAAACCCAGTACACTGACCCCATGAGTTTTATTTGGCACACGTTTTTCTACGATCCGGTCTATAACGCCCTGGTATTTTTTATTAATGTATTCCCTGACGGCGATATCGGTCTAGCGATCATCGCGACAGTGGTGCTGGTCAAGATGATCTTGCTGCCTTTATCAATCAAGGCCGCCAAAACGCAGCGGATCATGCGCGAGATCGAGCCGCGCCTCAAGGCATTAAAAGAAGAGTTCAAAGACGACCGCCAACGCCAAGCAGCGGAAATGATGACAATCTATAAAGAAGCGGGGATGAATCCGTTCGCGAGCTTTTTGGTAATTCTTCTCCAATTACCAATCTTTATTGCGCTCTATTTTGCAGTCTCTAGTTTGGTCGACGTAGCCGAAGATGGTTTGATCAGTATCAATTTTGATCCAGATATCTTGTATACGTTTGTCGAGGTACCGGCTGAGGCGACTACCCTATTACTTGGAGTGTTTGACGTTGCGTCGCGTAGCTTGCCACTCGCGATCCTGGCTGGAGCGACGATGTTTTTGCAGATGAAACTGACGCTACCGGTACTCCCGCCCAAGGAAGCTGGCGCCAAGCCAGATTTCAAGGACGATTTTATGCGCAACATGCAAGTGCAGATGAAGTACGTAATGCCGGTAGTGATCACGGTGATCGCGTACCTATTCCCGACCGCTATCATCTCGCTCTACTTTGCGGTTAGCAATATCACTGCGATCGCGCAGGAGTACTGGGTGAGAAGACATCGGTAATCAACCTATGATCCATCTACACACGTCGCATAGCCGCTTTGTGGATCGTACACTAGTTCAATAGCGGAATTTTCATTTGCTTGCGCGTACGCACTACATATGCCCTCTAACTGAGATTCAAACCCATCAGGATAGCCATTAGCTGCTGACGGTACACCATCAGGCAATGGAGTTTTCACTGCAAAAATTATCCCTTCTTCAGTAACAGCGAGATCTTCTTGAATTTGGACTAATACGTTTTCTTCAACTTCATAAGGGTTAATGTATATAGGGTATCTATTTAATACGGAATTGATGACATTAGAATTTACGTTTCCATCACCATTAATTAAGTTTTCTTCTACTATATCTAATGCAGCATTATCCCTTTCAAAACAGCGTATCTCATTACTGCCGGTAGAAGGTCTTTGAATTATATTACCGTTTAGTGCACAGTCTCTTGAGTAGGCTAATTGATCTTGGTTTGAAGCTGTTCCAGGTATGTATGAATAACCGTCTTCCTGAATAACAATAGCTTCAAAAGCTCTGACATTCTCCCTCACCACCGGTCCCAAATTCCTAGTCTGTTCAATATTTAACTCAAACCGTGTTAAATCAGGATTGATCACCGTCAGGATCAAAACGGCGGACAGCACCAGCACCAGACCAAACACTGCCCCTTTGATGTCTTTCTTAGCATCTCCCTTGTCGGTGGCGATGTCGGTGAACATATATTTAACACCGGCAATGATGATTTTGATCACCGCCAGTAGCGCCGCCAGGCTGATAGCCAGACCATACACGGCATTGATGTAGGTATTGAAATCCGCATTCCCTTCTAGTCCCGGGATCCCGACCAGCGGCGTAAAGGTCTGTGCCCAGGCTAGGCCTGGTAGTAGCCAGACAGCGAGGACTGCGAGCGCAAAGGTTAGATGGTGGTGTCGAATTGCCATAACGTGTTGTCTGATTTGTTGATAAAGTGTAGCACCTCGCCGGACTCCGTCAGCGTCGGGCGAACGACATCGATCCTCTGCCCCGCTACATCAGACAGGTTGGACAGTAAACTGGCCGAGCCAAACTGCGCGTTCACTTCCCACAACGCATCCGTCGTCTGTAGCGCACCGCGATACCATGGGTCCGGCATAGCGCCGGGGTAAGACTCGAAACTGCCACCACACAGCGCATTCACGCTGCCGCGGACAAAGGTGCACTTTTCAGGAATAAACGAGAGTGGTGCGAGGGTGTTTTGGTCCGTCTCGGGGTCGTACAGATTGGTGGTGTACAACCGGTCAACGATGCTGCTGCTCAGTACCGCCAGTTCGTTACCAACCGCCGAGAATCCGTATCCAGATACAGGCAGTCGATCCCCGGCTCCGTCGGTGTACATGTACAGCATGCCTTCTAGTCGGCTGTTAGCTCGGGGATAGACATAATGCGGTCCGGCAGTAGATTCGTGCCAGTCAATGGTGATATCGCGAAGTGGTACAGAAAAGGCGGTACGGGTGGTGTTTTCCGCTGGATTGAACACTCGCACGATAGTCTCACCGGCATTAGCTACGGCATACATAAACTCGTTCTCGTCGGTAACGGTAAAATCAAAGATTGGATCTGTCAGCGCAAAGTTGACCAGTGATTCTGTGTTCGGAGTGATGGTGCCCATGATGTACTCGGTTTCGCCATTCCTGATTGCTTTTAACATGATGTATCCCCCATTAGGAGTAATAGCCGCACGCTGCACGAATGGAATGGTGGTGCCAGATAGACGGGTCCGCTCGCCACTGCTGGTATTGATGGAGAACACATGACCGGTTCCAGCTTGAGCGTAATATATTTGGCCGGTAGTGCTGGTACCGATACGAATACTTTGGAAACCAGCAACAGGATCGGTCGTTAGCTGTTGGAGGGCGATGGTATCACTGATAGCAACTATTGGCTCGGTTACACCAGTTGGCACCGTTGCCCCTACGTTTGGATCTGTCACATCCGTCCCGAATTGTGGCTCATTAGGCACTGTAGGACTACTATGAGTTATCAATAAGTACGTCCACAAACCAATCAATAGCAGTACAATTAGTAATCCAACAATAATTAGCAATGATCGTTTCATATTTAAAAGCGGAGAATCAATTGTTCCTCGTCACCCTGGAGTACCTGTTGTAATGACCGGACATGAAAACCAAGCGACACACGACGCTGTCCCGCTGGCTGGCGCAGGGTGATTAGGTAGGGGTTTTGGGTGTTGTTGCTGGTGGTCTGACTGTTGATTTGCCATTCTGATACATCGGGGTTGTTGTAGACGCGAATATCGAGATTAAATGGCTCGGCTCGTACAGTCATTGTGTTACCAATCACCGTTTGCTCGGGGCGTAATGGTGTTTGTTGGAGGCCGTAAAGCGAGTGTTGCTCGTAAAATAGTAGCTCTGGTTCACCAATCTCGACCATTTTACCCGCTTTGCCGACCACAACACCGTTTAGGGTGCTAACGGTTACTGTCACCGCTACTCGACCACCACGTGGCGTGAGAAAGGACGTTTTATGTCTGCCACGAACTGCTCCACCTTCTAGCACTTGCTGGCCGACACGCCATTCGTACACGTGAGTAGCGGGATCAATAAATGAACCATCGTTCACTATTGCGGTCACATTGACAACACTACTAAAACTAGGCAGTCCTCGTCCGGCGTACCAGTCAGGGACACGAGTTTGCGGTTCGACGACAATATCGGTATAAGTCGGTATAAAAGACGCCGTGAGCGTCTGCTCTGTGCCGCTACCACGAGTGAGGGTGGCGGTGAGAGTTTGTGGCGTACCAACTGTTCCAGCCACAACCTCTATCTGTCTACGATTGGTGGCTGTTTCTATCAACACACCGTCGAGTCGCCAGGTTACTTGTGGCCCGGTTATGCCACTCGAGTAATCATTTAAGGTCGCTGTCACTACAGTGCCGGGTGTAGGCCTAATCTGATCGAGTACGATCTCGTCAGCGATACCTAGTCCTAAGCTATCCGTTGCAAATTGTCCTTGCGCGACCTCCGGCGTGAGCCAGGTGATCAGTCCGGCTATAATTCCCCACACCACCAGCAATACACCTTTTGATAGACTGCGAACAAATATTGTGCCCATATAGTATTACTAATAGTAACAGAGCGTTCTATCTGGATTTGGGCTCGCTGTGCGTATCTACTGGGCCGATAGTTCGGCTCGCGCTTCACGAATCTTCATCAGCTGTCCTGGATCAGTGGTAATGATTTGGTCTTCAGTGTAACTGGCAATGATTTTGATGGCCACATGCTTGAGACCCACGAAGAAGATACCTTCCCCTACTCCCGATTCGAGTAATAAGTATTTCTCCTCATCAGTTAGATTGAAAGTCTTTTGAATATTATCAATTGCCGTAGGCGATTGCTTCATCAATAGTTGCATGCTGGAGTTGGTGATCATCGGTACTCCGTATGGGCTACGTAAAAAGTCGTCCACGTCCTGCGTGATGGTCGCAATGCCGAGGTAGTATTTGCGGCCACGCTTGGCGAGGGAGAACAAAAACGAGGCCGTATCTTCGCTTTTCATCATCCACCACGCCTCGTCGATTACCATCAGGCGCTTTTTCAGATTGCGTCGGATGCTGCCCCAGATAAAGTGAGTGACGATGTACATGGCGATAGTCTTGAGCTCATCCTCCATGTCGCGCAGCGAGAACACCACAAATTTTTGATTGATATCAACATTCGTGGATTTATTCATGAATCCGGCCCAAGTGCCCGAGGTGTACTTTTGAATGCGTGAAATGAGCGATTGTGAGCCTTCCATTCCAGCTAACACCATTTCAAAATCAGATAGTAGCGGCGGTTCCATACCAGTAAAATCAACCTCACCGGTAATGTCTTTGAGGGCGTAGGTTTCTTGGAGGGCGAGATCGACCAATGTCTCTTCTTCTGGTGTCAAGCCGCCGAGCATTAGTCTAAATAGTCCGATCATCTCGATGATGTGGGTGCGTAGCACGTCGCGCGGGTCCTCATCACTGGCTGGCGGCGGTAAATCAAACGGATTGACGTGGTGGTTACTAGAAAGCGAAATATTAAAGAACCGACCACCGGTCGCTTCGGCCAAATACTCATACTCACGTTCGGGGTCGAGCACGATTACTTCGGTGCCGAACATAAGTGAGCGCAAAATTTCTAACTTAAGGCCATAGGACTTACCGGCCCCGGAGGTAGCGAATGTGACCGAGTTATAGTTCGTCAGTGAATACCGGTCAAACAATATGAGCGACGAATTGTGGCGATTGATCCCGTACAAAATCCCGGTGTCAGAGGTTAGGTCAAATGAAGTGAATGGGAAGAAGCTCGATAACGGTGACGAGTTAAATTTGCTGTGCACCTGCAGGATATCATCATTGAGCGGAAAGACGCTTTTGATACCCTGTTCCTGCTGGAAGAGCGCCGGCTTCATACTGACTAACTTGGCATCCAAAATCCCCCGCAGATCATTCTCAACTTTATTGATTTCGCTTTCATTTTCACCGTACAGCGAGACGTAAAAGCCGACATTAAATAACTTTTCCTCGGCTTGTTGGAGTTTGTCACGCAAATCCTCTAGATTACGGTACGAGGCTTCTAGTTGCGGATCGCGGACTTCACCTCGTTCGGCCTTGGTCATAATCTGGCTTTGCACCTCGGCAACTTTCTTCTGGAATTTTTTGAGGGTTTCAGCGGTGTCAATCGGGTGAATGAAAATAGACACATCTAGTTCTTTGGCCAAGTTCAGTACCGGTTCGATCCAGCCGTCGCTCAGGTAACGAGGGTATGCCACCGCGTAGTACGTGCGGGCGTTAACGCCCGAGATATTAATACTGCGCGGTTTGATCTTGATCGCGGCCGGAGAGATCACATCAGTCAGTGTCAAGAGCTGCCCCGCCAAGGCCTCAGTAGTAGTGTCGGCGCTCGGACGCAAGAAATCAAATGTACTCATATTGATCTAGTATACACCCCGCACTACGATTGTGTTGCCGGTGCCGTACCGGTGGTATCAGCTGGGTTATATAAATGGTAGAAGAGCTCTACTAACTCGTCGCGCCCGAGCGGCATGGTGCGGACCCCGACACTAGCCAGTCCCTGAGTCACGAGTGACGCGCGTTGTTCCAGTTGCAGTCGGTGTTCTTCAAACTGTTGGTCATCGGTATTCACAGCTGTCTTGGAGCCGCTGAATATGTTGGTGAATTTATTGGCGACGTTTAGTTTAGTCGGTGAGTACGGCACTACAATAAAAAAGCTTTTACTCATAACATCAGTATCATTAGTAAAGCTTCTAATAAATTCGATGTATTCCGCGAGCTGCACGCGCATCAAATCGTTATTTTGTTTACCTTGTAGATTATCTAATACTTCGAGATACGGCTCGATGTTTAACTTGCGGGACTGGACACAGATCTGTAAAGAGAAATCAAGCGTGTTCAAGAAATTTTGAAACTGCAGCAAAATTGCGCGCTGCTCATCGTAGGATTTGAGCGCAAAGTTAATTGAAGACGCCAAGATCACCAGACACATCTCGCCATTTTTCTTAATTATCACCCCGTCTCGAATGTTTTTGATCGGGACAAAGTTCTGCGTACTGGTTGCGGTGGTGGCCATAGTGCTGCGGATTAGTCTTTTTGAAGAGCTTTTAATTCGAGATCTCTCGTCAGTGAGGTGATACTTTTATGAGTGTTGCCCCGGTTTTGTGAGTTCACAAGCGGGTTGCTATTTGCTCTATTAGAACTAGTCGTATCGCGATAGACAATCCCCTCTTTTTGCCGCCAGAGATACAGCCGACTGCTTGTAAAATAGGTCCAAATGGCCTCGAGAAAATACGAGAATGGCCGGTTATTGATTGGATAAAACGACAATGCTCCCACCAGTAGCAGCACCGGGATACTCAGTAGCACGGCTAGGAATAAGTCAAAGACAATAAACATGATGACGAAGAACCCGATCCCGCCACCGAGGTACACTGCCTGACGCCAGGTGAAGGGGCCGAAAATTTTATCTTCGATATCAATGAACTGTGGTACCGCAAAACGCATACGTTCGTAGTATATCATCCACGCGTGCAGCTGTGGCAGGGTAATTATTACACGCGGGGGTTGCCCTCGCCCGAGCCGGATTGCCGACTACCGAGCAGGTCCGCCTGCGGGATACTGGCGTGGGTGTTCGGGTCTGCTGCCGCGGCGTGGTCTCGTGCGCGCCCGGCGTCACCGGCCATGGTGCGGATGGGTTGCAGCTGCGCAAGAGCTTGTTCCATTTCGGCAATTTCAGCGGCGGTGCTGGTGGCGGTGTGACTCGCAGGTTGATGTAATGGTTGCAAGAAATCAGCTACCTCAGCAGTGATCGTCAACGCCTCTGCATGTGTGATACCTAGTCTCTCGACTAACAGTTCTAGTAGTTTATCCTGTGGGACGAGACCGAGGATGACGTCGCCAACGGCGACGGCAAATTCTGTAATCTTATCATTTATTAAACCATTCTTTGCACCTAGATCAGTAAGTTTTAAACTGGTTTCCGAAGAGTCGTACATCTCTCTTGCAACCCCGGTTAATTGCTCATAAGTATTAATCCTTTGTTCGAAATTAATCATACGTTAGAGATAGAAGTCTTCCTTACCTTTGTTTGAACCGAGATATGTGATTGTGGACAAAGATACCCCACCAGCAACTCCAAGAGACAGTAGTTTTCTAGCTAACTCTCGGCGTTGTTGTTCATTTATATCTGACTTACCATCATTAGCCTTTTTTGCCAGAGCTTTAAGAACGTCGGCTGTAAGGTATGGGATGCTGTTACTGTGTATGGTATTGGTATTGGTGTCGACAAACGCTTCGTATGGTAATGAAGCAATGTCAACTGCCTTACGAGCTTTGCTTTTAGGAGTTGCTCGCCTGGCACCATTAATCCATTTTGTTTCAGTGCCAGTAAACATCGCTTTTCGAGTTGGTGCTTGAGCAGCTCGCCTCTTCTGTTCGTCTCCACGCGCTTTTTGGAAAGTGTCTTTTTGCCGCTGTGTAAACGCATCACTTTTCTTAAAGTCCTCAACTTGAGAATCTGTAAAGCCATGCGCAAAATCTTTAGCGAACTCGTCACCGAGTATTTCGATCTGTTGCTTCGTCAGTTTTGCAAACTCATCATTAATGACACGGCCGTTTTCGTCGAGTACGCTACTTTTAATAATATCTTCGTATTCTTTTCCAAGAGCTTTTTTATCAGCCTCATTGACGTTATCACTTTCAAGCAATTTAGAAACCGTTGGAGCTTTAAGGTAGCGTAGTACTTTCAGTCGATCGTCGTTAGACATCTCTTCCAGCTCTTTTAATGAAATGCGATTCGCTGCTTTTTCAGCCGCATCAAGCTTCTGTCGATCGTCTGCAGACATGTTTTCTTGTACCAAGCTAATATCTTTCGCCGCTTCAATATCACTGTTTCCTGTAGTTTTACGAGCAATCGTAGCAAAATTTTTGTCCTGCTCCGCTACACGCTTACGCTTTTGTTCAATGGTTTCAGAGCCTGCAACTGAAGCACTCTCCATTTTTTTGTATGCTGGTGTAAACGTCTTATCCATACCCCGAGCAACTTTTGCGCGCCAACCACCCTTCTGTGCTTGGAGTGCCATTCTGCGCTGGAAATTTTTTCTGCCTTGTTCAGCCTCTGCACCAAGGGCTTGCGCACCGTATCCAGCCGTGTTTCTAGCCGCGAATTTACCAGTTCGCATGGCTGCATTACTGGCCATACGTCTCCCTCCTCGCGCCAACCGCTGTCCCGTGCGCATCGCCAGTTTTGATCCATCAGCACTCAGGTACCCAGCCACCATGACCGACATAATGAGGAACACGGCCGACAGCGCGAATGGTCCGATTCCGGCTGCAATATCCCCCGCAGTGTTGGCTAAACCAGTTGTGTTGGTGGTAGCACCAGGCATGGCGTCG
Source organism: uncultured Candidatus Saccharibacteria bacterium (assembly GCA_964626635.1). Taxonomy (GTDB): domain Bacteria; phylum Patescibacteriota; class Minisyncoccia; order Phycocordibacterales; family UBA918; genus OLB19. The sequence goes on from CAZVFY010000003.1 coordinate 54,781, forward strand.
CCAATAGTTAAAGAATTCTGACCAACAGTAGCCACGATCACCGCCGACGAGAGGTAAATCATGATCATGTAGGCGGGTGCAAAGAACGCGCGCCCCAGGAAATTCCGCCAGTATTTTTCCATTGTGCCCCTAAAATTGGGCAGTATCCAGCCAATGAACATCAGCGGTGAAAACACCATAAACACGCATAGCGCTGCGTATCGGATCAGCAACATGATGGCCCCAGCCATAAACGCAAATATGGCTATGACATACACAATGGCGTTTCCAAAAATGTAGCCCCACGGTAATACACCGCCCCTGGTCAGGTTACCGTCGGCCGCGAGCGATGTAGTGAGCCTCATGTTATTAAAGAAGGTCTGACCCACCAGAATTTCTCCTTCGCGATCCGGAGTAATTGTCGCCTGCGCTGCCCCGGCATTAGGAAAGCCGGCTTGACCAATCTCGGTTGCCAGTAAGTTAGTAAAATCAACGATGGCCTTGGAGATAAACAAACTAAAGTTGATTAATAGTGCCGCCATTACAAGGTATGCGAGCGCTTTCTGCGCCCCACCTTCATCGCGCCGTAAGATCATCTTGAAACCAATGTAGATAATAGCGAAAATAAAGAGAATATTGAACAAGTCGCGCACCAATGCCCATAGCGTATCAATGGCGGAACCAACCCCACTGCTGTCAACACTGCTGCCAAATCCAATAACAAAGTCCTTGATGACATAATCTAAAAAGCCAGCTGCCCACCCCGCGAACCAACCGAGGAAACTCATAACAATGAAATAAATTTTACCCTCGAGGCTGTCGTAATCAGACCAGCTGCGTACTTCTACCTGGGGGTTCCGGGCATCGTTCCCTGTACCGGCAGCTCTAGTGACACCGGCCGGAGCACCGGGAGGTGTGACCACGCCCGGGCTCACACTGTTTCCGGTCGGCGTGGTAGGGGTAGTGGGGACGGGACTAAGGTTGTTAACCGCCGCATCAAAACTCGGCAGTCCGTTCGATCCAGTCGGAATAGGAGGTGGTGTAACCGCCGCATCAAAACTCGGCAGTCCGTTCGAGCCAGTTGGGAGAGAGGGTGTATCATTTGTCTGGGCTTTTGCCGCAGCGGGCGGTATCAGGAAAATACTGATGATGGCTAGGCACCAAACCCAAAATCGCAGCGCGGGTGTAAGAGTAAGATATATAGAGTGTTTCATATAATATCTACTCTAGTTGCGGCTGTCATTTGCTGGTCTCAATGGTGGCGGTACGTTCGGTCCAGCTTCGAGAGTAGTGGTGGTGGCCTGCTCCCTATAAGGGTCAATACTATTTGTTAACCGCAAAGGTGTAGCACCGAGCGCGGTCGCCGGCACTACGATGCCAAGGTCATCAGCGGTGCGCGTCCAGTTTTCGATTCGCGAGTCGGCCTGAGACTTGGTTTGAGAACTAAGATTAGAATATTCGATTAGCACTTCAATTTGTTCGCTTTCGTCTGGGGTTTGATACCGTATTTCTAATACCTCTAGTTCAGTAATCAACAATCGGCTGTCGGCCAATCGCCTCTCGATGTCAGCGAGTGCAGTTTGGGCTCGATTTCGGTTTGTAGAATTAGTACTGTTGGCAATGAACAATACATAGCCAGTCCGCAGTGCCTCGGCCCGGGCAACAAAATCACGCTCAATTTCTAGCGACCGACTGATAATATTGTCAGTGTCAGTGCCACTGACTGTCGCTCTACCAGAATCATTATATAAGTCGTCAAGAAACGAGCTAGAACCGCCTGAACGCCCTCCCCCCGGATCAGATAGGCCGAGTAATCCTGATACGCCTGAGAGTGCTTTGTTTGCTAACTGCGCCAATAAGGCTGAGATCAGCTCATTTACTTCATCAGCCTCTACTAACGTATCTTGCCCAGCACCCAGCGCCTTATTGATCTGGGCAGCAATAACCTGACCTGGTTTTACGATCGAGCAGTTTTTAGTGCCGGTCACGCCTTGTAGGGGTTCGCACACTCGCTGCGAGAGGAAACCACCACCGAACTTGAGGAGGTCGACTTCCTGTCCCTGGGCATTGATGATCCGGGCTCTCGCCTGTCCTTCGGCGGTGAGGACGGCACCGTACGGTGTATAGGTTTGCGGCGTGGCGGTGATTGTGAGCCAGTCACGGATACCGCCGCTCGTGTCTACACCATCAATGAAGCCCTGGATATTGCTGACAATACCCGATAAGCGACACGCTGGCGCCGACCCCCCTGCTCGCCCACGCTGATACTGGGTTTCAATGGCAATCTGCACATCTAGTTTGAAGGGCGAACAAATAAACGAACCAATGCCACTGTCACCACCAATCTGGCTAATCAAATTGCCAATTTCCTGATCGGCAATATCAGTTAAAAAACCAGTAAAATCTTGTATAAATGCTGGTCTACCCTGAAACCCTGAGTTGACCCAGTTGATCAGACTGCGAATCATACCGGACATAATACGCTTGGCAATTGCCCACCCTAGGCCGTCGAGTACATTATCATTTAACCATGAACCAGCAGTACTAACTGCGGTTATTGTATTTTGTGCCAAGTTTGAACCCAGGAGCGTATTGTTCGCCAACTGCGTGAATTCCGTCGCGCCAGCCCCTAGACCACCCCCCGCCTGTACAGGCTGGACATTATTGCTCGGTAATTGTGGGGTGTAGGTAGCAACGAACCCAACCACCACAAGTAATCCTAATACAACTGCTTTTTTTAAGAATAGAAAGAATACAGTCATGCGCTAAGAAGTAAATTGTGGACTAAATATCGCAAACAATACCGCAGGGTCGTCGTTGGTCACTAGTGACGAGTATGGCAGTAAGGCTCGATACATATTTTGTAGAGCGTATTGTAACCCCAGGGCGTCGTCTTCATAACGTTTGAGGCGCATGAGCGCAAAGGCGGGGTCTTCAAGCGTGATAGCCATCGCCTCAACGTCTTTATGTAAGGCGTGGTACGTATTGATCAGGTCTAAATGCTCTTTTACGAATGTGCGCGGGACCGGTGTCTGTAACATATCGTCGCGCATACCAGCGTAAGCGGCCGAAATCAGTTGTAATTCAGCAATTCCTTGGGGATCTTCGGTTTGTAGTGCATCGTACAAGATAAATAATTCTCCTTGCTCGAGAACGACGTTGTTGTTTGTGATGGCTAAAGCTGCGGTGTTGGCATAATTGACAATATCTTCATTTTCCCAATCATCCATGATCTCTAGTTGACGGGCACTATAGAGTTTGTGAGCAGTTTCTGCAGCCAGTACGTCTACGGTATCAGACACGAGTTCGTCGGTACTGCGGCCGAATGTACCTTGGGTTTTGGTGAGGAGATACGATTCAATAAAGTTCTCGCCAAGGCGCCCGGTCAAGGTGGTTGGTGGCACGTATGGTTCGGTGGATTCAGGTGCAGGCACAAGAATTTCTGCGTTATCGACAAACTCATCTCGCCAATCTTCGATACCGTTATTGTCCGTGTCTACTACTACAATTGCCTCACGAACCGGCACTGCAGATTGCGACACGATTGCCGTTTGGCGTTCTGGCATATAGCCAAAATTACGCATAACAAAAGCACCTGCCACCAACGCCACACCCACCAAGATAGAACCGATTATTCGGGGATGTAGATAACCTGCCATATTAGAAAGTATACCGACTGAGGAAACTGGTTTCGTTATCCCCTACTGTCGTCTGTGTATAAGTGGTGGAACAAGTGGATAAACTGGGTAAATGGTATATCCTCGGCGCGCACGGTTGGGGATAGCTCTAATTTGTGCAGTGTGGACACTAGTACGTCGCGTTCGACTGTCGCGGCGAGGTTGCGCACCAGCTGTTTGCGCTTGCCGGCGAACGCGGTGTGTAGGAAAGAAAAATACGCGGCTGCAGGCACACCCCGCAAGGCAGCGTTCGAAATAGCGCGGACTGCAATGATGGCCGAATCAACTGCCGGCGGCGGCGTAAAATGTCCCCGCTTGACAGTGCATATATATGCAGGTTCACCAAACACGCGAATCGCATACGACAAGATCGATCCTTTAGGATCACGAGCAATCCGTTCCGCCACTTCCCTTTGTGCGAGGAATACTAGATCAGTTGGTTGCACAGCAGTCTCGAGGCACTGCCGAAACAATAGGCCGGACAGGTAGTACGGAATGTTGGCGACCGTTTTGTAGCTGCCACTTAGGAGGCCGTATGACGCTAAATCCAAATGCCGTGCGTCACCGTGATGAATGGTGAGCTGCCCTCCGTTGACCTCACTCGGAAATGTGTTTTGGAGAGACGTGATAGCGCGCGCGTCAGTTTCGAGCGCGACGACCCGCGCGCCGCGCTCCAACAACACGCGGGTGAGCGCCCCGGTGCCGGGACCAATTTCGAACACAACGTCCCCCGCAGCGACGTTCGCTGCGTCGCACATTTTGTGCGGGATGTGATCGGAGTTAAGGAAGTGTTGGCCGAGGGACTTTTTGTGTTGAAAACGCTCGCTTTTATTCATGCTAGCACAGTGACAGAAATGATGGATTAGTCAAGATACACTGTCGTTTCGTACCCGCTCGCTTCCCCGCCGCCGTATCCACCAGGCTCTGCGGCTTCGACGTACTGGGGCGAGATGTCATTTAGAAATTCTGACGGCAAGTTCACGCGCGATTGCCCGAACACCGTGCGCATATGCGCGTACGTAAGAAAGATCTTTTTCTCGGCGCGCGTGAGCGCGACGTAAAACAGTCGACGCTCTTCTTCGGTATCGATCCGTCCATCATCGATCCGTTCGTGCGGGAACAACCCTTGCTCTAGTCCAGTGATAAACACGTACGGGAACTCCAGACCCTTGGCGGCGTGGATCGTCATGAGGCGTACGGCGTTCATCTCCTCTTTATCTTTCATGGTGTCCTGGTCGCTCTCGAGGGCTGCACTTTCCAGCATGGTTTCGATCGCCTCCTCGGGCGGCAGCGTGTCGTAGCGCGTGGCGAGTGTCACCAACTCACGCAGGTTTTCGATCCGCTCGAGTGCGTCCTCGGTCCCTTCATCTTTGAGGGTGTCTTCGATGCCGCTGCGCTTCATGATGAATTTGATCGTCGCAGACAGTCGCTCGGTCCGGGCCGTTCTGGCTACATCCATCATGATCGCATCAAACTGCCCGACCTTAGCGGCGGCGCCGGCATTGAGGTCGCCACGTCTCCCCTCGATGACTTTGAGCATCGTGACCTTGCCGATGCCGCGCGCGGGGGTGTTGATGATGCGCACGAGGTCGGCGTTGCTGCCGGGATTGAGCGATAGTCGCAAGTATGAGAGTACGTCTTTTACTTCTTTTCGTTCAAAGAACTTGGTACCAAGCAGTTGGTACGGGATATCGAACCCGAGGAAGGCTTCTTCTAGTACGCGCGACTGAAAGTTCGTCCGGTACAACACCGCGATGTCGGTCGGCTCGGCACCCGAGGCGATCAGGTCGCTCGCGGTGAGCGCAATGTATTCCGCCTCATCGTAGCCAGACATGCCAGCGTACAAGGTGACTTTGTCCCCCTCACGGTTGTTGGTAAAGACGGTTTTGTCGACGCGGTTTTTGTTCTTTTTAATAATGTCATTACTCGCGCCGATGATGGTCTGGGTCGAGCGGTAGTTCTCTTCAAGGAGGATGGTGTGTGCGTTCGGGAAGTGACGCTCGAACTGCAAGACGTTTTTAATATCCGCGCCGCGCCACGAATAGATTGACTGGTCGATGTCCCCGACGACACATATATTATTGTGTCCCCCTGCGAGCAACTCGGCGATATGAAACTGGACTTTGTTCGTGTCCTGGTACTCGTCGATGTGAATGTACTGGTAACGAGTCTGTAGAGTTTCACGAACCAGTAGGTTAGAGCGTAACAAGCGTAATGTCTTGACGAGAAGGTCATCGAAGTCGAGTGCCTGTTCGTTGTGCAGCGCCGTTTCGTATTTGTCCCAGACACTTGCGACCACTTCCTCAAAGTACGAAGATGCGGCGTCAGAGTAAGCGAGGCGGTCTACGGCATCACCCTTGGCGCGCGAAACGGCACCGAGGATTTTCTTGGGTTCGAATTCTTTGGGGTTGTAGCCGGCGTCAGTGACAGCAGTTTTCATGACCCGCAGTTGGTCCGAGCGATCGTAGATCGTAAAGTGGCGACGCAGTCCCGCTGTCTCATGGAACTCACGCAGTAGTCTCACACCGAGCGAGTGGAATGTCGTAACGACCGGCCAGCCGTCCAGGGTCGCCCGGTGGGTGGGGGGATACTGCTGGGTGAGAGTCGTGGCGCGTTCTCGCATTTCGGTGGCGGCTTTGTTCGTAAATGTCACCGCGAGGATGTTATGCGGCGCCACACCGGTATGAATCAGGTGGACGATGCGGTGGGTGATGACGCGGGTCTTACCCGACCCTGCCCCAGCCAGCACCATCAGCGGCCCGTCGGTGTGTAACACTGCCTGTTGCTGTGGTTCATTAAGACTTTCTAAATATGGTGGAACTGATGATGAGGTGGCGTCAGACATGTGTAGTGGAATGAACGATGAGTAAGATACGGGCATGGTAGCACGCGGGTGGGTGGGGATGAAACAGGGTAGCTGATGGATGGGTTCCTTGTGATACGACGGAAAACTTGTATGCTGAAGACCGGTAACCCGCAGGAGGTAAAAATGGTTCCTTTGGAAATGAGTTATTGGTGTCACGGAGAAAGTAAGGGTCGGTCGGTGTATCGCATTGGGACTGTCGATATGTCCGACGTGAACTTCCCGCCCAATGACGTGCTTGAAACAGAGTGGGATCAGGTGTTCTCTAAGTGGTCTGGGGCGCTGCGTGTCTTTGATCGCGGTGCCTGCAACTGCATAACCGTTGAGATTCCCGCTAGGATCAATCAGGTATGCCGAGAGAAGTTCGTGGACCGCCTGTCCCAACTGGTGCAACCAGTGCAGTAGGTCGAGATTTCTTTCTCGTAGCCACTGCCTCCCCCGGCGCGCATGCGTGCCGGGGGGTTCTTTCTTTTTAAACGTGTACATATTAATAATGAGCAGTTGCATCGTCGTACACTGTAATTGTTACTGAACTATAAAAACGAATCATGATTTCACAAGAACTTCTCGGCTACATCGGTCAACAAACGGCGGCTGGCGTTGCGACCGCTGATATTCGCCACGCGCTCATTACCTCTGGCTGGGACCAAGCGACGGTTGATGCAGCACTGTCCGGACGAACTGCCGGCAACGCACCGACACCGGCCGCGGTGCCAGCGGCGACACAACTATCCCAATCTGACGCGGCCGCGCAGGTAGAGCGGATGGGTCGCTTCAAAGCAAGCTGGCTCCTTTTGCGGCAATCAGCTGGGCTCTTAGGAAAGGATAAAGAAATTCTCCTCTTCCCAGTCTGTTCTGGTGTATTTTTGACTATACAGCTACTGCTGTTTGTCGCGGTCATTTCATTCATAGAGTGGGATCAGTACGAAGACTCAATCGTGGACGTATTGCTCTATGGGGCGCTCTTTGTGTATTACGTGGGCGCGTATTTCATTCTCACCTTCTTTCGAGTGGCGCTGACAGCAGTGGTATACGAGCGGATCAATGGTAGTGATATTGGGTTTCGGGACGGGGTGTCTCGCGCCAAGAGCATCGGAGGTAAACTATTTGCCTGGAGTCTCATCGCTGCGACGGTTGGAATCATTCTCAAGATTATTTCTGATCGATCGAAGTGGCTCGGCAAGTTGGTCGCATCGTTGTTGGGGGTGGCGTGGAATATCGCCACGATGTTCATCGCACCTACCCTGCTGCTAGATAACGTGTCAGTCACTAAGTCAATTAAAAACTCAGCCAACGTATTTAAACAAACCTGGGGCGAATCAATCATCTTGAATGTGTCACTTTCGCTCATACAGACAATCGTGATCTTTGGGCTGGTGCTGTTCTACATCAGTCTTGCTTTGCTGCTGGCGTCTGCGGGTGTGGGTGTCTTCGCTCTCGTTGCGGTGGCGGTCCTCGGTATCGTTACCTTGAGTATTGCGATCATTATCTTTTCAACACTCGAGCAAGTGTTTCGGGTAGCACTCTACTCCTACGCGCGCTTTGGCGTCATCGCCGAAGGGTTCTCACCTGAATTAATTGTTGGTGCGGCAAAATCAAAATAAGTACTTGACAAATTTTCTACTACCCGCTACTATCAAACCTGAAGTATGAATGTATTTATTTGTCCAATGCGCCGTCACTGGAAGAGCCTCGAGGAGGTGTGTGTTCTGCGTTATGACCGGTAAATAGATTCATCAAATTACCCCAGAACCAAACCACCCTTCTCGCTTCGGCCAGAGGGGTGGTTTGTTTTTGACTAACGGTCGGTACGCTCATGGGGTCTAGAAGCCATGAGCGTGGCGCCCATTAGAACTATCTAGGAATAGTGGGTGCCGCGCTTGTTCTTTTTCACAACTCATGGAGGTGGCTATGCCACTGGTCATCGAAAATAACTACGATTGCGTTTCGCTGGCGGATCTGGTGCGACTGCGCCAAGCTGGCTACTCGGTGTTGAAGTCACCACATGTCGGTAACCAGCACCCCAGTAACTTGGTCTGTGCTGCGCTGCGTATCCCGATGGAGATGGTGAGTTTTACGATTGGTACACGCGACTGTAACTTCCATCCGCACGCTCGGATTGAGGGTGGTGTTGCCAGAGCGCTCTACCCCGCTGATACGTACACTCCGTTTGGTGTACTCCCGTGCGGTACTGCCGCGACGGAGTATCACCAGGCGGCTGTGCGCCGCGTGTTCCCACATACCGAAGTCATGACGGATATGGAACGGATGCAGCAGTATCCGGCGCTCGCCGCCACTGTTTTGCGGGCGACCAACCGCGTGGTGCGCGGACTGTGGTATCGGCGTGTGAGCGCTATCGGCAAAGTCAGCAAGCGCACCTTGCGCGAGCTTGGTCCAGAGCACATGGAAACGGAAGTGTTCCAGTTCTCGAACGATCGCTTTGGTTGGGTAGTACCCAACCGCGTACACATAGTGTTCGATCTGGTGTACCAAGCACTGTCGTCCGGCCGCGATGTGATTTACCACCTCTCGGGGCCACAGATGGTGCACTACGTCGACGGTATCACGGCTGAATTGTCACTCATGTACGATGCGGTGCGGGCCAATATCCCGCAATTGCCGCTTGTATTGCGGGCAAAGGTCGTGCCGGTGGCAAGTGCGCGGCTGGTGACACATCAGAGTAACGCTGGTGCGCTCGCTGACGTAAATGAGCTCTTGGAGCGGTTTGGTGCGAGCGGGTTGTCGCCAGGGTTGGTGGCAGATGTGCAACAGGCCTTGCCGGAGCTGACTGTCCCGATCGAACGCGGGACGTTCCTGTCACAGTACGACCTGTCGAGCGCCGACGATCTCTACTTGGCGCCATGGATGCTCGAAGCGCCGCTTTCGGCAGTGACGGCACTCCACCAGCGGCTCTCTACGGTGACTGCGACCGCGCCACCTCTTCCCGTACCGTAACTAGGTACCGCGACTAGCGCGCGTACATATATATGTGCGCTAGTCTTTCTATATTAAACGTATGTCCCTATAATCTTGTCTACACTATATGAAACTCTACGACCTACACCAAGACCTGATGACGCACCTGCGCTTTCGCGAGCGACTGCAGCAAACGCAGCAAACCGACTGGGATATGCTCGAGGGCAGCGAAACGGATTTACTTATTGCCACCGCATTTCCGTTCCCGGACAACGACGATCAGTTGGATCTAGTGGTAGCTGAGTTGATCACCGAAGAGCTTGAGCTGTACCGCCAGTACGTTGCCAGTTCAGATGCGTGGCAATTGGTAACACGGGCGAGTGACCTCGACTCTAGTCAGAAAAAGCTACTGCTGCATATCGAAGGCCTCAATGTGTTCGATGGTATCGAGAATTCCTGGACGCAGTTGCGTCAGTGGGTCGAGCTCGGGGTGCGATCAGTCGGGACGCACTGGAATATTGATAATCAACTCGGTGGTGGCACCCTCTCCCCCGAGCGACCGCTGACAGATCTGGGTCGCGAGGTGATCCAGTTTCTGGAATCAAACCACATCTTGTTCGACATGGCGCACATGGGACGAGCGAGTTTTTGGGACGCAGCGGCAGTTACATCGCGACCACTATATGTCAGTCACGGCAACACCAACGCAGTCTGTGGCAACGTCCGTAACTATACAGACGAACAACTCCGCACCATCGCCGAGACTGACGGCGTTATTGGCGTCTTTTTTGCCGGGACGTTTGTGGCGGGTAAAAGTCGCCCGAGTACGATCGCTGACGTGGTGGCGCACATCAACCACCTCAAGCAACTCATCGGCACCCGTCACATCGCGATCGGCAGTGACTGGGGTGGCATCGTCAGTGGAGGTGTCACCGGACTCGAGCGCGTGGATCAGATCGATAATTTGTTCGCTGCACTGCGTGCGATCGGCTACACCGAAGAAGAGTTGGAGCAAATCGCGTGGCGCAATGCGGAACGGGTGTTGCGAGCGCATCTCCGTTAAATATTTGGAGACTGCACTGAGGTGCAGGATAGAGACTGTCACAAATATTGCAATATTATATATTTGTGACATAGTATGAGAGTCTTCGCCACACGGTGTGGTCCGGACAGTTCTTCAACACAGTTAGGAGTATGCGACATGGCGTCGTCTGCCTATGACACACAAACTGCAGAGCTTCTCGTCCAAATCGCGAGAAATATACCTCGGGATATTCCGTCCTCTATCATGCAGGGCTGGATCGAAAACCCGCGCACATTGCAGAGAGTACTGCGAGAAGCGCTTTTACCACCTGAGCGCGAATTCATGTTTTCAGCATGGAAAACGGTGAAGGTGGGACTGCTGGAGAGTGTCAACCATGCCCTTACCCAGCTGAAAGCAATGGGTGTAGAGGTGCTCGATCCCGAAGATGAGATCTTCAAGAGCATGTCGCTCGAGACACAGGAACGCGAGCTCGATCTAGTTCGTATCCCGCTGACAGCTCTTAGTTTGCCTGAAGGCTACCATTCAGTTGCGGACATTCATGCCGCAGCATTGAAGCGGGGTTTGGAACCTTGCCCCGCAGAAGTCGGTCTGGTGCTTTGGTTGCAATATCCAGCTGTACTGAAGCCGGGTGATAATGCGACCATTGCAATGGAGCCGGTAGTTGGCTTTAGTGGCATGTGTGGGGGTTTTACTCTCGACAACGATAGCGGTGTTCGGCTGCTTGTGCTTGGCGAACGCCATCCTGACGATGAGCGACAGTCTTCAGAAATGGAGCGCTGGATCTTCGTCCGTCCCCGCACCTGAACAGTTCCTCAGTCACCCACCCCGGTGACCTCGCCCCCGGCGCGCATGCGTGCCGGGGGTTTTTTTAACCGCATCTATAATTCATCAACAAAAGAAAAAACCCGGCGCATGCGCCGGGTTTTGTTGCTGTGCAGTCTTGTTTTCAAAGACCTTTCTTGTACTCTTCCCATAACGGTAACCAGTCATCTCGGAATACCGCTAGCATGATGTCGTCATGACGTTCACCATGACGGAACCATTGCGATCGCTTGCGACCCTCTTCAACGTAGCCGCACTTGCGACTGTACGCTGCCGAGCGACCATTGAACGCGATCACACTCGAACAGACTTTGTGCAGCCCGAGCTGATTGAACGCATAGTCAAGAAGAAGCATTTTGGCATCGGTGCCGTAGCCGTGGTTCTGGTGTTCCGGGCGGAAGATGACCGAGCCGGTCGTAGCCACCCGATTGATGAGGTCAATCTGATGCAACCCCATTGTGCCGATCAGTGTGCCGTCTGGCAGACAGATCGCAATAGTATGATCAGTGGCGCTCGGCGTTTGCTTAGAGCGGATCCACTCCTCCTCAAAGCCAAGGCCTTTTGGTCCGTGCGACGCGAGGTACTGATTGACCAATGGATCGTTGATGCCGCGATAGATGGTCGGTGCGTCGCTCATTTCGAGGGGACGCAGAATGACCAGTTTTCCGCGACGCCAGACGATTGGACCGTTCGTGGTGTCTTGGGTCATTAGATTTACTTTCCTTTATCTTCCAGAATTTGGTGGAGTGATCGGGCGGAAACATTCCCGCCCGATCAGTGTTCAGGCCGCCTGCCCAATCCCTTCTGGCACAAATCCCTGCGCGTCGGCCATCTCCCGAAAGAGCGGCTCGGCGCGGTAGAGTTCGGCCAGTGAATTGTGCATGGTGACTTGCTCGGTGTCGTTATCACACCGGTGTAGCGGTCGCACAAAGATGACCTCATCAAGATCAGCCACTGTCGACAGACGGTGAGCAATCATGATCAGCGTCGTCTTGGGGCCGAGACCCTTTACAAGATGCTGCATTACCTTACTCTCAGACAGCGAATCAAGTGAGGCGGACGGCTCGTCGGCTTCCAACAAGTAGTCCGGACTTGCACTGAGTGCAATCTTTAGGAAGGTTCGCGCAATCTGAAGACGTTGTTGTTGTCCGCCAGAAAGTTTGAGTCCCTTGTACCCGATGTCAGTGTGCAGTCCGTTTGAGAAACTCTCTGTTGGCAACCCAGCCTGCTCGAGTGCAGCAACAGCCTTGCTGTCAATTGAAGCTCGTTCAGTTTTGGGCAGCTCGTGATACGCCACCGGCATATCCTCGAGCGACACACTAAAGAGTAAGTTGTCGAGGATTGTCCCCTCGAACGGTTCACTCTTTTGCATTACCACGCCAACATGACGCAGTACTGACTTGGTCGACACGTGACGTATGTCTTGCTCGCCAATAAGCACACGACCATTCTCGGGGTCGCTGGCTCTGGCAAGCAGTGTCATCAGTTGGGATTTACCTGCCCCGCTTAGTCCGACAATACCGACCTTTTTACCTGCTTCGATGTGAAGGTTGACGTTACGTAGTACTGGTATCCGCTTTCCGTTATCAATCACGCTGTGATCAACTCCGTCAAACGTCACTGACATTGGGCCCGGCTCGAACGCTGGCCCCTGGTTGTACGAGTAAGGTACCGGCATCTCAAGCACCCGCCGGTACTTGTCGATACTGGCGAGGTCAAACTGCACTTCCCGCGCCCCGTCAGCGATCACCTGAAACGACTTGAGCATCTGCTCGAGCGCAAAGACAATCACTATCAGGGAAGAAAGTGGTAGCTTGTCATCTAGGGTAAGATGTCCCACGTACAGATACACTGGTACTGTGAACGCGATCCCGCGCAGACGACGGTTAGTTACTGCGCGGGCAAACAGGTGCTGCCATACCTTCTTATCAAGTTGCAGCGCTGGTTGCACTAGGTCGCGAATGGCTTTTAGCATTTTGTCTTCGACGCCGTTCATTTTGACATGATCAACGTGTTTCCAGACTTCATCCTGAAAACGGTCCCATTTTTTAAAGCCTTTGATGATGGGCTTCATCTGGACCTGCATTCGCTTGTTCAGTGCAATGGATACTCGCCACTCAATTAAGAGATAGCTGATAACCAGCCCGCCAATCACGGGTGCTGCGAGAGTCACCATGACGACACCAAACCCGATAATTCCCCATCCTGGTAGGATCGAAAACAGATACATACCAATTAGGTTCCAGATGCGGTTTTTGAGCGCCTCCACCCCGCTGCCATCGATATCGGCGTTACTACTGGTGAGCCACGACAGTGGCCGCGCCAGGTATTGTTTAGTGATAGCGTACGGAACATGCCAAAAGAACGCGCGAAAAAATGGTTCTCTGGCCTGAAAACGCAGCCACCCGACAGCAGCCTCGGTAAGATTGATGAGGGTGTAAATAGCTAATCCAGCTAACGCAACCGTCTCGGCAGTCACAGTTACACCGTCAATGATCAAGCCAAGCGCATACGGCGTCAGCATCAAGAGCGCTGAGCCAGTCATGGTCAGTGCGAACGTGGTAATTGCCAGTCGGCGACTACGTTCGTCGAACGTAGTAAGCCAGACGTAGCGGTAGTTCGGGTTCATTTTATTTCTGAACCACTCTTTGGTAATACGCATGAGCGTCTCCTTCTGGTTGCATGGGTTGTAAAGACCTTACTCCATCCCGCAGAAACGGGTCGAGAGAAAGAACAACAGCGTCGCCTGAAGGCGACGCTGTTTCAGGTTCACAATATAAAATTTACGAAATCAAAACAGATTGCCTACACGGAATGAGGAATAGAGACGTACACACCATGGGAATGGCTAGTAGTTGACTTGAGAATGTGTGGGCAAAATATTGCATCCACGTAAATTATCACACTAATAAGAAAGTGTCAACAGACGGTATGGCCTAAGATAAAAGCGGATTTTAGACCTTGATTATGGTGACCACTGATCCGTCATATTGTCAATTGTGAGCCCGGACATGTCCGATACAATAGCTCGCATACCAGTTTTAGGTAGCTACGTTCTGCGCGAACGTAGGCAGACAGCACTGATGTACCGGTAGATAAAGGCGACGCGTTCACCCTCAAGCTTATAAAACAGATTACTCAAGACGTTGTTCCCTTGCGACCTAGTCTCAAACAACTGACATACGCCACAGTCACACTCGCCATTGCGGCGATGGTTCTGCCGACATTCGTGACTGCCACCAAGGAACCAGCTGTGGGCAGTCAGCTACCAATTGAAAATACTACCGTGGCCCAACACGAACTGGCGCAGCTACAGACTATGCCGCTGTTGTCGTACACACCGCCGCGCGCTCGGGGTGGTTCTGACATTTCGATTGATGATACCGCGCTCCTCGCGAATGCCCGCGTCGGCGCCTCAGAAATTGCCCCCAAAGGCAGTAGTGAAATCCGGGTGTACACCGTCCGTGAGGGAGACACCCTATCACGAGTCGGCGACATGTTTGGCGTGACGAGCAATACTATTTTGTGGGCCAACGACCTGCCTCGCGCCACGCAAATCCGTCCGGGCGACACCCTCATTATTCTACCGATTGCCGGCGTGCAGCACACTGTTGCTAGTGGCGACACGATCGATGCGATTGCCAAGCAATACAATGGTGACGCTGAAGAGATTCTCCAGTACAACGAATTAGGCGAAGACGCCGAACTCGCGCTCGGCGATACGTTGATTATTCCCGGCGGAACGGTGCGTAGTGTGCAGGCCCGCGCAGCCTCGGCCGTGCCAGTGCAAATTAATGGCTCAACCGCCCAAGTATCAGGCGGCCTCGTTCATCCAGTGCCGGGTGCCGTGCGCACCCAAGGACTGCACGGCCAGAACGCAATCGATTTTGCGGCTGGTCATGGCGCGACTATCCGAGCAGCTGCCGCTGGCGAAGTTATTGTTTCAAGAAGCTCTGGATGGAACGGTGGATATGGTCAGTACATTGTGATCAGACACAACAATGGTACCCAAACGCTATATGCTCATTTGTCGAGCAACTACGTTGGTGTCGGCGCGTACGTCGCCCAGGGTGAAGCCATTGGTGGTATGGGTAACACTGGTCGCTCGACCGGAACGCATTTGCACTTTGAGGTGCGCGGCGGCCGCAACCCATTCTAGTAGCGTACTTACTTCGGGCCAGTACGTTTGCCCCCCCCTTAATATCTCTTGCGTACCGAGACTTACCCCCAATTAGCATTCTCTTCGACCGCTTCTTCTAGTGTGTCCTCGCCAAGCGGAATGGATTGTTGTGACCTGTGCGGATGCCTCGCCCGGCGCAATACATACAGTCCCCCGATTGCACCAATCAGTGATCCGGCAACTTCTAATTGTAAATCGTGCATGGTGTCGGCCAGACTCGGTTGCATATTGCTCCCAAACAGCGCATCAATATAAAATTCGATTATTTCCCATAGTACCCCCACTGTTACTGCGGCAAAGAACGCAAACAAAACAATTAATATAGTTGGTTCCTTAATATGGCGTTTGCGAGCAACTATCACGAGCGGAACCACCGCAAAAAATCCAACCAGTACCGCCGAGCCAAAATGCAGTACAGAATCAAACCAATAAAAACGTTCATAAAAATTAGCGTACTCACCGAACCCAATCGCGATTGCCGTAAAAAACAGCAACAGTATAACGATACTGATCGGTACGTGGAGTCGCACGTACCTTTTTAGTATGACCGGCAAGAGAGTAATTCCGGCCAACAACATGACAAATAGTGCGATCCTGCCCATACCCATTAGCGCAGCAATACTAGCAATAGCCACCATAACGGCGGCTACTACTAACAAGCTCAGCTGTTGTCTGCGATGCTTGCGACTCATTACAGATTATCTTCAATAATCTCGATGTGATGCGCCTCAAAATCGTTTATTATAGCCGTGGCCTCAGAAGCGTCATCACCTGTTGCAACGCTGACTAGTACCGCACCGGCACTGATAGCCTCTTCGTATTCACGAGCGCGCGGTTCGGAAATCCCTAGATTGGTAAGGGCCCCGATCAATCCGCCGGCCGCTGCTCCCACTACCCCGCCGGCGACTACTGTACCAGCGGCACCGGTAATACCGAGGGCTGTAAGGATCGGTCCAGCTGATACAACGGCTCCAATCGGGCCGAGCACTCCTAAAGATGCAACTAGTCCAAGTGCTGCACCGATCACCCCACCAGTCGTTGCGCCCGAGGCAGCGCCTTCGGTAACGGTATCATCGGCGACCGTGGTAGCGTCACCGGCTACTTTCTCACCATCCACGTTACGGTAGACATAGGAAATGTCATCCTTGTCTATGCGTAGTTGCTGATGCAGTTGGTTAATGGCTTGATCGGCCGAATCAACGTTCGGAAAAATGGCGTAAATAGTTTTCTTCATATCACTGTAGGGATTATTGATTAGTTTGTCGCCAGACACACAAAATTTTGGCAATTTTCTCGTCTGATGTCATATAACAGTTGGTAGCTACTCGCATTGAGTAAGCCGCCACCGGCTCCTCAACCGATTTAGAAAAGGTACTCATAAAGAACAATTGTCAGTAATAATTTAGTTTACGGTTTCGTCACCATCGTCATCGGTCCGCACATCATCTTCTAGTAGTAGCACTAGTCCCCCAATCGTCTGCAGTACGTCACCAGTGCCATCACGCAGACCGTCTTCTAGGTTTTGTAGGCCAGCTTGGATATCTGCGTATTCGGCGCGCACTTCGGCTGAGGCATTGGCATAGGCCGCCTCAAGGTTATTTTCGATTTCCTGCACTTGCGCCTCAGCGTCAGCGACCGTTTCTTCGGCCTCTAGTTCAGCCTGGAGCGCCAGTAATTCCGTGCGTGCTTCGACCCGGGCAGCGGCCTGTGCGACTTCAGCCTCGGCTTGTGCGGCAGCGCCAGCGATCGCATCACCAGTATTTTCAGCGGCTTGCTCGACTTCGTTAATGGCCTCTCCAGCCTCGTCTGCGACCGTCGGTAAAACATCTTCGCCAGAACGATTGAACGCTGTCCAAGCAATGATCAGGGCAATAACTGCGACGATGCCAATAATAATATTCATAGTAGTGTTTGTGTTCTTTTGTTCCATAGGTTTCTGTTTATCTCTATTACGTGTCTACCTTATCATACCATTACGTAATTAGTTCCAGTATAGTTTGCTGCATCAAGCGTCGCTTCGTTTCTTCACTTAGGGCTCCCGTGTTCTTTTTGGTGGCGACTCGGGTTCGAGTGCCGAACGTGTCCGCACGGTGCAAGGAACCTGGGTTACTTGCTGAGTAAGAAAGAAATTTTAGAGTGTTCATAGGCTAGTTAGTTAGGATCATCTACATATCTACATGAATAATGATCGCATCTGGTTTGCCTTCGGAATGTGTCAGCGCACGACTCGCGAAAACAGAACGCTTTCTACAGTTATACGGGTTCGTTGTATTCGACTAATAAAGATCACTGAGCTACCGAACTGTCGGCCTCTCATGTCATCTATGGTAGCAGTCCCATTAAAAATGTCAAAGGGTATAAACAAAACGTGTGTAATAAGTCTAAATAAGTAAGCAGAACAAGCGTAAAGTTAATAATTTTACAATTCGTTTATAACAAACCTGTGGAAAAGACCTGGACAATTGTTAACAAATGTTATTAATTCACGACAAATGTGTTGCATTTTTTTGTAAAAGCATTATTATAATGAGTGTTCGGCAAAGCGCCGGCAAGTACACCAATAGGAAAGGAGATCCAGTGAAAAAGCTTCTCAGCGGATTCTGACCACCTTCCTTACATGGCTTCATAACTAAGCGTTTTTTGAGAACGATCATCGTGCACCGTGGCCTCCACGGCATCCACCCCTGTAACCTGCAGCGATAGGAGTTCAGCAGCATGATCAAGCTCATCAAGCTCAGCGGTTATTGAGCCACCGAAGGAAGCTGAGGGACAAAAAAGAAAGTGAACGGGCGCCCAACCAGGCGCCCGTTTTTCCTAATTAAGTGTATTGGGTTTATTTGCTAGCCAAACTAATTCAAATAATGAGCTCATGGTTTTTGCAATGGGCGAACTTTGAATAATGATCCCTCCTACGCGTTCAGACGTGTTAGCAAATGAAACTTTGTCATCGTAAATATAGATGTCGGCATTAAATGGAAAGCGCGTCTCGTCAACTTTAATGAACTCTTGCTTACCAGATATCTTTGGAGTGATGTGATTAGAAGTGTAAATCAGCTTTGATTCAATGTTTCGTCGCGCTCTTTTGACACTAAACTCCCATAACTCTTTTTCAGAGAATAGATTATTGATGTGATCAAGCGAGGCGGCAGCGTAATACTTTTTGGCTTTGACATTAAGTACCTCATTACGTACTTGTCGCAGCCCTTCAACGCCCTCAAAGTAGCGCACCTGGGCTTGTTCACCACTTGAAGCATAGATTTTCAGTAGATCAGGTATTAGCGATCCGACTTTGGCCTCGCGACGCTGGATGTCTGCCTCTTGGGCTTTAATGTACTGCCGCAGATTCAGCGGTGATTCAGCGGCAAATTTGGTTTTCTTTCCGTCCTTGAATCGGCTGACCAAACCGATTTCCATCAATCGGTCAAGCTGGACGTACGTCGTTGACCGATTGAGGTGTGCTTCATTAGCAATCTGTTCAGCGGTGCCGATCCCATTTTTTATAAGTACATTATAGACTCGTGATTCTTTTTCCGTCAAGCCAACCTCGGTCAAATCCTCCACAAATTTTGTAGACATAGCGGCGATTATAACACGCCAACAACTACACCACAAATTTATCTGTATGCAACATTTTTATAGGTCGTCAATTACACTTTTGGTCGGTACTGGAGGGCTTCGAGGACGTGGTGTGTATCTATCTCAGCTGCCCCTTCTAAATCAGCAATGGTGCGACTAACCTTTAATAATCGGTGGTACGCGCGTGGCGAAAGATTCAGTTTGGCGCTGGATTGCTGCAAGAGCTGTTTGACCGGGTTGCTGAGTGTAATGTGCGTTTCGACATCGCGTCCAGACATGGTGGCGTTTGTTTGCGCCGCGCCGTGGCGGGTACCGAGTCGGTCTGATTGACGCTTCCTCGCCTCGACTATTTGGGTACGGGCGTGGGTGCTGGCGTCGTCTTCGGTTCGCAGCGTGGTGAGCGTTTCGTAAGGGACATGTGGGACTTCGATCCACAAATCAATCCGGTCGAGGATCGGCCCCGAGACTTTGTGGCGGTAGGTTTCATTCATGGCGGTCACAAAATCAGTGGTACCGTCTTCGCTACCACGGTACGGGTTGAGGGCCGCCACCAGTATAAAGTCGGCGGGAAACTCGCTGGTGCCCTGCACCCGCGAGATGGTGACGGTGCGATCCTCGAGTGGCTGGCGCAACGCATCGAGCGACCGTCGTTCAAATTCAGGAAATTCGTCCATAAATAACACGCCGTTGTGCGCCAAAGTCACTTCCCCGGGTCGTGGGTTGGTG
>CAZVFY010000004.1:0-64880 GCA_964626635.1 uncultured Candidatus Saccharibacteria bacterium
TAAAGATTTCAAGGGTATTTCACGAGTTTGTGTCTACAAACTCCCATGATGTGGAGATGGGGGGAGTTGAACCCCCGTCCGAGTTAGGGTGCTCGTGTGAGTCTACCGTGCGTAGTTCGTCTCTGACTGGCGAACCAGATTTAAAGTAACTGACTTGGAGGCGAACAAAACGCCAGTTACTCGAGGCTCCTACAAGTTAGGATAGGGTGCGAAGTCTGACACCATATCCGAGTTCCATGGCTATTCTACCCGAGCTACGCGTATGGAACGTTTACGTGGCTGAGCATCGCGTGAGCGAGCGGACCGAATTGGTACTACGCTACTGCTGGCGCGAACCCAAAAGCTTTCGCGAATGGGCTTGGTACTGCTTTGTCTGCAAATACAAGATGGTCCTTCTTTACGAAATATGACCAATTTCGGCACGGCACACACGAGAAACGACTAACCGTCGATGCCTGGCATCCCCTGAAAAGACGCGCGCGGTGTTTAAAGTTGGTCTGCTCGAGTAGTGTGTGCAGATTAAACAGTTAAACACGTGTCCTTTCAGGGGAGCCCGAGCCACAATCGTAGAAACGAAAATGGCTCGGGTAGAGGGTGGGAACTATGTGCGTTGATACTGAGGAAGAGTGTAGTCAATTGCCTCGGGGTCTTTCAGTCGACGACCCTGTTCGTCGAACCATCCGTCGGCGACCAAATGTGCAAACTCTTCTGGCGTCACCGCATTCGGCCCAAAACACAAAGTAAGAGCCAAGTAGTTTTTGACTGGGTCACTGGGCTCTCCGGGATTCAAGCGATTACACTCTCGCAATAGCGCCTTGTTTCTTTCTTCTTGCGATGCGTTGGCGGGAAGTCCTAGTTCATCATTGGACACAAACATGCATGCTCTCTCCTCAGTTCAAGTTTAGTTAGATAGAAAAAGGTGGAGCGGAGTGTGGCAGCACTCCGCAGGTTACTGGTCAGACTGGACGCGGCGAGTGTGGTTCGATCGAGTCCATCATCAGCTCGTTAAGTTCTTCTAGAGGAAGTTCCTCTTCCTCTCTATTTTCAGGCGCTAGATCAAAGTTTGGCAGATTTCCTTCCCCTGCTTCGTATGCTTCGATCATTTGCGCCAATACATGATCCATGAAGTCTCTCCCTGATAGCATGGTGGTCACCCGCGGCCTGTCCGCGAGTGTTCATCCACCTTTTTCTATCTAACTACAAATATTTTTTTATATACCTTTCAACGTTCGATCTATATCGCGTTTGACGGCTCGCTGCTTGAGCGTTTCGCGCTTATCCGCTTTCTTTTTACCACGTGCAAGAGCAACCGACAACTTAATTTTTCCATTTTTATTATAAAATGAAAGTGGCACTATTGTCAACCTATTAGCGTGTGTCTCACGTTCTAGGGTAGCGATTTCTTTTGCCTTTAGTAATAGTGTGCGGGGGCGTTCTGGTTCATAGTTAGCAGGAGTATTGGCAACCTGGTATGGACTAACGCTTGCACCTAATAATGTGGGCACACTATCGTATATCCGTATGTATGCACCCTCGAGCTTGCCTTTGCCGGCACGAATGGATTTGACCTCGCTACCGGACAATACGATGCCTGCTTCGAAGGTGTCGAGAATTTCATAATCAAACCTGGCTTTTCGATGGCGGATAAAAGTGGTCATGCGTGCGACCCAGCATACCAGACCAGGCTGGTTCGGGGAATAGATTTTGGCTAGCGTCAAGACGCTTTTTCTGTATAATGCGACAATGACAAAATCCAATCACACCCCGTCTACACCTGACCAGTTGAACGAGCAGACAGCTGACCCAGTTGTGAAGAATGAAACGACTGAGCCGATTCTTGCCACTGATAACAAACCTACCAGCGAAACTGATAATAAAGAAGAACCTAAGGTTGCTCCAAAACCAAAACCCAAAACGCGCATCCCCAAGCCAGCTGACGGCCTGCGCCGCGTGCGGCAGCAGATGCCGCTAGGGCCGGGCAATTTCTGGAACAATATGCTGTCGCTCGTGCTGCTGCTGGTGTTTGTAATGCTGGCATTGTCGTTCTTCAGTGATAGTCAACAGACACCAGAAGAGCTGACCCTCTCGCAAGTGGTCGAACAAATCCAGGCCGGTGAGGTCAGCAACATTATTGTGCGCGGCTCAAACCTCGAGGTAAATTACAACGAGGAAGGTCGTAATCCCGGCGAAGCCCGTCGCGAGATCGATGCGTCTGTGACCGAATCGCTCAGCAATTTGGGTGTGACGCCGGAACAATTAGTGGCAGTGCAGATTGATGTCCAGCGCGAAACTGGTCTCGGGTACTGGCTGGGCGTATTTGCGCCGTTCTTATTCCCGTTACTATTTTTAGGAATTATCATCTGGTTTTTCCTACGGACGGCCAAGGGGGCGGGCATGCAAGCGCTTAATTTTGGCAACAGCAAAGCGCGCATGATCGACCCAGAGGACAACAAAAACAAAGTCACCTTTAAGGATGTCGCTGGCGCCAAAGAAGCCAAGCGCGAACTTGAGGAGATCGTTGATTTTCTTAAGAACCCGAAAAAGTTCCTCGACATCGGCGCCGAGATCCCCAAGGGTGTCATGATGATGGGTTCACCAGGAACCGGTAAGACCTTGCTGGCGCGCGCGGTGGCGGGTGAAGCGGGCGTGCCGTTTTTCTCGATCAGTGGATCGGAATTCGTCGAGATGTTCGTCGGCGTTGGTGCCTCACGCGTACGAGACCTATTTAATATGGCCAAAAAGAGCGCGCCAGCAATCATCTTCATCGACGAGATTGATGCTGTCGGCCGTATGCGTGGTTCAGGTATGGGCGGTGGTAACGATGAGCGCGAGCAAACGCTCAACCAGATTTTAGTCGAGATGGATGGCTTTGAACCAAATGCTAAAGTCATCGTGATGGCGGCGACGAACCGGCCAGACGTGCTCGACTCGGCGTTATTGCGACCGGGGCGATTTGACCGCCGGGTCACTATCGACCTACCAGACCGGGGTGACCGCGTCGAGATTCTCAAGGTTCACGCTAAAAAGAAGCCGTTACAGGACGATGTGAATCTAGAAGTCGTCGCGCAGCGGACGCCGGGTTTCTCGGGTGCGGATCTGTACTCGCTTATGAACGAAGCTGCCATCTTGGCCGCGCGCGAAAAACGCCAAAAAGTCGGACAGTTCGACATTATTCGCTCGATCGAAAAAGTCATGCTCGGCCCCGAGCGCAAGTCCCACGTACTCAGCAAGCACGAAAAGTTAGTCACCGCGTACCACGAAGTCGGCCACGCGCTAGTGGCGTCAGTCTTGCCGTACGCCGACCCAGTCCAAAAGATCAGTATCATCAGTCGTGGCCGTGCAGCTGGCTACACGCTCAAGCTGCCTGATCAAGACCGCCGCATGCACACCAAAAAAGAGTTCATGGATGATATCGCCATGACGCTCGGGGGGTACGTAACCGAAAAGCTTGTGTTCGGCGATCTCTCGACTGGACCGAGTAACGATTTGCAGGTCGTTGCAAACCTCGCCCGTGACATGGTCACAAAATACGGTATGAGCGACTCGCTCGGGCCGATCGCCCTCGAGGGTACAGGCGGCCGGATGCTCGGTGGCGGTGAAAGTGTTGATCGGGGCTACAGTCCGCAGGTGGCCAAGGCGATTGATGACGAAGTGACTGCCATCATCGAGTTAGGTAAGCAAGAAGCGTCAGCCGTACTGACTAAATACCGCGTTGCTCTCGACAAGATCTCTGAACGATTGGTCGAAGTTGAGACCATGGAGCGGGAGGAGTACGAAGGCCTGCTCAAGCAACACGGCGTGCCGATCAACGATGCCTTTGAGGCCATCTACGGTGAACCACGAACTAGCGAAGACCCGACTCGTGGCCTCGAAGTCCGCCCTGGCGAAGGCGCGAGCGCCAAGTAGTGGCATTGCTATTACAGCAAACGACAAAATAGCGCAGTTACTGCGCTGTTTTGATATCCGTAATTACCCCGTCAGACATCTCGATGATGCGGTCACACCCCCGAGCGTATTCGGCTTCGTGGGTGACCATCACGACGGTTTGGCCTTGGTCGTGCAAATCTTTGAGAAGACTCACAACCTGAGTTCCGGATACCGAGTCCAGGTTTGCGGTTGGCTCGTCAGCAAACAGGATGCTCGGCGTCCCCGCAATGGCACGCGCGATCGATACGCGCTGCTGTTGACCGCCGGACAACTCGGCCGGAAGGTTGCGGTATCGGTCAGACAGGTCGACACCATTGAGGGCAGTTCGGGCCAGGTCACGCGCCTCTCCTCGTGTGTGGCCACGCATCAGGAGGGGGAGCATGACGTTCTCTTCGGCTGACAGGTCTGGCACAAGCGCATAATTTTGGAACACGTACCCCAGTGTCTTGAGACGAAAGGATGTTTGCTCCGACTCGCTCAGTTCGAGGACATTGGTGCCTTGTACCGTCAAAGTGCCAGTATTGGGTGTATCCAGGAGTGAGACTTGGTACATCAAAGTAGACTTACCCGCGCCGGACTTACCCATAATCGCGACGAATTCGCCTTGCTTGATGGTGATATCGATGCCCTTGAGGACCTCGGTCACAACGGGGCCATCGTAGAACGTGCGCGTGATATTGTGTGCTTCAATTACGTTCATAGACAAATGTTATTTACGGCCAAGAATGGCGTCAAGGGTATTTTGGCGCACGATAATCCATGCCGGCAAGAAGCCAGCCGCCAGCGTAATCACAAACAGAGCTATGAACCGATACAGTGTGCCAATCGGTTCGGCCACGAGGATGCCGTCACTAAAGGGGAAGTCAATTGGGTTAAGATCAAAATATCCGACCAGAAAACCGTACGTGATTAACACACCCAGCGCCGATCCGGCCAATGCATAGAACGCCGCTTGGATCACGTAGGCAATCTGGATGGCTTGTTGTTTGATGCCGATGCCTTTGAGGATCCCGATCTGCTGGCGGCGCGAGATTGCGTTGATAAAAATAATAATAAAGATCGTGATTGATGCCACTACCAGTCCGATCGAGCCGATCAGAGTCCCGAGGACATTAAAGGTATTGCGCAAGTCTTGGATGAACTTTGGCTTGGCTTCGTCGTAGGTTTGGATTTTAGCTTGCTCGTCTAACGCAAGCGCAACCAGCTCGGCTTTGACCTCGTCCGCACTGAATGCAGGGTCAACGCGCATGACAATCTCGTCAGCATCAACCGTAGTCCGACCAAATAGTCGCCTAAATTCTCGTTCGGGGAGGTAGGTGTTCAGCGATACTTCGTCGACCTTGGATTGGATAATGCCTTTGACAATTAGCTCTTTGGATATGTCACCCGCGGTCAGGCGCACGGTGTCGCCCGGACCCACGCCCGAAAGGGAATCGAACACATCACCAAACTGTTCGGCGTACTCTTCGATGTAGTACGATCCGACTAAAATATATCCAGATTCTTGATCATCTAGATAGTCACCGTCAAGCAATTTTTCTGATAAGCCCGTCATCGCCTCTTCGTCGGTGGGATTGATGCCAGTCACTCTGACGTTCGCGATATCGCGTTCACCGGTCAGGTCGCGACGGGATTTATAGTTCGCTTCAAGTGTGCCGGCCGCTTCGTAGCGGACCGACTGCGCGGTTATTTCTGGAAATTGTTCAAGGTTATTGACAATGGTGGCGGTATCCAAAATTCGAGTTTCTCCGTCCAGTGGCGTAATAATTAGGTCTCCAATCGATTCGGCCCGTACTGCATTTTCTGCACCCGCGATCAAACCGACCAGAATACCCGAGACAGCGATCAAATTAAGGAACGTCAACGTCATCACGAACACGATTAAGGTAGTCGTCCAAATACTCGCACGTTGAATCTGTCGAAAGCCCAGCAAAAAACCAATGCGGAGAGAACGCATACACTATGGTGCTACCACCGACGTACGTACCGGGATTCCCGTAATGGCGGTGTACCCGTCGGTACCACGGAGGATAGTAGTAACGCTAGTCGAACCAAGGGTGTTATCGGGCAGAACGGTAATAACGGTATCGTCAATCACAAACCGGCTTGGCAGTCGCAGGGCATCTTGCACTTCCTTAATAATTAATTCTACGTCAGCGTTCAGACCACTGCGTAGCCAGTCAGGTCGCTCATTCATCGTAATCGTTGCTTCATAATAGGCGACCCCATCGATCACCGTGGGTGAGAGAGAAATAAAGTCCACCCGGCCCAGCAGCACTTCCTCGTCATTGGTATCAAACACCATGCGGGCTTGCTGCCCAGTGCGGATGCGACTCACGTCTAATTCTGGGACCCGAATGGACATGGTAAAAGTGCCGGTGCCGACCAAGGTTAGGATAGGCGCCGTGGTGACAGCCTCGCCCACACTGGTGTTTATATCACTGATCGTGCCAGCAAAGGGAGCAAATAACTGACGATCTATATTGAGGGCGTCAGTCCGCGCTACTCGCGCGCGAGCACTGGCAACATCAGCGTTGGCGCGTGCGATCGTTTCGGGCCGGGCGGTGATAGTTTCTGCCGTGGCCTGGCTGTTGGCAAGTGCCAAGGCCTGCTCGGCATTGCTGACGGCAGTGTCAGCGGCAGTGATCGCAATTTCAAGCGCGTTACGGTTTTGGATATAGCGTGCACCTTCTTGGTTTGGCACGGCGATCAACCAGTCAGAGTTGCCGTACCTCCCGCCGGCAGTAAACTGTGCGCGCAAGCCACACGACCCAAATGACACCGGCTGCGTGAACGACACCACGAATGTACCCGACTCTAATCCACTGTACCGCACAGAGTAACCAGTGTCTGAACCAGATCGATAGACTTCTAGATTATACGATCCCTCGGCCTGGCAGCGATAGGTGCCGGTGATCATTGGGGCAGGGACGGTTTCTTCTGGGTCGACGGTCACCGCGACCAAATCCGTCGATAATAATGTCCGCCGCGCTGCTGCGATCGCTTCGGCTTGGGTGCGTCTGGTGTTCGTGAGGTTCAGTTCGCTTTGCGCGACTGTGTCAGTAATGGACTGGCGGGTGCTGTCGGTGGGTCCGGCCAGTAGCTCGTCACGTGCGGCCTCGGCCCGTGCGAGGCCGGCGACCGCTTCGGCCCGGTCGGCGGCGTAACTATTATTGGTAAGACTCGCGAGTAGCTGCCCCTCGGCGACCTCGTCACCAGCTTGTACCGCCACTTGGGCAATAATACCGGGGTTATTAAATCCTAACAGTACTTCGTTCTGCGCCTCTAACACACCCGACACCAAAATACTGTCACGCACTGTCCCGGTATCGACGGTGGCTATAATTCGTTCTTCTGGAGTATTCCGAGCCAGCAATACGTTTAGCGCCACCACTGTCACAATAATCCCGCCCGCTAGGGCAATATATGTGCGAGGCGAAGTGAGTAATTTCATACTAGAATTATACCGCCCGCGAGGAATCAAAATAGAACTTATCAGCGTTATAGAACGTGACAGTTTCAAACTGCTGGTTGTGTGGTCCGCCAGCCAGGATTCGAACCTGGGACCACGGAGGTATAAGCTCCGCGCTCTAACCAACTGAGCTACTGGCGGATACGAACATAAAGCACAACGTTCATTTTATTCTGCTACGTTATGCGCAATCAAAGAATTTATTTTCTCAGATAGGTTCGCGAAACACTATACCGTAATTTGTACTGTTTTGCTTGCTCGCTAGTTTTTTTGCTCATTTTCATCTAAATCGAGCGCTGCATCAGTCGCTCGACTAGTACGCAACAGAACGAATATCAATACGATCACTAGCACGGTAATCGCGCTCGACACGATCAGTTCTGACCAAATATCATTCGCCTCGTCGGGCAACACTTCTTTCATCAAACTGACTAGTGTGTCACGCCAGGTCAGCGCAGCCGCAAAGGTAAACGCGCTGATCAATGCTTCGAACATCCGATCTTTTATTTCTTTTGTAATAACCATGTACAGATAGTAACATTTGTACATCATTGCATGCAACCGGAGTTATTCCATGTGCAGTGCTTCGCCAATGTTGGCGACTCGTTCAACGATGAACGGAAATTGTTTCTGTAAGTCTGGATGGGTTCGCACCAGATGCTGCGCCTCATTGCGTGCGGCTTCGACCAGACGTAAATTGCGGATGGCTTCCATGCCTAGGTCAGACAGGCCCGACTGCTTGCCGCCGTACAACTCACCCGAGCCACGGAACTCGAGGTCGTGCTCGGCCAGCTCGAAACCGTTGGCGGCAGTCGCTAGTGCCTTGAGGCGGTCGCTGGTTTTCTCGGACTTGCTCTCGGTAACGGCAAAACAATACGGCTGGTGCGTCCCGCGGATGACACGCCCGCGCAGTTGGTGTAACTGTGACAGTCCAAAACGTTCGGCACCCTCGATGATGATGTTGGTGGCATTAGGTACGTTGACGCCGACCTCGACCACGCTAGTGGCGACCAGCACGTCGATCTGGTGGTCATTAAATGCTTGCATGACAGCGTCTTTTTCGGCTGGTGTCATGCGGCCGTGGAGGACACCGATACGGTACTCGCTGAACTCGGACTCACCAAGGCGTTTGGCTTCGGCGGTCACTGATTTCATATTCAGGGCGGTAAGTTTGTCAGGGTCAGGTTCGTCAATGCGCGGACAAATGATATACGCCTGGCGACCCGCGGCTAGTTCGCTGCGGACGTGTGCGTACATGTCGGCCTGCTGCCCGGGGCCGATGACTTTGGTAATAACGGGCTTGCGCCCGGCGGGCATTTCGTCGAGCAGGGTAATGTCGAGGTCACCATAGATAGTGAGTGCGAGGGTGCGGGGAATTGGTGTCGCGGTCATGCTGAGGAGGTGCGGTATGCGGGCGTCTTTTTTTGCCAACTGTTTGCGTTGATTGGTGCCGAACCGGTGTTGCTCGTCAATGATGACATAGGCAAGGTGCTTAAATTCAACTGATTTATAAATAAGCGCGTGCGTACCGATCAGGATCGGCACCTCACCATTTTTGACCCATTTCAGTAACTGCGCGCGCGAGATCTTGGTCGGTTTAGTTGGGTCGGTTTTGCTCGGGAACTTGTAACAGCCGCTACCAGTGATCAGGCCGAGCTGGATCGGGAGGTGGTGAAAGTATTCGATGAATGATTCGAAGTGCTGCTTGGCGAGGATTTCGGTTGGGGCCATGTAGGCGACTTGGAGGTTGCCATATTCAATTTTCTTGCCCGTTCCTTCTGGCGGCCGCGATGTTGCGACGGCGTAGGCGGTGGTCGCTGCAACGGCCGTTTTACCCGAGCCTACGTCACCTTCAAGTAGGCGGGACATGGCGTGGTTACCCCCAAAATCATCCAAGATCGCCTTGATAGATTTCTGCTGACTACCGGTTAGCGAGAAGGGGAAGCGGTCAGTGAACGCCGCCAAGTGATCATCGTCAGTCTGAAACGAGTACGTAGTCGCTGCGTTGGCGGCAGCGCGGTTCTGGGCGTTTTGGATTTGAATATAAAATACTTCCTCAAACGCGAATCGCTTGCGAGCGACCTCGGCGTCTTTGGCTTTTTTTGGGGCGTGGATCATCGGGAAGGCGCGATCGAGCGTCGGCAGGTGGTACTTATCGAGGATCGCGGCCGGTATCGGGTCGACCAGAGTGGTGTGCACGTTTTTTTCAAAACACTTTAGGATGGTGTGATAAATCCACTTGCTCGTGATGCCTTTGGTTTCGCGATAGACGGGATAGAACGTGTCGTCCATTTGTTCTGATCCAGCAAATATGTTGTCGTGACGGTCGATTGGCAAGCTGTCGAGTTTTTCAACCTCGGGGTTCGATAGGTACAGCTTGCCGTCGCTGCCAGCGACTTTCCCGGCCAGTTTGACGTACATGCCGTCGACATACATTTTGGCCATGTACGGCTGGTTGAACCACATGATCTTAATTTTGGCCGAGCCGTCCTCGACATAGCCTTCGGCGATGGGGCGCTTACTTTTCCACGCTTTGCGAGTCTTGAGGCCAGATAGCTGCCCGTACACCACGGCCTGTTGGTCTTTGACTAGTCCGTCGACTGACTGGATATCGGCAATGTTTTCGTAGCGGGCGGGCAGGTGATACAAGAGATCCGCGACGGTCACGATCCGCAATCGCTTTAGCGCTTTTTGGTGGGCTGCGCCTACACGGACGTGGGAGGCGAGGGGGTCGGAGAGTTGCATCACTCTTGATCATACCGCAAACACGGCTAGTTGCGACGTGCTTCATTTCTATAGTTGTCCCCGCCAGCGCTTGCATCTCTACAAATGTTCGGGTATAAAGAAAGGACCGGAGGCAATCACGCCAATGGACAACCAAGGAGTTCGCTATGCGACATCCCAGCACCTTCACATCGTCCGGGTCGACCTTTTCGCACGCCGCCGTGACCCACGCGCCCGCCGACTCGCATCGCGGCAGCCCCGGCCACAGCGCGACGCACCTGCGCGGCGTCAAGACGGCCAAGATCGACGGCGCCGACGCGACCAGCCTGCAGGACATGACCTGCTGAACGGTGACCGCCGGCGGGCTGGACATCCCGCCAATTACCGCGACGAGGAGTCGCACTTGTCCTGAGGGGAGTCGCTTCGGCGACTCCCCAACACACCACCGCTCACCCGAGCAACAGTACATCCGATTTCCAGCGAACGCTGGTTTTTTATTTATACGAAAAATTGCCAGTTGTTTCCACGTAACGATGGGGAGGTGGTACGAGGTTTTGCAGACAACCGTGTGAGGCGCTTTTTTATCACTGTGTTTACAACATACGTACAGTTTGATACATTGTCCCTTTCATCGAATGGATGGCGTACATTTTGGAGGAATACATGCCGTTGGATACCCCGCCCGCATGGTGGCAAGAAGCCTATGGTTCGCGTCGACCGCCGCGCGGATCGAGTCAATCGCCGTTCACGGCATAAGCTGCTTGAGCGGCCCGGCGCGCATCAAATGATGTGCGCCGGCCTTTTCATTAGAGCTTTGCACCACAGCTATTTACAAATACTAAAATTAATGTATATTTAGGTGTCGCCAATCCGGCGATATAGCACCAAGGAGGTCTTTATGACCAAACTAGCTCTTTTCATTAGCAAGCCGGTTGGCTTGCTGCTGGCAGCGCTTTTGACGCTACCACTGGCCACGCAGGCCGCGACCATCAGCATCACCCCGTTCGACCCAGGCGCCTACACGGCCGCCGTCCAAGGCGGCGTGGTCGAGGATTTCGAGTCGTCGCCAACCGGCGTCTGGGATCCCAACATTGGGACCAGCGTCGGCACTTTCTCGCCGGTGGGCGGGGTTGGCACCGGCGCGGTCTGCCGCAAGTAGTCCGGCCGACCATGTACCGATCTCTTCCTCAGCGATACGCTGCGGCGAGGGCAAGGCAACGTCGTCCCCGACGGCGGCGCCAAGTCGCTATCGTCGAACGATACCCTGGGTATCGTCTGGGACGCCAGTCTGCTGAGCGGACAACGCTTCCGCGGTGTCGCGGTGGCGCTCAGTGATCCGGCCGATCAGGGTGCGCTCTTCACGGTCGCAACTGGCGGCTCGAGTGCAACGCTCGTGGGTCAGGCCAGCGGCAACCAGCATTTGGTGCTGGTGGACTTCGGACGACCGACGAGGAGTGCGACGATCATGTTCTCCAACAACGAGGTCAATGATGGCTTCACGCTCGATGGTGCGACGCTGGTCGACGTGACGCCAGTGCCATTGCCGGCCAGTGCCGCGCTGCTGCTCGGCGCCATTGCCGGGCTGGGCGTCATGCGGAGCCGGAAGACGGCGTAAGTACCAATACCTGTGCTCGCCAATATGCGAACACTACCTGCCGGGATCCTTTATTGGCTCCCGGTTTTCTTTTTATAAATTACCAGTACGGTATACTGGTTCATATGAAAAAACAGCGAGCTTCAACGGCTAAAAAAACCAATAGTAGTGCCGCCACCAAACATCCAGATTACAACCACCTTGCGCTCGAGCTGCATCGCAGCTTACGTGGCAAGATTGAGGTCAAAGCTAAAGGTAAGCTAAAAACCAAAACCGACTGGAGCACTATGTACTCGCCAGGGGTCGGCGCAGTATCAAGGCATCTGGCCGACAAACCAGCCGACGCCGCTCGGTACACCGCACGCGGCAACACAGTCGCGGTCGTGTCCGACGGATCGGCGATTCTCGGCCTCGGGAATCTGGGGCCCACAGCCGCCTTACCCGTAATGGAGGGAAAGTGCGCGATTTTCAAGGCAATGGCAGACATCGACGCTTGGCCAATCGTGCTGGATACTCAGGAACCTGAAGAGATCATCGCCGCGGTCAAGGCGATCGCACCGAGCTTTGGTGGTATCAACCTAGAGGATATCGCGGCGCCCAAGTGCTTTGAGATCGAGGAACGCCTCAAGGCCGAGCTAGGTATCCCGGTCATGCATGACGACCAGCATGGGACGGCGATCGTGGTGCTGGCTGGGCTAATCAATGCCGCCAAGGTCACCGGGCGTAAGCTCAAGCAAATGAAAGTAGTCATTGTTGGCGCGGGTGCGGCCGGGCGCGCGGTGGCGCTGATTCTTGAGACAGCCGGCTTGACGCAGGTCGTTGTGGTCGATAGCCAGGGCGCGATCGCTCGTGGGAGAGTGGGTATGAACGCCTACAAGCAACACCTCGCCGAGCACACGAACCCAGACGCCGTCACTGGCGACCTCGCGAGCGTACTGACCGGGGCCGACGCGGTGATCGGCGTCTCCGGGCCAGGCACCATTACTCCGGCACACGTTGCGTCCATGTGCCCAGACTCGATCGTCTTTGCTCTCGCCAATCCAGTACCCGAGATTATGCCCGTGGACGCGCAGGCCGCTGGCGCCGCCGTGGTCGGTACTGGCCGCAGTGACTTGCCAAACCAGGTCAATAACTCGCTCGCGTTCCCGGGGGTGTTCCGCGGCGCGCTCGATCGCGGAGTAGGTGCAATCACCGATGATATGAAGGTAAAAGCCGCCAAGAAAATCGCCGCGCTTATTCCGAACCCAACCGCGCGTAACGTGATCCCGAGCAACAATGCGCCGGGCTTGGTCGAGGCAGTTGCGAGCGCGATTCGCTTTTAGCTTAGTAAGTAACTTTTACTACAAATTCCATGATCATCATCTACGCCAACTATCACAAAGACGGGCACACTGGCGCGGCACTGGCCGCGATCGAGCGCAGTCTGACCGAACGACAGCAGTCTTACGAAGTCTGGGACTTATTTGAGGCGGACTTTGACGTGCGGTACAACCCACATACGACTGACCAAACTGATGACACGCATCGCGCCATTGATCCGCAGATCCGCTACTGGCAAGATCGCTTGGCCGAAGAAACTGACATTATCATCATCTACCCGACCTGGTGGATCAACGTACCGGCGGTTCTGAAGGGTTGGTACGACCGCGTACTGACGGCAAAGTTCGCGTTCCAATATAATTATAAGGGAATCCCCGAAGGACTGCTGACAGGCAAGCGCGCGTTCGTGGTGTCGACCGGCGGCGCACCGACCTGGTTGCACCGGTTTGGAAAAGGCTTTCGGTCACTGAAAGTCACCACGAGCGACACGCTTAATTTTTGTGGGATCAAAACCAAGACGTGCTTTATTGGATCGTGTACTCAAATTACCGATGAGAAGCGAAGTGTGATTGATGCGACTGTCAATCACGCATTTAGGAAATGGTTGTAGCGGTTGGCTGTTCTCTTGGTGTACGCCACACTCGCGGGAACAAAATGTAACCCCCACGCATACCGTATGGGTAGGTGTGGGGGTCGGGCTACGTCGCTGACGTAGTATGCGCGTGATGATCCAGGTTGGCCTGCCATCGTCCGGCCGTGCGCCGGAACCATTCTTGATGCCTCTCATCAGCGCAGGTATATCCGGTCGCACGTGGTCGATCGCAGCCTGGCTTAACGCAGGCTTCTCGCTGTTGTGGATCATTGCCGTAGTAGCACATTGGCTGACTGCTCCTCTCACTGTCCGTCACTAGCATAAAACGCTGGCGTAAGTTTTGGCAAGGGGGATACAGTGTGTTACTCTTGCAAGCACAAATTTGCAGGGGCAGAGTCCGCCCTGTCCTTGTAATTTGGAGAGTTGCTACGCTCAAAAAGCTGCCGCAATGCTCCCAGCGCGGGCTCGGTTTGAGTCTGCAGGATGTTTGGGTATACTGCGAGCGTTGGAATGATATAGAATATTGGAGAGTTGGCTGAGCGGTCGAAAGCGCATCCCTGCTAAGGATGTAGGGGAGCAATCCCCTCGAGGGTTCGAATCCCTCACTCTCCGCACCGAATACTGGTTATCGGCAGACCCGTAGGCTCTTATTTAGAGCCATATAAAATTGCCGTTCGAATCCCTTAGAGGTGTCACCTCTAAGGGATTCGAACTTTTATACAAAAACAGCTCCTGCAAGGAGCTGTTTTTGTATTTCTATAATGTTACTTCACTTCAAAGTTGAACATCATGCCTGCGTCTAAATGCTCAGCTATATGACAATGTGCCATCCATGTACCAGGGTTACTCATCTCGATCAAGATGTCGTACGTTGCACCTTCAGGAATCAAGACGGAATCCTTCCACTGCATGTTCTCATTTAGTTCTCCATCCTTGGCCAAAACAACAAACTTTTGTCCATGGAAATGGATCGGGTGTTGCATAGGGTGCGTTCCTTCATCGTCATTGAAGATGCGTACTTTTACCAAGTCTCCTTGATTGAATGACCATCGAATATT
This sequence comes from uncultured Candidatus Saccharibacteria bacterium, assembly GCA_964626635.1. Classification (GTDB taxonomy): domain Bacteria; phylum Patescibacteriota; class Minisyncoccia; order Phycocordibacterales; family UBA918; genus OLB19. Next base: position 14,688 of record CAZVFY010000004.1, read on the forward strand.
TCGATTTCGTTTTTCAGAATCGGTATCCCAAATCTCCCAACGAATAGTCTCGTCGGTACTCATCCGATTCATCATACCCATATCATCTTCCCACTCAATGCCGTCTTCGCCATGTTCTGCTTCCTCGTCTCCTTCATCAAGATACGGTTCACAGCCAGCCATCTCAGGCATCATCTTGCAGTGTTCACGCATCATGTCATCGTCGTTATTTTCTCCCATCATCCCCATGCCTGAACCACCGCTATTCATGTCATTCATCATTTCACCCATCATGCCCTCCATCTCAATATCCAAACGAAGGTTTTTATCAGGTGCTTTAGCTAGCAGTGTTGCCGCTTGATTACGGACGTCAGCGTAATCGGAAGCGTTGCTACGTAAGACCTCAAACTCAACTAGACGATTTGCGTCAGATGGCTCAACGGTCACTGAACCAATCTCCTGGCCTCGGTGCATGATTGGATACGTGCCTGGTGTATCGTAATACAGTTCGATAACGTATCGCTCTGAAGTACCAATAATTTGATGGTCAATCATTTCTTCTTTTTCAATCCGTCCTGTATCACCTCCAACTAACTTCATCTGTGCTCCTTCAAACTCTAGTTTGAATGTCCGCGTGCTTGCTACATTCGTGATAAACGTTCGTGTAATTTCTCCTTGATTAACGGTCAGGTTGTAGTTCTCAGTGTCGTTGATCAGGAGTCGGTCACCAAAGCGTCCCATGAGCGCGTGTGTGACCACCTCACGACTGTATTCACCATCTTCGAGGATATCATCGACAATAATATACTCCTCTTGATCTACTTCATTCCAGTAGCCATCTTCGGTAACGATAAAGTTTCCATAGAGACCCATATCTTGTTGGTAGTCTTCCCGGACGTGTGGGTGGTACCAGAAGACACCTGTATCAGGGAATTCAAGCTGGTAGCTAAAGGTCTCACCAACTTCGACTGCCGGAGTAATCGGTACGGCACCATCCATCTTCCAGTCACCACGCAAGCCGTGAGAATGGAGTGCTGTTTCCATGTCGATGTTGTTAGTAAAGTTCACCGTTACCTCAGAACCTTTTTCTACCTTAAGAATCGGACCAGGAATCTGACCATTGTATGCCAGTCGCTTCACTGTTCTGTTGCCAACTTCCTGAGTGACAATAGTCGCTTCCATATCGAATACGTCGCCATCTTTGAGTTCAATAACTTCAGTTGGTTTAACTGACTCCAGTTCGTGCTCTGGAAGCTTTGAAAGATCATCCGATCCAAAGTTTGTTAGTGCGTTTTGAAACGCTGGTATTTGGTTGTTACTTTGGAAAAACCAAATACCTCCGATAATGAGCGCTAATGCTCCAATTGAAAATATGTATTTCATGTGTTTTATAGTTTGCTAGTAATAGGTAAGCGTGAACTAAAATAGTTTGGGATGAAGTATGCCTTTTGAAAACAGTTCTTGTAGCGGTCTGTAAGAAAAGGTATACGTTCTTTCAGGCGGATAACAATATTGTTTACAAAGAATGCGTTTAGATATACGGAGTACATTGGGAGCAACGGTCACCGCTGTGGCCAGTAGCCCCGCAGCTGCCAGGAATAAAGTTATCGTTGGTGCCACAGCAAGAAATACTGATTTCCATGCTCCAATATGATCTGCCAAGTTCATCGGGCAGATGACTTCATCGTGAGACATGAAAGGACAGTCAGTCATGCCCATCGACATATCCATATTTGCTGACATATGGAACAAGCTCACAAACATCGTTCCGAGAATAAACAGTAAAATTGTGGCTGACAATATTTTCATGTGATGTTGAGTATACCAAAATATCCTTGACCCCTCAGCTCACAGTATCGGGTGACCCGGAGCGGTGAGAATCCCTTAGCACCCGCAGCGAATATCCGTTATCGGATAGACCCATACACCTTTATTTTAGGCCATATTTTCTCTGTAGCAGTTTTCGCCTAGTCTGGACCCCAGTAAGGGATTCGAACCGCACACGGCTCAATGTAGCCGTTTGATCAGTTTTGGCTTATTTAGCTATAAATTCATTCAGTAGCTCTAGATACTGAATCTGTGTTTTAGCGGGTATCTTTGGATGTTTAAAAGATCTTATCTCACCCTTGCTCGCAATCACATCTTCCACGGTATCAAAATAGAAACCTTCTGGTGAAGCAATAAATAAGGCCGCTCGTTTCCATGATTTTTGTATCGCCTTGGCTGCCTGCAGAACACGACTCTTAGTCACTTTGTTCATATATTTCACCTCAATTAGATGTACTTCTTTAGACTTGTGATTGATGATAGTAAAGTCTGGTGCTCGCTTAATGATCTCCATCGTTTCAGCTGTAGCAGGACTTTTTGGGTGCATCTGTGCCAATGATGGCAAGGTCTTCTCGTAGCCAAATTCTAAGATGGTGTACGCATCAGTACTGCGAATCATCTGAGCAAAGATAAGCTCGGCAATTTTGCCTTTAATCAGTTCGTGGGTGAAGTGGATGTTATTCATGGGTTTTATTATAAACCAGTTTGTATAGGCTAAATAAGCAACGTGAGCGTTTATTTAACTAATTCTATACAACATGAACGTAACAACACTAATGGTTGGCTATGAACCGTCAGCTTTAGAGACTCTCAAGGGTGCACAACTAACACGGCATCAATACTTTCAAGATACCCTCGCTCGATATAATTTTGGCGAGGTTTTGTTTTTGTCTGAAAACGAGAGTAAAGAACAGATTACTTCAATCAACCCACTGCTCGTATTTGTCACCCATGATACGATCGCTCGGGAACTAAAAGAAATCAAATCTGATTACTTACTCTACGTTATTCCTAACTACAATCAGATCTTTGCTCGAAAAGCTGAAGTCAAAGAAAAGAAAGAGAAATTGAACAAGATATTCACTGAAGCAGAGGGTGTTATCGCAGAAGTCTTAAGTGGCGAAAAGGAAGATAAAGACCTGCGTCACTTTGCTTCACTTAGTTACAAAGATATGTACGACATGATTACCAAAGCCTTGATCAGTGATGATGAAGATTTAAAGAAAAATGCTTGGGACTTGCTCTGGGATAATAGTCCTAAACACAGTAATCTCATATGGATGCGAGTGCAGATGATGGCTGATTGTTGGCAACACTCTAAAGGAGAATCTTTAGAGCAACTGATGTTAATGTCCATGGAGTGTCACCTTGAAATGGATCTTGTGAGACAAATGGATGATTTCATTGATGCCGATGGAAATCAGTATCACCAGTACATGTTTCTTGATCCCTATGGTCGTGACGTGAATCACATCAGACGTCTACCCTATGCCCATAAAAACGAAGACAGATATGCCTATGAAGCCAGACTAGAGAAGAGTGAAATACCCACTAATTTTTTACGGGTACAGTTGGAAGCTAATCAGTATCGACAACAGTGTGACGAATATTTGGAAGCTGAGTGTGAAAAAATTCAAGTGATACTTGATAGCTACGAAAAGAACCCAAAATCGAGCAAGTCTGAACTTGGCATTACGACACATAATGATGACCAAGATAAAAAGCCTTTAAGTAAAAAAGAAGTTACAATGTTAAAACAAATGCAAAAAGAGAATAAAAACCTAATGTATAAAAATGAGCACGTTTAGTATCCCGTTTCCTGAGTATGATATTGCTGACATACTTCAGAAAAAGTTTCCCAAAAAAGAGAACTTTTCAGTTGCGATACCAATGAGCCGACAACAGAAGTTTTATGACTTGCTGTTGGTTAAAGGTGAAAATAAACGATCTGTGACAATTCAAGTTAAGAGCTCAAGAACATGGCTGGCAAATGATAAAGATGATTTTCAGTTTGCTTCATGGCTGAATCACTTTGATATCAAGAATAACTATAGTGATTTCTATTTCATCTACATGACACATCCAGTGTTTGATGAAAACTTTAAACCGAAGGCAAAGTGGGATCGAAAAATTCTTGTCTTTAATCAAAAAGAAATGATCAAGATTTTAGACAGTGTAAAAACTAAATCTGGTAAACCGGAAAAGTTTTTCTCTTTTGGGTTTAATGCTGACGGCAAAATGATTACTGGCGAAAGAGGTTTTTCACACTTACCGAAGAAAAACTTCGCAAAGAACTTATTGGAAAACAAGCTTGATGAAATTCAGAAGAAGTTTTAAGTATCAGTAAGTGGTAAAATTTAAGTTATGAAATGGCTAAAAAATAATAGTGTAGAGATTGTACTGTTCCTTGGACTCACACCTTTCCTCATAAATTTTTTCGGATATCAAGGAGAGGATGAATATGTGATGTCGATCCCAATTCTTGTCCTCGGTCTGATCATGCTTTACAAACGTCATTTTCGTTCGCGTCAAAGATATTCTGACGCCAGCCTCTTTGCTTCAGATTTTGACGATGATGACGACATGTATGAAGATGCAAAGGATGCTGTTATTGAAGCTGGGAAAGCTTCTACGTCGTTTCTACAACGAAAACTACGCATCGGTTACTCTCGTTCAGCACGTTTGATGGACTTGCTTGAAGAAAATGAAGTGATTGGTCCTGCAAATGGTTCAGAACCACGAGAAATACTCCAGAAAGAACATTGATCTGCTAGATAAGATTATTACAAAACAGTCACTGATTAATCAGTGACTGTTTTGTATACTAATAGTTATGAATGATATAAAAACTGCTCGATCTGAGCTCACTAAACTCATCAGTGAACGCTACTCAATTAAAGCGACCATCGACTTGTATCAAGTGGAAAATTTAACCAAGCGAGAAAAAGAGATTCTTCAATATGGTTTTGAAGAAGGGGCGAAGTGCGAGCTATTAGTGTTACTTTATAGCTTACTTGAAGGAGGAAAAGATGGTACAAAGTTTATTGCCGATCGTGTTGTGCACAAAGTTGACGAGCTCAAGGTTTTAATTGAAGACCCAGACTATATTGAATTAGCCGAGTATCTCCGATCACTTCGTAAATAATATTACTCCTAAGAAGTAATTTGAATATTAAGTGTTACTATTTATCAGTAATGTTTAGAAAACAACATAAAGGAGGTCACGTAATAGAATTTGAGATCTCATTCAACCTAACAGCAATCGGCGACTGGATTAAAGCTGGCGCGAATATCGAACAGCTCGGTCAAAAAGCACCAAATTGGTATCGTTCAGACGATGGGGATACTCTGTACCCTGAGCTTAACTCGTATCGTATTGATGTTGTACCTTATGCAGAAGGTTTTGATGCGTACTATCACCGCAGAGCTAATCAGCTATCTAACAATATCAGTGGAACAGACTATCTCAGAAATGCAGACAATGAAATTGCTAGATATTGTGAACGACACGGTATTAAAAGCTTTCGCTGGGAAACTTGGAACCAGTACATCACTGCCACAGTAAACGAAGAGTTTTTTGTGATGATGGTACCGATATACAAGTTTATTGAGTTACAAACCAATGGAAAGCTAAGTAATGATAGTTTTGTTGGAACTCGCATTGATACTGAGCAAATTAAGGTGGATGTTCCACTTGCACTCAATGATGATGGTACCGCTAAAAAGACCATGCCAGTCTGGCATGGTACTGCATCACCGAAATCTATCGGATATATGAACGAGCTAGTCTCAATCTCTGGACATACGTTAAATTTTGAGGTTGAGTACTAGTTATGGCGACGCAACAAACATCAAATTGGATATCTCTCTCAGACATGATGACTGGTCTCATGCTCATCTTTTTGTTGATTGCTGTATTAGTTACCATGCAGATTACTCAAGAACAAAAACAAAGACAACAGTCAGTTGCGGAGTACCAAGAAATTAAAGATGATATTTACGCTGATCTAAATGAAGCATTTGCTTCTAAGGAAGATGAGTGGGGTATCGCTATTACCCGTGATCTTGTGATCAAGTTTGAGAACCCTGATCTTCTATTTGGAGTTGATGAATCAAACCTTAAAGAAGAATATGAAGTTATTTTAGATGAATTTGTTCCACTGTATATTGGCATCATAAATAAAGAAGAGTATAAAGATCGAATTAAAGAAGTGCGAATCGAAGGTCATACAGCTGACGTGTCGGATGCTCATCCGACATATATGAGCACCATTTCTCTGTCTCAAAATAGATCCAATGCTGTTTTAGAGTATATTCTTGAGAGTAACTTTTTCAATTCTTTAGACAACGACCAGCAGAGCAAGCTAAGATTTTGGTTTAGTGCGAATGGTCTAGGTAACGGACGAACTTTAGACGAAAATAGCCAGTTTACATACACAACCAATGCTCCGATCAGTCCAAATTCAAGAAGAGTAGAGTTTAGGATTCTCACAGATAGTGAGAGTTTGATAGACGAAATTTTTAGCCAAGATATTAATATATAAATTTATGAATGAAACAACGTCAATTATTCTCGTAATCTCCGTAGTAGTTTCCATTTGTATATTTGTGAGTCCGTGGTTCTTGCGTTTTTGGAAAAATTCTTCTGAAATTCAGACCACTGTTACTACCATGGGTATTGTTGGTACTTTCACAGGTATCTTAATTAGTCTTTCAAACTTTGACGTTGCAAATATCAGCACCACAATCCCGCAGCTAATTAATGGTTTGCAATTAGCATTCCTCACTTCCATTGCTGGAATCGGAACGTCGTTAATTGTAAATCTATTTCCAAGATTTTATTTAATAAAGGTTGGAACAGAAGAAGAGACTTTATCTGATACGGAGTTATTAAGTGCGATGCATGCTGAATTGATAAAGCTTAACAATAATATTTCTGGAGATAGTGACTCTACTCTTATTACACAAATCCAAAAACTGCGTACCAGTGTCACTGACAAACAAGATGAACTGAAGAAATCATTTGATCAGTTTGCTGAGGGAATGGTCAACAGCAATATTGATGCGCTTGCAGAAGCAATTGACAAAGTAATGGGTGAATTTAATACCACTGTTAATGAAAAACTTGGAAAAACTTTTGAGGACTTCAGAGCAGCTGTCGACAATCTTAATCAGTGGCAAGCCGAGTATAAAGGCCAGATTGATTCTCAAACTGAAAACATGAAGTCTGTCCACGAATCACTAGGTGCGGTGACTGACAGCATGAATGCAGTGGCTGAATCAATGAACGAAATCACTGTTATTAAACAGAAGTTTGATGAGCTGCTAGAACAACTAAATGCGCAACTCCAGGGCAGTCTTGATTTCTCAACTTCTATGAAAGACCTTTCTTCTGAGTTGGAAGGTTCTGGCAAGATGATTCGAGACGAGCTTAATGAAATTACTCGCGGTGCAGCTGATGAAATGGAAAAAGTGATAAACAAAACACTGGCTGACTTTGGTAGCAATCTTGCATCCATTTCAGGTAAATTAGCTGAAGACTTTGAGCGTGTACAGCAGATGCTAGAAAATTCATCAAACCGTTAGCTTATGGATAAGCGGGAGCTTAATCAGAAACTGGCAGACATCGCAAGCACTTTTTCGGTTGCCAAGAGCAAAATAAAAGCTCAGGATGTTGGTTTCAAAATCACACCTCGTGAACTCAAGGATCCAATGGATAAATTCAATGCTGGTAAACCAATTACTGGTGTTGAACTGCAAAAGATTTCTGAAAATTGGCAATCAAAAGCTCCACTCGTTGATGAGGATGGTAACGCGTTTGTGCTTTATATTCCTGATTGGCAATTCAATTTCAATAGAGGGAGAAATAACCCTGCTGATTTGCATAAATACCATGTTTCATGGTGCGGTGTACTTGAATATATGCAAGGCGCAGGTCGTTTCAAGCGGTACATCAAGAAAACTAATATTGAATCAAATATCTTTCTAGGTAAGCAAGCTGATGACAGAAACGCAGAAAGTGTCTTATACGCTTGTAAGACCTGCAGAAAGAAGATGGCGGAAGTGGCAGGTCATAGTCTCTATTTCAACGTTGAAAATATGGACATACTCAAGTTTTTTGCGAAGTACGGCAAACAAGATATGCTCGACCCTAAGACTAATCGCTTATATTCTGTGGTCTATCCCAAGCACTGGCAAGAAATTTCTAAAAAATACCGTGAACAAGCTAATTGGACTTGTGCAGAGTGTCATAAATCGTTTGAGCATAATCGAGCCATGTTAGATGTTCATCATATTGATGGTGTTAGGAGTAACGTAAAAAATACTAACTTAAGGGTTTTGTGTAAGGATTGTCATGCAAAACAACCGATGCATGGACATTATAAACAACTTATAAAAAATACTTAAAATTATCTTGAATTAGGCGCTGTTTAGCAATTCCACCACTTTATCCTCAACCAGCACCTGACTCTTAAAGCATCCCATCAATTCACGCTTTTCTTCATTCGAGCCTTCTTTGAGCAGATACTTGGTGTACGTTTTTAGTTCGACATCTTTGTGTTTCTCCCTATTTCCTGCAACACCCAGTACACCTTTGTGGAATTTATTAAAACGTTTAAGTTCTTCCTCGAATTTTATTTGCACGCCAGTTCTGTTTAGGTCAATTTTATCCATCAGTTTTATAAGCTGTTCTACCAAGTCTTCCTCTCGTAAATATGGATTTTTGCAGTGTCGATCTTTTGATCGACCGCATCCGTAGTATATATACTTGGCAGACGTACCGTCCTTCAGCTGTTTGTATTTCTCTTCCGCAGAAATTCCCGAGCCACACAGTCCACAGGTCATGAGCTTTGTGAAAGCAAACTCTCTAGATTGACGAACAATATTGTCTCGTTTGAGTTGCTCTTGCACTTTATCAAAAAGCTCTTTGTCGATAATTGGTTCATGTTTGCCGTCGTACCAATTACCACTCCCACGGGGGTATTCAAACTTGCCGTAGTAGAAGGTGTTTTGCAGTGTGCGGTATACGTTACTCAACGCTAATGGCTTGTTGCCTCTAGTATGAAAATTAAGCTCAAAGCGTAGCCAGTGATATATCTTTCGACCAGACCATTTATCATTTCCCATCTTCTCAAAGATTTGTCGTACTACATGAGCTCTTTCTGTATCAATAATTACCTGACACTTCTTATCAATATGTTTTTGGTTCAGGTATCCAACTGGCGCTACACCCGGCCACAATCCCATCTCACACCGTGTCCGCAGTCCGCGCTTCACGTTTATGCCTCGGTTATCGTTTTCAAGTTTTGCTTGACTACCAAGAATCATCAAGAGAAACTTCTCGTTTGGGTTGTTAGTGAATGTTTGGCTAAAGGTACGTATCTCATGCAACTTTCCAGCATCCATAAGGTCGACAATCTTTCCCAAGTCCCCAGCATTTCGTGAGATTCGATCCGGTGCCCACGTCAGTATGCTATTGTATTTACCATCGTATATCTCACTGACAATTTCATTAAAGACTGGCCTACAACCAGTCTCCTTGGCTGAGTGACTTTCTCGCTTCATGGAGACTATCTCCAATCCGTCACGTTCGGCTAGCTGAAGCATTTCCTTAATTTGTGAGTCAATTGACATCACTTGTCGCTCTTCACTTTCAGTACTTTTTCTTGCGTATAGGCAATACTTCAGTTTTGTTGTTTCTTCCATACAACCACATTGATGACGCAACAGCCTTGATGAGTCCAGAGCGTCCTCGCTCCCTATAGTTGACATCTTCTGCTACCATATCTAGATGCATCGCCTGACCAAGACCGATTTCATCCAGTTTCTCAACTGCCCAAATTCATTGTGGCTCTTGAAAAATAAGCCTGACCTATACAACACGTATAAGGGCGAGTTTTCGCTGTTTCTTGAGAAATTAATTCGTGAAGGATATGAAGTGGAAGAATACGTAGCTAGACTATACCCACAAGCAGTTGATTTAGAACACTGCACATCCGAGGAAGTCGTTAATCACCTCAAAATACCTGGCTGGTATACCCAAGCCACACTCGCAACTGACAGTGGTCTCTATGCTCGTATGGACATGATTGAAGTGACATCGTCAAATACACTCACTATTTACGAGATCAAGTCATCAACGTCAGTCAAAACGGATAAGAAACACAACCACCTGAAAGACATTTGTTTCCAACAATTTGTTGCTGAAGAAAACGGCTACGTAGTGTCGGCCGTACAACATGTACATCTAAACAAGGAGTTTGTGAAAGCTGGTGACATTAACCCAGCCGAACTACTGCAAATTGAAGATGTTACTGAAGCAGTTTCTGCCATCTATGCTCAAACTAAGGAAGAAATTAAAGCAGCTTTAGAACACATCAACCGCTCTGAAATTAACGAATCATTGTGCACTTGTATTGATACTACACGAGCTAACCACTGTGATACTTTTTTATATTTCAACCAGTCGATACCGGAACATCCTATCTATGAACTAAACAATATTCGTGACGCTAAGATTCAGGTGTTACGAGGCGGAAATGTTGTGAGTATTGGCGAGATTTCAGCTGACTTTAAGCTCTCGCCATATCAGACACTACAAAAGCAATCAGTTGATCGTGGTGCAGCAATTATCGATCATCAAGCTATTGCAGAAGCACTCAGTGACCTTGCGTTCCCACTCTATTTCTTCGACTACGAAACTTTACCGTTTGCGGTACCACGAGTCTCTGGGTATAAGCCACACCAACACACACCAGTGCAGTACTCGCTCCATATACTTCATGAAGACGATTCGCTTGTGCATCATGAGTATTTAGCAGACAATCTAGAGCCACCAGAGAAACTCATCCAGTCCATGCAAGAGCATATCGGTACTACTGGCACACTAGTATCTTGGTATGCCTCATTTGAGAAGACAAGAAATCGTGAAATGGCTGAACTATATCCAGCATACGAGCCATTTCTAACCAATCTGAACGACCGCACCTACGATCTGATGGACATTTTCAAGAAAGACTACGTAGATGCAAGGTTTGAAGGTTCTCAGTCAATCAAGAAGGTGCAACCAGTGTTGGTTCCTGATCTGTCATACAAAGCACTAGAAGTACAAAGTGGCACGATGGCAGTCGACGCGGCCGAGCGACTGTATGAGATGACAGATGAGTCCGAGATTGCAGAGTTACGAGAAGCCATGTTGCAATACTGCAAGTTGGATACTCTGGCAATGGTGAAGATTTATCAAAATCTTAGAGACTTGTAGCCTCCAAACATGAAGCAAGGTGGTCTGGAGTCAAGAACGCAAAAATAATGTTGCGTGCTATAATGCTTTCATCACGAGAGTGATTTTGATCTTTTTACAATAGTAAAAGGGCCCAACCGCCGCATATCTTTATGCGATGAGTGGTTCTAAAATCCGACAAAAGTAAAGAGCTCCTTATGAGTTCACTTTTGTCGGTCCCCAGCAGGAATGTTGGGTGGGTTCTTCGGAACCGGCTCGTAGGGAGTTTTTTGCTACCCGAACTGTCCCAACCATCAATGATGAGTGGATAGAAAAACCGACAAACATGACAAATACAAATACTCAGGATGAACTTCAAGATCGTATTACCGAACTTGAAGCAGAAATTTCAATATTAAGACAACAAAAGAAATATGGTCTTGTCTGGGAAGACAAACCTGAAGATGTGGTGATGCAATGTGAGACTCATGTACCAGTTTTGTCAGAGGTCAAGTCAAAGAAGATATCTGATCAAACAAAGCTTGAAGAGAATATTTTAATTGAAGGTGATAACTACCATGCATTGTCTGTTCTGAATTACACTCATCGTAAGTCACTTGATCTTATTTACATAGATCCTCCATATAACACTGGGGCTAGAGACTGGAAATATAATAATGACTACGTTGATAGTGATGATGCATTTCGTCACAGTAAGTGGCTTTCATTGATGAATCGGAGATTGCTGCTTGCAAGAAACTTGCTGAAAGATAGTGGCTCGCTAATTGTTGCAATTGACGACTATGAGTTAGCTACGCTGGGTCTTTTGCTCAAGCAGGTATTACCACACTACGTACAAGACTTAATTATCATTGAACATCACCCACAAGGTGCTGGTTCAAATACTGTTTCGCGTACTCACGAATACGCATATTTAATGACCCCACCAGGGCAAGGAATTCCAAATAGACCTCGGCGAGAAGAAAGGCAAATATGGTCACTTCGAAGATCGGGGCAAGGTGAAAATAACTGGCGAGCATACCGACCTAATCAGTTTTTTGCAATACTTGTAGATGAGAAAACAAGACAAGTCATCGGTGTAGATAAGAAATTATCTAAGAATGACAAGTACGACCTAGGTGATACGAAAGAGGGTTACAAACGTATCTATCCAATTGATGGGTCAGGCGGTGAGCGTGCGTGGAGATATAGTTTTGAATCCATGCAACGACTTATTGATCAAGGCAAAGTTGAGTATACCGATCGTGGGGCGCTGGCTGTCGTGAAAGACGTGGTATCAGCAGTGCCAGTATCGAGTATTTGGACCGGATCAAAATATAACGCCGGATCTCATGGTAGCCAGCTACTGACTAAAATCTTCGGCAAAAGCGCTGCCTTTCCGTATCCAAAGTCTTTTCATAACACTTATGACTTAGTTGATTTATTTGTTGGTAATAAGCCAAATGCTAAGGTCCTTGACTTCTTTGCTGGCTCAGGCACAACCGGTCACGCTGTTCTTGAACTCAACAAAGAAGATGGGGGCAATCGGCAGTTTATCCTCTGTACTAATAACGAGAATAAGATCGCCGAAGAAGTCACGTATCCTCGGGTGAAGAAAGTGATTAAAGGCTATGGCGATGTTGAAGGTCTTGGTGGCTCACTCCGCTACTACAAAACCAAACTAGTCGACGTTGAAAAACTCCAAAAAGTACCTGACGAAAAACGGTTGTCGCTCACATATCAAGCTGGTGAGATGATCGCTTTACGTGAGAATACGTTTGAGGAAACTGAGAAGAATGACTGGTGGCAGATTTTCTCCAGTCAAACTAAAACCGTTGCTATCTACTTCCAAGAAGACAAGCAGAAACTACGTGAGTTAGTAAAGAAACTGAGTACCAAGCAAGAAGTGGTGTTGTATGTATTTTCATGGAGCAAGAACGAATACACTAATGAATTTGCCGAGTACGACAACATTCGGGTGGAGGATATTCCTGAGCCAATCATTGAAGTTTACAAAGAAATTAACCGCCTGAAATAACATGTTTGCCCTCAAACCATTCCAAGAAAAAGCTCTCACTGACCTTCGTTCCGTCTTCCTCAATTTATGGAAGCGCGAAGAGTCTCAGTTACCGTTGGTATTTCAGTCACCGACTGGTTCAGGGAAGACCATCATGACAGCTCAGTTCCTGAAAGACCTCACCGGCGACCCACAGTTCCAAGCAGACAAAGCGTTCTTGTGGATTTCATTTAGCCCCGACTCATACCAACAAAGTAAAGATAAACTATATAAATATTATGGTGGTGCAGGCGAACTCAACTTGCTCGACATGAACGATCTCTCGCAAGGCAAGTTATATAACAATGACGTCTTTTTTATCAACTGGCAGAAGGTCGTATCAAAAGCCAAAGAGAACCGTAAGCTTCGTAGTGAGAACGAACAAGGTGTTTGGTTTGATCGATTTATTGAAGCTACTAAGTCAGCTGGTCGTGAGTTAGTGCTATTGGTAGACGAAGCTCATACGCACTCTAGTACAGCACTAGCACAAGAAATCATCGACCTCATTGACCCACGTATCATCATCAAAATCACTGCCACTCCGCAAGATACTGATGTAGTGCAAGCCGCTAAACTGGGATCGTATGTACAAGTAGATCGTGAGGCGGTTGTTGAGCAAGGTCTAATTAAAGAAAAACTTATTTTCCAGACCGAAGATGAGGTGAAGAAGCTTACTTCTAAACACATCTCCAAAGATGAAGTATTGCTCAAGCTGGCTGTACAGAAACGAGCTGAACTTGAAGTGGGTTACCAAGAAGCGCAAACATCTGTTAAACCACTCGTTCTGATTCAGCTCCCAAACGACTACAAAGAAACTAAAGTAGTTGAAGTAGACTCGAAAGAAGCCTTGGTGCGACAGTTTCTCTCAGAACAAGGTGTGCTCGATCACCAAATCGCTACCTGGCTATCTGGTCGGCAAGAAAATCTAGATGGTATCGAACGTCACGACTCACCAATTGAGTATCTCATATTTAAACAAGCAGCCGCGACTGGTTGGGATTGTCCACGAGCTAGTATCTTGGTAATGTTTCGAGAAATTAAAAACCCAACATTTCAGATACAAACCATCGGTCGTATTCTGCGTATGCCTGAAGCCAAGCACTACAGTTTGCCACTATTAAACAGCGCCTATATCTACACTGACTACGAGCGAAATACTATTATTGATGGTTATGATCGTGACGCTAACGCGAGTTCATTGCCATCGTGGAATCGTATCGAACGAAAGTCAGATATTGAGCCAATAACACTTACGTCTCACGACTTATCCCGTACTGACTACAACGACCTTGGCGATAGTTTTCAGCACACTTTTTTGGAACAAGCACACAGTTTCTTTGGTACTACTGATAAAACTAAACCAGCAACTGTCTTGAAGCAACTTAAAGAACAAGGTCTAGCGGTCGATGGTGTCCATCAAGATATCATTGTAAACCTTGAAATCGAAGACTATGATAACTACCTAGAAAATCTCCAAGCTCATGGAGTGACCGCGTCGACTGAACTAACAGAGACAGATGTTGAGCGTATCTATAATCTTCTGTGCTACGACATCGTTGCCAAGCAAGACGAAGAAAAAGCTAAGTACGCACCAGCTCGGTCATGGGGCAAGCTCAAAACTGCACTTAATGTGTGGCTTGGAACTGCCACTAAGCTCTCACGTTCAGAAATCTACGCTATGGTGGTAAATGATCTCAGTCGTCCAGCTAGCGTACTGCGGCCACTTGTCACGAAATCGTTTATAGCATACCGCCCCGTGCGTGACGGTGAAGTGATTAAGAAACAAGAACGCCAGCAAACAGTCCGTACGCTTGAACTTCCACCGCAGACACTATTTGTATCAGATGGTATCAAGAAGAAATACCAGAAATCCGCCATGGAACCAGTGCTCACACCTGACCATATGCCAGACAATGAGAAGAAATTCATCGACTTTCTCGAAGATCACGCAAAAGTACAGTGGTGGTACAAAAATGGTGACAAAGGTACGGAACACTTTGCGTTGCCTTACACGCACAATGGCAAACAAAATCTCTTTTACCTTGACTGGATTATCAAAACTAAATCATCTCTCTGGATTATCGACACTAAGAGCGGTATGACCGCCAAAGACGCAGAGACAAAAGCGAAAGCTGAGTCACTGCAACAGTGGCTCAAAACACAGACTGGTATTGAAGGCGGTATTGTCCGCCCAGCTGACGGTTGGTTTATCCATCGAGGCAAGAAATATGCCTATGAACTGGAGAATGGCTGGGAGGACTTGAACAAAGTGCTGGTTTAGTCGGTAGTGACAATCAAGTTTCGTAGTTGTTGTTCAACATCATACGCATCAGCGTGAGACAAGACACCAAGAAATGATTGCAGTGAAGCATTAAGTTTATCCTCTTCAATCTCACCAGCTTTGTATTCTCGCACTTTTTCAGCAAACTTACGTTGCATCCGTCTTTTAGTTTTAGTCCTCACCGATCGGTGATGTGGTCGTATGACATAACCAAGAAAATCGATACCTGATTTCAGCGTTCGGATTGATACTTTCTCAGGGTGTAGTTCCAGCTCCAGTCGCACACGCAAAAATGCTGTGATTGAGGGTAACAGTGATTGTAGATAGTCGTGAGAATCAGAAACTATCACAAAGTCGTCTGTGTACCGAGCATAGTGCTTCACTTTCAATTCGTGCTTCATGAATTGATCAAACTCGTTCATGTACACATTCGCAAACAGCTGTGACGTCAGGTTACCAATCGGCAGGCCTCGTTGCTCGAACAATGATTCAGACGTGGAAAAGCTACTCACTATTTCTTGCAGTATCCACTGCACATCTGGGTCAGTAATTTTACGAAACAACAACTCCAACAAAATCTCATGATCAACACTATCAAAAAACTTCTTAATATCACACTTCAACACAAAACAAGGATGCGTATAGTTTTTGCTCACCTTTCTCGTTATGGTTTCCAGTCGCTTCATGCCAACATGATTACCTTTACCAATTCGACACGAGAACGAATCGTTAATAAAGGTGGGCTCAAACAATGGGTTCAGGAGCTTAAACAAAGCATGATGCACCACCCGATCGCGAACGGTTGCTTTGTGGATGTGTCGCACTTTTGGATCAGAAATGTAGAAACCAAAGTATGGTTGGTGACGGTATGTTTTATCTCGCAAATCTTCATGCAACGACAACAAGTTTTGCTCCAATCGATACTCAAACAACGCTACGTCTTTCTTCTTGCGTTTACCTTTCTTAAACCGATCCCACGACAACAGCAAGTTAGCTGGTGAAATTATTAGTCTGTATAGATTATTAAACGTTTTCATATGAATGAATTTGATGTTCCGATTTTTCAAAAGTCATACGATTTGTATAAACAAATGCATGAGTATCAAAAACTGATTCCTAAGCACGATAGATACACGGTATATAGTCGCGCCGAAGATTGTTTATTGGCAGTGTTGTCAAGCTTGTTCAAAGCTAGTGCTGCCAACAAAAGTAACAAACTTATCTTGCTCGAAGAGGCTAGCACCGAACTCAACCTGCTCCGCGTGTTTTTACGACTTCTCAAAGACATCAAGTCACTCGATAACAACAAATACCTGTCGTTGCAGTCTGAAATAGATGAGATTGGTCGTATGCTGGGTGGCTGGATAAAGTCGGTCAAGAGATGACAAAACGCATCCATTATGGATGCGTTTTGTGTCAGCGAGACATTTCGGAAGAACACCCGAAGCCGACCCATAGTTGTCGTTGGCATTGTCGGTCCAGTTCGTGTCGAACTTGACCTTGCCGTCGTTGAACTTGAAGTTCGGGGCGTGGTCAAAGCGATCATCGGCATCCGGCTACTGTCTGTATCCATCCGTACCACCAACAATTGAGTATGATTCTTGTTGGCAACAAGATATGCTCTCGTGTTTGTATTTTATGTGAAAGCAGAGGCTGTAATAACCCCATCTTTACCAGACACAGACAAGCAATGTCTTTGTGACGATAGTGCGCTCACTATATCCATAGACACAGTGATTCTGACTATTTCTTTGTCGAACAAAGAGAGTACGGTGGCAGAAATCCGTAAACGCCTGCTCAATACGGTAACTCATAGGTAGTATAACAAAAAAGATGCCCCTGACCGTTTCCAGTCAGGGGCAAAATTTGCATCGAGTTGCTTCGCAACAAGTCAAAAATCAAAGACTCAAAAGGTTCAAGCCTTCAATTTTCAAAGATCACTGCGGAAGAACACCCGAAGCCGACCCATAGCGGTCGTCGGCATAGTCGGCCCAGAACGCGCCGAACTTGACCCCGCCGTCGTTGAACCCGAAGACCGGGGCGCGGCCAAAGCGACCATCGGCAACCGGATCATCGAACTCGTCGCCAGCGCAGTCAATCCAGAGATCGTCATAGCGCTGGAGACGTTCGGGATGGGTGAGCAACATGACACCGACAGCAAACGAACCGAGACCGTACTGACCCTGGTCGACCATGACCTCGCGAGCACGGCGAACCGAACGACCGCGATGAGTGAGACCGAACTGGGCAGCGATCACGAGGATATCGGGATGACCCTGTTCCTCGGAAAGCTTCCGCATCGTTGCTTCGGTACGAGCCGATTGGCGGAGATGCTTCGGGCCGAGCTGACCGTCACGGTAGTTGTAGAACGCACCGTCACGATCCTGCTTGATCAGGTCGAGGACGCGAACAACATTGTCGTTGTAGGTGCCGGGCACGGGCGAATTGTCCTTCCAGATGTTGGGGATAGCGAACCATCCTTCGGCACCCTTGGGCAGTTCGCCCGGGTCGGCAACTTCGGCCCCTTCTAGCTGCGGATACAGCTCCTTGAGACGCGTGACCTGATCGGCGAGCTGCTTGGGCTCGTAGCCCGACAGGTAGCCATAGGTCGATTCGACCTCTTCATCTTTGTATTTGTCGTTGGTCGACAGCTCAGTGAGAGCGAGGACGGTCGCTGCATGAATGCGGGCAGAAAAGTCTGCACTGCCTTTCACACGTTCAGCACCTTGCTTGCTGAGATAGTTGGCGTCGGCATAAGCCTTCACCGCCTTCTCGACAGCATCGGTAGCCATGCGGTTGAGTTGCTTGACTTGACCGTCAGTGGCCAGTTCATGAGTAAGCGTTGTCATAACGTTAGCTCCAATTGCCAGATTCGCTCTGGTCGTTGCGGTTTATCTTCCAGAAATGAGACAAACACACTATTTCCCAACGAGTGGGAGACAGTGTGTTTGTCTCATTTGTAGTGATTTTTATGTAAAGAACAAGTGACCTACGATAACACGAATTCAATTAAAAGTCAATCTGACGCTGTCGCCTTCCATTCTGTTAGCTTACTGGCTTCTTCTTCAAATCGCTCTAAACTTTTAAACTGTTTTGGTTCTAAGTTATGTAGCTCAATACCAGGATCAGGCAGGAATATCTGCAAGGGGTATTTATCCTTGTTGTCATACACCATCTGATTTATGTGGTCATCAAGATGACGAAAGCAAAAGTTGAGTAACTCCACCGACTTCGCAATTTCATCTAGCTGAGCGTTGATTTTGTGCGTCACATTAACACCAATCATCTCAGACATCCGTTCCGCTACTTCCTTGAAAGCGAGAAGATATTGGTAGTTCTCATAGACATGAGATTGATGAAGTAGGTAGTTAGGGAAAGCGAATAGTATAAGGTCGTCTACCTGCTTTTCGTATTCAGTCACAAATGCTGACTGTGACTTAGACTTCACCAAGCTTTTACCTGAGATGTATGTTTTGTTAAGACTCACTTCAAAGAACCGAGTTGGACACTGCTCGATCTCTATCTTTCCGTTCTTGATCAATGTCTTTAGTTTTCGTTCACTTTTATCTTTGGCTTTGAGCCACAACTGCATCAGTTCGTTATGTGGTAACTTGGTCTCTCCTTCGTAGGTAGTGTGACCAGTGCAGTTACACAGTGGTATGTACTCACTAAAGAATAAGCCATCACGCACAGTGTCACTTACCACCTGTTCTAGCTTGTATCGGAGATCACTTAGCTGACCGAGCTTGGTGCGCAGTTCGTCCTCGTCTTCATATGCAATGTTATGTCTTGATGCCAGTCGTTTGCCGAACTCAAGCATTGAGTAGCCAGCAAAGTGGGTATTAAAGAGCACTTGCTTTATATTGATCTTTTTATCGAGAAAAGACAGCTCATGTCCCCACGGAATCGTATCGATAATGATTTTGGTTAATGTCTCTACGTCTCCATCATTTAATGACTCTTTGCCGTGTACTATGCGAGCTAGTTGTTCCTCAGTTAAAAAGTAGCTGTGATTAGTATCTGCAATGGAGTCTAAGAGTAAGATGTCTGACTGAATATCTTTTGGTAATGAGTGTAGTGTGACGAGGTGTGCCAGTCGGTCGTATTCATACCCAGAGTATTGCAGAAAAAATTGACGCAGCTCTTCTCGTTGATCATCGGGAATAATCCGATCAAGATAATATTTCCGTTGTCCTTCATCGTTCTTTTTAATATCAAACAGTGTTGCGGTATGCTCGAGGCGAGATAGTGCCAGCATAGTCGTGAGGTAATTAGTCTGCATATCAAACTCCAGTCGCCCGAACATATCCCAGAGATTGATGTACTGATTGTATTTTTCGGCTTCACGATAGTCTTGAGGTTTCCAGTTTATGGTCAGTGCCACCATATCTGCCTCACTAATCAGCTCCTTGCCAGTCTTTTGGAAATGAGCATCATTTCGGATCACTAAAAGTACCCGCTCTTTCGGCGTTAGGTTTCCTTTGCGTAGCATTTTAGTGATGTCTTTCATACTTACCTTCGTTCACTTAAGAGTTGTTCTAATACATCGATACGTTGTTTGAGTTCAAGGTTAGAGATATTCTTCGATAGAGCTAGTGCTAGTCGAGAGATGGTTTGTGCTCGCTTCGGTGAAATTTTGCGAGTAGCGACTTGTAGCAAGGCTTCAGAGAGAATTACGTTCACTTCTTCTAAGGTGAGTAATTTTTGTGTTTCGTTCATATTTAATAATTTTCGATTAATTCAAACCACGTCTTTACTTCCTTCGACTTACCGTGCTTCGTGACGTTCTTATACAAAGCCAGCACCACGTTTGGGGTTAGCTTTCGTGCCCACGCACAAGTGTGTTCGACCAACCCTTCTTCTTCGATAATCTTGTTCCAGTCAGTGAGCGTACCAAGGTCTTTGATATCGTATTCCGCTGCAAAATCTTTTTGAGTTTTGATACGAAGCAAATCAATCACTACTTCGTCCTCAATACCCATCTTGCGTATCACCGCTTCTGGCTGACCACGAAGAAACGTTGGTAGTGACTTCCATGTTACGTAGGTGGTAAAATCTTGTTTGCGGTACACACCATCACTTTTCTTTGGTTGTTCATTGTGGGGTGTGTTCATAATTCCTTACCAATTTTCGTTTCTGACCCGTTAGTTTCTCCAGTCGCTTAAGTGCAATCTCCACATACTCGGCATCTTGCTCAATCCCAACGCACTGCCGACCCAACTGTTCGCAAGCGAGTGCTGTACTGCCACTTCCTAAGAAGCCATCAAATACCACGTCCTCAATCTTGGTGACATTACGAATCAGTTTACGAAGTAGCCCAATCGGCTTTTGGGTTGGGTGGAGTTTCGATTTCTGTGGTCGTGGATGATAGATCGCACTCCGCATTTGTGACGCTAGCTTCTTATGCTTACCAAACCAGCCATAAGCGATAAGTTCTTGTTGGGGCAAGTAGTCCATCCGACCCATGACAGGTTGATTCTTTAGCCACACTAACATCTGGCTGAAATGAAATTCAGCTGTGTATACGCCGGTGCGTAGTGCCAAGAACATCGTGTCACAGTTAAAGATATGAAAGGTGTTGTATGTATCGAGGTGTGGTTTGATGGAATCAAGCCACGACTCGGTAAAGCGAGCGTATTCGTACTCACTCTGGAGATGATCACCCTTGATAGCTTTGGCGTTAGACACACCGAGCTCAGCCACTCCTTCTTTATTTTGAACGTACGCCACTCCATACGGTGGATCGGTCACAATCGCTCGTACTTTCTGACCCTGCAATACTTCAGACACAAACGAAGCGTTGCAGCTATCACCACAACCAATGAGATGTGTACCTACTAGGTAGATGTCTCCGTGTCGTATCTTTTTCATACGCGCTTAGCAGTTTGCTTTGTAAACTTCTCGAAGCGGTCAATGATGACACTCGCAAATACAGGATCAAGCTCGACTCCATACCACTTACGATGCAATTGTTCGCAGGCAATTAGGTCACTGCCACTGCCTCCAAAGCCAGAAAACACAACGTGACCGGGAGCAGTACAACGCTTCAGGGGTTTTTCACTCAAACCAACAGGCTTCTGTGTCGGGTGCAAATAATCTTGGGTGTTGTCTCGCTTCACAATCCACAAATCGATCATGTCTAGCAATTCTTCATGGAGCTGATTACCACTTGATACTTCTTGGTTCAATATCTCGTGAGCGTTCTTGAGATTCTGATTCAGATGTGGTTTGCCAGTAGTACCGTAAATACAGGGCTCATGGACTCGATTGAAAGCCGTCTGCGGGGTCGGGTTCATGTTGTTTTTTGCCCACAAACAGAGTCGCTTGAAGTGTATCTTTTGCTCTGCAAATATTGTCTGAAGTGCACCGATGTACTTGGAATCATTCCAGACAAAGTAGTGTGCATTTGGTAGTGCAATTGTTCGGGCAGTTGCAAGACTCTGGGCTAGAAACTCTATATATGCTTTGTCAGTTTTTGAATCATCTTTAGATGAATAACCGCCTCCATATTTTTTGCCGTTTCCAATACCTTTGTCATATGAAAGCCCAATATTATAAGGCGGATCAAAATAAATTAGATGCGCTTTAGTGTCACCCATGAATTTAGATACCAGCTTTTGGTCAGTTGAATCGCCCACGAGCAGGAAATGTTCACCTAATTGCCACACTTCACCAGTCTTGGCTCTTGGCTTATCCATTTCTTCAATCGCTTTCTCAACATCATAGTCGTCCTCAGCCAATTCAACGTCATCAAAAAAGTCTTGCAGTTCTTCGTCCGCAAACCCAACGTCAAGCAGGACATCGAGGTCAAATGCCTTCAGAAGCTCTTCATCCCAAGACCCGGTGTTGTGATTTAAGCGAAGATTCAGCTCACGTTCTTCTTCGAGTGTGAGTTCCCGAGAGGGAATCATACACTCGACTTCTTTGTATCCAAGGTCAGCGTATATCTTTACTCGTTGCTCACCCCCGATCAGAACATCAGCTCGTGAGCCGATGTTTAGCACTACTGGTACCACCGCACCAAATTCCTCGATTGATTTTTGAAGATTGTGCCGTTCTTCTCCCTCCATCTTGCGTGGGTTATACCCATTGGGTGTGAGGTCTTTCACCTTACGCTTCGTGGATGACCACGTTATCTTTTTCGATTTCATAATACTGTTTTCTTAGGCACGCTATGTGCGTGTTAGTATCAGCATCACATTTTTAAAGCCTCTTGAATAAGGTGAGCAAATTAGAGTAAATCAAAAATAAGCCTTGTAAAATACAAGACTTTTATAACTATCCCCAGGCAAGTTTACTCCTTCTTACTCTTTCGAGACTAAATTATTAAATCTAATAGTTGTGTTTGTTACCTTGATGATGGGCTCACCATCTTCAGGATGAACATTTTTGATATTTTGCTTGTGTAGCAGATTCATGAAAGAGCCGTTACTTTTCATTAGCTGTGTGCGGTACGTTTCACCGCTATTTGTTTCTTTAGGCCCTAATTTTTTATTAAACTCATCCACTCGAATTTCAATTTGTTCCTTGGGCATGTATTCCAGTATGGTCTTAAACAGCGTGATGAACCTTGGATCTTTGCCATTAGTACGTTTAGAATATTTAAGTTTTCCAGCGCGGTAGTGATATATGTCATCACCTTGTATAGAAAATATCTGTTTTTTCTGATGCTGTTGTTCTTGGTTATGTATAACAACAGAAGTGTGAATACGCTCTAGATCTGGCTTATATAACTCAACCGAAATAGGATCGGCTTTTTTATGTTTGAGTTTGCCATATGTACGTACGAGCCGATCAAAGGCACCAGCTAAAGTCATACGATCTGCTTTTTGAAACTCAGCCGTTACTTCTTTGCAAGCTTTCAGAGCTTGGTGCAATTTTATGTCAAAAAAGCTGAATTCTTTTTTAGTATGTGATGGTTCTGCAATGAACTGACGGATCTCCTCGTCGTGTCCTAACTGTTCTAACTTGCGTAACACGTCGCTGTATTCAGAGATGATTGAGTCATATCGATTACCGCCAGAGAGTTGAGTGTAGTCGAGGAGGGAGTGATAATCACTCATACGGTCTTTGATTGTATGATCCTCTTGGAGCTTGAGTCTGCTTACAAGTTTATCGAGTTTTTTGTATGTTTGGTAAAAATCTTTATCAAGCTCAGTCCATTGATGTTCCAGCTCTTCCTCTTGTTTAGTACGCTCTGACACATCTTTATTCAAGTGGGTCAGGAGTGAGATTCCTTCCTCAGATATAAAGTTAAAATAGTCTACGAGTGCAGCGCTGAAATCCCAATCGGTAGTCTGATTTGAGGCTGTTTCAAATAGGAGAGCTTCTTTTTGGAGTAGTGTTTGCATAGTATTATCATTATAGTACTGATTTACCTGCATTACACTAAAATTGGCATTGTTTGGCATTTAGAGACCCCCGACCCGGACACATCAGAAAATCGACGGATTGATCATCAATATACCCTTGTGGTGTCTACAGCGTGGGGTACTTAACCCGAGTGGCCCGCATCCTCGAGCTAGCTCGAGACAACATATGACGTTAGAAAATGTAGCAGACATAGCTTCAATCTTCAGTGCAGTATTTGCCTTAATAGGCTTGTTTGGTTTGGGAGCGATAGTCTATAAGTTCGTCTTTAAGCAAAAGAACGACACAGTTTTTAATGTGCATGGTGATATCAATGGTGATGTCGTTACTGGGGGTATAGCTGGAAAAAATAAGTCTGATATTCCAAAACAGTATGAATAATAATCAACTTAAAATTGAACAAGGTACGATTAGCTTTTGGATTAAAGAAAACGCTATAGATTTTGACGATGGGAAAGTTACGCGTATTTTCCAGTTAGATCCTGATGGGGGTAGTATTCTTTGTGTTAAAGATGACGACAATATGTTGAAGTTACTGTTTGTTGTTTTAGGAAAAGGGAGAGTTGATATAGAGCACGATGTTTCTGTATTAGAAAAGGACAAAAGACACATGATAGCTTTTACCTGGAGTTTAGAAAATAAAGAAATTGTATTATTTTTAGATGGAAAAAAAGTAGCGACAAAAGAAATTACTTTTTAGAGCCCGAGACACTATCAAATCAAAATCTAAAAATAACTAAATCCGTCAAGCCTGCCTTGACTGTCCACGGTTCTAACTCGAGGAAGCCCGCGAGCACCGAAATAAGTCCGTTAGGACTTATTTCGTTTTGTGCGAGCGCGAGAGTGAGGGATTCGAAAGACGCAGACTCATGTGAATTTTGTAGCGAAGCGGAGGAAGAGAGAGTCGAGTCAGGGTCGTGAGCAACATATTTTCCATGACCGGAGGGAATAAGAAAATAGTTGACTCCTGACCGAATCCCTCACTCTCCGTATCCTCAAGCTAGCCCGACCGCCTCTAGTTCATAGAGCAGCCGAGACACGTTCGAACTTAACAAAAGCACCCATGTAGCATGGGTGCTTTTGTTTCAGGTAACGATTCTTTACGTAACTGGCAACTCACCCTCACCACCAAACCGCGTGGTCAGATAGCCGATCAGTCCACCAAGGAAAATTCCGTCCAAAATTGCCCAGTATGGTGACGTCAGGCCAGTCCAAGCAATAATATCGAGCGACATGAACGGTTGCAATTGGTCGCCCGCAAGCAACACCAGCAGCAGCATGTACGACGCACCAACCAGCGGCCCGCGCACCCACCACGCCAAGCGCCATGACGCAAATAATGGGTGCGTAGTAAACACCCCAAACAGCCCGATCGTCACGCCCATGAGAATCATCAATAAGAGGAAGCCGAGCTTAAACTCAAGCGTTGTTGCGACTTGCACAAACGGCAAGATCAGAATGGTTACCAGTCCGATCAAGAAGCTAATGGTTTTGCTAATAACTAATCTGCCAGCAATAGAATGTGTATTGAACATACGTATGCAAGGTACATTAATTTTAACGATTTACACAACTCTACCACGAGGTGTCTGCTACACTACCTCTAATGGAAGCCTTCTATCCTTTCTTCTTGATCGTCTTTTCGGGAGTGTTCTTTTCGATGTTGTCGATCCGGACGCACATCCCGTGGGCGGTGATGTTGATCATCGGCGGGATCGTGTTCGGGCCGAGTGCCTTTGATCTAATTGAGGTAAACGAAACAATCGATTTTTTAGGGCAGATTGGTTTGATCTTCCTCATGTTCATGGCCGGACTCGAGACCAAACTGACCCAATTCAAAGAATTTCAAGGCAGTTTGTTTGTGCTGGCGCTCATCAATGGCTTGGTGCCATTCTTGGCTGGGTTTGGCCTGGTGTGGCTCTTGGGGTACGAGCTGATCACAGCGCTAATTGTAGGAATTATCTTTGTGTCGTCGTCGGTGGCGGTGGTGATCCCGTCGCTCGGTGTATCTGGCTTGTTGCACACCAAACTTGGGCAGTCCGTGATCATTACGACCGTGCTGCAGGATATATCTAGCCTCGTCTTGTTGTCGCTGCTACTGCAGTCCGTCAGTCCAGTGACCGAGGTACCGCTGTATGTGTTTTACCCCGTGTTGTTGGGGGTGCTGGTGGCGCTGCGATTGTTTATCCCTAAATTACGCGCCTGGCTCACCAGTGTCGCGAGTGACGCACCAGGGCTATTTCAACTGGAGTTCCGTACGACCTTTCTACTGCTGATCGGGACGGTGATCGCGTTTGAATTACTCGGCCTACACCCGATTGTGGCTGGGTTCTTCTCCGGTCTGGTGCTGGCCGATTCAATCAAAAGCAAAGTCCTCAAAGAAAAGATCCAAACCATCAGCTATGGCGTGTTTATCCCGACATTCTTTGTGGTGGTTGGGTTGCAGACTGACCTCAGCGGATTGGCGGGGGATATTAGCTCGCTGTTACTCGTACTGCTCGCCGTGGTAGGTACATTGGTGGTATCTAAGTTCGCGAGCGGATTTATCGCAGCTCGGCTCGTTGGGTTTGACACGCTACAGTCCAAGTTCTTTGCCGCAACGTCACTACCGCAGCTATCGACAACGCTCGCGACCGCGTTCGTCGCGTTTAGCCTAGGGCTGCTCGACCAAGTACTACTGACTTCGCTGGTGCTGCTCAGTATTGTGACGGTGCTGCTGAGTCCGCTGTTGATCAGCCGCTACGCCAAGCAAATCAGCGCGGAGAAGGGGTAGGAGCAGTGAGAATGTGCACATAATAATCCCACAACAACCGCGCGGCCGCCCCACGGTGCGGCGACCATCGTTCCGAAAATGCGCGCAGTTCGCGTTCACTGGGGCGAGTGGAGAGACCATAAATTTCTTGCGTGGCGATCTGTAATGCCAGATCACCAGGCGCAAAGGCATCTGCATGCCCGAGCGAGAATAAGCAATAAATCTCGGCAGTCCATGGGCCGATACCGGTGACCTGGGTCAGAGTAGTGACCACCTCGTCGGTTGACTGGCGGCCAAGTGCGCGCCAGGGAACATAAGCCTCGGCGAGCGCGTAGGCGTATCGAGCCTTTTGCTGACTGAGGCCGGCGGCGCGTAACTCGGCCGGTGAGGCGGCGAGGATGCGTTTGGGCGTTGTCAGTCCCGCCTTCCGCATTTTATTCATACTAGCAGTGGCTGCTGCAGTGCTGACTTGCTGGGATACGATGGCGGTCAGCACCGCACCAAACCCAGTTGGTCGCTTGCGCAAACTAGGTACGCCGATCGCGTTGTACACTGTGCGTAATGTAGGATCGAGCGCCAGGAGGGCGGCTACTTCGCGCGCGAGCTGTGCTTTGGAGGTAATACGAGGTGGGTTCATGTGTTGCAGTATGCAACCTGCGACAAATTGTGTACACCAGCTGCCATCGCTACAGGTATACTAGAAGAACGTTTAACACGAAAATAGTATGACCACGGAGCAATTCATCGCACCATTCAATGCCCAATTCAGCTGGCAGACCCAGTATCTGGCGACAGTCGCAGAAATTGCGCATGACGTGGTGCCGTACCTGCGCAGCATCAACGCTAGTGAGGCTGACTATCGACTGGTTGAGCGTATGTTTCATCCCGAGCGGACCATTTCGTTCCGCGTTGATTGGCAAGACGACGCCGGGCAGATCCAGACCAACACTGGCTACCGTGTCCAGATGAACTCTGCCCGCGGACCGTATAAGGGCGGGTTGCGGTTTGATGCGACGGTGAACCTCGACGTCCTCAAATTCCTCGCGCTCGAACAAGCCTTCAAAAACGCGCTGACCGGCTTGCCGCTTGGCGCCAGCAAGGGTGGTGCAAATTTCGATCCACGCGGTAAGTCGCCAGGCGAGATCAAGCGGTTTTGCCAAGCCTTCATTACTGAACTGTACCGACACATCGGGGCGCAGACTGATGTGCCCGCCGGTGACATCGGGGTGGGTGCAGCCGAGATCGGCTGGATGTACGGCCAGTATAAACGCATCGCCAACGAACACACCGGCATCCTGACCGGCAAAGGCACCGAGTTCGGCGGCTCGCTCGGTCGGACCGAGGCGACTGGCTACGGCGTGGTGTATTTGTTGCGGCACGTTCTAGGCAGTATTGATGCACAGGTAGAGGGGAAGCGCATCGCCGTCTCTGGCTCTGGTAACGTAGCGCTGCACGCGGCTGAAAAGCTGCTGCACGAAGGAGCAGTCGTCCTGACGCTGTCCGAGCGGGGCGGATATTTGTATGCGGCAGATGGCTTTACCCAAGAAGCGCTGGCATTAATCAAAAATACGAAGGCTCGTAAACAGTCTCTTCGCGCAATCGCTGCTGAGGTTAAGGCTGAGTACGTCACTAACGGTAGTCTGTGGGCAGCGGTGCCGGCTGATGTGTACTTGCCAGCAGCAACCCAAAACGAAATTGACGTGGCGGACGCGCGAGCGATCATTGCGCACAATCCACTGGTTGTGATCGAAGGTGCCAACATGCCAGTGGCGCGGGAGGCGGTCGAATTAGTACAAAGTACCGATATATTGTTTGTACCAGGCAAGGCCGCCAACGCCGGCGGCGTGGCGGTGTCCGGTCTCGAGATGTCGCAAAACGCCGGGCACCAAACGTGGACCACTGCCAAGGTTGACCAGTACCTCGAGTTAATCATGAAAGATATTTTCCATACCATGCAGCACCACGGCACACAGCCAGACGGACGGATAGACTACCTGCGTGGCGCGAACATTGGTGGATTTATTAAATTATTTGCAGCCATGAAAGGGTTGGGGTGGTAGTGTGCTAGCATCGAGTATTGGCGTATGGAATTATTTGGACAACCTCTCTGGCTGCTGCTCATCGGGTTACTTATCACACTTAATGTCGTAGCGTGCATTGTCATGGGTCGCGATAAACGCCGCGCTATTCATGGTCGGAATGCCGAACGAGCGGCTGAAGGCTTTTTATTTTTCTTGGCGGCAATGGGTGGTGCGATTGGTATTTATTTGGGTATGTTACTGTTCCGGCACAAAACGCGCCGCTGGTACTTTCAGATCGGGATCCCGGTGCTAATTACGCAACAGATAGTGTTGGCGTATGGCGCGCTCATCTGGGCAGGAATTGGTTTATTATAGCGCAGTAAAGCATGAAGACTTTGTACAAATAGTATTATTTGTTACAATTAGAAACATGCAGTTATTATTCGCCGTAGGCATACTTGTATTGGTACTATGCCTGCTTCTAATCACCACTCCAATGCTTACCTACCTCAAAACTGGCTACCTCATTGCCACGGTCACTCCTTACGAACAGCCTGGCACCACACCACCGGCTGGTAATATCAAGATCATTGGTGACAGTACTGGCTACGGCACTGGCGCAGGCAACGCAATGGAATCGGTAGCGGGACGGATCGGCGCGGCGTACCCGTGCTACCGCATCACCAATGACAGCGTGAACGGCCGTACGATTACTGATCTACTGCAAGCTGACAGCAGCGCAGACCAGTCGTACGATCTTATCTTGCTACAAATCGGCGCGAATGATTTGCTGCAGCACCGCAGCGTCGACGAGGTGTTGAACGATATGAATACACTGATCGAGCGCCTACAGCCGCAGGCTGCGCACCTGGCCATCCTGACCTCGGGTAATATTGGCGGGACAGAGCGACTGGCTGAGGGTGAGCGCCAGGCTCTCACCGACGCTTCGCGTGAGTACGACAGGCGGATGCAGGATTTTGCCGCTAAACAACCGAACGTGCAGTTTGTCTCGTTGTTTTCAGAACTGGACGACGATCCGTTCGTGCAGGACCCAGATCGCTACCAATCTTGGGACGGATTGCATCCCTCAAGTGAAGGCTATCGACTATGGTTCGAGGCGGCCGAGGAACAGGTGCTAACGAGTGTCCTGGCACCATGTTAATTGACTCATACACAATGCTCTATGCGTAAAGTAATGTATGCCGTACTGGTTGCAATTGCGCTCGTCGTATTATGGCAATTTTTACCTTCAGACCCTGTGACAGTGACACCCCCTGAAAACGCCCGCGCCAGCGGACCGATTGTGGCAGTGGGAGAGAGTCTGGCTGCCGGAGTGGGTGCGCCCGAGGGACAGGGATTCGTGGCAATTCTTAGTCGCGTAATCGATGAAGAGATCATCAATCTCGGGGTCAGTGGCCAGACTACCGCCGAAGCTCGAGCGGTGCTCGGTGACGTGCTGGCGTTAGAGCCTCGGTTGGTGTTGCTGCAGCTCGGTGGTAATGATGCCATCCAGGACGTACCGAGCGCCGAGACGTTCGCTAATTTACGATACATGATAGACACGTTGCAGGCCGATGGCGCCCAAGTCATCTTGCTCGGTGTGCGGGGTGGTATATTTCGTGACACCGCGCGCAACCAGTTTGATCAGCTAGCGGCTGATACGAACGTCGCATACGTACCCGACATCCTGGACGGGCTGTTTGGCAATGATGATCTGATGAGTGACCCAATTCATCCTAATGCCGCTGGGTACCAACAGATTGCGGATCGCGTATTGCCAGTATTAGAGCGCGCCCAGTAGTGCCCCAGATGCTGTATACTGCATACGAGTATTGGAACAATAACGACATCATATATTATGGCAACTAAAGAAGAAATGATAGGCACGTACCTTAGCCAATTGACCAACCTTAATGAAGAGGTAGACATGAACCTCCTTGATTGGGCGGTGGATCGGGTCGGTCCGGCCAATTACAATGCTGATGGGCAGCTCGTCGCCATGTCTGACGAGACTGAGGTCAAAACCGTCTACAACAACTTTGTAGCTGACGAGCTAGCTGAGACTGACGAAGAAAAGGGTATGCAAGCGATTCAGGCAGTTGGTGATCAGATGAAAGGCGAGTCGCGAAAGTACCGGGCAGTGGTGTACTATATGCTCGCTAAGCACTATGGTAAGTCAGTGTAAGCCAGCAGCATTGCAGGCGAGGCGCTGACCTCGCCACGAACATTAATGTGCCAGCGCAACACAATGCACACGCATATCTGCCGGTAGCGCACGCTTAAGGGCGCTTTCTGCTGCCCGCATCGTGGCGCCAGTAGTCAACACATCATCTAGTAAGACTACGGTATTGGGTAGAGCAGCGACTCGATTGCTACGCACTCCGAACGTACCCTGCTGCTGCTCGATACGCGTAGCGCGCGGCACTTGAGCTTGGCGCGCGGTGTGCGTGCGTTTATAAAGCAGATCGGAAGCGTACTGCTGATGGTAGGCGCTCTGCCGCATCACATGGGCCAGGTGATCGTACCCGCGCTCGCGCCAACGGCGATATGACTGCGGTACCGTGATCACCGTAAAGGCAACAGATCCGAATTTCGCTGTTAAAAATTGATCGAGCACCGTTGCGAGTGCAAGTGCCGCTGGGCGTTGATAGTGATATTTGTTCGCTTTGATGCACGTACTTACTGGTAATTCTTGATACGGTAAGAGACAAGCGACGTGATCAACGTATGTGACTGAATAATGAGGGTCGAGCGATACCACTGATTCAGTGTCAGGGAACAACACCGACTGTAGCTTCCCAACAACTCTGCGTATTTGATGCAACATAACGTGATATTATTTACAACAGTATCATCGCACGCGTCAAGCCATGGGATTCCTAAGTAATTTATTTTCTAGCAATACACTCTCACGCTCTAATAGCGCCATTGGCGTAGACATCGGCAGCTCTTCGCTCAAGGTGGTCGAGTTAGAAGAGCGCAGCGGCGTGTTGACGCTCGTCACATACGGTGAAGTGCAGCTAGGCCCTTACGCGGGCAAGCCAATTGGTGGCGTTGTGCAACTGACCGCCAAGCAGGAGCAAGAAGCGTTAGTTGATGCCATCCGCGAATCAGCAGTCAAAGCTAATGACGCGGTATTTGCGATGCCGCTCTCAGCAAGTTTTATTAGTACCGCAACGCTGGGGTCTAGTGGTGGCGCCGATATTGGCGCGATGGTGCGGGTCGAGGCGCGTAAATTGATCCCGGCTTCATTGAACGAGGTTACTTTAGACTGGGCAGAGCTATCACAAACAGACACACACCAGCGCGTACTATTGGCGGCTATTCAAAACTCGGCAATTGATCGGTTTAATATTTTAGAGCAATTTGCTGGCTTTGCTGATGCTCAAACAGAAATCGAGTGTTTTAGTACCAACCGTGCTGTCAGTACAACAGAAAATTGCGCGGTCTTTGATTTTGGTGCTCAAACCACCAAGATGTATCTGTTATCTGGCGGTATTCTGAACCGTATGCATCGCGTTAATGTCGGCGGGGAAGCTGTTACAAAGGCGCTAATGAAAAAGCTGAACCTCACTTTTGAAGAAGCAGAAATGCACAAGCAACAGCCTGATTCTGAAGGTAAATATTACACCGCAGTACACGATACATACCAGCAAGTGTACGGGCGCGCCATGCGAGAGTTCTCCCAAGTAATTCAGCGCCATACGAGTGAGACCGACGAAGCGTTCCAGGCGGCAGAAATTTGTGGGGGTGCCAGTCGATTCGCTGCAGCGCCTGGCTTAGTCAAGGAACTGTTCTCAGCAAATGTAGAATATATTCGTCCTTTCCGGCACGTGGCCTATCCAACTTTTATGGGTGATGTAATAGAAGAAATTGGACCATATTTTACTGCTAGTCTAGGAGCAGCGTTACGACCGTTTGAATAACATACATCCTGTCCACAGTGGCCAGGCAATCCTGAGTACAGATCACAGTATACTTACATCAACATGGCAAGCAGTTCTTCACACATGGGCCCATCGCTTATCCCAAAACGGGACAAAAAGCGTCGCCCCAGGTCAAACCGACAAAAACAGTTTTATTTGTTATCACTTGTTGCGTACTCCTGTTTGTTTGGTTCTTTGGCCATTGCTATTGGAGTCTACGGTTATAATCAGTATCTGACCAACCAGCTAGCTGATAAAACAGCAACGCTCAACCAGTCGAGGGAAAATTTCGACGTCGATACCTTACTGCAAGTGTACGAACTTGATCAAGCATTAAAATTGACTGAAGGGCGTCTGCGATCAAACGTAGCTTTGGTGCGCATGTTTGATGAGTTAGATCGTGTCACCACTGAACCAGTGCAGATCACTTCATTATCATTGGACCGAGATAGTGGCGGTGCTTATACGATGAGCGGCACCATAATCACCAGCTCTTTTGACGCCGCCATTCAACAACGCGATGTTTACGCACTTCCCGATAACGCCTTTCAAGACACCGGTATCAGCGAAGTCACACTGAATCCATCGGCGCAAGAGTCGGAAAACGCTAGTACCGTCGAGTTAGCATTTACAATCACGACTCCAATTGAAGATATACGCTATCAGGCCGATGCGCCGTTGCCTGATAGCTTGTCTGGCAACGCTGATCTTTCAATACTGAACAGTAATGATACAAGGTTCAATGAAGAGTTCGGTGAAGAAGATGATATTTCCACTAGCCTTAATAATCCTGACATATGAAATCGCTTGGCCTAGTAGCACAAATCTGTATGGTTGTAATCGCAGTTTTGATTGCGTTTATGTACGTTGAACCAACCTTTGGCGAAATAGTTGCTACTCAGCAACAGATTGATGATTATGATAAACGCATTGTCCAAGTTGAGGGCGTCAACACTACGTTGAGCTCATTGCAAAGACGACAAAGCAGTATCGCTAGCGAGGATATTATTAAACTCCAAACCTATCTGCCGTACGATCGCCCCCGTGATACCGTCTCGGTGTTGCGTGACATCCAGCTGATCGCTGAGCTGGCCGGTTTCCAGACGGGAGGACTCAGTTACACACCCGCTGACAACGCTACAGACAGCGAAGAATCAACAGCTGAGCACCTAGTGCGGCACACTTTCACCGGTGAGTTCACTGGTACGTATAGTCATCTTAAAGAATTGCTGAGACTCCTACCGATAAACGAGTACCCTCTCGAGGTTCGTACCTTAGAGGTCCAACCGCTCGACGGCGGATTTCTGAATGTCAGCATAGTGCTCGATACGTTTGCGGCTGATATCAACCCGCAATCAATTGGCATTTCATTACCAGCTGAGGATCAATAGTGTATGAGCAAAACCTTCAAAAATCTATTAATAATACTTAGCATCCTGACCGTTGCAGCTGGAGCCTACTACCTTTTCTCTAGTGGGTCAGCACTAACCGCATCAGTTACGCAAAGCCCCGCGAATCTCAATGCTCAACTGCTATTGGCAGAAGAATTTGTCAACTGGCAACGGGTGTTGGAGCAAATCGATATCGATAGCACGGTCTTGACCGGTGATGAATTCCGCAGCTTGCAGGCACTAGTGTCAGATCCAGAACTATTTTCTGTCGGTCGGCCCGATCCCTTTCTGCCGACTGAGTTTGAGCAGGCCAATCCTGTAACACAGAACGAGCGGTAGTGTATGGATGTATTTAGTGCCCTGAGGGAGGCAAATCTAGTGTCTGCCGATCAGCTGACTGAACTTGAACGTGAGCACGCTGAAACTGGTAGCAGTCTTGAGTCCCTTTTATCTAGCCGCTCAATTGATGCTGCTACCCTCAGAACCTTTTTTGCCACTTACTATGAGGTCGAATCATATGTCCCCGAGTCTGGTATGCGCGTCCCACAAACGTTGTTAGACCTCGTGCCCGAAGAATCAGCCAGACATTACCTCATTGCGCCGATCCGGATGGAGCACGATGTACTCATTGTTGGGGTAAATAATCCAGACGATTTACGTATGCGCGAGGCTTTGAATTTTATCAGTTCAAAGCACAACATGCCGTACCACATGGTGTTTATGCTAGCAGAGGATATTGCCACCCTACATAAACAGTACGAAAACCTTGAAGGTGACGTTGGGGACGCACTACAAACACTAGAAACTGAATTAGATGCCGAAATTGCTGCCAGCATTGAGGGCGTACCACAGGACGAACGCGATGAAGTGGATCATATTGAAGAGGATGCGCCGGTCACAAAAATTGTGGCAACTATCTTACGATATGCGGTTGATGGTACTGCGTCTGATATACATATCGAACCAACTGAAAAAAAAATTGGCGTCAGGTTTCGGGTCGACGGCACCCTCGCTACTAGTTTAGAGCTCCCTAAGAACGTGCACCTAGCAGTAGTGGCACGTGTTAAAATTCTTTCCTCTATGCGCCTTGATGAGCGACGCAAGCCTCAGGACGGTCGGTTCTCGGCCAAGTTTGATGGTCGGCGAATCGATTTTCGTGTATCTATGTTACCAACGAATCACGGTGAAAAGGTGGTAATGCGTATTTTGGATACCGGTAAGGGAATCTTGACTCTGGCAGAAAGTGGTATTTCGCCACACAATCTTGATGCCATCAAACGGGTGGTACGAGAACCCTTCGGCATTATTTTGATATCTGGTCCGACTGGTTCAGGTAAATCAACCACGCTACGGGGAATGGTTGGTGAGGTTGATACGCTCAAAGATAACGTCATGTCGCTTGAAGATCCAATCGAATACAATCTTGATGGAGTGAGTCAATCCCAGGTCCGGCCTGAAATTGGCTATACGTTTGCGACTGGATTGCGCGCTGCCTTACGGCAAGACCCAGACATTATCATGGTGGGAGAGATTCGTGATAAAGAAACCGCTCAGTTGGCAATCCAAGCAGCGCTCACCGGTCACTTGGTTCTCTCAACCATTCACACCAATAACGCGATTGGGGTCATTCCGCGATTAATTGATATGGGGATTGACCCGTATCTTATTGCTCCAACCTTGAAAATGGCAATTGCGCAAAGGCTTTCGCGTACACTGTGTGCAGATACGGGTCGCGAGGAACCACTTAATGGGTCTACTATAAAAATGTTAGCGAACGTACGGGAAACGCTGCCGGAACAGTACCACCACCGCATTCCCTCAGGTGATACCATGTTGCATCCAGATCCGACGCCAACCTGTGCCACTGGGTATCGAGGCCGAACCGCTGTAACTGAGGTGTTGGAAATTACAGATGAGATCCAGGATCTGATCCTCAAGAATGCGTCAGAAGACAAAATCTACGCTGCCGCACGCAAGAACGGCTTTATCACAGTTCATGAAGACGCGTTAATAAAAGGTTTGCAACACACTATCCCGTACGAGGAAGTGATGAGCTTTAGTTCACAAATTGGGATTGATGAAGCACCGCCCGAGACAACCGAGAATGTCGATAACCAAATCGAGCCTGGTCTGGAGCAGGCTATAATAGAAACTAATGAAAGTTCTATTAGTTGATGATGACGCGTTACTAAGCGATATGTACGCTACTAAATTGGGTGCGTCTGGTCACGAGGTGACCGTTGCTCTGACCGCAGAGCAGGCTGTGCAACAGCTACAGCAATCGGGCTCGGATTTTGCTGTTGCGCTACTTGATATGGTTATGCCTGGTACTAGTGGCGTAGCATTAATCGAATTGATTACGGCTCTGCCCGACCCACCAGCAGTTGTGATTCTTACTAATCAATCTGAATCAAACGAGAAAACTGCCGCGCTCTCGGCTGGAGCAGTCGACTATATTATTAAAGCCGAGACTACGCCTGCCGAAGTTGTCTCGGCGGTCGAGGCGGTGGTAAACACACCAGCTAGTTAACTTTTTATTATGGCCACCGCAAACTACCAAAAAGAACTTGACCTCATTATTGACCAAATTATTGCTGAGAAAGCGTCTGATCTGCACCTATCAATTGGGGTACATCCGTTAATTCGCATGTCCGGCAGTTTGATTCCATTATTAAAAAAACCAGTGCTGAACGCCACAGACCTTAATGCGTTTGTGCGTATTCTCTTACGACCCGATCAATTAGAGCGCTATCTACAATTTGAGGAGGTAGACTTTTCATACCAAACTGTTGAAGGCGTACGCTTTCGAGGCAATGCCTTCCATCAGCGTGGCAGCATGGGGGTAGTGTTGCGAATAATTCCCAACGAGATTCCCGTTCTTAGTTCCTTGCGCTTACCACCAATTCTTGAGACTTTTGCTGATCGAAACCAAGGTTTCTTTTTATGTGTGGGGCCGGTAGGTCAAGGGAAGTCAACTACGCTGGCATCCATGATCAGTCACATCAACCGAACTCGACCAAACCACATTGTTACAATTGAAGATCCGATAGAATACGTGTACGACGACGAGCGATCTTTGATTGATCAAAGAGAGGTGGGGATAGACACCAAGGACTTTCACACGGCTCTGAATGCAGCCTTCCGGCAGGATGTTGATGTCATTCTAGTCGGTGAGATGCGTAACCGTGAGACGATCGAGGCGGCGGTGACCGCCGCCGAAACTGGTCACCTCGTGTTCTCGACGCTCCATACCAACACCGCCGCGCAGACCATCAGTCGTATCGTAGACTCGTTCCCAGGCAATCAGCAAGATCAGATTCGAGTGCAGCTCGCAGGATCACTAATCGGTATATTCTCTCAACGCTTAGTGCCTAGCATTGATGGAGGGCTCGTACCGGCGTACGAGCTCTTGGTCAACAATACTGCCGTCAGCAACCTCATTCGCGAGAACCGCATTCACGAGATTCCTTCAGTGATCGAGACTGGCCTCGAACAGGGTATGATTGACATGAATCGATCCTTGGCGCGACTCGTGCAAGAGGGGGTGATTACGGTTGAAAGTGCCTTTACTTATTCACAAAATCCTAAGGGCTTAGAGCGCCTGATGTAGCTTATGTTATTTGAATACAAAGCAATTGATCAAGCTAATGTGCAGCGCGAAGGCACCGTTGAGGCGGCGTCCGTTGACGCAGCTATCTCTGCCGTCCAAAAGCGCGGCTATACGTTGTTATCAATTGACGAAGTTATTGCAGGCCAAAACCTCTTGAACATAGAGATTGGGTTTCTTAACCGGGTGTCCTACAAGGATGTTGTGATTCTGTCCCGCCAGATTTCTACTTTGTTCCAGGCCCAGGTGTCGCCGTTGCGAATTTTTAGGCTGCTGTCAGCTGAGATTGAGAACACAAAACTCAAGCTCACCATGAACGAAATTGTTGAAGACCTCCAGGGCGGTAGCCCAATCTCGCGCGCGCTCGCCAACCACCCTAGTATCTTTTCATCATTTTATGTGAACCTCGTACGTGCTGGTGAGGAATCTGGCTCGCTCGATAAATCATTTGATTACCTGGCGGACTATCTCGACCGCCAGTACGAAATCCAATCAAAGGCACGTAGCGCGCTGATTTATCCAGCGTTCGTGATCTTTATTTTTGTGGTGGTGATGGTATTGATGATGACGACCGTCATCCCTAATATTGCCGCTATCCTGACAGACTCAGGTCAAGAACTACCAATCTACACCAAGGTCGTCATCGGCATTTCTGATTTCCTGGTGGCGTATCTGTGGCTGATCATCATTGCGCTCGCGGGGGCAACAATCGGTGTATGGAAATTTTCACAAACAGCAGCTGGTAAACACTTCCTCGATGAGTTGTGGCTGTCGACACCAGTCCTCGGCAATTTGATCAGCAAAATCATGCTGACGCGTATTTGTGACAACCTCTCGACCATGCTCAGCAGCGGGATCACCATCGTGCAAGCCCTAGAAGTAACCGCTGACGTGGTCGACAACGCCGTGTTCCGCGACATCCTCGAGACATCGCTGGTCGAGGTTAAGGGCGGGCGATCGTTTGCTGACGCTTTGTCAGTGCATCCAGAGATCCCCGGCGTATTGGCGCAGATGGTCAAGGTCGGGGAAGAAACGGGTAGCATGTCCAATATTCTGGAAACCCTGTCGCATTTCTATCGTCGCGAGGTCAACAATGCGGTCGATACGATGATCGGGCTGATCGAGCCGGCTATGATCGTGATGCTCGGCCTCGGCGTCGGGGTACTCCTCGCGTCGGTGCTGATGCCAATCTACAATTTGACGTCTGGGTTCTAAACGATCTTGTCCACACACCCTCACCCAAATCACAATTGCGCTCCCTCAGCGTTTTATAATGAAAGCACGTTCCTTTAGTAGTAGCTCGATACGGTACAACGTAGCGCGACACTCCGGAACCGTTTGCGGTGTGCAGCTGACACCGGAAGCTAATTACACACATAATAATTTATTATGAAAAAACTTATGACACGAGGTTTTACGCTCATCGAGCTCCTCGTTGTAATCGCGATTATTGGTATCCTCGCAGCCGTTGTCCTTGGGTCACTCAGTGACGCCCGTCAAGGTGGGCAAGATGCCTCAATTAAGCAGACTATGGCTAGTCTACGGTCACAAGCTGAAATATTCTACAATGGTACAGGTGGATTTAGTTACTCTGGTGTATGTGCAGATGCAGACATTGCATCTTCAATCACTGGTGCTCTCAATGTCGTTAATGGCGACCCTTATGTTGCGGCTAATGACACTAACACTTTGGCAACAAATAGCGCAACGACTGACACTGATAAAAAGGCAATGTGTAACGCTAACTCAACCGCGTACCAAATTACTGTGCCGCTTGCAGATGGTTCAGCATTTTGGTGTGTAGACTCAAATGGTCGAGCGCTTGAGGTTGCGACCTCACCAGCAGTCGGCGATGTCGCGTGTAGTTAAAATTAACAACGCTATAGAAAAACCGCCTCGGCGGTTTTTTGTTTGTTATACTTTCTGTACTGCATGCCGGACTCTTTCCTCGCCATCCTTACTGCCACCACGCTCATCTCGGGCTGGGTGTGGATCATTGTACTGGCAATTTTTGGGGCGATTATTGGCAGTTTCCTTAATGTGGTCATCTACCGCTTTCATACCGGACGGTCATTGTCCGGCCGGTCGCACTGTATGTCGTGCGGACGGGGGCTGGTGTGGTACGAGCTATTTCCAGTCGCGTCATACGTAGTGCTGCGTGGGCGCTGTCGGACGTGTTCGTCGTACGTACCTAGTCGCTACGCGCTGGTCGAGGGACTGACAGCGGGGCTGTTTGTGCTGGCGGGGCTGACGGCTGACAGTGCTGTCGAGCTGCTGTGGCTGGTCGCGCTACTATCAGTACTGGTAGTGCTATCGGTGTACGACTACTACCACTTGATCATTCCAGATAGATTGACGGTCTATGTGTCGGTGCTGATCGGCGGCTGGTGGGTGTACCTGGTGTATGTGGGCGAGCGGACGGCAGTTGATGCACTCACGGCGCTTGCGCTCGCGTTTGCGGCAGCCA
This sequence comes from uncultured Candidatus Saccharibacteria bacterium, assembly GCA_964626635.1. Classification (GTDB taxonomy): domain Bacteria; phylum Patescibacteriota; class Minisyncoccia; order Phycocordibacterales; family UBA918; genus OLB19. The sequence goes on from CAZVFY010000004.1 coordinate 54,585, forward strand.
TTTTCTTTTTCTTATTGTGGCTCGGGACGCGCGGGCGAGCGCTCGGGTTCGGGGATGTCAAATTAGCTCTACCGCTAGGGTTGTTGGCGACGGCTGGCACCGCCTCTGTCGCCGGTGCGACTAGTGCAGGCGTGGGCGCAGGCAGCATGGCGGCCGCGGCGTTTTCGTTCGTCGCGTTATCGTTCTGGGTGGGGGCGATCATCAGTCTGTCATATCTGGCGATCAGCGCGCTCAGGGCGCATAAACGGGGACAACCTCACCTGCCTGGGCAGCCACGGCTTACAATGAAAAGTGCCGTACCCTTTGGGCCATTTATGGTGATCGGGGCGCTTCTGGTGTATGTCTTTCATGTTAATGTGTTACAGCTATTTAGTTTTATGTAATCGTACAAACGAGGCGCATGATGGCGTGGAGCGTCGGTCCGGCTGGTCTCGAGTCTCAAGTCAACGTGGGTTTTCGTTGGTTGAATTGATTGTTAGCATTGGAATCGTAGTGTTAGTCCTGTCGATTGTGGTGGTGCAGCAGCAGTCGTTTAATAGCGCCGTGATTCTGCGTAGCCAAGCCTACGAAATCGCCCTCGATATTAGGCAGACCCAATTAGCAGCAATTAGTGCGCTCAATACTGATACCGGCGGCACGGCGTCATTCCGGACTAATCTCGGCATTGAATTCAGTGATATTGCAGGTGGGAATGCGAATCAGCAGTACACTATTTTTGTGGATGAGAATGACGACGGGATGCGTAGCTTGGCTGATACTATCCTCACGCGTGGACTGATTGATACACGCTTCGCAGTGCTTAATTTTGTTCAGTCCGACGGTACTGCCGTGTCTGGCTCTCCAAATAATAACCTGGCAATTTCATTTGAACGACCCAATTATGATGCAATTTTCACCCTTGACGGCACGACCCTTACGCCAAGTTCCGGGGGGGTCAAAATCAGGGTTGGTCCCATCGGAGCCGCTGCTAGCGATCCTTGTCCCACCGTACGCGAAATAGAAATTACCACCACTGGCCAGATTGGGGTGGTAGAATGTCCTTAGTATGCAGCAATTTCAACACAAATCGTCAGTTACAGACCAGCCCAATGAACCGGGTGGGTTCACGTTGATCGAGATCATTGTGTCATTGACACTGTTTACTGTAGTAATCACTATTTCAGTTGGATCACTCCTCATGCTCATTAGTGCCAATAAACAAATCCAAGGTGAACAAGTAATTCTCGATAATATTGCTTTTGCGATGGACACAATGACACGCGAGATCAGAACGGGAACAAACTACTACTGCGCGAAAGATCAAAATAGTATTGCAGAAACTTCATTGCCAGACAGAATGTTTGATGGAGCAGGCAACGATGATCATGAATCTATTGGTATGAACACTGAAGATTGTGAGGCTGGTCGTAACGGATTTAATTACACCGGTATAAGTTTTATTGAAGGTGGAAATAGTATTACCGGTACCGCCAGTAACCGTATTGCATACTATTTTAAAATTGACAGCTTAAATCCTGAGAACCAAACTATTTATCGTAGAGTCGGCAATGGTCCAGAACAAAAGTTAATCTCGACGAGCGACGTATTAGTGCAAAGCGCTTCTTTCTTTGTAACGGGGACAGACACAGTTGCGAGCGCGAACGAAACCACTCAGCCAACTGTTACAATTCAAATTGAGGCCGTAGACGCCAATGCGGTCAATCCTAAAACTCACTTTCTCTCTACTACTGTCACCCAGCGCACTCTCGATATATGATTCATTACAAACAACTATTTGGTTTTAGTTTGGTCGAGACGCTGGTGGCAATTTCGCTCTTGTTGATCGTGATTACAGGACCCCTATCAATCGCGTCGCAATCTGCACAAAGTACCAATTATGCTAATGAAGAGATTGTGGCGTACTTTCTTGCTCAGGAGGGGGCCGAACTGGCACAAAAGGCGCGAGATGATTTATTGTTGCCGTATTTTACCGGGTCGTCGGTTGGGACTGAGTGGACGCAATTCCTGGACGGTGGTACATATGATATTTGCTATAATTCTGCTGGCTGTGGCTTAGAAATTGAACCAAGTGTTGCTGGCAACGCCGAATTAGTTATTACCGACTGCAGTGTAACAGGCGCTTGCCGACTGTATATTAATGCCACTGCCGAAGATCGAGCTCGCTATACGCACACCACTGGCTCGTCTACACCCTATACCCGCACTATTACGCTTGCTGGTCAGGATGAGGATGGTGATGGTGATGATGACTCGGTTCGAGTCCAGTCGTCCGTTACGTGGCGCACCGGCGAACAGATCCGTGAGCAGTCGACTACTGTTACTACCTATTTATTCAATACTTATGTTCGCTAAGTACGCACCACAATCTGGTTTTGCATTGCTCGTGTCTTTAGTAGTTGTGGGGGTGGTGTTGTCGGTCGGTATGGTATTGCTCGACCTCACTATCAAACAAGTCGAGCTAGCAACCACTACTCGTAACTCTGAAATCGCTTTTCATGCAGCGAACGCTGGGATGGAATGCGCGCAGTATGTACGCCGCGCAAACCCAACATTAAATTCGACAATACCCGGTTCAATCACACCAGAATGTTTCGGTGCATCAGCCCTCGCAAACACCCGAACAGAGAATGCGGCGCTTGATATCTACGAGTACGATTACCAGTTTACGTGGGGTTCATCTGGTAGCGAACGTTGCTCTTTGATACGAATGGTGGTAGCGAATCCTGAGGTTTCTGATATTGATGTGAATGACATCTTGATTAGCAACGCATCATTTCAAACTGTGATCCCTGGGTATCCTGACGGGCAAGCGTTTGAATGTAGTGAAGGTTCACAGTGCACCACTATTTCAGTTAAGGGGTACAATCGACCGTGCCCCCAAATAAATAATTTTGGTGTCGTAGAACGAGAGGTTCTGCTAGAATTCTAGCTAATGACAGAAGCTAAGCGCAAGCGGGTGCAAAAACTCCGAGTGGCCATCAAACGTCACCAGCGTCTGTACCATCAGTTAGATGCGCCAGAGATAAGCGACGAGGCGTATGATGCGCTCTTGGCCGAACTGGCGGCACTGGAGGCAGTGACGGGTGGGCAAGGTGGCGAGGCAGGTGCATCGGTAGCGTCAGCCATTGGCGCGCCGGCGGACGCCGCCTTCACCAAAGTCAAGCATCAGGTTCGTCAGTGGTCATTTGACAACGTGTTCTCGCGAGCTGAACTGGCAGACTGGGAAGCGCGTCTCGGGCGTATTATGACCGACGCAGACCGCCCTAATGACCGGCTCGACTACGTGGCCGAGCTCAAAATCGACGGTCTCAAGCTGGTGATCGAATACCAGGCGGGTAAACTAGTGCGCGCCAGTACGCGCGGTGATGGTCGAGTCGGAGAAGACGTGACGCACACCGCGTGCACGATCAAGAGTTTGCCGCACACCCTTACTGAGCCGGTCGATCTGATCTGCGTCGGCGAAGTCTGGCTCAGTAAGTCCGAATTTGCCAGGATTAACGCGCTACAGGCTAAGCAGGGCGCGAAACTATTCGCAAACCCGCGTAACGCCGCCGCCGGGAGCCTGCGCCAACTAGATCCAGCGATCGCCGCGCAGCGTGGACTGTCACTCACATGTTATGACATCGATCATCTCGATGCGCGCGACAGCTTCGTCAAGATTCCGACGGATCAATGGGCCGAGCTGCAGCTTCTAGAGACTCTGGGCTTGCCGGTCAGCGCCTACGCCAAGCGGTGTCGGGATCTCGATACGGTGCAATCCTACTACGACCAGGTAGTAGCCACGCGTGACGAGTATGACTTTGCAATTGACGGCGTGGTGATCAAGGTTAATGATATTGGGACGCAGCGGTTGCTGGGCTATACCGCCAAGGGGCCGCGCTTTGGAATTGCTTATAAATTACCAGCCGAGCAAGCCATCACCGTGGTCGAATCTATTACCCTGCAGGTTGGTCGAACCGGTGTGGTGACACCGGTCGCCGAGTTGCGTCCGATCACTGTGGCGGGGACGACGGTCGCCCGGGCGACGCTACATAATGAGGATTTTATACAGGCTCTCGACGTCCGGGTGGGAGACACTGTAGTGATCCAAAAGGCTGGCGATATCATCCCAGAAGTATTGTCAGTCTTGACCGAACTACGTCCGTCCGGGACAAAGGCGTTTGCGTTTCCGCCGTCGGTGCCAGGGTGTGGCGGCGACGGCCGGATCGAGCGGGTTCCGGGTACGGCGGCGTACCGTTGTGTCTCTCTCGAGTCAGACTACTTGCGCCGAAGACGCTTGTATCACTTTGTCTCAAAACACGCCCTCAATATTGACGGCCTCGGTCCAAGGATTATTGACGCCCTTCTTGAGGCTGACCTCATCCAATCTGAATCAGACTTGTTTATGGTCAAGGAGTCAGATATCGCAGCCCTGCCTGGATTTCAAGCAGCGGCTGCTCGCAATGTGGTCACCGCGATTGATGCCGCCAGGACAGTATCGTTTGATCGGCTGCTGGTCGCGCTGTCGATAGATGGGGTCGGGGTAGAAACGGCAGCACTCCTAGCTAGCCGGTTTGGTGATATGAAGACGCTACTGCAAGCTGATCAATCCCTTATCGCCGCTATTCATGGGCTCGGTGAGACTGTTGCCGCGGCCGTGCACGCCTGGTGCCAGGCGCCAGCAAACCGACGACGGGTCGAGGCACTGTTGCAACAATTGACGGTTACCCCATTAAACCTCGTATCTGCTGGCACGCAGTTGTCTGGGCAGACATTTGTGCTGACGGGAACGCTCGACACGCTGACTCGCGATGAGGCTAAACAGCGCATTCAGCAGGCCGGCGGTAAAGTCACCAGCAGCGTATCCAAAAAAACTACGTACGTCGTAGCAGGTAGGGATGCCGGCAGCAAAGCCGATAGAGCAAAAGAGCTCGGCGTGACCATTTTGAATGAAACAGAATTTGAGAAGTTAGTAGCAGGTGCCGGGTAGGGCACCATCTGTAATATTGTGTGGGTAATGGTGAGCTAACTAAAATCGTGCTACGCTAGACGGCATGAATAAAGAAGAGTTAGTACACCTCGGCGAACTAGCGCGCATCCGCCTAGACGACCGTGAACTAAGCGCCCTTGAACAAGAACTGTCCGCCATTGTAGATTATGTGGGCCAAGTGAACGCAGTGGTGAGCACCGCCGACACGACTGCGCCAAGCGAACCAACTGTCGGTGCGCTATACAACGTACTTCGCCCCGACGTTGTCACCAACGAACCAGGTGAATACACTGAGACGTTATTGCGGGAAATGCCGCGGACTGATGGCCAGTTTATGAAAGTTCCCAAAATTATTGATACCAATAAAGACAGTTAACGTACCCGTATGCGAACTATCACTGACATCCAAGCTGAATACACTACCGGTACCAAACCAATAGACGTTATGACGCAGTACCTCGACGTCATTAAAGACAAGAATGATGACATCAACGCGCTGCTTGATGTCTATCAAAACGAGGCTATGGCGGCCGCTGCAAACGCAAGCGGGCAACTCGCCGCTGAGCAGCCCGTCCCGCTGGCAGGCGTACCGATCGTAATCAAGAACAACATCATGTACGCCGACCATCGTGTCACCGCGGCATCGAAAATGCTCGAGCATTACACCGCGACCTACAGCGCCACGATCGTCGATCGATTAAAAGCCGCTGGAGCGATCATCATCGGCGCAGCGAACCTCGATGAGTTTGCGATGGGTAGTTCGACTGAGAACTCAGCCTTTGGCGTCACCAAAAATCCGCATGATACTACCCGTGTCCCAGGTGGTACTTCCGGTGGGTCTGCCGCGGCGGTCGCAGCAGGAATGGTGCCAGCCGCTATTGGTACTGATACGGGCGGGTCGGTGCGGCAGCCCGCTAGTTACTGTGGCCTCGTCGGGTACAAGCCGACGTATGGCGCAGTGTCACGATACGGCTTACTGGCCATGGGGTCGAGTCTCGATCAGGCTGGTCCACTGACACACACGGTTGCTGACGCCGAGTTATTACACAACATCATGAGCGGGCATGATCCACTCGACGGCACCACCATCCAGCTTGACACGTATCCCGAGGTCTCTGCCAAAGACTCCTACACCATCGGTGTACCTCGCTCATTCCTGACCAACGGGGTCGATCCAGATGTGCTGACCGCGTTTGAGGCGCAGCTGGAGTCGCTACGCTCGGCGGGGCACAGCGTCGTCGACATCGACTTGCCGCTCTTTGAGAACGGACTAGCGGCGTACTACATTGTCATGCCGGCCGAGGTGTCGTCGAACTTAGCTCGATATGACGGTATGCGCTACGGCCTATCGGTTGATTCAGACGTCATTGCTGATATCTATAAAGACACCCGGGCCGCCGGCTTTGGGGCTGAGGTCAAGCGGCGGATCTTGCTCGGGACATACGTCTTGTCATCTGGTTACTATGACGCTTACTACACCAAAGCCGAACAATTACGGACGCTCATGCGACAAGAATTAGACCGGACCTTCCAATCGGTTGATATCATCGCGACGCCAACCGCGCCGACACCAGCCTTTCGGATCGGCGAACAGTCTGACCCACTCTCAATGTACCGCCAAGACATCTTTACTGTACCGGTCAACCTGACGGGTGTGCCAGCGCTCTCGGTGCCAATGGGAACCGTTGACAGGTCCGGTGTCTCGCTGCCAGTTGGCGTACAATATATAGGACCGCACGCCGGTGACGCGCGTTTGTTTGCGTTCGGCAAGGCAACCTATGATTCTCAAATTCATCCAGGACAATAATCCCGTCGACCCGCGTCAACGATTTATTCCGAACGCAGAGATCGACGTCGATACCAACGCGCCCAGCACTCCCGAACCGTTTTTAAATGATGCCAACTGGTTTTCTTGGCTCGATGGGGGGGCATTGTGGGGATTCTTGGGAACACTCGGCGCGATCATTAGTTTCTTGTGGTCAATCTATGCGTTCCTCGCGTATCTACTGTGCATCATATTCATCGTGCTCTACATTTATGCGACTATCCGCAAGCAAGAGTACGACGCTCTTACGGCCGAGGTAATTCGTAACGAAGAAAAGCGCTGGGACGAACTGTACGGTGCCCGTGGGCAAACAAGTGTGTTAGGCGACGTCAATGCCTACGTCAGTTCAGAGAATCCCAACGATTGGAAACTGGCGATTATTGAGGCTGACATACTGTTGGCCGACTCGCTACGCGACCGGGGGTACGTCGGCGATACGCTCGGCGAGCGCTTGCGCCACATCACTCCCAACCAGCTCAGTAGCATTGACGACGCCTGGGAAGCGCACAAGGTTCGCAACAAAATTGCTCATGAAGGCGCAGACTTTGTCCTCACCAAACGCATTGCCGAGGAAACTATCAATCGCTATCGTCGCGTCCTAAACGAACTCGGAGTACAATAGTTAGCTGGGTAAAAATAGAGTGCAGGATGTCTTGCGTCTACTCAAATTTCTGTTATACTACTAACTCATCGCGGGATGGAGGAGGGGTTACCTCGGGAGGCTCATAACCTCCAGGGTCGGGTTCGAGTCCCGATCCCGCAACAATAAAACTAACACTGGGCTCGCTATGTGAGACCGGTGTTAGTTTTTGGCAAAAGTTGGCGTGTCAAACTACATGATCAAAAAGTGGGTCGCGCAAGATAGCGCGACCCACAGGGTCAGGGTCTAGAAAGGTATGTCATCGACGCGTGGTATGGGTCGAGGCGGAAACGCGATCGGTGGCGGCAGTTCGGCGCCGCCTACACCCCGACAGGCAGCGGGATGTATTGTGCGGTGCATCCTCTCGTACCACCGCCCCGTCCGCTCGGCACAAGTGAACCGGGTGCGCGAGCGGATCTCCTTTCCATTGCCGGCACGAATACGACCCCGAAAGGTAACCGCTTTACCGTTACGTCGATGGGTTACTTGTACGCCGGTAGGCAAATCGGCGTTGGTTGCTCTTACCCTACGGGCAATGTTACCCATATTACTCGTTTGCGTTGTTGTCCTGAGGTTACAATCTCGGTTGTCGAGCGTGTGTCCGTTTTGGTGGTCAACAACTGTACGCTTGCCTGACCGTATGACGCCGCATACGTAGCGGTGCAACAAGATCTGTGACGGCGCGCCATGGCCTCTCTCGCGGTTCGTGGCGCGCCGTTTGGCGTATACGCTGATGATTGCTCCTGTTCTGGTGTCGTGACTGACGGATGCACACCAGTTAAATTTACATAAAATGGAGTAATCTGCAGGCGAGACAATTGTGAAGAAGCCTTTGGTCAGTGGGATGATACCGTACTTTTGATAGTAGTCGACCGGTAGTCCGTATGTTTCAAAACAAAACGCCTCATACTCTGGCTCTAGGTTGAGTGGCGTAATATCATCAGCCGCCCGTTCTGGATCTGGTAGTCTGGCGGCTGCCTCAAAGGCAGCCGTTTCGTCAAATGGGTCATACGTCATCGCACCACCTCTCTAGGTTTGAATTGTGAAGGAACTGATCGTCATTATTGCATACCCTTCGCGCTCACTCACTTTACTTTTCACAATACCTTGGTCCAGATACAAAAACCGGGGGCAGCGACGCTGCCCCCGGCGAGGATCCTATAACAGAATCACTTGTTCGGGTGATTTGGATTTTGTGACTGACACGGGCGGTCTGTCCAACACCACTTGAGGGACGTGCTCCTCAAACCTAAATCGCGGATTCAGGTACAAGTGGCCGCCGTACGCTTCAGGCCGTTCACCTCTGCGCTGATAGTACGGACCGGCTGGTATGGCCAGTTCGCAGGTAGCGCGGATCGGACACTGCCCACAGGTATTGAGGATGCGCATAAGGTGTCGTCGCTGCAACAGTCTCGTGTGCGGGTCACGGAGGCCGCCATCCAAATCAAGTCCGCCAGCACTTGCCGCCGTATGGTCGGGTGACCGGCGGGTCGTGATGGGTGAATTGCCACACGCTTCGAGCGAAAACAACCAGATCGCGTCAGCCAACGCAACCGGGTCTGCCTCACGACCCTCTAGATATTTCATCGTGAGATCGCGCCATGGAGCTGAAATCAGCTCATGGTTTCTGAGACTGATCGGCTCTGGTACTAGTCGCAGCACCCGCTGTCCGAGTCCGATTCGAAAGTTGTGAAAGTCTGCTGGAGTCGGATACACGAAGCGCGTTTCCAGTAACCCTTCCCAGTCGAGGAAGTACACCAACATCGCGACCATCTTGGGGCGAAATCCGACGAAGCCCTGGTGTTTGCCTCTGGTAGAAGCTTTCCCAAACACGTTGCGTTTAGGCCAATGGTCTCCATTCCAGATTCGCCGTTGCGCCTCATCCCAGCTGGTAAGGTCTTTACATATGTTTGAAACCTTACCATCCCAGTTCCGCACCAGACGCTTTGAATTCAAGATCCAAAACTTCGCTACGTTGGCCGCATCCCAGCCGATGTATTCTTTCAGTATTGGTCTGAGTTCTGCGACGGTTAGCTGCTGGGCGTGGTGTGGGTCAAACAGGTCCTGATGGTCTGTGTAAAGATTGATGAGTGCCCGGAACGCTTGTGCGCTTTCGATTCCTCCGCGCATGTACAAACACGCGTAGAAGTAAAAGCAATAAATTGTTTCCGGATTCTCGTGGTGACGAATACTATCTGGGATCAGCGTCTGTGGAATGAGGGCGCCGGGTCGGTTGTATGGGAATGATTTGGCTGCCCATAACGAGAGTAGCTGGTCGAACAACGCAAAGCCGCGCTGCTCATCAACGATGACGCGAGGCGAGTTGCTCATGAGTCGCTCCTATGGTGTTGCGAGACGTCCTTTGTAAAAGAACTTTGTGATCAGGTATAGCATTTTGGGAAAAGTTTGTATATGGTTTGCGAAACGATATATAGTGATGGGATATGCAAGCCATCATCCTCGCGGCGGGTAAGGGCACTCGCCTGCGCCCACTCACAGAAAATACTCCCAAGCCGCTGGTGCCAGTCGCCGGGCGGCCGCTGCTTGATCATATCGTCGAGGCACTGCCGAGCGCGGTCACCGAGCTGATCATTGTCACTGGCTACCTCAAGGATCAGCTGCGCGCTCATTGTGGCGACGAGTACTTTGGCCGATCAGTGACATATGTACATCAGGCCGAGCAAAAGGGGACTGGGCACGCGCTGTGGCTCACTCGTGATCTCATCAAAGGTAGGTTCTTATTTATGTTTGCGGATGATATTCACGGAGCCGATGATTTGGAGCGGTTGATCGCGCATGAACGAGCCATGCTGGTGCTAGAGACCGACACGCCCGAGCGGTTTGGGGTCGTGACCACACACG
>CAZVFY010000005.1:0-63670 GCA_964626635.1 uncultured Candidatus Saccharibacteria bacterium
GGAGTTGGAGTTGGAGTTGGAGTTGGAGTTGGAGTTGGAGTTGGAGTTGGAGTTGGAGTTGCGTGCTTGGTAAAGTCTACATGAACATTAGAAACTATAGTTTGATTGACGGTTGGCCGCACTGGTACACCTTTTTCGTAGGCTGCTGGTGATTCTGGCGAGGCTTCACTGGTTAGTAAGGGGTACCCCGTTTCCGCATATGGTGTCCACGTTGCGTGTATATTTTCCGCCTCATTTGTATCTAGTTTCGCTTGCGACTGCTGTGCTGCGCGCGCTTTGATCCTAGCCCGTAACTCATCGGCATCAGCAGTAAACATCGTGCCGGTGCGGGTAGTGGCCTCTTGGATTACTCCACGTCGACGGTTGGTGGCCTGGACGGATAGCTTTCGAGGTCGTTTTTTCTTTCTAGTTACTTGCTTAAACCAGTCTTGTACCGAATCACCAATCGCGTTTAATACTGAAGGAGAAGATATTTTTGTGTCAGTAATTACCCGACCACCGCCACTATTTTTAGGCGGTACAGATGCGGTTTGAGCTGCAGCCTGAAGATCTTTTTTGGGAATACGAAGCGTAGTTGCCGGTATTGCAGATGCAACTGGCTTAGATTCAGGTCGTGGTGTCGGCGGCGGACGCTTACTTGAGTCATTACGGGGCAAATGCACTGCTGTTTGCTTTGACTCTGGTATTGCATTGGTACTAGATCCGGTCTCCGCACTGGTTTCAGATCGCTTTAGTCTCGCCATGTCTGAGCGATAGGTGCGGACACCTTTTTTAGGCTTTGTGGCAGCAGTCGGTTGTGTGTGAGCCCCATCTTGTGACATATATTATTTAGTATGTCATAACCCAGGGTGCACATGGGTAAGTTGTGCCCTGGTTATTCGCTGTTTACTTGGTCAAAATAATGAGGGTTACGCTGCTTGATAGAAAGTCCAATTTTATCACCCTCGACCTTACAAATAACAATTGGAACTATTTGATCAACATTCAATACCGCGGCAGCGTCCTCAACGCGTTCGGGTGAGAATTCCGAAATATGAATGAGACCTTCGGTGTGCTCGTCCAAGCGAGCGAATGCGCCAAATTTTACGATGTTTGTAATAGTCACATCGTACTCCTCGCCCACTTGGTAGGTGCGTGGCGCGGTTGGCGTGTTGTGCGCTACCTCATTCCTGGGAACGTTGATTTCTGCTTTGATCACCTCGAGGATCTGTAGTCGAGCAGTCCTCGCCCGGTCGAGCGCCTCGCGCAAGGTAGCAAGTGTCACCCCGGTATTTTTGACGTCTAACTGCATCGCGGTGATGCCGACGCTGGTCCCGGCGACCTTACAGTCCATGTCACCATAGGCGTCCTCACTATCAGCAATGTCAGTGAGCAGCAAAGGTTCTGCCGCATCACCGAGCAAACCGATGGCGATGCCGGCGACCGGCCGACTGATCGGTACCCCACCATCGAGTAAGGCCACACTGGCGGCACACACACTGGCCATTGAACTCGAGCCACTACTCGAGAGGGTTTCTGATACTAGTCGAACTGTCTGCGGGAATGTATCCGCATCAGGCAACACCGGTCGGAGTGCATTTTCTACTAACAACCCATGGCCAATCGAACGCCGGCTCGCTGATCCAATGCGCCCGGTCTCGCCGACGGCATACGGCGGGAAATTATAGTGATGCATAAACCGCTTTTTGCTCTCGGGGGCTTCGATGGTGTCGACTAGCTGCGCGTCAGCCGGGGTGCCTAGGGTGAGGGTCGACAACACATGCGTCTGTCCGCGATAAAATATGCCCGACCCATGCAGCACTGATGACAGCCCGCCTGCCTGCGCGTAAAGTGGGCGCACCTCCTCCGGTGTTCGTCCATCAGACCGAGTGCCTTGCTGAACCAGTTGCACGAGCTCGTCACTGATCCGATTTTCGAACCACTCAGTAAGTACGCGTGAATTACTGTCGCTCTGCGCGCGCAGGACTGAGGCAACAAACTGTTCAGTCAGTGCGGCCAAGAGCCGCTTATTAGAGTGGAGGTCACTGAGGGCTTCCCGTACTGCCGCTTGGTACTCTTCGGTATACATCGTGTGAACCGAGTCAGGGACGGCGACATCGGCTACGGTCGACATTCGTTTCTCGACGTCGCGCTCGTTCTTGATCACCGATTGCCACCCATCGAGCTGCGCGTGCAGTTGCGTGGCTGCTTCAAGGACTGCCATCAGGTCTGGCTCCGAGACTTCGTGGGCGGCGGTCTCGATCATATTTAGGGTGTCGGCCCGTCCACACGTCAGCACCTCAAACGATAGTTGGTCTTTAGTGCGCTCGTCGTACGAGGGGTTGACCAAGATCTCGCCGTCACTCTGACGGCGAGCGATCCGGACACTACTGATCGGGCCGTCCCAGGGAATGTCAGACACACTAAGGGCTAGCGATGCACCGATAATACCGAGCACGTCTGGATCTGCGGTGCCGAGCGCGAGCACCGTGACTACAATTTGTATTTCATGTTGTAATGAATGATCAAACAGCGGCCGAATCGCGCGATCGATTCTTCGAGCAGATAGCACCGCCTCGTCGCTCGGCCGTGCCTCACGGCGCTGGAACCGACTACCCATGATCTCGCCCGCGGCATAGAACCGTTCTTCAAACTCGACAGACAAATGAAAGTACGGTTTCAGAGATGGGGCCGGACTCATATTAGCGGTGACCAATACCACCGTGTCATCGCTCCGCATTAGTAGTGAACCATTCGCGCGGGCTGCGAGGTCAGTAAATTCAGCCGTAATGGTTTTGCCGGCAAAGTCGATTGGGTACGTACGTGATTGCATATAAGCTACATCATACCAAACCGTCGTTAAACCGTTCTGTTGATTAGTCTAGGTAGTCAGTATCAGTGCCGACGGCCTTGATGGTGTCAGTAGACCGAGTAGTGGCGGTCTTTTTAGGTGCTGGTTTGCGACCGCGGCTGGTCGATCGTGGTTTGTTTGATTCTGCGGTGCCATTGTTGATGGCTGTGTCAGTTTTGTTTTGGGCGTATGGTGTGCGTCGCTTGGCACCCCCGCCCCGATACCCAATCAGGTATTGCCCCGGTTCTTCATCAAGGTCGATAAAATCGTCAACCGCAGCGCGCAGCGCCGAACTGGCACTGCGACCAAAGGTAATCGCCTCGACCTGGCAGCCCATGTTTTGAATGTACTCGACGCCTGGAATAAAGTCTCCATCACCAGTGGCGAATACAATCGCGTCGACTTTGTGCGCCAGTTTAATGGCGTCGACAACCATCCCGACATCCCAGTCGGCTTTTTTGGCGCCACCATAGAAAATTTGTAGGTCTTTAGTTTTAATCTCGATGCCGACTTTCTCCAGCGCTTCAAAAAACGCGCTTTCGTCACCACTTTCAGTGTTGACGACGTATGACATGGCTCGGATCAGTTTGCGGTCTTGGACCGCTTTGGCGACTACATTGGCAAAATTGACTTTTGACTTATATAAATTCTTGGCTGAGTGATACAAATTTTGCGTATCAATGATGACCGCTACACGCTGGTCGGGGTGTCGAATGACAGACATATTTAAAATATTAGTTGTGGCAATAGTAGTATAGAAAGAGCGCCACTAGCATCACTATACAGATTGCTGACAGTAATACCAGGTGCCCAAAACAATTCTCTCTGACCAGCAGTCAGAGAGAATTAGTCACTTTATCGCTTGAGGCCCATTTTTTCAATCAGGGTTTGGTAGGCTTCAGGGTTCTTGCGCTTGAGATACGCAAGGTGCTTGCGCCGGTCAGCGACCATCTGCAGCAGTCCACGACGTGAGTGGAAATCTTTCTTGTGAGTCCGTAAATGCTTTGAGAGTTCCTCAATTTGACGAGTTAAGAGAGCAACTTGTGCCTCTGGCGAGCCAGTGTCACCCTCGTGGCGAGCTGACTTACTGATGGCATTTTTCTTGATTTGTTTAGAAAGCGACATAGTATAAATGTGAGTGAGATAAAAGTTACGCCACCGGGCAGTAGTGGTCCGCTCGATCGTATCTGTGCGGTACCGCCTCGGGCGGTCAATCTATTGACAGCAGAACTGTATCATAGTCTAAGATTTTGTCAATCCGCGTGGCAGACCATCATTACGACAAGCTATGACCTATGACAAAGTGTGATAGATCGAAAGGGCGGCAATATTGCTAGGGGCTTGAATCACGCCACGGTCACTTACAAAGAAAAACGCTTCGCCTATCTCAAACCGATGTAGGCGCACGCCACTGTCTGGCAGGACTGGATACTGGCGAAACACTTTTCCGAGCTGCGTGTACCCCGCAAACCCACCGTGACCATCGAGTTCAAATGTGACCGGCCGGTCGTGCGTGGTGCCTTCAGCGAACATATTCTGGTTGGTGTAACGATCAGGGATCTCGGCGTGCGCAATAAAGGGTAATAAAATAGATACAATGAATATCACTGCGCAGGACAGTAAAATTGAGCGTCGCTCTTCATTAGTAAACATATGCCGCGAAACCTAGCACATATTTACTGTTTGTCAACTATTTCCTTGGACTATTATGCTCCCGACTCGCTTTCTAATAGCAACTGCAACATGGCCAACAGCCCAGCCCAGTTACGGTCAGTCTCGGGGTCATTGCGAGTCTCTAGTTCGACAGTAACCGCTGGGATGCCGATACTCGCGAGCCAACCTTCGACGTCGCCAGTCACCGTGTAAGCTGTCCATAAACCAGCGGCAGTATAATCAGCTGCTGCGGCGTACGCGTTCATCACGTCATCTGTCAGTGGTAGTACGCCCGCTCCGCATTCGCTAGTGTACACCGCGTTGGCGCGACTATGCCAGAAGGCGGCGGCGACCGGCTGGATTACCTGTACGTAGTCCCGCAACGCTGCTGCTTCTGGTTCCGAGAATGCCGCCGTTCCGCCGCTGACCGCAGCGCTACGCCATGAACTGTTAGGCGACCAGCGACAGTTGAAATTGCGATTGAGGTCGACCCCGTTAGCGTTCATTCGCCGATCAAAGTCACTGGCGCTCGGTGGGAGCGCGTACCCGTCTGGATTCAGGTTCGGAATGATGTGTACCGTGAGGTCCGCTGGAATCACGGTGGGGTCGGCGTGCAGTCGGTCGATGATCTCCTCGGCCAAGACCACTGTATTGGCCTCGTACCCGCCGTGAATACCACCGACGAACAGCACCGGTACGTCCCCGGTACCAAAGGTGTGCGCTTCGATTGCGCGACCGTCTACCGACTGACCAATGATCGTCTGCGTTGAAGTTGCTCTGGCTGGGGTTTGTGGTTCTGACACGATTGGTGTAACTGCGATGGGTGCAACGACTGGCGCAGTTGGCCAAAAAGCGATCACTGCGATAATAACGATCAGTAGCGTCAGTACGCCACCGACAATAGTAGCTTTGTTCATTACTCGACGAGGTAGTTGATAGCGGCTTGTACACCAGCGAGGTTTTGGCTAAATTCCGTGTTTTGACGGTCGCTCAGTAGGACGCTGATCGTCGGGACGCCATTGTCGGCTAGCCAGTTCGTCAAATCACCATTGATTTGGTACGCATCAAACTCGCGCGCGGCTGGATAGTCAGCGGCAGCGGCATAGGCGTTGGCGAGCGCAACTGAGTCAGTGCTTGGCTCCCCGCCACATGATGAAGCGTACACTTGTCCTTCAGCGGCATACCAAACCATTGCACCAATCAGGTTTACTTCGTTCACGTAGTTCCGTAACGCTGCCGCTTCTGGTTCAGAAAATGCCGCCGTGCCCCCGCTGACATCACGGTTTTGCCACCGGCTGGTCGCAGCCCAGTTACAGCCAAAGTTTCGGTTCAGGTCAACGTTGTTAGCATTGAAGCGCCCTGCCACATTGTCATTGTTCGCGAGGCCGTCGGGGTTTAGTACTGGCACAACAGTCACACGAGTATTGTCGGGCACGAGGTTCTGATTGTCTGCTAGTTCGCGACGCAATGCGTCGGCCAGCTGAGTGGTGTTTGGTGAGTAGCTGCCGTGCATGCCGGCCACCAGTAGAATTTCTTGTCCTCCATTACCAAAGTGATAGGCGGTAATTTCTCGACCATCGACCGAAGTACCGATGGTGGTTTCTGATGCGTACGTGTCGACGCTGTCGACATCACTGAGATCACCGGGTGCCGGAAGCGGGTCGGCACCATCGCCAATCCCGCCGTCAGGCTCGACTGGCATAGTGGCTGACGGGTCGACGTCTGGTAATGCATCGTCTCGGTTTTGGTTCACGAGATAGGCACCGCCAATTAATGCGAGTAAAACAATAACTACAAGCGCGATATATATTGGTTTCATACCTATTATTGTACTGCCTTTGCCGGTTGTGTCCAACCTAGTGTGCTGGCCCCAGTTCGTTTGTGACGTCGTTGGCCGTGACGGTTATCACATCACCTTTGGGCGCACCAGCAATAATGGCCTTAGCGGTAATTTCTTCTATGACTTCTTCGATAATACGTTGCAGCGGTCGGGCGCCAAATTGCGGATCGTAACCCCGCGCTACCAACAACGGCACCACGGCTGGTTCGATGTCTACTATGTAGCCGGACTTTTTAACTCGCGTTACGAGATCTTGTAGCATCAGCGCTGCAACTTGTTGTTGCGCCGGCTGATCGAGTGGCTCAAATATCACCACTTGAGAAAACCGGTTGATGAGTTCGGGTCGATAGATGCCGCGTTCTATAATATGTGCGATTATTTCCTCATCAAGTTCATGGAAGGACCGGCGAGCATCAATGGTGTCCAAAATCAGCTGGCTACCGGCGTTACTGGTAGCGATAATAATAGTGTTACGGGCGTTGATCTTGGTGCCTTGTCCATCAGTAAATCTCCCTTCGTCCAAGATTTGCAAGAAAATGTCGTGCACTGATTGCGCAGCTTTTTCAAACTCATCAAGCAGCACCACCGCGTAGGGCTGCGTCGCTAGTAGCTGTGGCAGCGTACCTGGATTGGTGTCGTCACCGATCAGCTTACTGACCCCATCAGCACCACTGAATTCAGACATATCGAGTCGGTGCATGCGCTCAATATCCCCAAAAAATGTTTCGGCCAAGACTTTGGAGGTTTCGGTTTTACCGACGCCAGTGGGACCGAGGAACAAGAATGATCCGAGCGGCCGATCATGATCGCTGATGTCCACCCGAGAGCGCCGCATGGTTTTGGCGATCGCGGTGACCGCTGAGGCCTGCCCAATTACTTTGGTGGCCAGTGTGTCTTCAAGATGCAGTAACATATCCCGTTCGTGGTCGCTCACTGGTCCGGCCGGAATACCGGTTTTCTCTGACACTAGTTCGTAGACCCGGTCGCGATTCAGTGTCCCGGCTCCAGCCCGTTTATGTGTCTCCAAACACTCGAGCATCAGTGTAATAGCCTTATCTGGCAAGGCGCCATCGACGATGTATCGATCAGCCGCATCGGCCAGCGCAACCAGGGCCGGATAGGTGACGAACGAATTGTAACGACCCTCTTCGGCGTCCGCAACGCCCGCCAGAACGCGAACGGTTGCAGAATTGTCGGTTGTTTCTATCAGCAATTCATGACAACGTCTCACAAACACCCCGAGCGGACGCAGGGTGCTATGAAAGCCACCAGGGGTATCAGTAAAGATAAAGTGCAGCTCTGGTGTTGCCAAATACGGGTCTAGGAGCTCTGACAATTGAACCCCGACCGCGGCTGCTTGCCTGATGTGACTGGAGATTTGTTCGATTACGACGATCATCCGGCCCGCTCGGGCCGCTTCATCAAACAGGGCCGTAAGCTCTGCCTCAATGGCGGATTTGTCCGCCGCCACCGTAAACACTCGCCCCAAGTCGAGCACAACGACTTGGGTATTCAGCAAGGCGCCGAGAGTCTGCCCGCTAGATAATCTGGCTTGCAAATGCATCACTAAGTCAATTTTCCCGACCCCCGGCTCGCCTACCAGCAAGATATTACTCGCTTTTTGCCCAATCAGCACGGTCTCCATTTCCTCAATCTTTTCTTGCGCAAAGGGACTGTTACTATTGACGGTACTAAATACGGCGCTGGTGGTAATACTGCGCCGGTATCGGTTTAAGCGGTACGCGACACCATACGAGAAGTCTTGGCCGATCGGCCGCACTCGCGAGAGTTGATCGTGTCCCCACCAGCGGGCGCGGTAGCGCTTACTGTGCGCGTTGCCTACTACCCAATTCAATGCGCCGACTAGTGTTTGGTGGTTGCTGCCGGCGTCTTGCAGTAGTGATTGCAAGCCTGCATCATGTGTGTATAGATCAACACCCAAATCAATCATGGTGTACTGGTTACGCTCGGCGTACACGGAAGTGGCCAGTACCGGGGTGCGTTCCCCATCCAAATACGCTTGCATTGCATCTGACGTTACTCCAGACCGGCGTAATACCAAGGCCCCGATGTCAGACGCAATGAAACTGGCACAAAGATCGTCAGGGGCCGCCAGCACCAGCTTTGCTGCATCATAGGTTATGGTTTGTTGATTATCAGTACTGAGTACTAGATTTGGTAATCCGCGAAAATAGTAAGAGTTGTGATAACACCAGACCAAAAAGCACTCCAGCCACACAGCTAACGCGATCAGGCAAAGCGCCGCAAAAATATGCCGGAGTGACACTAGTTCAGGAAGTACTGTCGGAGCGTACAGTAGAACGGCGACCAAGCATGTCAGTAATACCGCGATAATCAGTGCGCTGCGCCGTATAATCAGTATCAGCGAGCGAGGCATCCACCGGTCGAGCGCGACCGCTGAGGCAAAAGGTGCTGCCAAATCGTGGACGGTGGGGCGGCTATTCATACAAAAAACAGCGTTATTGCTGTCAGCCACAGGCCGGCAATCATCAAGGGTAACGCGCCCCAAATCAGTACCACGCCCCCACCAATGACAGTGACTAACGCCAAAGCCACAAGACAAAGTAGGATAATAAAAAATCTGACCAGAAATCCAATGAACCTCGTCATCAGCGCCATGACGATGTATTCAATCCACGCTTCCCCATCGAGTAACCCTTTGCGACCCTCGGTCATACGCTTGAACGGAGCAAACAAATTACGCAGCAACTGGACTAATGAAAAATAATGCACGACAAACCAATACCCCTGTCGCCAGAGTTGGAATAGTCCCACCCATGCCCGCGTATAATGCCAGACAAAATAATCACTGACTATTTGTGTTAAGAACACTACAATAAGTATAACAAAGCCTCACTGCACATTTCAGTCGTATACATGCACCATATATAGTGCCGCGTTGACTACAGAGACTCTTCGCCCTGTTGTGTAGTTGTGCTGCCGGTCCGCACTACATTAGTAGCTGCTGGCCCTTTCGGTCCGTCGGTCAGTTCATAGGTAACACTATCCCCTTCATTAAGATCCTCGAACGTTGTATCAACCATGCTACTGGCGTGAAAAAACACGTCTTTTTGTCCGTCAGCTGGTTTGATAAATCCGTACCCCTCATCTCGTTTTCGTATAATTGTTCCCTGCATATTGTATTTCATTAATTTGCTTTAAATACGTACCACCAGACACGTGAACCATACAGATCGTGCAGGAACAGTGCTATAGAAGGCAACGTTACACAGCTATGTGTTAATTTATTTTAACAAATACTGTTTAATGGTCAACGTACATTTTGTATACAACAACTTTCGGCGTAATTCTGTCAGCAATCAATAATATAAGTACATCTGTGTGCGCGGTGACTTCGGGTATACTAGCTAACATGATGAAACTGTACTCGTGGAACGTAGATGGTATTCGATCGGTAGAAAAGAAAGGTTTTTTCAGTCGCTTTATAAACGAACACGACCCAGATATCCTATGCCTGCAGGAAACAAAAGCTCAGCCAGACCAAGTACAAGCTAATTTTGCTACCCTGTATCCGCAATATCACCAATACTGGTGCTCAGCCGAAAAAAAGGGTTACAGCGGTACTGCATTATTCACCAAACAGCCGCCAGTAGAAGTACGGTATAACCTGCCGGCGCACATCGCAGATGCCTACGAATTGACTGACGAATTTGGTGACACTAATTGCGAAGGCAGAGTGATTACCGGAGTGTATGACCAATTCTGCGTTGTCGGTGTCTATACACCAAACGCGAAAGATAGTCTCGGTCGTCTCGCGGCTCGTACCGCGTGGGACGCAGCATTCCTAGCCTACATCAAAGAACTTGCAACGACGCACACGGTGTTGTTCTGTGGCGATCTCAATGTTGCCCATACCGAACGCGATTTGGCTCGTCCAAAGGCAAATAAAGGCAAGAAAGGCTTTACTGAAGCAGAACGAACTGGCTTCCAACAGTTTGTTGATAATAGCTACGTTGACACATTTCGGTATTGGTATCCGGAAAAGACCGAGGCGTATACCTGGTGGTCTCACTATGCGAATGCACGGGCGAGGAATGTTGGCTGGCGAATAGATTACGTTATGGCAGCCAACAGTGTCACGTCCCATATTGACAGCGCTGAGATCCATGCTGAAGTGCTGGGATCAGACCACTGCCCCGTTTCTCTCACGTTGACACACATTTCATAAAAGACAAGTAGTAAGTTATCCACTGTCCTTTAATTCGCAAATGTCTTTTACATGCTATTATCTGAGTAGGCCCAGAGAGGGCGCGCAGTTCCATCTAGAGAATAGCTCACACACTAGTGCGATCTACTCCCTAGATGGAACCCGTAAAGAGTTCATTCCAATCGTTCAATTGAGTATTACCTCCAAACTCACTCGAACACTGCATTCACCACTTTAATATGCATGTGTTCCAACAATTAAATTGATAGTCACTTCAGTAGAGCGTAGTGAATATCCTGTACAACGTATGAGTTTCACATTTGGTTAGAAAAGATTCGCCAATAGGTTCATACCTACACAAGAAACTCCAAAGGCCTGGGAAGCCATCTGACAATTTCCGTGATTGCCACATGACTCCCCAGGCCTTTTTTAATATCTATGTTTCCTATGAAACCTTGTGTGATTGCTTGATGGCCTGTAGTTCGGCCGCTTCAGTCTCGTCACGCTTATCCTTACCGGCTGCGGCTTTTGATTGCAGTGCTTGGTCATCTAACTTATTGTACTCGCGAGCCACCGTGAGTAATTGCTCAGTAGTGTTCTGCTCTGGGTCATCCAATACCACCTCCAACAATGCATGTAGCAGCATACCCATCCGTGGCCCTGGTTTCATGTGCAACTCTTTAATAAGTATCCCGCCATCGACAGCCAGTTTTTTAACAGATATTGGATCACGCAGGGCTTGGTCAACCATGGCTTTGTATTTACGGAAACGAAATGGTTCTTCTTTCGGTCTCCCGGTGCCTATTCGGTCACATACCCGTAGTTTTAATAGGGATTCCATCTGTTCCTCACCCACCTTTACAATCGTTCGGCGGACTGCTGACAACGTAATTTCATCGGGATCAGCAAAAAACATATGCCAGCGTATCAATAACACCACAGTCTCACTAGTTTCGCGTGGCACACGCAGACGCGCGAGTATTTTTGTAGCCATTTTTGCTCCCAACACCTCATGACCGTGAAAAGAGTACTGTTTATGCTTGCCGATCCCTCGGGTGCGCGGTTTTGCGATGTCGTGCAGTAGGGCGGCTAATCTAAGAGACAACGTGTGTCCTTTATCTGCAGCGGCTTGAGCTGTTCGTACATTGTGTTCAAATACATCGTAAGAGTGCGTACCACCTTGTTCACAGCCGATCCCCTCTTCTAGTTCAGGAATAATGTGACGTAGTAGCTGTAGTTTTTGTAGTAAGACAATACCAGAGAGAATATTGCTAGTTTGCAACAATTTTAGAAACTCATCTGATACACGTTCGATGGCGATAGTAGTAATTCGCTCATTATTGGCACTGATTGCGTTCATGGTGTCGACTTCAATATAGAAATTGAGCTGACACGACAGGCGGACGGCTCGCAAAATGCGGAGCGCATCTTCCTCAAATCGCAGATTGGGGCTGCCAACGGTGCGTAAACAGCCCTTATCTAGATCTGCTAGGCCGTCACACGGGTCGTATAACGTGTACGTTCGTAAATTAAGGGCGATAGCGTTTACGGTAAAATCACGCCGCCCCAAGTCTTCTAGTAGTGAAACGCCAAATGTAACCGAGTCTGGTCGGCGATTATCGGTATACGCCCCTTCAGAGCGATATGGCGTCACTTCTACGATGTGCAGCGCTGACTCTTCGCTAACGGTTTTGACGCCGACAGTTCCAAAGTCGTTGTTATGATAATGTTCAGGAAATAACGCTTTAATTTGGTCTGGATCGGCATTAGTGGTAATATCCCAGTCTTTTGGCGCTAATCCAAGCAGTAAGTCTCTAGTACAGCCGCCAACCAAGTGCGCATCATACCCAGACTTTAGTAAAATTATGCCAATTGACTGTACGACAGCCGGTATATCAGACTGTGTAATTTCTTTCATATCGCGGTGCACCCAGAGGGACTCGAACCCCCAACGGCTGATCCGAAGTCAGCTGTGATATCCATTTCACCATAGGTGCGTGCCGTCATCATACTGTTAGACTGCACAGAATGCAATCAAGCGACAAGTAATTAATTGCGCCGCTTTGTAAGTCGTAGTACAATCGCCAGCAACCTACTGCGGCTTTGGTTAAGTGGTATAACGGGTCCTTGCCAAGGATCAGTCGGGAGTTCGATTCTCCCAAGCCGCACAAGACAAATCCTCCTCAATCATTGAGGAGGATTTGTGCATATCTGTGGACAATGATGGGGACATGGGGATAAAGGACAAAATTATTCGACCTTGATTAACATTAAAACGTTCCACGTGAAACAAATGTGTCATATGAAACTTAATGATAAGGCAGGTAGTACAAATAAAGTTGGAGGCTGGGGCGAAGATATAGCAGTTTCATATATAATGAAACAGAGATTCATGGTGCTAGAACGCAATTATAATAAGAAATGTGGTGAAATCGATATTATTGCGTATAAAATAGGAAGTACTGATGCTACTATTCACTTTATAGAAGTAAAAACAGTTTCATATAAAACAGCTGCGCAATGTAGGGCAGCTGTTTCGCGTGATACATGGCAGCCAGAAATGATGCTTACCGCTCATAAACTATTAAAATTACAGCGCGTGATCGAGGTATGGTGCCATGAGAAACATTACGACGGTGATTGGCAGATAGATGCCGTAATCGTAAAGGTTGTGCCACATGAAAAGTTCGCCACTGCAAAATACCTACCAAACATAATTTAATAACTTTTATAGTGCGTGGTTCACACGGTGACTGTGTATAAAAAACATATACGTACATAGCGTCACATTATTTCTTAGTGGTAACCAATTTGGCTACACACTCTTCTAGTCGGGGAGCCGGGAATCGAACCCGGGCCGCACGGTCCCAAACCGTGTACACTACCATTATGCTACACCCCGTAATGGTGAACAGAAATATAGCATCTATAGCATAAAAATGCGAATTGCTACTGCGTATACCCGGTAGTCAGTTTGTAAGAAATCGCTCTCTCATCCGTCATCGCGTATAATGGTCACATATCTATACTATGGAGAGTGGTCAGAATGCACATTTACAACCAGCAACTGAAATACAAACCCAGTTTGTGGCGGCGTACGATACCTATCATGAGGCGTTATTTCGCCACGCTGCTTTGCGGATCAGTAACCGCGAACGAGCGATTGATATTGTGCAGGACACCTTTGTGAAAGCCTGGTCATACGTTCGCAGTGGTCATAAAATTGACTCGTACCGACCATTTTTTTACAAAATACTCAATAATCTCATTATTGATGAGTATCGCAAGAAAAAAGAAGTTTCTTTGGACGCACTGTTAGATGAAGAGGGAGTCACCGATGGCACATACCCCGAATTAGCAGAAGACTCCGAAGCGCGACTACTCGACACACTTGACGGAGAACGGGCGTTCGCGCTACTTGATGAGTTGGGTGATAGTTATAAAGACGTTCTGATCTTGCGTTACGTCGACGGGTTGGGGCCAAAAGAAATTAGCCAGCTGCTGGAAGTAAAAGAGAATACCGTATCAATCAGATTGTACCGCGCCTTGCGAGTACTTAAGCAGAAAATTGATGCGGCCGATGAGTTTTCTGCCGAGAAGCGTAAAGCCGCTCGACGTAAACAATCAAAATAGCGAAATGAGTATATTCAAGCGACAACTGCAAAACGCTGCAGATAAAAAGACTCGACTGAGTACTGCTGAACAAGCGGGCTTACGGGCGCGCGTCATGGCACACATTGATTTTCATCCAGTGAACGCTAGTGCTGAAACCACGGCTTCTCGCACCAAGACACAAGAACTATTCACCCATATTCATATTTCATGGCTGCGCGTACGCCAGTACGGCGCTGCCACCGCCGCCATTGTGTTGGTAATGGTGCCCTTGGTAGCTGAATCAACCGTGCCGGGAGACACGTTGTATGCAGTTAAGGTAAACGTCAACGAGGAATTGCGCAGCACGTTGACCTTTGATCCGTATGACCGGATTGAATGGCAAGCCGCCCGAGTAAATCGTCGGATCGCCGAAGTGAAACAGCTTGAACGAGAAGGTCGCCTGACTGAGTCTATCGAAGCTGAAGCGGCTGCTGCTGTCATCGAACACACCGAGCGAGCCAACCAAGAAATCAACACACTTCGTACAACCGACGTAGAAGGCGCGGCCATTGCAGCTATCGAGCTCGATACCACTTTGTCAGTGCAAGCCGAAGCCCTCACCACCGTATCAGCCGACGGACAAGCAGCGACTAGCTCGCGCCCGCTCCAGAGCGCAGTGGAAAATAGTAAAAGCGTCAGGCCAACAGTCCTGACTGATACCGATAAATTGATTGCGCGAATAGAAGAAAACACCGGCCGATTGAGCATTCTATTAGAGGAAAACCGGTCTGATACTGAAATCAGGGTGTACCAGCAAATTGAACGTCGCATTTACGATGTCGAGCGGGCATTTGCGCGTGAACTGACAACTGATCCAGCGGAACGTGATACAGAAACGCTGACGGCGTTACTAAAGCGCACGCAGACACTAATCGTAATTTTAACCGACATCGAATTACGTAATAGCGTCGAAGTTGAATCGTTCGTGCCTTTAGAGCTAACTGAGGAAGAACAGCTAATCGAACGCAGCGAGCGTTACGAAACACTGGTAGCGCTACAAGCTGAGCTGCAAGAGGTAGAGGTGAGCGACGCAAATGTAAGAGAAAAGCTAGACGCTGCACGGTCAATTCTGGCAAAAGCAATTACGGCGCTGCCAGATATTGCTGACTATGCGACATACCTGACAGTTGTCAACGAAGCGCAGTTAGTGGGGCAAGACGCTCTCTTGCTGATAGAAGCGACTGAATCGCCAGTAGCGGCAGAACCAGTACTACCTGACGAGGAAGACACCCTCACAAGCGCAACCACCAGCACCAGTACCGACGCAATCATGACAGTGGGGGAAGTGGGTGTAGAAGAGACTGCGACCTCCATGGAAGAATTGAACGATGAAACGACACTTGCGAACCCTGCTACCACCAGTACCAGTACGATAGACTCTCCGCAGTAATCACAGTTGACGAGTGCGACAATATTTGTATACTGGACATATGCATTCATTTGCACACGACATTATCCTGCTAGTGCTACGAACACGTTCGGCGGGGTAATCTAGTGAATCACAAATGAACCAAAACCCCGCCATCCATGGATGGCGGGGTTTTGGTTCAGGTGGTATATCGACGACTGGGACACGCTAGTCGCCGGTATAGGACCGGGAGATCTTTGAAAGGGAAACTAACATGCACTGTGGTGAAACATGGTTTAATGAATGTGAGATCCGTGACATCCTAGAGGTGAAAGGATACACGCATGGCACGCAGGCGTACCAGCAGGAACGGGCTCGTTGCTTCGAGCCGATAGAGGGAATGGAAGGCTGTTACAGAGAAAAAGCCGCTGTTAAAAGTTTGCAGCCAATAAACGTAGCTCAGGAAAGGGCCACAAGATGAATCACACAACCATAGGACTGGAGCTAGAAGGCTTTAGTCAAGACCTAATCGAGGATCAGGATACCTCACACGGCACTATCTCTCGCGACGCTGGCGCCCGCCAAATCGAATTAGTGACGCGGACCTGCCAGTCGGCGGGGGAGGCAGCTGCGGCTGCCGCTCAATTGGCTTATCAGGCAGGCGAGCAGGTGTACTATCGGCCCAATGTACCCCTGGTGTTGAGCCATCAGGGAGTCAATGTCTGGCGCAGTGACGTTGCCCGTTATCGTGCGTTGCTCGAAGCCTTGCGTCACGATTGCGCCAATGCGGGCCTGCCGGAAACGGCTCACAACGGGGTGTTGCAGATCGCCGATCATGCAGCACTTCACATCAATCTCGGGTATGACTGGCACACGCCTACAGTCGCTACCGCAATGTCGGTAGTGAACAATCTGGGTCCGCTAGTGGCGACTGCCTTGCAACAGCACGCTGACGTACCGGTGGCGGCCGGACACCTTGGTATCTGGACAGGCTGGGCGCACCCCGCCCGGCTTCCAGATCCTGCTGCCCACCGGTGGTGGGCCGGTATCCATGATCTGGAGGCCGCATACGAGCGAGTGGCTCGGCTGCTCAAGCCTAGTTTGTCCGGTGAGGAGGGTGACGTAATACCAGACTGCACACTGTTCAGCGGCAACTTGCATGACCCGCTACATCAGGGCACCATGTGGTATTTCGCCAGACCCAAGACCAGTCCCGCCAACCTACGGTACATTGAGCTACGACTGTATGGGTCGTCTGACCCACATGACCCGGCGTTCTTGCGTCTGGTGGAAGCCACGGTCGAGTTCTTTAGAGTGCTACTGTGTAAGGCGCCAAACGGCTGCCCCGCATCCCAAGCATCTGACCTGTACAGTGACCTACGGGCGGCTGGGCATAACTGGGTGCCTGAGCAGCTCGCCACGATGGCCGACTGGCAACAGTCACCGTCTTGGAACGCCCAAGCACCCTGTGCACAGACTATTCGGGTCGCCTAGCTACAAGCATGCCTCCCGACGAACTACGACGGCCAGCGTACGCGCTGGCCGTCTTTCTATAAAATAAGTACAATAGTAGCTATGAAACCACGAGTCCTCGGTATTCAATTTCGCGCGAGCGCCACCGCAGTACAGCAAGAGCAGTCTTGCATTGATCGATACCTATTACCATACTGTGAGACACAGTATATCAGCGCCTTAGATGCGTCACTGGCGTGGCATAAACCCGCGGAACTACTGTCACAAGTGGATGCATTGGTGCTTGGCGGGTCGGGTGAATTTGATTTTGATGGTGATCGTTCGGCTGATGATCCAGCGCGAACGATATCTGCTACGTTCTTGAACCGCCTGACACCTTTATTGGAACAGGTATTTGCACAAGACGTACCGACGTTTGGCATTTGTTATGGGCATCAACTAATCGGGGCGTTTTCCGGTGTATCGGTAGTGTACTCAGAAAAAGAAAAAAAGAGTTGCTCACACGAAGTCTATCTTAATGACGAACAAGAGCGTGGCCCTTTATTACACGGAATCCCCGAGCAATTTCACGCCAACTATGGCCACAAAGACGTACTCGAAACCATCCCAGATGGGGCAACGTTGTTGATGGCGGGCGGAGATTTATGTACCGTATCGGCGTTGCGATATAAACAGAATATTTACACTGTGCAATTTCATCCAGAACTTACTCTGGAGGATATGAAAGTACGCCTGGCCGAATCTCCTAGCTATTTACCTGAGGGCGCAGCCGTTGAAGACTTGTATCGATCGACCCCTCACGCCAACCAGCTGCTACAGAACTTTGGTGCGCTCCTGGCTAGCCGCGCTGTGGAGAGGTGACAATACCGAGTAATTGCTTCATCAACCGTGCGCGTTTTCCTTGTCGCCTGGCAGCATCACTGCTACTCTTGGGGTAACAATCATTAAAATTTTTATGACATCCGCCACTACCACCATTGCACAGTACTTACCATTTACCTCAGTAACTCTGCCACTGATTGGTACTATCGACATCGCCAAGCTACTGTGGGCTGTCACAATATTTGCCTTAGTGGTATCCCTCTGTTGGTTTGTGAAACTAGTGGTGTTAGCGCGGCTGCGCGTGCTTGCCAGTCGCAGCCGGACGTCATTCGACGACGTGGTAGTCGAAGCCATCGAGAGTATTCATCCGTGGGTGTATGTCTTGATCGGACTTAACGTAGCCTTGTCACTATACACTCTACCCGGGATATGGGACCAGATCGTGCGTGGCGCGTTGTACCTGGCCTTTGTGTGGCAGGCTATTACCGTCGCGGGGTATTTCATCGAATACTTTGTCAAAAAATACCTCGATCGCAATAGTCGCGATGGTGTCCCTGACCCCGGCGCAGTGACGATGGCGGGTGCAGCCACCTTACTAGCGAAAATCGTGCTATGGGTGCTGGGCATTATTTTTGTACTCTCTAATATTGGAGTTGAAGTAACCTCTCTCATTGCGGGACTCGGTATCGGTGGTATTGCCATTGCGTTTGCGCTGCAGGGCGTGCTGAGCGATTTGTTTGCTTCGTTTTCGCTGTACCTTGACCGGCCGTTTCGAATTGGGGACTTTATCGTCATTGGGAATGATGCAGGCACGGTCGAAAAAATTGGTATTAAAACTACCCGTATTCGTACGTTGCAGGGCGAGGAACTAGTGGTCAGTAATACCGAGCTGACAACTGCGCGCGTTCAGAACTTTAAGAAAATGGAAGAGCGTCGGATCGTCATGAAATTTGGCATTACCTACGAAACTCCCCAAGACAAGATTGAACAGGTCGACCCCACGGTCGAAGCAATCTTTACTGAGATTGATGGTGCACGGCTAGATCGGGTGCACTTTGAGTCGTTTGGTGACTTTGCGCTAATCTTTGAACTGGTGTATCACGTTGAGAACTCCAGCTACGACGAGTTTATGGACATTCAAGAAACGTTCAATATGGCGCTCTTGCGTAAATTTGCTGAACTGGGCATCGAGTTCGCGTATCCAACCCAGCTAGTGTATCACCGCGAGCTGGCCAAATAATGACTGCACATTAGCTTTCGGATAAGAGAGTCAGTAGAAAGGGTGTCATGGTGGTTTTAAATATCTGACTTCGTGCCGCGAGGTTGTCACCGGTATGAACCGACAGCGGAAAGCCGGTTTCTTGTTCGATAGTAGAATTGATGTGACCGAGGGTAATCGCGCGTAGCGATCCAACTCCGTCTACCGCGTCATCACCCCGAGTGACGATGACGCCGATGACGTCACCTGCCTCGTTCACGACCGGACCACCAGACGAGCCCTGCGCCCCGACGCTACTCCCAGCGACCGAAAACACATCAGCGCGCCTCGAACCAAATGTATAGAGCTCGACGATGCGAGTGTCAGTTGCCGTGGGGACGAGATCAACTCCACGACCACCCGCGATGAGAGCCCCGGCTGGATAGCCCGCAGCCACGATCGACTGGCCGCGAGCTGATGTCCAGAGCCACGACTCGTCAGTAGCTAGCGCCGGAAACGTCGCTGGCAGTGGGGCACCGGTGACGGTGTCGGTGACGTACAATAGCGCGTAGTCACGCTCGCCAGTCCCGACCGGCTCGGCTTCGCGAAATACGGTAGCATTTTCTTGGATCCATAGCGGTGGTAGGTATAGTAAGTCCGCCGTATAGGTCGGTGCAGCTGGATTTCCGGTGCGCACCACACACGAGGCAGATTGATCGGCGGCTCCTTCGGCCAGTAGCAGAAATTGCGCCACGTGCGCGTTGGTCATGATGACGCCGCTCGTACTTACAAAAAAGCCAGTACCGGTGATCGTCCTCGTGCGTTCGCTACTGGTGAAGGTGCAGAAAATATTGACGATTGCATCGATTGGCGCCACGGCTGGAGCAGCGGCAGCCGGGCGAGTAGCCAGCGCGGCTTGCTGGTAAGGGAGACTCTGACGCAAAATGTTTGGTACCGCGTTCGTCCAGCCGGGTAGGGGGGCTGGGCCACTGTTGGTAGAGGTGTAAATTGTGTTGGACACCAGGGAAGTGTCGACCGCCAACCAGTCCGCAATCCCGTACGCAAACGTATTGGATACCAGCAATAGTCCGGTTAAAATAGTTTTTGCAAATGTAATCAGTGCTTCCATACATCAGTTATCGCAGTTTTTTATACAAGGTACCAGTCCCAGCGAGCGTCGCGATGCCAAGCAGTAGTAATAATTCTGGATATGTCTGAAACAGGTCAATGCGATCGATCACTTTCTCGAATCCATAGAGAGTCGCGACGAGGCCGAATGTCGTCGCTAGTGCAAATAGAATTGGAAAGCGTTTGAAAGTCGAGTCACGCATTTTTACACTGACTTCGGTCAACTCTTCTAGGTTTTTCTCGATTCCCACTTCGATCCCTGTGGGCGCGGACTTTTTGTGTGGCATGATGTAGACAGTATACCGTATGCAGCCTGACCTACAGCCACGTCGTTTGGTCAATTTCATTGAGTTTTGCGGCCAATGTGCTAAAATCGCACACACCCGCGGGATTAGTTAAATGGTATAACGACTGCCTTCCAAGCAGTAGTCAGGAGTTCGATTCCCCTATCCCGCACCTACAGAGCCGGAGACAACGCGTACTTGGCACCTTTATTACATAAACAACATTTGTATGGATACTCCAGACTGTTTTTATCGATTGAGCATCAACGCGCTGATAACAAATGATGCGCGAAATAAGTTTTTGATTTGCCAAGAAGATAACGGTAAATGGGAATTGCCCGGAGGTGGACTAGATTGGGGTGCAACGCCACAGGAAGACTTGCCACGAGAAATAAAAGAAGAGATGGGGTTGAAAGTGGTGCATGTAGCAGAGCGACCGTCATACTTTTTGACAGTGCAATCTGAACGAAAAAAGTTATGGATAGCGAATGTGCTGTACGAGACTACCGTCGCGCATTATGATTTCACCCCGTCGGATGAGTGTATGGCGATTGGGTGGGTCAACGCAGAAAACGCACATGAATTTAAAATGTTTCCAAATACCAAATTGGCAGTGGAAATGTTTGATCCAGCGAACCATACTCATTAATCTACGAGTGAAGAAGAAACAAAATCACCCTGGTAGAGCCAGGGTGATTTTGCTTTGTGTGATGGGAAATAGCGAGAGCAATCTCTATGCTTTTTCCATAGCGTATTACCTCCGCTACCCAGTTATTATACCATGCTGTGTGAGCTCCGCGCCATCTGTGTACAGAAAGCGGCCGCGACTAAGAGGACAGGATCGCGGCCGCTTGCAAAGGGTGTGACTATTTCACTGATTCCTTGAGTGCTTTGGCAGCCCGGAATTTTGGTACGCGCATAGCTGGTACCTTGACCGTTTCGCCGGTGCGGGGGTTACGAGCGTCACGAGCGTCACGCATTTTCGCTTCGAAAATACCAAACTGTGCGACTGATACTTGGTCGCCGTCTTTGAGCGCTTTTTCGATCGTGTCAAAGACACAGTCTACTGCGCGTTCAGCGTCAGCCTTGGTAGTATCGAGAATCTCGTGAACTCGATTGATGATGTCTGCTTTATTCATAGTGATTTATTATTCAGTCGTTGCTTCGATTCTACTTCAGAACGAGGCGCTTCGTAATGCGACAATATCATTATATAGCAACGTATATTGATTATTCAACTAAACTGTATAAACATCTGTTTGTCGAGGGTGGTAGATTGTTGCAAATACCAGCCATCATAGGTAGCATGAAGCGCATGACTATTGGCATAATGGGCGCGACGGCGAGTTTCTCAGAACAAGCAGCCGAACTATATATCCGCGAATACGCTGAGGACAATGGCGCCTCTATCGTGCCGCTTATCAGCGCCGAGGGTGTCCTGACGGCCCTAGAGGCCGGAGACATCGAAAAAGGAATTTTCCCCATCGAGAACAGTAACGGCGGAATTGTGATCGAAGCCGTGCACGCGATGGCGGCGCATCGATTCTCTATCGAGCGCATGTTCGAGCTCGATGTGCACCATATGTTGCTGGCGCAGCCAGGTGTGGAAAAGTCTGCTGTTAGTAGTATCGTATCGCACGATCAAGCCTTAAAACAATGCCGTACCTACTTGCGCCGCACGTGGCCGGACGTACAGGTTGGTGAGTACGAAGACACCGCTAAAGCCGCGGCCGATCTGGCGGCCGGCATTCTACCGGCGACCACTGCGGTGATTGCGCCGCGCCGCGCCGCGCGCGCGTATGCGCTCGGCATCCTCGAAGAATCAATCCAGGACCTCAAGTTCAATTACACAACGTTTGTAGTTGCAATAAGGGCATAGTTAGGTGATTAAATCAAAGCCCTAGCATGCTTGCTCGGGCTTCGTTTTATTATGATTACACTAAGTGCGTACTAGCGAGCGTAACTGATCACCCTTGTTTCGCGAATGACATGGACTTTGATCTCACCGGGATAACGTAGCTTTTCTTCGATCGAGTGGGCAATCGTACGAGCGAGTTCGCTCGACTGGTACTCGTTCAGCTGGTTCGGATTGACTAGTACGCGGATCTCGCGCCCAGCGGCGATCGCAAAGGCACGCTCGACCCCCGTTAGTTTGGTGGCAATATTTTCTAGTTCTGAGAGGCGTTTGATGTAATTTTCGAGCGAGTCTCGGCGCGCGCCGGGACGCGCGCCACTGAGTGCGTCGGCTACTTGTACCACAATACTCTCGGGGGTTTCGTACGGGTATTCCTCGTGGTGCGGGCGCATCGCCAAGATGACGGCTTGGTCAACGTTGTATTTTTCAAGGATACGAATGCCGATCTCGACGTGGGTGCCAGCGACTTCGTGACTGACGCATTTACCAATGTCATGCAAGAGGGCGCCGGCCCGAGCGACCCCGGTGTCAAGGTGTAGTTCTTCGGCGATGATCCCCGCAATATTGGCCATCTCGACCGAGTGTGCCAAGACATTTTGTCCGTAACTAGTACGGTAGTGCAGTCGACCGAGGATGGTGACCAACTCGGGATGGAGGTTCGGGACATTCGCGTCATAGGTAGCTGTCTCTCCGGCTTCTTTGACCGTTTTGGCGACATTGGCTCTGGCTTCGGTGACCACTTCTTCAATGCGAGCCGGCTGGACGCGACCATCGCGCAGTAATACTTCCATGGCAGCGCGCGCAATTTCGCGGCGGATGGGGTCAAATGACGACAACACAATGTACCCAGGTGATTCATCTACTAGTACATCGACGCCAGTCGCACGCTCGAACGCGCGCACATTGCGACCTTCTTTTCCAATAATTTTACCCTTTTGTTCGTCGGACTGCAGTTCGACGTGGGCGGTCATGAGGTTCGGGGATAGCGTATTACCAACCCGGTGCAGCGCAGCCAATAGCAAGTTGCGGGCTTTGTGTTCATATACCTCTTCGCCGGCCCGTTCAACCTTTTTGATACGCTCGGTAAGGTCAGTGGCGCGGGTTTCCTCAATTTGCTTGACCAGCAGCTCGTACGCCTCATCGCGGGATAGCCCGGCAATACTCTCCGCGTACGACTCGATCTGGTTTTTACGTTCGTCTAGTTTGGCTTTCAAGGTCTTTACTTCTTCAATTTTCATTTCGAGGCTCTCGCGCTCGGAATCAACGTCAATTTGACGCTGATCAAGTAATTCTTCCCGCTCGAGGAGATGCGCTTCTTTGCGTGCGGTTCGTTCCTCGCTGTCTTTGCGATCTTGTTTGGCATCGCTTACGATTCGCTCAGCTTTCTCCTCAGCCCGCTCGATGATTCTGTTGGCTTTTTGTTCAGCCAGAGTTTGCCGTTCAGACAACTCTAACTCCAGCGTATTTTTCTTTGACAAAGCGTACACGTGACGCAGCCAAAAACCGGCTGCGACACCAAGTCCGCCTGCGACGAGGAGGGTGAGTAAATCAGTTGGTTCCATACGCGACTGGGGTTAGCTCGCGTACACTTTATCGACAATCCCATACTTTTTCGCTTCGTCTGCAGTCATGTAGAAATCCCGGTCCATATCTTTCTCGATTTTGTCGAGCTTTTGGCCGGTGGCTTTCGCCATCATTTTATTCAGGCGTAAGCGAATCTTGAGAATTTGACGTGCGGTGATGTCGATGTCGCTGGCCATACCGTAGGCACCACCGGATGGTTGGTGGATCATCACCTCGGCGTTCGGCAAAATAAATCGCTTGCCGGGCGCGCCTTGCGAGAGAATAAGCGACCCCATCGACGCCGCCAGTCCCATACACACGGTCGAGACGTCTGGCTTGATGTGGTGCATGGTGTCGATGATCGACAGTCCGGCGGTAACCGATCCACCTGGTGAATTGACATAGAGGGTGATGTCTTTGTCAGCGTCTTCGGCCTGCAAGAATAGCATCTGGGCGACGATCAAATTAGCCATTTCGTCGCGGACTTCGCCGGTCACGAAAATAATTCTTTCTTTGAGGAGGCGAGAGAAAATGTCAAACGAGCGTTCGCCGCCGACGGTTTTCTCGATCACCATTGGGACGAGGTAATCGTTAATTTCTTTATTCATAGTGTAAGTAGTTCAGGTGTAAGGGTCCGTGCGCAGCTAGGTCTAGCAGTCTGTAGATAGATAATCAGTCAAGCGCGTATTTACTGTACACTGAAAGATATGTAACTGCAAAAAGATCGTGTCACCCAAGTAACAAAGTTTAGTAAAGGTTTGGCAGCAGTGTTATTTATCGCACTGCCATTAATAGGGGTATATATTGGGTATACGTATGCACCGGAGAAGGTGGTGGAGGTAGATTACTCTAATGATCCAGTGGTGGCTGGCTTCTCACCAATGTTGTCGGTCGCTGAATTTAATAATAGTTGTATCACTGATGCGGATTGTCGCGCGGTATCGGTCAGTCGCAGTGATTGTGATTATGAGGCACTAAACATAGAAAGTACTGAATTATTCCAAGCAGAAAAGCGTGCATACTGCCGCGCTAATCCTCCCGAAATAATGTGCGATATGGTAGTTGACGACCCTGTCTGCGATGCTGGGGTATGTCGGATTTCGGCCACCGAGTTATAGAAAAGACCGCCTTTGGGCGGCCTTTTCGAAACTACGGGTATTGCTGTTTATTGACTCTCCAACATCTTCATCACCTCTTCGTTTAGTAGCATCGAGGCGACGTACAGTTTGACGCGATTTTCGTCGGCGTCTTTGAACCGTTCCATCAGCTCTTTGGTTTGTGTTTCGACCACTTCCTTTTCCGGCATCATCTCTTCTTTTTTAGCGATTTCGTTCAGCACGAGCTGTAGTGACGCACGCTTCTCGGCAGCTGGTGTCCATTCGGCCTTGAGGTCGTCTTCGGATTTCTTGATGTGCTTAAGGTAATCTTCCATTTTTAGATTAGACCGCGCAATGTCATCGGTCATTTGCGCCCACATCTGCGCAATTTCCGAATCAATCAATACCTTGGGGAGGGTAATGTCGACTTTCTCGATAATAGCGTCGGTGATGGCGGCGCGGTGCTTGGCGTGATTGTCGCGCTCTTTTTCAATTTTGACGTGTTCGAGTAGTTTGGTACGGAAGTCTTTGACCGTCTCGAACTGGCCGGATTGCCCGAGGCCTTTGACGTACTCATCGGTGAGTTCAGGTAGAGGAGCGTTCTCGTCGTACTTCTTGTCAATGTCGGCGCGAGCTGTTTTGGTCGCTTCGCTTTCGGGGGTGGGGAGGTCGGTATTGGTCGGAGTCGGCAGGTCGCCCTCGTTACTCGAGCTGTCTTTCGCTTCGTCTTGCTCGAGCTGCGATAGTTCTTGCATTCGGTCGTAGGCGCGCTTTTGGGTTTGGATCTCTTTAATTTTCTCCTCAAGCTCCTCGTCAGAGATGTCGTCGCTCGGACGGTTTTTATTCACGTCAGCCGCAATTGCTTTGTAATCCGGTAAAGTGATGGCAGGGACGGTGGCTACGGTGATCGTGAGACCAAGTGGGTTGTCTGGAGCGAGCTTGGTGACCTCAATCTGTGGTTGTCCGATCACGTCAAGTTCGTGCGCTTGTACGATATGCGGGTAGCTATGCGCGATCGCTCGTTCAGCCATTTCAGACAGGATAGCCATCTCGCCGAGGTGCTTCTCGAGCACTGGGGTGGGAACGTGTCCCTTACGGAAGCCGTCGAGCTCGACGTGCTTGCCTAATTTGGTAATGGCAGCAGTACGCTCGGACTGTAGCTCGGCGTACGGTAACTCGCCAGTAATTTTTACTTCCGATTGCGGCAGTTCCTCAACGGTAAAAGCGCTTTTCCAATCGACATTGTGTGAATGAGACATATAGACATGGAGTGTACTGGACTGAGATCAGATTGCAAGATCTTATTAAAGAACGCTGCCTGCACGTTAGGTGCAGGCAGCGTTTTGGTTGGTATTCTCGCGCTGTAATTACTGTTGCGGTAC
The DNA here is from genome assembly GCA_964626635.1 of uncultured Candidatus Saccharibacteria bacterium. GTDB lineage: Bacteria > Patescibacteriota > Minisyncoccia > Phycocordibacterales > UBA918 > OLB19. Next base: position 26,377 of record CAZVFY010000005.1, read on the forward strand.
TGCTGCCTCTGCCTCTAGTTCGGCATCGATGGCTGCGAGGTCTGCATCAATATCAAGCATCGTCGCCTCTAGATCAGCCTCAATCGGATCCAGTTCGTCAGAGGTGCTGAGAGCGCCAGCGGTTTCTACCGCAGCTTCAGCGGTCGTACTCTCTGGTTCGTTATTTTGCTCGGCAGTTGGTCGAGTCAGGGTTTCGGCTACCATCGCTGCATCGTCACCCATCAGCGCTGAGAACCACACGAACAAACCACCAAAAATAAACAGTAACAGTAAGCCAACGATACCTAATAGTAGTCCACCGAAGACTTTTGATTCGGCTGATCCGCTGGGTGTTGGTTCTGTTCTGTCCGTTATGACTGGATCAGTGTGATCAACTTCTGGCGTGGTCATGGGAGGCTGGTTTTGTTCTTCGTTCATAGAAATATAATATAGGATAAGACGCTATTGTGCTGGGGTTTCGTCAGCCCTAGGCGGGGTAAGTGCAGCAGCGTTTTGCGCGCGGACGGCCGCCACGGCTGCTTTGAGGTTCGTGATGGTGGTACGCACTTCTGTGCGGGCAGTATTCAGCTCGAGGCGCACGTTCTGATAGATGCCGCGGACCGCAGACCACTCCGCCCGAGGGTTTTCGGTGGCGACCACGTCGCTCACTCGGGCGTCAATAGTGTCCATCTGGGTGCGGGCACTGTCGACGGCGACGGCCGCCATCGCGAGCGAGTCTCGGCCTGCACTAACATCGACGTTGGCCGCTGCCAGCATATCCATCCGGCTCTCGAGGCGGGCAATAATACTATCGAAGCGCATGATCGCCGCGTCTAATCGGTTGCTCGCATTAGCGGCGAGGTTGGTGATGCGGGTAGCTTGCTGCTCGCTGAGGGCGGCTCGGCGTTCGGCGCGCAGCTCGGCGCGGTCCGCTTGGCGTTCGATGCGAGTGTCTTGTCGCTCGGCCCGGGTGGCGGCTCGCTCTGCTTGATTAGCAGCGCGAGTGGCTTCACGCTCTTCTAGTCTTTGTGCTCGTTCAATTTGACGGTCTGCTCGGTCAGCTTCTGGCGTGGGTGGGGCAAAATTGCCGGGTGCTCGGACGGCATTGCTTTCATCACCTTCAGCTAAGTCGTTGTTTGTCTCAGTTGTTGTGGCTACATTGACTTCTTCTTGCGCGGCCGCTTGCCCCGCAAATGCCAGCATCAAGCTAATAACCAGGCCGGCAAGCAGCACGGCGTTCGAGTTTCTTAATTTTCGGTACATACTAAACATAAACAAATAAGGTCGTAGCTACAGTATACGCATATATATGTGTGCAATTATGAACTATTCACAAACTACGGCTGCCTGCGTATACTGGCGAACAGTACTATTGCCAGTAATATTCTAATCCATGACTAACTATAACGAACTGTACACTCCGGGCGACATCGCTGATGGTCGCATCAACACCGTGGTCGAGATCGGGAAGGGCTCGATCCTCAAGGTCGAGTACAACCGCCACAAATGCACCTTCGAGCTCGATCGCGTCGAGCCGTCAATTTTTGCAAAGCCGACTAACTACGGCTTTATCCCACAGACACTCGATGATGATGGTGACGAGCTAGATACCTTGATCGTCTGTCCCGAAACCCTACCGCTCGGAGTAGTAGTCGACGCGCGCATCATCGGTGTGCTTAATTTTGAGGACGACGCCGAGCAAGACCACAAGATCATCTGCGTCCCAGCCGATGATCGTGACAGCGACAATGCCATCAAGTCGATCGACGACTTACCCGAGCGCTGGAAACAGCAGATCGAGTACCATTTCACGACTTACAAAGACCTGAAAAAGCCTGGTACGACCAAGGTCCTCGGCTACGGCAATATTGAAGAAGCTAAGAAGGTGATTGAAGATTGTGTGGCACGGTATCAGAAGGAGGCATAAGTATAAGAGGTGGTCACAAAAAAAACAGTGCGGCGGGCCTTTTAGGCCCGCCGCACTGTTTTACATTTGAGTAGTAACTACTACGCTTTCTTTTCGCCGGTATCTTCTGGTTCACCGTCACCGACGTGTTCGGTAGCGGTGGCGTCAGCCTTTGTTGCCGAGGCATTCGGCGCGATGGTGGTGTCTTCCGTGACACTATCGCTATCAGCAGCGGTCGATTCGTCGCTGTCAGCGTTGGTCTACTTCATGTCGTCTGGCACATAGTCCGGATCGACCCCGTCATCGTTTTTGGGTTCGTCGCTAGTGACATCGGCTGAGTCTTGCGAATCCAGTCCGTCGGTTAGGTTGCCATCTACCATGTCGGCAACCTCGACTGCAGCCTCGCCGAGCGTACTTTCGTTTGCTTCAGCTTCGGCTAGTTGCTCCTCGGCTTCTTCTGGAGTGTCGACCTCGTTATTCTCGAACGCACCGTAGGCGTCGCGGTCTTGGGTTTCGTCGGCGGCCTTCAATACTGCCTCTAGGTCTGGCGCGTCAGTGGTGGCGTCCTCGCCTTCGACCGCCTCGATATCAGCGGCAGCCGCAGTACCTGCACCGGCGACGATGTTGGCGCCGGTGGTACCGTCAGCGTCTGCCAGTTCCTCGCCGGTTTTGGCCGACACGATGTCGATCTTCCAGCCGGTTAGTTTCGCTGCCAAGCGCACGTTCTGCCCGCCGCGCCCGATGGCGAGTGACTGCTGGTCTGGTGCGACTTCGGCGATGGCGTGACCACGCTCTCCCTCGGCTGGTTCTTGCTCGATGTACACATCGAGCACCTGAGCGGGCGAGAGTGAGTCCTCAATAAATTCCTCTGGCACGCCCGACCACTCGATAATGTCGATTTTCTCCCCTCCGAGCTCGCTCATAACGGTCGATACGCGTGAGCCGCGCTGTCCGACCAGTGACCCGACCGGGTCGATATGCTCATCAGCGGCGTGCACGGCGATCTTGGTGCGGGCACCGGCCTCACGGGCGACGGCTTTGATTTCAAGGGCGCCGTTTTGCAGTTCGGGGACTTCGATACGGAATAGCTCGACCAAGAATGAAGGGTGCGCTCGCGATAGGCGGATGTACACGCTACGTGAGGTTTCGTCCACCTCGAGCAAGATCGCACGGATGCGCTCACCGGGTTTGAAGCGCTCACCTGGAATTTGTTCCTCGTACGGCATGACCGCGGTTACGCGACCGAGATCAACGTAGAGGTTGCCACGCTCGAAGCGTTGCACGTGCCCAACGATAATGTCGCCGGCTTTCTGACCGAATTCTGCCAGGGCTGATTCTTTCTCGGCTTCACGAACCTTTTGCATGATGACTTGCTTAGCGGTTTGCGCTGCAATGCGACCAAAGTCGTCCTTAGGTTCCAGTGGAAAAATCAGTTCCTCGCCTAGCTCGACGTCTTTTTTGATCAGGCGGGCGGTGTCGATCATGATGTGCTTGGCCTCATCAAAGCGCACGCGGGAGTCCTCGATCTCGTTGCCGTCGGCGTCTTTTTCTGGGGCTGGTTCTTCGATTTCAATGGGGTTGCCCTCCTCATCTAGTTCGGGCTCGGGCTTGAGCATATCCGCGTCAACGACGATCTTGATTTGGTTAAAGTTGGTGGTGCCAGTCTCGATATCAAAATGACACGTGACTAACTGCCCACGCGCACCGAACTCTTTGCGGTAGGCGGTCGCGAGGGCTTCCTCGATCGCGGCGAGCATCCGTTGACGCGAAATGCCGCGCTCGTTCTCCATCTCTTCAAGGACGGAGTTAATGACTTTTAGATCAAACATAGTTATGTATTGTGTCGCGCGACCAAGGACGCAAGCCAGGGACAGCGCGACGATTATTATTTTGTAAACACAGACTGCCCGGCCACGCGGCCGAGCAGTTGCAGATAAGGAGAGTGTAGCGAGCTGACGGTGATTTGTCAAAATACATTGATTGACAATTGGTCATATTTATGTATAATGTAGCTACGAATCCGCACGCGAATGTTGCGGAAAGTTCTTGAGGAGAGTAGACATGTTTACCTGGGATCGTATTCTGAACGCCGACGGTTTCATCATCGCAATGTTCGCCATTGCTGGTATCGTGCTCGCGCAACCCGTCGAGCGACCGGACCACCTGGTCTGGCTCCATGGTAAGGAGATTGCCGACAGTTGCGACCAGGCGCCGGTGTGCGCGATGTCGTTCAACGAGATCGACGTCATCGATCTCACCCCGACCGCCGAGACTCGCGAACACGAGCTCGCCCCGGTCGAGACCGACCCCTCGGCCGAGGATGTCAGGGCAGCGGTCCAGCTCGTGCTCGACCAGCTCTGGCTCAGGCACGTGAGGAGTCTGCCCGAGGATGCGTTCCTCAAAGTTGACGGGGAATAGCTGCCCACCACACGACCACCCCGACCCACCCGCCGGCGCACGAACACCACGTGCGCCGGCTTTTCTTTGTATGCCGAAGTGTCGTGAGTAGTATCGCTTGTAGCCGCAGGCGTGCGGTATACTGGGGTACCGAGGAGAGAATTACTCGTTTAGGTTCTTTGGGTGTGCGTATTGATGATCAACAACTAAAACGTTTCGTGCTCGACGCGAACATCATCAGCAAGACCGAACTTGCTGATGTCGAAAAAGAATCATCCGCCAATGGCCGGACCTTGGCTGATGCACTGATTGCAACGGGTGCAATGACCATCGACGATGTGCGCCGAGTCGAAGCGTACGTGCTCGGCATTCCGTTTATCTCGCTCGGCAAAGACAAGATCCCGTTCGAGATCCTATCGATCATTCCCGAACCAGTCGCTCGCGCACACAATATCATCGCGTTTAAGCAGAGCGATGACGCCGTTGAAGTAGCTATGTTGGATACAGCAGATTTACCAGCCATTGACTTTCTCAAGAAAAAGGTTGGACGCAAAATTAAAGCGCGTTTGACCGACACCGAAAGTATGAAGCTGGCACTCCGCCAGTACCAAAAGACCCTCAAGGACGAGTTTGGCGACCTAATTTCAGAGGAAGCCGCCTCCCTTAAAGTGCTGGAGGAGGATGATTCGGACGTCTCCGAAGCCGACCTTAAAAAAGCCGCTGAAGACTTGCCAGTGGTACGGATCGTCGACACGCTCTTGCGCCATGCGATCATGCAAGGCGCGTCGGACATCCACATTGAACCGATGGAGGAGAAAGTATTGGTGCGTTACCGTACCGACGGTATATTGCGCGACGCTATGAAACTACCCAAAGTTGCCGCCGGCAGTATCGTCGCCCGTCTCAAGGTGCTGTCGAGTCTCAAGCTTGACCAGAAACGCCTGCCGCAAGACGGCCGGTTCAAGATGGAGCTGGAAGGTCAAAAGGTCGCCTTCCGCGTGTCGATGTTGCCAGTGTTTTATGGCGAGAAAGTCGTCATGCGTCTGTTGCGCGAGAATCGCACGGGCTACAGTCTGGAGGGGATCGGTTTTCACGGCAGCACGCTCGAGCGCGTCCATCGCGCCACCCGCGCGACAACCGGTATCATCCTGGTGACCGGGCCGACCGGGTCGGGTAAATCGACCACGCTCTACACTATTTTAGATATTTTGAATACGCCCGAGGTCAATATCAGCACCATCGAAGATCCGATCGAGTACCAGATGGCGCGCGTCAATCAGTCGCAGGTCAAGCCTGACATTGGCTTTACCTTTGCGGCGGGGCTGCGCTCGCTGATGCGTCAGGATCCGGACGTGATCATGGTCGGGGAAATCCGTGACGAAGAAACCGCGTCACTGGCGATCAACGCGTCGCTGACAGGTCACCTCGTCCTGGCGACCATTCACACCAACTCAGCTTCGGGCACAATTGCCAGGTTGGTCGATATGGGGGCCGAATCATTCTTGTTGGTGTCTACCTTGCGCGTGGCGATCGGGCAGCGACTGGTGCGTAAACTGGCTGACGACAAAGAACCATACACTCTTAGTAAAGCAGAGCTAGTCGAGCTGAAAACTAAAGTCAATATGGATTTTGTGCTCGAACGACTCAAAGAGGAAGGTATTATCGAGGCCAAAGCTACCTGGTACGACGTTACGTTTTATAAACCAAAAGAAAACGGCGTCACTGAATCTGGCTACGCCGGGCGGATGGGTATCCACGAAGTCTTGCAGATGTCAGACTCGCTTAAGGATATGATCATGGCCGGTAAAACTGGTGACGAGATCGCCGCACAGTCGTGTAAAGAGGGGATGCTTACTATGCTGGAGGACGGCATCTTTAAGGCGGCCGAGGGTCATACCACCATTGAAGAAGTGTTGCGTGTAATTAATGAGTAATATGACAAGCTTTACCTACACCGGTACAGACAAGACTGGCGGCCCCGTCACCAATACGGTCGAGGCCGAGAATCGGTTCGCGGTCTACGAAGTTGCTCGCACCGCTGGGCATACGGTGAGCGGTATTGAGGAAGTCACAGTCGGTGGGTTTGGAGGCTTTAATATGGAAGCGATCAACCGCAAGCTTTCGCGCGTCAAGGGTGACGAGCTGATCATGGTCACGCGCAATCTAGGGTCGATGATCACCGCTGGATTGACCGTCACTCGGGCACTATCCGTGATCGAGCGCCAGTCCAAAAACCCAAAACTCAAAGGCATCATGCAAGACGTCACTGCGCGCATCAATCAGGGTGATCAGTTTTTCGAGACATTGCGGCCATACCCCAAAGTATTCAATAACCTGTACGTTGCGATGATTAAGGCCGGCGAAGAATCTGGTAACCTGGCCGAGAGTCTCGGCACACTGGCGATCCAAATGGAACGCTCCAACAACCTCAAGAAAAAAATTAAGGGCGCCATGATGTACCCTGCCATCGTCATCACCATCATGGGTATCATCGGTATTTTGATGATGATTTTTGTGATGCCGCAGATTACCAGTGTATTCGCCAACATGGGCACCGAACTGCCGGCCACGACGCAGCTCTTGATTACGGTTAGTGACTTTTTTGCGAATTACACGCTGTACGCTATAGCGGGGATCATTGGGTTTTTGGTGGCGATTGTGTACGCGATCCAAAGTAAGCCGGGACAGATCGCCGTCGGCTGGCTCATTACCCGGGTGCCGGTCATCGGTACCATGGCCAAGGAAACCAACGCCGCGCGCACGGCACGCACGCTATCGTCACTCCTCAATTCCGGGGTAGATGTCATCCAATCAATTTCGATTACCGAGGAAGTCCTGCAAAACAAATTCTACAAAGACATCTTGCGTCACGCGGCTGCCCGCGTGCAGGAGGGTGAGCCTCTGTCGACGACCTTTGTAGAGCGCAGTGATCTGTACCCGATCTTGGTCGGCGAGATGATCTTGGTCGGGGAAGAGACTGGGCAGATCGCCGGGATGCTCGGCGAGCTGGCGATATTTTATGAAACCGAAGTCGAACGCAAAACCAAAGACCTCTCGACCATCATCGAGCCGCTCCTGATGGTGGTGATCGGTAGCGCGGTGGGCTTCTTTGCGCTTGCCCTGATCGCGCCGATCTACTCGATCGGAGACAGTATCTAAATATGAATCAATCACTGCGCCAGGCTGGATTTTCGTTCGTCGAGATGATCATCGTCACCTCGATCATGGTGGTGGTGTTTGGGTCGATTATCATCGCGTTTCAAACTGTCATCGAACTCAACCAGCAGTCCCGCGTCAAACTGTCAGCCATGTCACTCGCCAATGATCGAATGGAAGAGTTCCGGTCGCTGCCGTACGACCAAGTCGGAGTGGTGGCCGGATTTCCGGCGGGAACAATTCCACAAAACAGCGTCCTTAGTTTAAATGGCTACGAAATCCGCGAGGCGGTGCGGGTCGATTTTGTTGATGACTCGGGAGACGGGGCAGGAGTAAATGATAGTAATTTTATTCAAACAGACTACAAACGTATTCGCACTCATTATGAATGGGAGGTGGGTGCTCGGACCGAAACGCATACGCTGGTCAGTAATATCGTGCCGCGCTCGATAGAAACTAATGCTGGTGCAGGCACTATCCGCATCCAAGTGATTGATGATCAAGGTAACTTATTGCCGGGCGCAGATGTTGAAGTCACCAGTTCGAGTAGTACTTTCAACTATCAGGTCAGCAACCCAACTGGTCCAACTGGCGCTGCTTTGTTTACGGTGCCGGCTGATAGCGGGTACAATGCCACTGCCACAGCAAACATCGCTGGAACCCAATACTCAACTAGCAGCACGTTCATCCCAGGACCAGCAAACCCTGTGCCTACAGTCGCTCAGTTCGCAGTCAGTGAGGGTGGGATTTCTACTTTGACGTTCCAAATTGGTGCGCTCAGCGATTTGGCAGTGACCTCATTAGCTGATCGGATCGAAAACAAACTTAACGAGCCGTTCACCTCTGGCCTAGCCCTGGCCACAAGCACTAATACATCCGTTGGAAGTGGTCGATTGTCGCTGACCCCAGATGGTGCCGGGAAATATCCACCAAACGGCGTTGCGTACTGGCCGCTCGACCCGGGCCCTATTGAGCGTTGGCGGTCGCTCGTCGTAGACGCCGAGGTCTCGACTGATACCCAGGTGTTAGTGAGGCTCTACACCGGTAGCTCGACTGCGTATACTTTAATTCCTGACAGCGATTTGCCTGGTAACAGCGCCGGATTTACTGGGCCGATTGTGCCGCTTAGTGAGCTGGACGCAGGCCTCTACCCGACCACCACCATTGGCCTGCACCTGAGCACGACTGATGATAGCGTGACCCCGCGTGTCGATGATGTAGCAGCATACTGGCTCGAGAGCAACACGCCGCTCTCGGGCGCACCCATCACACTGCGTGGAGATAAATTGATTGGCACCCAAACCGACGGGACACCGATCTACAAAACCCTCCTCACCGAAACGAGTGACCCGGACGGCCTGACGGCGTGGCCGCAAACTGAATTTGACATCTACACTGTAGAGACGACTGGACGGGCGGTGGCCGAAGCCTGTGGCACGTACCCGATTGTTCACCGAGCTGGCAGCTCGACTGATGCAACAGTGCTATGGCGCTCCGCAGGAGCGCACAGTGCCCGAATCGTTGTTTCTGATACTGCTGGCAATCCCGTTCCGGACGCAAGCGTGCTACTCTCACGCGCTGGGTATAATGGCAGCGGATCCACGAGTGCGTGCGGACAGGTGTTCTTCCCAACTGTGCCTAATGAAACTGACCTAGTACTCGAGGCATCTCACCCGCTGTTTGCCACAACTACACTCTTGAACATCGCAGTTGCAAACGCGACGACGTTGGAGATAACACTGACTGACTTATGATGAGTCGGGGTATGACACTGGTCGAGACGATCATGGCGGTGGCGATATTCACCATTCTGATCTTGGCGATATTCAGCACCACCACGGTCCTGTACCAACAAAATGCCTATACTATTGGTCAAGTCAACGAAGTTAATAACGCCCGCCGCGGGGTAGTCGAGTGGCGCCAAGACGTCCGCGAGATCACCACGGCCGAAGACGGCACCTTCGCGGTCGCGGTGATTGAGCCACACCGGTTCGGGTACTATGCGGACACGATGGGCGATAGCGTGGTCGAGTACATCGAGTACGAGTTAATCGGCACGACTCTCGAGAAGCGCGTGTATATACCAACTGGTACACCGCTGACCTACGACACGACTAACCCTGACGAGACCAATATTTTGTCTGAGTATGTCCAGAACCTTGGTCAAGGTACGTCAACGTTCATGTATTATGACAATGCGGGGAACCGTTTGTCGGTGGCTGATCCTCTGCTGTCCATGACGTACGTGACGATGCAGCTGATTGTCAACATTGACCCGGTTAGAAACCCGGGCGAATTCATGTTGCGGAGCAGCGTTGCGCCGCGTAACCTCAAAAATAATTTATGATGATACGTACTCGCCAGCTACACGTGCAACACATGACCACCTTAACCATGACGGGCCCGGCGGGGCGGCAGCGCGGCGCCCTGATGGTGCTGGTGTTAGTGTTTGGGGCAATATTTTTGACGATCGTCACATCATTGATTACCAGTGTGATCACTCAGTCTCAGGTGGTGGCGTTCCGCGCTGAACAGCAGCGCGCGACCGAAATTGCCGAGGCCGGGCTAAATTATTACAAATGGTTCTTGGCGCACCACCCGGCTAGCACCACTGGTGATGGTACAACCACTGTGTTTGAGGACCCAGTGACTGGACCAATTGGTGAATACAGTTTGGCAATTTCTAGTAGTTCATACTGCGGGGTGGTGTCGTCGCTGACGGTTGAGTCCACCGCGCATACCTACGTCAATCCTGCTGCGATTGCTACCGTTAGCGCCACTTATAAACGCCCAACCGTGGCTGAGTATTCTTTTATTACGAATGCCGGGGTGTGGTACGGCCCTGGCAGTGTAGTAAATGGGCCGCTCCACAGCAATCAAGGGTTGCGAATGGAAGCCGCGCACAACTCACTCGTTGGTAGTGGGCAAGTTAGTTGGACTTGTGACAGCAGTTATGGATGTAACCCAACCGTCAACAATGCGCCTGGGGTATACAGCAGTGGATCGGTGTCAACACCCGGTTTGTTTCAATATCCAGTGTCGCCGATTGATTTTGCTGGCCTGACACTGGATCTCAGTAGTATGAAAGATAATGCCGAGAATAATGGTGGTATTTATTATCCGCCGACGAGCGAGGCTGGCTACGAGGTAATTTTTAATGGCGATGATACGGTGACAATCAACGAAGTTACTGGCACCATTGCGTACACCGTAAGTAACAATACTGAAGGTCAACATACCGAGCGTAACATCATTGATACTCGGACTCCCCTGGCCACTCGCAGTATCAGCAATGATTGCCCCGTGTTATATTTTGAGGATAAAGTCTGGCTGTCCGGAGAAGTCAACCAAAAGGTCGCTCTGGCAGCTGCCGATTTAGCCGAGACCAGTCAGACTAACCTGGTCATTAACGGTAACATTACTTATGCACCAGGCGCTAATGCTGGGCTCCTGGCTATTGCTGAGGACGACATAGATTATGGAATTGATATACCTGAAAATCTATTTGTCAACGGAATTTATGTTGCGCAGAATGGCCGTGTCGGCCGGAATTTTGTGCGGAATAGTTGGTTGCCGGGCACTACATACGATAGTAAAACCAGAATTGATTCGATTACGTTCCTTGGTACAATTGTCACCAACGGTCGAGCTGGCTCGACCTGGGTTAATGGGAGTGGTGATATTACCAGCGGCTTTATCAATCGCACTAGCTCGTTCGACCGCGATCAGGTCGACGACCCGCCACCACTGACCCCAGAAACATCCGATGTTTACGAACTCCAAGACTGGCGCCAGGCGGGATAACGTACTCGCCCGAATGACTGTGCGGTGTACCATGTGTGTATGGTAGCTCTCGCTCGTAATGCCCAAGTTGAATACAGACCCGCCCGACGGACGTCCCGCGCCCGTTCCAGTACCGACACCAGTCGCAGAAGGCGTAGCGGTGGACAGCCGCCGAGCGCCGCGCGTGAACGCTCGGCGCTAGATACCCGCGCGCGGGTACAACCGGAGTCGGCAAAGACTGCGCCGCCGCGCCCAACGACATCGAGCAACTACATCGACGCCCAAGACCGTCGCACCATGACCGGACAACTGCGCGCCGGGGCAGACCCGCGCGCGGCGGCGAACGACAACTACGGCCCCACCAGTCGCTACGACCGCGACCGCCGCAGTGGCCTCGACCGCACCCAGCGTGCGGCCGTCGAGTACCAGGCCGCTGCAAATGCTGGCTATGCGCCAGGCACTGACTACAGTCCGTCAAACGTACCAGTCGTCGTACGTAATAAAAAAAGTGAGAAAAAGCGCTCCGTCGAGAAAAAAGTCGCCACCAAGGCGGCCGTCACCGCCATCAACGCCCCGATCAACGCCGCCGCTGGAACGTTTTATTTATTGATCCAGCTGCCGTTTGCCATTCTCAGTACGGTGGGGGTGGGCGCAGCGGCGTATGTGTATTCGGTGGCGGCGAGTTTTGGAATTGCGGATTCTGCTATTGGTAGACTTCTTCAAGGAACATTTGGTACCGAAACAATAACTGGTACCTTTTCAAAAGTTGTAAAAGTTATCACAGGAATATATCTTGGGATTGAAATTGACCCGATCATGCTATTCCTCATAGGCATTCTTCTAGTATTTTGTATTGGGCTACTGTGTATGTCGTTTTGTTGGCTAGCGTATAGCATCGCTGGTGTGCGTAGCCTGTCTGGTAAATGGGCTGCCGGCAAGATTGCGCTGTTTATTTTTGCCTGCATTGGTTTATTTATTCCAGTGATTAATCTACTGCCCTGGGTGAACATGTGGACAGCTGTTGTATGGTTGCGGCCAAACTAATATAAAAAAGCGGCCCCCGCGAGTAACTCGCAGGGGCTATAAATGCGCAGGCTGATTCATCCATTACGAACGAAAGTGTTCGGCGGAATCATCGTGCCTTCTTGGATCACCAGCAGCTCGTTGAGCTCTTGCAGCTCCTCAATGCTGAGCTCGCCTTGGCGGCTGAACCAGCTGATCGGTTTTGGATCGGCAGATGCAACGCACTCCGACGGATCCACGTAGCAGTGATTGCTGCCCGGCACCAGGTGGACATACGGCACTTCTTCGCTGAAGGCAGGAGCGGCGACCAGCATCGCCGCGGTGAGGAAAGCGAGAGTTTTCATGTCTCATCTCCGTTTTGGGCGAGCGGGCCTGTCCGCTCAAGGAAGGGGGTGAAATTGGTGAAGGTGCTGTGGCCATTCGGCCTTATCCAACTCTTTTTATACCATGGGTGGGGATTTTGTACAATAGCTCTGGTTCGTTTATGAGCGCGTCTGTTGCGTAGTGCACGGGCCCGACATCCGGGCTAATGCTGCCTGTGCTACACTTTTTACATGAAAAAATCTGTCCCTCTCATCATTGGTAATTGGAAACAAAATCCAGCCACCGTACTAGAAGCCGAGCGACTGGCCGCCGGTATCCGCAGCGCTGTCGCCAAACACGCCAAAAATGAACGCGTCTACCTCGGTCTGGCGCCGAGCCTTCTGCACCTGTTAGTCGTTCATAAAAAGCTCGGTTCAGCGCCCATCATGCGCGGCGCGCAGACCCTGTCGACGCATGCCGGCGGCGCACATACCGGGGAAGTCAGTGCAGTTCAGCTGAGGGACACGGGGGTAGATTTTGCGATCATTGGCCATTCCGAACGGCGCGCTGCGGGGGAAACAGACGCCCAGGTAGCCGAACAAGTCGCCGTGGCGCTCCGGCACAAAATCATCCCGGTCGTCTGCGTCGGCGAGAAAACGCGCGATCAGAAAGGTGCATTTTATGAGATGATCAAAGCGCAGCTCGCGGCGATCGTCACCGACTTGCCGAGTAGCGGTGTCAAAAAACTAGTCATTGCGTACGAACCGATCTGGGCCATTGGTACGGGCAAGACGGCCAGTGCCGCCGATGTAGTAGACATGAGTGCGCATATTCGGCAGACTCTGGCCGAACTGACCGACGACAAAACCGCTCGCGCTGTGCGGCTCTTGTACGGTGGGAGCGTCAAGCCGCACAACGCCTATGCCTTGCATACTGGGGGTGGCATGGGCGGCTTTTTGGTCGGCGGGGCGTCGCTCAATGTCGAAGATTTTACCGGTATTGTCGAAGCGGTTATCTAGCTATCTATGCAATTACGTACCATTACCGACTGCCAGCCCGAGCAACTGACTGACCGTTATGTGGTCGTGCGTTCGTCACTCAATGTCCCGCTCGCGGACGATGGGCAGCCCCGCAGTACCTACCGCATTGAACAAGCCCTCCCGACGCTGCGCTACCTGCACGAAGCTGGTGCAAAGGTGATCGTCATGGCACACATCGGCAGTGACGGAGAGTCGTCACTGCGGTCAGTCGCCGACATGCTCGGCCAGTACTTGCCGGTCCATTGGGGTGGGGCGATTGGTTCGGACGAATCGTACCAAAGGCGCAACCTGCTCGGTCGCGGCGACATTCTCGTACTCGAGAACACCCGCGCGCACGAGGGAGAAAAAGCTAACGAAGAGCAGTTTGCGAAGCTATTAGCTGGGTACGGCGAAATATTTGTGATGGACGCGTTTGCCGTCGCGCACCGCGAGCATGCGTCGACCGTTGGGGTGGCCAGTGTGCTACCGAGCTATGCCGGCCTGACACTCGCTCGCGAGGTCCACGAACTAACGCGCGCCATGGAGCCGCGCTCGCCTTCATTATTCCTGCTCGGCGGGGCGAAGTTCTCGACCAAGCTGCCGCTGGTGACTAAATACTTGGACACGTACTCGGGGGTATTTATTGGTGGGGCACTGGCGAACGATTTGCTGCGTGCGCGCGGGTACCCGGTAGGGCAGTCGATGATGTCTGACGTTGCTGATGCGATGTTGGCGTTCAAGGATCATCCGTCGCTATTGCTGCCAGTTGATGTCGTGGTCAGTACTGAACGCGATGGGGCCAGTCGGCGGACATGCGGCCTGGCTGAGGTCGAACCAGACGAAATGATTCTGGACGCCGGCCCCAAAACCATTGCGATGCTGCGCCCGCACATTACTACCGCTCAGACCATTTTATGGAATGGCCCACTCGGGAATTATGAGGATGGGTACACCGAGGGAACCGAGGCGCTAGCCGCTACCATCGCCGAGTCCCGGGCTGATAGCATCGTTGGCGGTGGTGATACAGTGGCGGCGATCGAGCAGCTCAATATCAATACTAAATTTACGCACGTATCGACCGGTGGCGGCGCAATGCTCGCTCTGCTAGAAAGCGGAACGCTGCCAGCACTCGAGCCGCTGCGCACCTGATCGCTCGCCATTATTGTTCTGCACCCGTTTCTATGTTCAGTGCCTCGAGCGCAGTTTTAATATTGGTTAAGTGGGCGGCTAACTCTTCGGAATCAGCAGGTCCAGTGTGTGCCAGGTAGTCAGTCAGGTTAGTGGCTGAAGCCGGGAGGGGGTAGAGTTTGATGTGCACGTGTGGTACCTCGAAGCCTTCGACCACAACACAAGTACGAGACGTATCGAACACTTGATCAAGGGCCGGCACCAGCTGTTTAGCTACTCGCCATAAATGTGTATACAACTCGTCCGGCACTGCAAACAGATAGTCGATCGGCTGGCGGGGTACAACTAATAGTTGCCCAGGGACTGATGGGAATGCGTCCATAAATGCGACGCAATGCTCGTCCTCGTGCACGAACGCGCCGGGGATATTGCCATGAATAATTTTTTCAAAGATGGTCTGGCTCATAGCGATTGTGTGAGTCATGGTACCATACCCGACATGTCTGCCTATCACTGGCCCGAACCGCTCGCTACCCGCAACGCTGCTGACGCGCACTCACCGCTGGTTGCTCGGTTACTCGCCAATCGTAACGTTCCGAGCGAGTTGATTGATTCATTTCTAAATCCCTGTTACGACACCGGTCTCGTGTCACCCAGTTTATTACATGATATTGACGCCGCGGCCGAGCGTCTCGAGCAAGTCTTCAAGAGTAGTGAGCACATCACCATCTTTGCGGACTATGATTGTGACGGCATACCGGGGGCGGTGGTCGCGCATGATTTTCTGACGCATATTAAGCACGAGCAGTTTACGACCTATATCCCGCATCGCCACTACGAAGGCTTTGGCTTGACCGTCAAAGCGATCGAGAAAATCCATCAGTCTGGCTCGACCCTGATCGTGACGATTGATTGCGGCGTTACCGATGTGGCTGCGGTCGAGCGCGCGAACGAATTGGGTATTGACGTCATCATTACCGATCACCACGAACCAGGTGAGGTGCTCCCGCCGGCGGCTGCAATTGTGAATCCAAAATTAGGCGACTACCCATTCCGCGACCTGTGTGGGGCAGCGGTCTTATTCAAATTAGTGCAGCACCTCCTGGCGCGTGGCAGTGACAGCGACCGCTACAATGCGGTGGCGGGTTATGAGAAATGGTGGCTCGATATGGTGGGGCTGGCGACCATCGCGGACATGGTGCCGCTAGTGGGCGAGAATCGGGTGCTGGCCACGTACGGACTGCGGGTGCTGCGCAAATCACGCCGGCCGGGACTGCGCGAATTGTTGCGCGCCGCCGGCGCGGATCAGCGGTTTTTGGAGGCAAGTGATGTCGGCTTTACGATCGGACCGAGAATTAACGCCGCCTCACGAATGGACGCACCAGACGATGCGTTTGCGGTTCTCACTGCGCGCACCCCGGGCGATGCAACCGAGCGCGTCCGCCACCTCGAGGGGCTCAACACCAGTCGCAAAACTGCCGTTGCGCAGATTACCAAGGCCCTCAATCAAAACCTCAAAGGTATGGATATCATCCCTGACGTGATCGTGTTCGGTGACCCAAGCTGGCGCCCGTCGCTCGTTGGTCTCGTCGCCGGCAAGCTCGCCGAGCAATACGCACGGCCGGTATTTTTGTGGGGGACCGACGGCAACGGCGCGTACAAGGGTTCTTGTCGCGGCGGCGGTGGAGTGAGTGTGGTGGCGCTGATGCGAGCGGCGTCTGATGCATTTGTAATGTACGGTGGGCACCATGTAGCTGGTGGCTTTACGGTAGCCAAAGACCAAATATTTACACTCGCCGCCCAATTGAATCAAGCGGCCGGACAGACTGACGCCCGCGTCCCCAAAGAGACGATCGTGATCGACGCCGCGTTGCAACTGGATGAGGTAACGCCGTTACTGGTGCGTGAGCTCGAACAGCTAGCCCCCTACGGCATGGGGAACCACGAGCCGATCTTTGCGCTGCGGGGCGTACGTCCGCAGTCGGTCGAACAATTTGGTAAAACCAACGAGCACCTCAAATTGACGTTTACGACCGAGAGCGGTGCGCTCGAGGCCATCGCGTTTTTTAGTACCCCGTCACAATACGCCCTCGCCCCGGTAACCGGACATCCGTGTACCTTGATCGCGCACGTCGAAGAATCTAGATTCCGAGGCCGGACAACTGTCCGTCTGCGGATTATTGATGTGGTACCGTACATAACATGAATGAAATAACTATCTATACAGACGGCGGATCGCGCGGCAATCCCGGCCCGGCGGCGATCGGCGTGCACGTAGTGGACGTGGACGGCCAGCTTGTATTGCAGTACGCAGAGATGATCGGTAACGCCACCAACAACTTTGCTGAGTATCAAGCGGTCGCAACGGGACTAGAACAAGTCGTCAAAAAATTCGGCAAGAAAACTAAAGACATGCGCATTCTATTACGGCTCGATAGCGAACTAGTCAAAAAGCAGCTAAACAGCGAATACCAAATTAAAGACGCTGGACTGATCCCACTATTTATCTTGATCCATAATTTGCGCGTGGCAAACTTTCCAAACCTCACCCTCGAACACGTTCGCCGCGAATTCAATAAAGACGCCGATGCGCTTGTCAATCAGGCGCTCGACGCTGCGTAAAGCATCGCGATTTAGTAGCAGAAAACCCCCCGCCTGCATGCAGGCGGGGGGTTTTCTGCTACACTCGAACTAATGAGAGGCGCACAATGGCTGACGGTACTGGGTGGATATTTTGCTGGGGTAGCACTCGGTTCGATGTATGACGCAGAGATGCGGTTTTACGTCGTGTTGCTAGTAATGGTGTGCGGGCTCGTAGTGTACAGTGTCAGGCGCGCGTCAGGACACTGGCCGCGTGCGTTCATTGGCTGTCTGTGCTTGCTCTTGGCTGGTGTTGCCAACATGGATCTACGAGAAGCGAACTTTGCGAGCAGCACTTTGTCGGTAGGGGTAGGTGCGCCGGTAACATTAACCGGCATCGTCTCGAGCGACCCTGACGCCCGCACGCAATTTACGCAACTGACCATGCGCCTAGACACTGGCGAGCGGGTACTGGTGCGAACGGACCCTCATACCACCGCTACGTACGGCGACACGATTCTCGTGTCTGGCAACCTCGAGCGGGTTGCGCCATTCCTTACGGACACCAATCGCATTTTTGACTATCCAAACTATTTACGGGTACGAGGGATTGAGCGCGTTGTCTCATTTGCTGATGTATCTGTCACGGCCACTGAACAAGGTAACCCATTGGTCTCATGGCTGCTGGCGCAAAAAACGCTCTTTGGTGATTCGGTACAACAGCAGCTTGCGCCACCAGCCAGTGACCTAGGGCTTGGGTTATTGCTCGGAGTCAAACAAGGGTTGGGGGATGATTTAGAGGAAGCCTTTCGCCGGACGGGGATCATTCACATCGTTGTGCTATCGGGCTATAACGTGATGCTGGTGATCGCATTTTTCTGGTGGTTTACGTCATGGTTCTTGCCACTGACTGGGCGCGTGTACGCCAGTTTAGTGGGGATTGCCGCGTTCGCGATGATCGTCGGATTTGGTGCCACGGTTGTACGGGCCAGTCTGATGGCAGGGTTGTTGCTGATCGCAAAACTAACTGGCAATCGATACAACGTGTTGCGGGCGCTGGTACTCGCGGCGTTTGCAATGGTGGTATGGAATCCGTATCTATTATTGTATGACCTCGGGTTCCAGTTGTCGTTTATGGCGACGCTGGGCTTAGTGTTGTTCACACCGCACTTTGAGAGCACCGTGGTCACCAATACCACCGCGATCAGTCTGCGCGACATTGTAATTGCGACTACTGTCACACAGCTGTTTGTGCTGCCACTCCTCGTTTATTATATTGGCGAGGTGTCTATCGTGAGTGTGTTGGTCAACGTGCTGGTGCTGCCGCTCGTACCGATCGCGATGTTGCTGACATTTCTAGTAGGTACGTTTAGCGCAATTTTAGGGCCACTAGCGTACCCACTAGCGTACGCTGCGCAGCTCGTACTCGGGTTAATTATCTGGATCGCACAGTGGTTTGACGCATTGCCATGGGCGGCGGTGGTTGTCCCGAGCGTGCCTGGCTGGTTTGTGTTCGCGGCCTACGCGCTGATCGGTCTCGCGTACTACTGGTATCACACACGAAAAAGCGACCGCAACGATTTGGCGTTACGGTCGTCTCAAGCGGCTGCTCCTAACACTAGCAAGACACCAGTATTTTTTGACTAATTTGCAATTCGTGTTGCGACGGTTTCCCAGTTCATATTGCGAAAGAATGCATCGACGTACTGACCCTTATCGCTACTGACATAATCACGCAGGTACGAGTGCTCCCACATGTCGAGCGCGAGGACGATCTGCAGATCTGGCAGCTGCCCTAAATGTTGCTCGTCGACCCAGGTCTGTACCAGTTGCTGGGTGGTGGTGTCGTAATACAACATTGCCCAACCGACGCCACGTGTAGCCGCAATCCGACGGAATGATTGCTCCCAGGCCTCGGGTGAACCGCATTGCTTTTCCATTAGCGTGGCGAGGGTCGAGTCGGCCGGCAAGTTAGTGGCCCCATTTTCAAATTGTTCAAAGTAATATTCGTGATTGCGCATACCACCAAACTCAAATCCTAAACGCCGCTGCATTTCGTGCATGGCATAGGCGTTACTAATCTCGTCATTGCTGTAAGCTTCTAATCGTTCGCGGATGTGATTGACGTGTTTGACGTACCCGGCGTATAGACCGATGTGCATGTCGATTGATTCTTGGCTAATGCCATCAAGGGCAGGAATAGCGAAGGTTTTGGCTTGGTAGTGCATACATTAATTTTTATGAAAATTGTTACGGAACAAACTTTACTTCTATACCGCCTAGTGTAGCATGCAAAATACGAGTCCAATGAACACGATCAGCGCGCGGTATGGAATAGTTGCAACAGGATTACTATTAGTCTGCATCGTTGTTTGGTGGCCACTCGTTACGTTTGATCGGTCGCCGGAACAGTTTGAAATTCATTTTCTAGCCGTTGGCCAGGGTGACGCGACACTGCTTCGCACACCCGAAGGGCACGAGGTTCTGATTGACGGCGGACCGACCGGGGCGGTCGTCCGCGAAGTAGCAGCTGCGCAAACGTTTGGTGACCGACACCTGGACCTCATCGTTGCGACGCACGTCGATACTGACCACGTGGGGGGATTGCCGAATGTGCTGAAGCGGTACGACACCTCAATACTACTGGGAAGTGACGCGCGGTCGACTGCGCCGGCGGCCGAGGCGTTCCTTGTTGGTTATGAAAATGAGCCAGCACTACGCGTACCAGCCACGGCTGGACAAGTGATTCAGCTTGACGCTGATACCACGATCCACGTCCTCGCCCCCGCAGGGGACACCACCAATTGGCGACCGAACGCCGCCTCGGCCGTACTGCTGGTGCGTTACGGTGAGACCGCCGTGCTACTGACGGGGGATGCACCCAAAGGAGTTGAAGAGTATCTGGCGCGTACCTACGGCGAGCAACTGAATGTCGATATTCTCAAGCTCGGGCACCATGGGTCTGATACCTCTACCAGCCAGGCTTTACTGGAAGTCACCACACCAGAGTACGCGATCGTGTCCGCAGGGCTTAATAACCGGTATGGGCATCCGCACCCGGACGTAATCGATCGCACTGAACGCGTAGGCGCGACTATCTACGAACTAGCGACAGAGGGGACGGTATCATTTGTGTCAGACGGAACTAACTTTTATATTGACAAATGATTAAAATAGTGTATTCTTCTTGTTAAAAATCAACGCAAAAGGAGAGTACCAATGACCACCCCCCTTCACGAGACCAACGGGTTCGCCTTTGAGGAGGTCTCGCTGGCGATGAGTCAGCACATCGACACGATGTGCAGGAACGCCAACGTGGAGACCTGCCACGATGTCTCCGAGAGAGGCGTCGCGATCAAGCGCTACGGCTCGGTGAAGCCGTATCTCTTCACCGACGTGGTCGCCCAGGCGGCGGGCTACACCCGGGTGCCTGGCACCATGGGCGTCAAGCGGCTCGTCCAGCCGTATCTGGACTACCAGATCGGCACGCTCGTCGTGACGTTCCCGGCGGCGAACTTCGACCCGGACAAGCCCGTGTTCATGATCTGCTTCGGCGTCCCGAAGATGGAGGACGCCTGAGCGAACACCCCCGGCACACTGTGTGTGCCGGGGGTGGATTTTATATCTGTAGTCAGATGGTGACTTAGATCAGTTTTGCATCTTTCAGAGTTTGGTACGCGCCGTTTTTAGCGATGGTACGCAAGGCAGCGGTCGAAACCTTGATGCTGACGTGGCGATCAAGCTCGGGTACGTAAATACGCTTTTTTTGTAGGTTTGGTTGACGCTTAGTTTTGCCGCAGGGATTGAACTGCGTGGCACGTGTGCGGTTACTGTACCGTCCGCCGATCTGCGTTTTCTTACCGGTGATTTGACATTCTTTGGCCATATATACTGAATTTAGTAGGCGCATCGTATCATGTTAGCTGGTATTTGCAACCGCCACCCTCGTGCGCGAGCACGAATGCTGCAGCACTATCTATATTTGTTTGCAGTCAGTCATTGGTTAGGTATGATAGATACATGGATCCATTTTCTGCTGTAGCTTTAATTGTCGCGCTAGTTGTATCAGTTATTATTCACGAAATGGCGCACGGGTACGCCGCTGACGCGCTCGGTGACCCGACAGCCAGACTGTCTGGGCGACTCTCACCGAACCCTATCGTCCACCTTGACCCGCTCATGTCGATAATTTTACCTGGTTTGCTGATATTTTCTGGTTCGCCCATTTTGTTTGGGGCGGCTAAGCCCGTGCCGTATAATCCCTACAACTTCACCAACCAAAAGTGGGGGGAAGCGCTGGTCGCGGCAGCTGGTCCGGCGTCGAATGTGGCAATTGCAATTGTGTTTGCGGTGTTGATGCGGTTTGCCGACGTTTTGTCGCTGTCTGGTACATTCGTGCAACTATCAATCATGATCATCTCTCTCAACTTATTTTTAGCGTTGTTTAATCTGGTGCCCATTCCGCCGCTTGATGGGTCCAAGATTTTACCGCGGTTTCTACCCTGGAGCGCTCGCCAAAGTTACGACCGGTTCCGAGCAACCCTCGAAGCGCAGCCATATATAGGTTTCTTCCTCGTCATCCTGTTGTTTGTCACTATATTGGGGGGACCATTGGCAACATTTGTACGCAATATTACTGCGCTGTTGGTGGGCTAGAGCTCGGTCGGTGCATCACGCATGCACGTAGTTGCAAATTCCCTTACTTGTAGTACTCTAACCGGGCTATATGGCAACAATTCAACAATTAACCCGTAAAAAGCGAACCGACAAAGCACGCAAAAGTAAGCGCGCGGCTCTTGAATCTGGTTTTAACAAGATCAAGAACCAGCCGAACTCTTACTTCTCACCCTTCAAACGTGGTGTGTGTACTCGTGTGACGACCAAGACCCCCCGCAAGCCGAACTCAGCGATCCGCAAGATCGCTCGTGTCCGCCTATCGAACGGTCAGGAAATCACTGCGTACATCCCAGGCATGAAGCACACGCTACAGGAACACTCGGTGGTCCTCGTGCGTGGTGGTCGTGTGAAGGACATCGGTGTCAACTACACCGTGGTCCGTGGTAAGTACGACGCCACTGGCGTTGACGCTCGCCGAAGAGGTCGTTCTAAATACGGAGCAAAGCGCCCTAAAGGAGACTAAGGGTGGATAGTCGGAGGACTAAAACCTCACATTACCAATAGTCTATATTCGCTGTAGATCACGAGAGGTGCGGCACCCCGCAGCCTTCTATGCGAAGAACAATTACAATCTTACTTAATCGCTTATGCGACGACCAATCAAAAAACGACCGGTAGTAGCACCCGATGTGGTGTACGGATCGGTTGACGTCGAACGACTCATCAACTACGTGATGCTAAACGGGCAAAAAGAAACGGCCCGCAAGATCGTGTACGGAGCGTTTGACATTATCAAGGCAGACAAAGAAACCGGCGACGACCCACTCGAGGTCTTTAACACCGCGATCCGCAACGCCGGACCACTGATGGAAGTCCGCTCCCGTCGCGTCGGTGGCGCCAACTACCAGGTGCCGCGCGAAGTCCGCCCTGAACGCCGTCAAGCCCTAGCGTACCGCTGGATCATCAATAGTGCGCGGAAAGGCAAAGGCACCCCAATGCACAAAGCCCTCGCACGTGAGCTGATGCTCGCCGCCAAGGAAGAAGGGGACGCCGTCAAGAAAAAGGAAGATACCCACAAAATGGCCGAGGCCAACCGAGCATTCGCTCACTTTGCGTGGTAACCAATTGAAGAAAGAAACAAAAAAAGCCCGTGAGGGTTTTTTTGTTTTATACTATTAGTATGATTGAATGTTTAGAACTAATAATTTCAGGCCTAGCTTTTTTAGGATTAGGTTATACAGCTTGGTTACAAAAGACAGAGTTGAGTTTGCAAAGAAAGGAATTAAAACTGACTAGAGAAGAATTAGCTAAAACTGCAGAAGCACAGATTGCGTCTGAAAAAGCTTTGGTCGAGCAGGCTAAATTGTTAAAATCTACTGCAGAATTAAATGGTCTTAGTTCTTTGTTGCGTCATAACGATGCGCAGTTAGAAAATTTACAAAGATCTGGCTTAGGTGGTGATTTAAAAATTACTTTAATCAGAGAAAATAAGAAAATTAAAGAATCTATTAATAACCATCTGGTGGATTTATCTTTCTAATTTACAATTTGTACATGAACACCACCCAACAACTTCAACACGTCCATACCTTTTGGTTCTCTGAACTCTCGATGGAGGATTGGTTTGGGGGTGGGGAGGAGCTGGATGCGCGGATACGCGAGAAGTTCGGTGACTTACACCAGGCGCTGGCGGCCGGTGAAGGCTGGCAGGCGCGTACCGACGTGTCGGCGCGCGTCGCAGAGGTCGTCGTGCTCGACCAATTCTCGCGGCAGATCTATCGCGGCTCGGGCCAAGCCTTCGCATACGACGCCCTGGCGCTTACCCTCGCCCAAGAACTGATCCTCAAGCGCGTCGACCAGCAACTCTCGGAACCCGAGCGAATGTTCGTCTACATGCCATTCATGCACGCAGAGTCGAGCCTTATTCAGGCAGAATCAGTGCGATTGTTTGAGGCGCTTGGGCAAGACAAATCACTCGAGATGGCCTGCATCCACAAGGACATTGTGAACCAATTTGGCCGCTTCCCGCACCGCAACGAGGCGCTCGGGCGTCAGTCGACCAACGCCGAAGAGGAATACCTGGCGAATAACCAAGAAGCATTTTTCTAGTGCTCGATTGCTAGGTGACAAATTTTGTCTGTTATAGTAGTACGTATGAAACTAGATGTAATTAACGTTGTAATTGCGGCGTGTCTCGCTATAGCTGGACTACTTGTGATTGTACAATTGTTTACCGCGCCGACACCGGTCGACGCCCCGCAACCACTCCCTGCTGGTGTGTCCGCTGTGCAGTAAGGACTAACAGTAATAATGATGTCTTTGCCATGTGGCAGCTCGTTGTAAGGTAATCATGTAGTGCTTGCAATACCTCAGTACTAAAGTACACTCCATAGCTATGAATCAGCGCGACGGACTAATTGTCTTTAAGAATGTGTCATTCGAACACAATGCCACCCGCCCGATTTTGCAAGAGGCAAATTTTGTCGTGCGCCGTGGCGCCAAACTAACTTTGATGGGACAAAACGGCGCGGGTAAGTCGACTATTTTCAAACTGATTGGCGGGCAATTAACGCCAGACGAGGGCTCAATTAACTTGCAACCGCGCACCACTATAGCAGTTTCACGTCAGGTGATTCCGCCCGAAGAATTAGGCCTGTGTGTACGAGCCTTTTTCGAGCAGCTATTTACAGAAAAAGTATACGACATCGACCCGCGCATTGATCGTGTTCTAGAAGCGGTGAATCTCACGCCACGCGCCGACGAGGTTGATACATTCAAAGATCGCCTCATGTCATCATTTTCGGGTGGGCAGCAGGCGCGACTGCTGCTTGCATCAGCGTTAATCATGGAGCCAGACATGCTGCTGCTCGATGAGCCGACTAACAATTTGGATACCGCCGGAATTGAACACCTGACCAATTTTCTAAAAGAGTATAAGAAAACGGTGTTGGTGGTATCCCACGATGCTGATTTCCTCAACTCATTCACCCAAGGTGTGTTGTACCTCAACACGCAGAAACTAGCGGTCGAACAGTACCAGGGTAATTACCACAAGGTTGTTCAAGAAATTAAGGCGCAAGTCGAAAAGGAAAAGCGCCAGAATGCGCAACTCAAGAAACAGATCCAAGCCGATAAAGACAAGATCAATTACTTTTCAAATAAAGGTGGCAAGATGCGTATGGTCGCCAAGCGTATGCGCGAGGACATCGAGGAGGCCGAAGAAAACAAAGTCGACGTCCGCCGCGAGGATAAAACGATTCGTCCATTTACCATCGACCCGGCCGGACAACTACCGCTTGAGATTGTGACGCTCAGTTCAGTCAGTGTGATGCGGCCATCTGGCGCAGCCGAAATGCAATGCGACACGTCTCTCAAACGCGGTGAGCACTTGCGTATCGTGGGCCCCAACGGCATTGGAAAAACGACATTGCTCGAGACGCTCGCGGGCGGTACCGCGACTGGTGAGCACATCGCGGACGGAGTACAGATTGGATATTACCGCCAGGATTTTTCAAACCTTGATTTTGATAAAACGGTCTACGAAACGTTGATGAATAGCATGCGCGAAAAGTACGAAGAAAATATGCGCAGCATTGCCGCCGGTTTCTTGCTGTTTGGTGATGTCATGAAGTCAAAAATTGGCGAACTATCAGAAGGGCAGAAGGGTCTAGTGGCATTTGCCAAGCTGACCATGGAGCAGCCTGGGCTACTAATCATCGACGAGCCGACCAACCATATCAATTTCCGACACATCCCGGTCATTGCCGAGGCGTTGCACCAGTACACCGGCGCGCTGATCCTCGTGTCTCACGTTGAATCATTTGTAGCTGATGTAAGGATCGATCAGACGCTCGATCTCGCCAAGCTCAAGCCGGTCAAAAAGTAGCAAATGCAACTTTTAGATGCAGTGTTATACTGCACGTATGCGAATTATTTTCGGAATACTAATTGGAGCGGCACTTACGTATTTTTATGTCGGTAATAGTGCCACATCGACAGAAATATCAAATGATCAAAAGATCGCCGCCTACTACGCCAACAGCGTGGCAACTTTGGTAAGCCCGCACTCCATCCGCGAGCGAATCTCATACGGACGCAATGACGAATTTGTGTTAGTGGACGTCCGAGCAGCCGAGGACTACGAGCGTGAACACATTATCACCGCAGTCAATATTGATACCGGACGTGAGCTAGACGTGGTGCTGGCGGATTTTAAGGCGCTGCAAGCAGCCAACCCTGACAAAGATATTATTATTTACTGTTACTCGGCGTCTTGTATGAACGGCCGCAAAGCGGGGAATTTTCTCGCCGAGAACGGCGTGTTTGTAAAAGAAATGACGATCGGCTGGAACGAATGGCGGTACGACTGGGAAGCCTGGAATTACGACACCGAATGGGGGCGCTATGACCCCGCTGACTACGTCGTCAGTGGACCAGAACCGGGCGCTTTACCAGCCGCGCAGTCCCCATCGCCCCGTGTCCTATCGACGGCGAACTGAGTTGTTAGTGGTACACTGGTAACAAGACTTAACAAAACCGATATGAATTTTGAAAATACTAATCCCGCACCAATTGCCGAGACGATCGTTAATTCCGAAGTGGTCAGCGCGCGAACCGAACGATGGAATGAAGGTATGTACGCAGCAGAAATTATTGTTGCACAAATTGAAGACTTTGAGCGGATGGATATCCGTGAGCAGATCTCAGTTTTAAAAGAGAAATTGATAGAAATTGTAGAACAAGGTGCCGACTACTATACCTCGGAATGTATTGCTGCAACAATCACTGATAAAGAAATTACTCTAGAGCAAGAAAGGTTGGAAGAAACTCGTCCAACAGCTATTGTCCGCCTAGAAAACGCTGCGTAGTATGACCTTTGATTTCGACGCAGAAATCAAGCAGCACCTCGACGTGGTGCGCTCGCTCCAGACTCAAAATGGCGTATTCACCGCGTCCGCGCACAATGTCAATACCGGGTACGATAAGGCCTGGTTACGAGACATTTATTTTATGACGCTTGGGTTTCTTGAGACTGGCGACGTCGAGCCAGTCCGCAACGCGGCGAAAGCCCTCCTCGGTGTGTTCGTCAAACACGCGGACAAAATTAACTGGGCCGCCGAGCACAAACCACACTACACCTGGCAATACATTCACGCGCGCTTCCACCCGGAGACATTCGAAGAATACTGGGAAGAGTGGGGCAATAGCCAAAACGATGCGGTGGGCGAAGTGTTGCTACTGATTTGTACACTAGAATTACGCGGTGTGCCGGTAGCTGAATCCGACGAGGAACGAGCTATGGTGCAACGGGTAATTGATTACCTCATCAATTTGGAATACTGGCATGACGCCGACAATGGTATCTGGGAAGAGACGATGGAAGTGCACGCCTCATCAATCGGAGCGGTAGTCGCCGGACTGCGGGCGGCCGAGCAAATCGACTGGCTTCACGTACCAGACGACGCTGTTGGGTTAGGGGAAAACGCCTTGCGCGGATTATTGCCGCGCGAATCTGTGACCAAATTTTGTGACCTCGCATTGTTGTCACTTATTTATCCATTCGCGGTCACAACTGAAGCCGAAACGCAAGATATCCTCAGAAATGTGACGTACCACCTGGCGCGTGATCGCGGCGTCATTCGCTACAAACTTGATCGGTATTACAATGCCAATGTTGATGGTTACTCAGAAGAGGCGGAATGGTGCTTTGGGTTGTCATGGCTGGCTATCATTTACGCCGAGCGCGGTGAAAAAGAGTCTGCGTATTATTGGTTACGAAAAGCCAAAGGCACGGTGACACCTGACGGATTAGTACCCGAGCTGTACTTTTCAAACGAAAATGTACCGAACGATAATACGCCGCTTGGATGGGCCGAGAGTATGTACGTAGTAGCTCTTAAAAAGGTGGCTGATTTAGATGCTACATAAAATGGCCGGCTCAGTACCTATTGCTCACACTATGAAAACGTACAGTACGCACGATCAATTGGGGCTAGTGAGATGCTAGCTTACTGCATCATTTACAAATTCGTCCCTCACACTGGGTGAGATCGCTACCAGCTCGGGTGTTCGTCCGTTACTACTGCTGCAGTGGTAGGGGAAGCTTTGCACCCGAGCCTCTGATAGTACGTGGATCAGCGTGGCTGGGTCGGTGACGGTTACCTGCGTATCAGCAGTACCCATACACCACTCGGCTGTGTCCGGATGGAGTGAAGTGACCTTGCCAGCCGCCCGGCGCAACTCGGTGGCGATTAGTTGTTGGGAGGCTTTATGGGTTTTCTGCGCTAGTTGCACAGCGTTGTGACGCCCGGCGTACTCATCCGAAATGAGGATCTGTAAACGCGATCGTTTCTTTTTTTTGTTTTCAATGAGGCCTAATGTTGGTCCAATAACCGCGAGCCCGACAATGCCTAGAACTAGATTGTGTGGCTCATCGCTGTCAGCCCAGCGGGCCAAGAGTCCGCGAGCAATCCTTGCTTCGGGGTGGGTGGCTAGTTCATGCAATACCCAGTCGGCAATCTCGTCAGCGTGGGCCGTACTGTGGGGCAGTAAGTACTGGTTGGGTGTGCAACTGATCAGCGTGCCGTGGTCCCAATCTTCTTGTAAGACGCACTCGCGGATGGTCTCTGCGAATGGTTTGTGTAGGGTGGCATAACCTAGAACTCCCGCCATATGTGGAAGTAGCCAGCGGTCAATGGTGGTGACAACTCCGGTGTGAACTCGACTCATACAACTCGTCTACGTTAACGGATAACCTCGTTGGCCAGTTTATGTATAAATCCATCATACCCTATGTGTGACACTCGGGCTACTGTGGGTGGGGTAGAATACGACTATGTCTCATTTTGTCTACATGCTGCGGTGCGCGGATGGGTCACTGTACACTGGCTATACGACCGACCTCGCGCAACGCACTCGCGCCCACAATGGCGAAATAGTCGGTGGCGCCCGGTATACACGCGGCCGGCGGCCGGTGCGGCTAGTCTACCACTGCACCTATCGCGATCGCAGTCAGGCGCTCCAGGCCGAGGCCGACCTAAAAAAACTACCGCGGCAGAAAAAACTCCAACTTATATAAATTGTACAATGTATATAAAACGCGTAGACTGTTATTAATGATACATTGGTTTTTCTGGTCGGCAGCTGGCATTGGATTAATGGCGCTGGTATTTTTGGTGCTATATTATTTTACGCCAGTCGGCAAGCGAGTTAGGCCGATCAGTGTATTACCAGGAACCTTGCCGGCCAACACTGATCCCGCATTCATCCAATCAACAGCGGCCTTGACGTACGCAGCGCCATTTCAATTTGCGTCGGCGTCTTATCGGTTAATAGAAAGTGGCGAGGCTTTTTACCAATCACTGCGCGCTGACCTGCAGGCAGCCGAACGGCACATTTATATCATGACGTTTTTGTGGGACTCTGGCCCCAAGACGAGCGAGCTGTTTCAAATTCTGGCCGCTAAAGCCCAGTCTGGTGTAACGGTCCGTCTGATAGTAGACGCGTTCGGAAATAGCCTGTCGACTGATGATCGATCGCTGCTAACCGGTAGCGGGGTGCAAATACTGGACTATCACCCGTTTGCCTTTGGGCAAATATCGCGCTGGCATACACGGTGTCATGCGCGCGCGTTTGTGATCGATGGGGAAGTGGGTTATTGGGGTGGCATGACGATGCACGATGGTTGGTTTAGTCATGATCAAGATGAGTTACATTTTACCGACACTATGTGCCGCGCCACCGGATCAGCCGTGTCGCATCTGGAAGCGACCTTTGTGCGGATTTGGTTGCGCGAAACCCGTGAATTAATACATGTCACCAAGCCACCGCTCGTGCTCGCGACTAGTGGTACAGCCAACGCGCTGTATTTGCACCATCAACCAAGGCTGGGGGCGTATCCGTACAGTGATCTACTGCAACTCTTGATTCATTCAGCGCGCGAGTCGATTGTTATCGTGTCGCCCTATTTCTTGCCCGGGGAACTAGTGCGTGACGCCCTTATCCAGAAGGCGGCAGCCGGCGTCAGCGTCACGATCCTCACCCAAAGCAAGAGTGACCACACCAGTGTGCTGCACGCCACTCGCCATGATTACAGACAGTATGTGCAGGCCGGAGTCGCTGTCCACGAATACACGCCAAGTGTGCTACACACCAAAGTCGTACTGATCGACAAAACGGTTATTGTGACAGGCTCGGCTAATTGTGATATCAGGTCGCAACGATTAAACGATGAAAACGTCATAGTCACGAATGACGCCACGTTGATCCAAGACCACATTAGCGTACTGCAGAGGTATTACGAACACAGCGAACAGATAACTCCGGCCACGGTTCGCGGGTACAGTGTGTCCGCGAAAATCGCGCAAGCCTTTTGGTATATCTTTCGCGAGCAAATGTAATGACAGTCGACTTACGTTTACTTTGGGGTCGGGGCTTTTTGGCGTTTGACGACTCTGGCGATCACAATCGAAGTCACTAGCACAACAGCCGATAACACAAAGAATTTTGCATCAATGATATCTGCCTGCAGTCCTTCTGTGAGGATGGTGTTTACATCAATGCCTGCACCAATCGCCACGAATGTCACTGTACCGAGGACGATACCGATCGCCGTGGCAAATAGATACGACCAGAATGGTACCGCTAAGACACCGGCCGCATAGCCCACCAAATCATACGGTAAGAAAACGAGACGCATGAACAGGGTCGCCTCAAAGGCATTATGACGTAATCTTTCTACCCACTTAGATAACCCGGTGGATTCGAAATTAATTTGTCCGCCAAAAAATCTTCCGATTACGTATACGACCGCTGCCGATGCGAGGGCCGCAATAATGGTGTACACCGTACCCCACCACAGACCAAAGAACACCCCGGCCAGCACCGTTAGTAACGTACCAGGAATGAACAGCACTGGCCGCACCGCGTACGCGGCAATGTATAACAATGGTCCCCACATCGATGAACTAATAAATGTAAACAGCGAGACAGATAGCTGGGTAAGGGTTTGCTCACTCTCGGCGATATAGCGCTGCAGCGCAATCAGTCCGATCACCCATACGGTAATGGCGAGTAATTTAGGTGCCAGCCCTCGCAACAGATTTACAATATCATGTCTCGCATCTGACAATTGCTCGCTCACAAATCGATCAGCCACTTTTTTGATAGCGAGCGAATAAGTGGGGTAGGCATACATCAGGCGCTGCAATCGCCACGCCGAAATACCCTCATCGATCGCGAGTGTCAGTGGCGCGAGTAATTCACCCGCTCTCGGAGCCATTAGGTGCGCCCCGAGGACCCGTCCGGTCAATCGTCTGGTGATCAGAACGATCACACCTATTGTCGCACTGTCAGTGACGGCGCGATCTACGTGCGCTAAAGCGACCTCTGAGCGACGCACTTGATTAACGCCATATCGTTCGACCGCTGCGTCCCACGATAAACCGACCTGGGCTACTTCGGGGTTGGTGTACAAGACCTTTGGGATTGCCTTGCGCGCGTTCCCACGCAATAGCCCGCGACTGACGACCCGGGCTACTACTTGGCGAGCAGCATCATCGGCAACGTGCGTAAATTTGTGCCGAGCAGCGACGTCTCCAACAGCGTACACGCGCCAGTTAGTCGTGCGCCACGCGTTGTTCACAGACACACCGTGTTCGTTCGCCGTGATACCAGCGGTCTCGAGCCCGGCTGGAATTTGTGGTACACGGCCAATCGCAAGCAACACTTTGTCAAAAAGAAGAGTCGTGTTTTTATCATCCTGGATGATATAAGCTGTTTCACCTTTGACTCTATTTAAAGTGGCGTTAGTGAGGATAGTAATACCGAGTGACTCAAGATGATTTTGTAAGATAGG
This sequence comes from uncultured Candidatus Saccharibacteria bacterium, assembly GCA_964626635.1. Taxonomy (GTDB): domain Bacteria; phylum Patescibacteriota; class Minisyncoccia; order Phycocordibacterales; family UBA918; genus OLB19. Next base: position 58,124 of record CAZVFY010000005.1, read on the forward strand.
ACGAATGCTGGGATCGTCAAGTTTTGCGAATGTTCCACTGCGCTCAAGTAGCGTCACACTGACTCCTAACCTCGCCATTGCTTCTGCCAGTTCAATCCCAATCGGACCACCACCGACAACCAGCAGTTTCTCGGGTAGCCTTGATTGCGTAAAAAAGTTTTGGTTCGTCAGTAGCTGTTCCGCGCCGAGACCGGGGATGTCGATTGGGCGGGGGAGCGAGCCGGTGGCGATGACAGCGCGCGCGTAGTGGTACTCAGTTTCACCGACCCTGATAGTGCGGCGGCCGGTAAAGCTGCCCTCCCCTCGTACCACATCAATTCCTCGCTTTTGAAATGTTTCGGGAGTTTCGGTAGCCAGGATGTGATCGATGCGATCACGGACATACCTGAACGCTGCCTGTCGGTAGGTTTCACTTTTGGTCGTGTCGCCAGCAATCATCTGTGCACTATAAAATGCATTCGCATGATGCAGCAGCGCCTTGCTTGGGATGCAGCCGTTATTGGTGCACTCACCACCCATGTGTTCGGCTTCGACCAGTAACACTGATCGTCCCGCTTTATTAAACCCCACGGCTGCGGTGAGTCCGCCGCTACCTGCGCCCAGCACCACAACGTCATAAGTTTGTTTCATGTTGAAAAATTAATGCGTACTCTCAGTATATGCCATTGTGAGTACAGATGTATTAAAAAAGCCCCCGCCCAATGCTAATGCAAAGGGCGGGGCTAGGGCTGATTGACGCTTATGATGAACGCCAACATTTTTGCGACGGTCTCCAATCACTGAACGGTCGGCCAGCCTGGATGCTGGTACGCACCAGATGTTTAGCGTAGGCCACATGATCTGTCAATTCTGTCAGATCATACGGTAGGCCTTGGCGCTCTATCTCTTGGCCATGGGTAATCAAAAGAATTTGAAATACGCCACTGGCAGACGAATTTGGTTCAGCGTTTTCCACCAGTGAACCGTCCGGTTCGACATGGGTCAGTGACGACTCACACTCGGCTATCCGGATCATGGTATCGATATGTTCCGGCATATCGGCAAACGTTTCTTCGATGACCTCGACAATCACCTCGTCCTGTTCGGGTGATTGAGCCAACGCTTGGTTGGAGATTTCTGCGCTGGCGGCTGCGGCGAGGAGTGTCGCTACAATTGTCAGGACAGAAAGTACCTTCGTAGTCATGGGTCTTCCTTTAGTTGGTGATCACGCCTCCCATGGCGTTCATGATCAATGAATGAACTTCTCCCAATGAGTAAGACGTAACAAACTAGATTTTCTTACAAAAACCATCTAGTGTTTACACAATAAAAGAACCCCCACCAAACTCGTACGTTTGGAAGGGGTCATGGTGTGGCCGCGCGAGGCGGCGCTGATGATGGCAGCGCCGTCGCAGATGCGACCGATGGTGTTGTAGTTGAACATTCGAAACTCCTTCGCGTTGTGTTAGAGAATTGCCCCAAACTTCCAGAACTATTATACACAGTTTTAATTAAAAGTCAATAGTTTTAATTTTCTTTGACACATACCTGTTAAGGCGCGGAAACCAGTTGCCTTACCCCTCACTTTCCCGTATAGTACTCGCAACTTGGACGCCCGGCGGGCATTTTTATTTCTCATCCGTGTATACCGTGCACTCGTTGCATTCATATATAGGTACGAGACGCATCGCGCAGCTGACAGGTACGCAACCTTAGTAACACTTATTTACATTATCTATGGCACGAGCATTTCCAATTCAAAAACTCCGCAACTTCGGCATCGTCGCGCACGTTGACGCGGGCAAGACGACGACCTCTGAACGCATCCTGTTCTACACTGGGATGTCCCACAAGATCGGCGAAGTCCACGACGGCGCTACCGTCACTGACTGGATGGAGCAAGAGCGCGAACGCGGCATCACCATCACTGCGGCGGCGATTTCTTGTAATTGGGCCAAGACCCTCGAGACTGACCGCACCAACAAGGCCAACATGTTCACGTTCAACATCATCGACACCCCGGGTCACATCGACTTTACGGCCGAGGTCAAGCGATCGATGCGCGTGCTCGATGGCGCGGTCGTCGTGTTTGACGGTGCCGCCGGCGTCGAGCCACAAACCGAAACCAACTGGGGCTATGCCGACGAAGCTGGCGTGCCACGCATCTGTTTTATTAACAAAATGGATAAGCTCGGTGCCGACTACGACGCCGCCGTCAAAAGTATCCACGACCGACTCTCACCAAAAGCTGTGCGTATCCAGCTGCCAATTGGTGCCGAGGATGACATGAGCGGGGTGGTCGACTTGATCACAATGAAAGCCTACCGCTTTGCGGGCGAGATGGGCATGGACGTAACCGAAGAAGAGATCCCGGCGGACATGGTCGAAGAAGCGCAAAAGTGGCGCGCGGAATTGATCGAGAAAGTCGTCGAGCATGACGACGCGATGATGGAAGCGTACTTTGGCGGGGAAGAGCCAACCAATGAAGATCTAAAGAAGACGCTCCGTAAGGCAGTCCTTGCCAACGAAATCTTCCCGATCATGACGGGAACGGCGCTCAAGAACATCGGCGTACAGCTCGTACTCGACGCGGTGGTCGACTACCTGCCAGCACCAACTGATTTGCCGGACGTGACCGGAACCGATCCAAAAGACGAAGAAACCGAAATTACTCGTAAGCCGTCAGACGACGAAGCGATGGCGTCGCTTGTCTTCAAATTGCAGGACGACAAGTTCGTCGGGCAGCTCGCATTCTTCCGCGTGTACTCGGGCGTCGTCAAATCTGGTACGTACATCCTCAATTCATCAACAGGGAACAAAGAACGAGTTGGTCGGATCGTTCGCCTAATGGCCGACAAGCGTGAAGAAGTCGACGAAGTGTACGCTGGCGAGATCGCCGCAGCCGTCGGTATCAAAGAGGTAAAAACCTCACACACCCTCTCTGACCTCGACAAGCCAATCGTGCTCGAGACTATTACGTTCCCAGCGCCAGTGGTCGCCGTCCGGGTTGAACCGAAAACCAAGAACGACCAAGAAAAAATGGGTACGGCGCTGAAGCGACTGTCGGACGAAGATCCAACCTTCACCGTTTCAACTGACGAAGAAACGCTCGAGACCATCATCGCTGGTATGGGTGAGCTCCACCTCGACATTCTGGTTGACCGCATGAAGCGCGAGTTCGGGGTCGAAGCCAACATTGGCGCCCCGCAGGTGGCATATCGCGAAACCATTCAAGGTAGCGCCGAGGCAGAACACAAATACCAAAAGCAAACTGGTGGACGCGGACAGTACGGTCACGTCAAGATCCGCATCAAGCCACTGGAGGAACGCGAACTCGATGCCGACGGAGAAGAGACCAAGCTCGCCAAGAACATTACCCGCGAAGATCACTTCGAGTTCATCAACAACATCAAGGGTGGTGTGATTCCACAAGAGTTTATCCCAGCCGTGATGAAGGGTGCCAAGGAAGCGATGAGTCGCGGAATGGTCGCCGGCTACAAAATGGAAGACGTGTCAGTCGAACTGTTCGACGGATCATTCCACGATGTTGACTCCAGCGAAATCGCCTTCAAACTCGCTGGTATCAACGCGTTCAAGGAGGCCGCGCAACGCGCCAACGCCGTCATCCTCGAACCAGTTATGAAAGTCGAGGTGCGTACGCCGGACGAATACATGGGTGATATTCAGGGTAACATTTCAAGTAAGCGTGGACAGCTCGAAGGCACCACCGAGGTCGGCGGCAAGACGATCGTCAACGCCAAGATCCCGCTGTCAGAAATGTTCGGGTACACCAATACCTTGCGTTCAATGACCCAGGGTCGCGCCAGCATGACCATGGAATTCGATCACTACGCGGTCGTCCCGCCCAACGTCGCCGAAGACATTAAGAAAGCTAGAGGGGTCGCAGCCTAGTTAAGTGCAAAACCCCTGTCGCTTCTGCGACAGGGGTTTTGCATTGTATGTGGAATAATAACAGGCGCAAGTGTTGTGCACAGTTGACAACAATCGTTGGGTGCAAGCTGCTACACTATATCCAAATAGTTTTATGTATTCCTTTTCCAATTTATTTGTTCGCTCGTTAGCAATCAGTAGTTTTCTAGGAGTTGCGCTGTTTACTTTCGTTCAACTGTCGCACACATCAAATGCGTCCAGTACTGGGCTGGGTTACCCCATGCCATTAGCCGGCTACGCGTGGTCATCGACAATTGGATGGATTTCAATGTCATGTGTCAATACCGGCACATGTGCTACCAGCGATTACCGTGTGTCTATTCTACCTGATGGTAGTTTGGATGGCTACGCATGGAGCTCGCATATCGGCTGGATAAAATTTGGCGGTTTAGGCTCTTTTCCTGCGGGCGCTGGTACGACCAACGCTAATGCGGCTGCCGTTGGCACGTACCCAGACCTCAATTTAGTTGGGTGGGCGCGAGCGTGCGCTGGTACTGACGGTGGTGACTGTAGTTCTATGGCTACTGCACCTGGTGGATGGGATGGTTGGATTTCGCTCTCGGGGTCTGGTTACGGGGTTAGTTTCGATAGTAGCGGCGCTCGAGACTCTTATGCCTGGGGCGGGGGCGGTACGACTGGGGTAGTCGGCTGGGTACAGTGGGATGGGGTAACGTATGATTCGTCATCAGTTCCAGCACCAAATATTATCACCTTTGTTCCAGACAATGTGGACGTCAGCGAGGGTGATCCGGTCACCGTCACGTACGAAGTCGAGTACGCTGATACTTGCACCGCATCTAATAACCGCAGCGTGATCGACTGGGATGGCCTTGTGCCATCTGACACTGGTACACCTTACACTGCAACTGCCAACACCCCACTTGGTGATACGATATTTACGCTCACTTGTACGAACCCGGGCGGTTCAATCAGTGCGGATTTCACTGTCGAAACCAAGCCGGACATTCAGATTGGCGCGTTCTCGATGGTGCCGATTGGCACGCCCCACCCAACCGGTATCGAGCCAGTGGTCGAATTCCTCGTCGATGTATCAGGTATACCGAGCGCAGTCGGCGCCGTACAGTACAGACTGTCATTGGGCGGTGATAATGTAACTGGTACATTGGGGAACGGCGCGACTACCATTACCATGAACAACGTGCCGTATACCAGTAGCGGAAATGCGGCGATACGCGTCGACCAGCCCTTCCCAGGAGTAGTTGATGAAGACTTAACTAGTACTGGCGCCAACGAAGATCTCAACCGTCGACAAGTGGTTGCCACTATTCCTATACCTGACCCGACAATCACCGTGACCGCCACCGAAGACTTTGTACGTCGTGGGGAATCAGTAGACATTACGATTGATATTACTACGTTCACTGCTGTAACTTGTACGTACCAGAGTCTCGGTACCGCAACGGACATCACCTTGCCGTTGGCCGGTGACCCCGCACCCGTACCTGGTAGTCCAGCAGTGTACAGCAACACCTTTACTGTTCCTGACTTACAAAACACGTCAGTCTTTAAGGTAACCTGTGGCACTGTCACAGAATCAGTGACGGTTGAAGTGATACCGGCGGTACAAGAGGTCTAGCAAATATATTACATATGAAT
>CAZVFY010000006.1:0-47395 GCA_964626635.1 uncultured Candidatus Saccharibacteria bacterium
CTGTGATACTGGCAGTGTGTTCTTGGAGGGGGTGGGGGAGTATGAGGGGATTTAGCCTCCGAGCATTCACAGCGTGCACGTAGCAGCTTAGCGTTATACACAAATTTTAAATTGCGTGTTAATTCTCAGATTAAATACATTATACTGTAATTACCTATTAAATTATCACCTGAAACTATGCTCCGTACTCGATTCAACGCCCGCACTGCAGCCGCCACCCTCGGCGTAGCTACTATGGCTCTTATCGCATTCGCTGTTATTGCAATCCAGAGCGGTTTATTCACCAACTCGTTGAGCCAACAATCTGCTGCCGTTGCGCAGAGCGGCACCATGCCAGTGAGTATAGTCCCGACCATTACTAAAGGCCCGGCCCCACTTGGAGTTTTTTTTCGAGCGGAAGGGCTCCCGGGAAGTGATGCTCAAGTGGAAGATCTCATTTTACACAGTGAATTTGAGTGGGATTTCAAAAACTACTACGAGTACACGGCGCTCCCGCCCGAAGCCAACGTACCACGCGAAGCTGGTCGTGCGCGCGGCCAGTTCGCTGCCCACGTCTTTGATACTCCTGGCACCTATAACGTAGAGCTCACCGCCCGCACCCAAGACGGCCGCACCGGCAAAGCTACTGTCCGCATCACCGTTGAAGATCCTGATGTGGTCTATGCTGGTGATAAAACCGCTGTGGTATCCATCAACGGCGACTTCAGAGGAGCCCCGGCGGGGGCGCGCCAGTTCACTGATGTGTTTGCGGCGGCGGAGTATGTCATTAGCAAAACCGACCGAGACTCCGTAATGCCAGATATGCGTTTGTTGTTTCGTGCGGGAGAGGAAATACTGGTGGACGATTTTGATCGCGAAATGATCGTAATACGGCAAGCTTTAATAGATAAATTTGGTGAAGGCCCTAATCCCAAATTCACCTTAACGACCAACTCATTGGGTGGGCACGCACTTTTCAATCTTGTCGGTAGTCTTAGCGAACCTTACATGATAATGGCGAATATTGACTATACCTCCGCCTTTGACCCAACCAATCCATTTGACACCCAACCATATGCAGGCGAGCTATTTACCGAAAAAGGAAACTTTCGTTTTGTATTCCATAATGTTAATCTAAAAAATGTAAAGTCTGGATTTGATGTAAAGGATAAATTTGCCATCATTTCCAATTCAAGCGTACAAGACTGGCGCACCTACGGAATTATGCGTCACGGTACCGGAGCAGTGATCGGATCTTCAATCCGGCAAAATCCTAATACAGATCTATCACGGGCGGGTAAAAGAGGTAATGAAATTGCTTTCCACGGCCCGTACCGAACATCTTTTCTCAATAGCCTGGTGATCAGTCGCAGCTACTTTGAAAGTCACAGTGGGTGGTCAAGAGGGTTGAAGAATACCATTGCTATACAACCAGCATTACGATTAGGTACATCTGGTCGAGCCTCTAAGACTGACAGTTACGTTCGGGCCTACATTGGCGAAAGCCACATGAAAGGTGGGAATGGAGTGGTGTCTTCAAATCCCGCAATCGGTTCTCGCATGGCCAATAAAGGGTTAATAGTGATTGCGAACAACTTTATCGAGGGTACTAAAACCACCGGATCAATTTTTGGTACCTCATATGGCTCGATCGCATTTCGTAACAACATCGGTTACATACCTAAATCTACTGAGGCAGGTATGCCGGTCGCAAGGCAGATGACCACCTTCAAATTTAACGAATGGCAAACAATTTCACCGGAAATCGTAAATGGCAGTCACAATTATTACAATAATACTTTCACTTTTTTCTTAGATAAACCGCTACGTCATGCTGCTGGTTTCAATGTCATAGAAAAGCCAGCAACACTCACTAACAACTTAGTGTTTGCACCTTACGCTACTGATGAAGCTGGCCCGCGGGTGAACTTCCAACCTCTTAATTCAGCATTTAGCCCACTGCCAGGCAACCCGGTAATTGGCGCTGCTAGCGGCCGAACAGCATTAATTGATTTTTACGGTAACCCAAGACCGGCTAGGGCATCGATTGGTGCAGTTGAACCTGGTGCCAATAGTACTTGGGCGCGTCGAGACCTAATCACAGGCACCATATCTTCAGATGCACAACCGAAGGTGCCAAGTACTCCAGTAGATAACCAAGACCAAGATGACGGTAGTGGTGACACCTCGTCAGGGTCTGGTGTTGTAGATCAACCGTCAGGATCTACAGACGATGGTAGCTTGACCCAAGCACCAATTCCGATCAAGCAAGGTTCAGTTGGTAATACTAGTGGCATATTTGCCCGTATTGATGACGTGAATCAAAATGGCAAATCAGACCGTGAGGAATGTAGCATTGCTGTGATGCGCTCTCAAAATATTAATGATGATAGAAGCTTCAAGGCGCTTGAAACTGACGTTCGGAATGGATGTGTAGAAAAAGCTAACAACATTCTAGAGTCAGACCTCTACGATGACGAAGCTTTTGATTTTCCACTTGGTCTCATTGATTTTGAGGTTAAGGGAAAGCGAGGCGCCACACATACTATAACCACTACATTCAACGGTAATTATGATACATCAAAGTGGGTCTACCGCAAATTTATCAATGGAGAGTACATCGACATTTCTGAAAAGGTTACCTACACAAAAGAAAAGGTCGATAGAAACTATATTACACGAGCGACATATCAGGTCCGTGACGGCGGCCCCCTCGACGCAGACGGTGTGGCAAATGGTATAGTGGTTGACCCCGCTGGACCAGCAATCTTGGCTGAAGAATCTAACACCCCTTCAATCGGTAACAATGATGAAAATCAGTCTTCAGACGACAATCAGTCTTCAACAGACAGCAGCGAAGATACTCAGCAAGTCAAAGAAAACGAACAGGCTCTAGACGGCGACGTCGACGCCTTTACCGACGAAGAATACGATGCCGCTGAAAGTAGTACGAGCAACAGTACCCGCACCAATCGTTCACGCAGCAGTAATAGCAACCGAGACACCGCCCCTACTTTCAGCTACTCATTCGACAACAACATCTCATTTGTACAGCCTCAGTTCAATGATCCCACTGACGTTCGTAGCTTGGCGCAGTTCCTCAACGACTATGAAGGTGAATCATTAGCGATAGACGGCACCTACAGTAGTGAAGACATTGCCGCGGTCCAACGCTTCCAGCGCAAATACCGTCGTGAAATTCTGGACGTATGGAACCTCACCGAAGCCACTGGGTTCGTGGGTATCACCACCCGTCTCAAGATGAACTTCCTCATGAAGGGGCAAACTGCCCAATGCCCCGCCTTCACCGAGTACAACGGTGGCCGTAGTGGGATCATGAACTCTGCGGAGATTGGCCGCACGCAGCAAATCTTACGTGACCTCGACATGTACAACGGACCAATTAACAACACCTGGGACGCCGCTACTAACCAAGCCCTCATCGTCTTCCAAGAAACGTTCCGGGAGGTAATGCTCGACCCTTGGAATATCACCGAAGGTACCGGGTACAAGTACAAAACCACCAACAAGTTCCTCAACTACTTTGCGGGCTGTGATACTGGCAGTGTGTTCTTGGAGGGGGTGGGGGAGTATGAGGGTTTGTAGGGCATCTGTAATAATGTAAGGACCAAGTGGTGCCGACTCGGTGCCTTATTGGCCAGGAAATCTTGCCCGTTTTGAAAATGTAAAGTGACGAAGTGGTTTGGCGTGTTGCAGCGTTTGGTAAAGTGATGAAATATCGTCGGTGTGCACAGCGACTCTTTGTACGCTTTGACCAGAAATCAGTAATTCACAACCGCTAGCAGTTTCGATAACGGTGACGAATCTCTGCCCGCCGCGTTTGCTGTTGGTGGTAATGACGCCAGGAGCTATCATTTTAATACCGGGTAACTTTTTGATGATATGCACTACTTGTTGCGCAGTTTCGGTCAGGGTGGTGTGACTGGTGCCGCGCGGTTTAGGCATATACAGACACGAGTGTTACACCGATCACCAGCGCGTAGAAGAACAGCCCGGTGCAAACCGGAATACGCACCCAATTTGTCTGATACAGCGTATACAGCCAGGCCAGTAGACCAATCACCAGTACGGCATCAATCAGGTTAACGATTGGTCCAAAATATTCAGGTTCATAATACGAAATGGGACTGCGAAAAATCCAGTCGGTGATTGGCCAAAAATGCCGGTACGCATCAGAATGATGTACGAGAAAGTCCAGCCCAACGTGTAGTGTGCCAGCAGTCGCTACCCAGCGGAGGATCGGCCACCCGAATAGACAGCCGAGTACAACCCCGAGCGGCCACAGTATAAGCGAGTGTGACAACGTAAAAAACGGCGTCCACGCCGAGTCAAAGTACAGCACGTCCCATAGTAGTGCCTGACTCGTTCCAAGGATCAAGCCTTGAACGATGAAAAACGTGTAGATTGGTACATCGGGCAGCAAACTACCAGCAATGAAAGCAGTCGTGCGCACTCGTTGGAGCGAGGTGGATAGGGTATTGTGGCGATTAGTCCACCGAGCGAGCGCCCAACCGTACACCAGATGTGAGGGTGTGATCATGGGCCTAGCCTAACATAGACCAGGTTGATGCACAGCAGTATAAAAAGTGGGTCGCGCAGACAAATGTCTGCGCGACCCACGTTGTGGTGTGTGACTATAGCTGAACGTTAGCTCTCTAGGCCACCGCCACCCAAACCACGATGCACGCGGGCAAGCGTCGCTGCTGCTTCCATCCGCGCATCGAGGTCAGCTTGATCACCGCCGCGGCTGGACTCGAACTGAGCGGGCCCTGTAAATAGCGGATCCTCTCCCACGGTGGTGCCAGCGGTAGTCGGCGGGTTCGGGTTTGGTAGATCTTTCATCAGTATCTCCAGCGTAAGGAACGAACACTGCATTCTACCAAACCTGCGTTCAGTGCCAGCTACTTTATTGACAACTACTGCTCATTTGCTACATTTACACGCGTTCTACCTCACTCAAGACACCTGGCAGTGGCTTGAAAAACACGAACATATACCAATTGATTTGGAACCACGCTGCAGTCTGGCCGTTACCTGTGTTGCTGTGTGGTTCCAAACGAGTGCCGACTGGGTCGGTTTATTACTCTATAAGCATATGAGGGTGGACGCTAGCGAGTCAGTGTTCTAGTACTTTTAGGCAGGGAAAAGCCAAAAAGTAAGAACTAAATTCATAATAGTCGTTGCACTCCTTTACTCATTTATGTCACGATCACTCTACAAAGGTCCGTACGTTGACGAACGGATACTCAAAAAAATCGACGGCAAGAAGCCAGCCGAAGCTGGTGTCATCAAAATCTGGAACCGTGGGTCAGTCATCTCGCCAGAAATGGTCGGCTTTACCTTCGGTGTCCACAACGGCCGCGATCACCTCGAAGTCCAAGTGACCGAAGAAAAAGTCGGCCACAAGTTCGGCGAATTTTCACCAACCAAGAAATTCTGGCGACACGGCGGTAAGATGCAGAAGGAACTTGATCAGAAAAAGAAAGAAGCTGAAATCGCAGCCGCCAAGGCCGCCAAAGCAGCTGGATAGTTACACCTATATTATGAAAGCTATTCTCAAAAACTATCGTCAGTCGCCGCGTAAGGTTCGCCTCGTCGCTGATTTAGTGCGCGGCAAGCGCACCGCTGACGCCCTGACAACGCTACAGTTCGTCGACAAGCGTGCCTCGGGCGCATTCACTAAAGTCATCCAGTCAGCCGTGGCGAACGCAATCGATCACGGTAAGAACGCCGACACGCTGATGATCAAATCAGTGCGCGTTGACCAGGCACCGACTATGCGTCGCATGATGCCACGAGCGCGTGGCTCAGCCTCACGCATCAACAAGCGCAACAGTCATATCCACATTGAACTGGCGGAAAAGGCTCTTAAAAGTACTAGTCAAAAATAAGGTATGACACACGTAGCTCATCCATACATCCAGCGGATCGGTGTCAACCGTAGCTGGAAAAGCCGCTGGTTCACGACCAACCCGGCTAAATTCCGTGAGTACCTGCGCGTTGATGCAGCGCTCCGTAAATTCCTCAAGACTCGCCTCAAGGGGATGTCAGTTGACTCGCTCGAATTTGAACGAGACCAAAAGTCGATTCGCCTGGTGATCCGTACGGCTCGCCCGGGACTGATCATCGGTCGCAGTGGCGAAGGGATCAATCAACTCAAGAAAGACCTTGACCTCTTTTTGCGCAAGCAAAAAATGAGCGAGAAGCTTGAGCTGAAAATTGATATCGAAGAAGTCCGCTCACCAGAATCATCAGCTCGCATCGTCGGGCAGATGGTAGCCGAAGGTCTCGAGAAGCGCATGACCTTCCGTCGCGTCATGAAGCAGACCGCTGAAAAAGTCATGGCCAACCGTGACGTCGAAGGGGTACGCATCATTATGTCTGGTCGCCTCGGTGGCGCAGACATGGCCCGTAAAGAAGAGATCAAGCGTGGCCGCGTTCCGTTGCAGACACTACGGGCCGACATTGATTTTGCGCGCGTCGAAGCCAACTTGCCGTACGGTGTAATCGGGATCAAGATCTGGATCTACCGCGGTGAGGTGTTTGCTGACCGGACTGCCGGCCAACAAGCCGAAGAACCCCGCACCAACACCAGTTCATTTACTTGTGCTGACGATCGTCGTAACTAACCGCGTATGTTATTTCCCAAAAAAGTAAAACACCGCAAGTGGCAAACCCAGCGTAAATCACCGGAGCGCATGGATCGTCCAGATACCCGCGGACTGACCGTATCGTACGGATCGTATGGTCTTAAGGCTACGAGCGGCTCACGCGTGCGTAGTAACCAGATCGAAGCCGCTCGTCGCGTGATCTCACGCACGATGGGCAAGACTGGCCGGTCGTGGATCCGAATTTTCCCGGATCGTCCGATCACCCAAAAAGCTGCCGAAGTCCCGATGGGTAAGGGTAAGGGTGATCCAGATCACTTTGTATTCGAGGTACACCCCGGTCGCTTGATGTTCGAAATTGACGGCGTTCCCGAAGCCACTGCTCGCGAGGCCTTTCGTAAAGCCACTGCCAAATTACCAGTCAAAACCAAGTTCGTGACTCGCGAAGACACGCGTATCTAATTCAGTCGCTTATGACACACATGAAAGACATTCGCGCCAAAAGCGACACCGAACTGTACGAACTGGTACAGACTAGTCGCGAAACTCTCTGCCAAGAACGGTTCAAGGATGCGTACACGCGCAAAGCCAATATTATTCACACTGCCAAAAAAGACGTAGCGCGCGCTCTGACTGAGCTGCGCGCCCGTCAGTCACGTAACGCTACTGCAAAATAAATATGACTGAAACTAAAAAAGCGGGCGGGCGTACACTACGCGGCAAAGTCGTGTCGAGCAAAATGCAAGACACCATTACCGTCGCTGTCGAACGCTACGTCAAGCACCCAAAATACAAAAAGTTCCTGCGCCGCACCAAGAAATATTTGGTCCACAACGCTGGTAACACTGCGACCGTGGGGGATGTGGTCGACATCCGCGAAACCCGTCCGCTCAGTAAGCGCAAGAGCTTCGTGCTCGTCGCTAAATAAACTCGTATGATTCAACCAGAAACAATTGTCAAAATCACCGATAATTCCGGCGGTAAAATCGGTAAAGTCTTCAAGGTCCTCGGCGGATCAAAGAAGCGCTACGCCGAGCTCGGAGAAATGGTGGTCCTGGCTGTCCAATCAGCTGAGCCACGCAAACAAGTCAAGAAAAAAGACGTGGTCTACGGTGTGGTCGTGCGACAACGCAAATCATATCGTCGCCGCGACGGGTCGTACGTGTCGTTTGATGACAACGCCGTCGTGCTTGTCGATAAGGAAAAGAAAGAACCACGAGCGAACCGTGTGTTCGGTCCTATCCCGCGCGAGCTAGCCGAAGCCGGCTACCAGCGTATTGTTAGTCTCGCCCCAGAGGTCGTGTAGGGGTCGTAATCATTCAATCTATGAAAATTCGAAAAGGAGACACCATCAAAGTCATCGCCGGTAAAGACAAAGGCAAAACGGGTACCGTACTAATGGCCCACCCCAGCACCAAGCAGGTAACCATTGAAGGCATCAATGTCGTCAAGCGTCACCAAAAGAATCGCCACACGCGTTCGCAAGGGCAAATCATCGAGAAAAGTAAGCCAGTCGACGTGTCGAATGTGGCGCTCCTCGAAGGTGATAAAACCGTCCGGGTTGGCTACAGCATCGAGGGTAAGAAAAAGACTCGCGTTGCTCGCCCGAGCGGTACAGCGATCTAATTTAAACATCTAGTAATAATCGAGTATGGAATCAGTACAGGCTCGCCTCAAAGAGGTACACAGTGCACTCAAAGATACGTTCGGGTACACCAACGTCAACCAAGCTCCCACGATCGAAAAAGTCGTCGTTTCAGTGGGAACCGGACGGATCGAAGACAAACAAAAAATCGCCCTTATCCAAGATCGCCTGGCGCAGATCACTGGCCAAAAGCCATCACCGCGCCCAGCCAAGCAGTCCATCGCGGCGTTCAAGTTGCGTGAAGGCGACATCATCGGTTACCAGGTCACCTTGCGTGGAGCTAGGATGATCGACTTTCTCAATAAACTCATCCACATCGCATTGCCACAAACCCGCGACTTCCGTGGATTGCGCCCGACTTCAATCGACGAGATGGGCAACATGACACTTGGTATCAAAGAGCACACCATCTTTCCCGAGACCCGTGACGAGGAATTGAAAGACGTGTTCGGACTGTCGATCACCCTGGTAACGAGTGCCAGCGATCGCGCTGAATCAGAAGCTCTCTTACGGCACGTAGGGTTGCCACTGAAGAAAGTGGAAGCTGCCACTGAATAGCTACACATCCACAAAGAATATAAGATCAGCCCCGGCGCGCATGCGCGTCGGGGCTGGTTCGTCATTCACTCGGGTGGCTTCAGGGCAGTGACGATTTCTTCAGTGGGACGAGGCGTGGTTAGCTGGTATCCGTGTGGCGCTAATCGTTCTTGGAGTAACGCCAATTCACGCTGATGGGCAGATCGCACACGATCTTCACGATCTTCGAGCCCGCGCAACAGAGGGGTGATCTCTGCAGCTATTGCACGTACTTCACGCAGCTGTACTTCTAGCTGATTGAGCTGCGTTTCTCTTTGTGCCAGGAGAGTTTGTGCACTTTCTATAACTTCCTCACCATAGGCGTGGTCCAAATTCTGGCTAGCTACTGACATTTCTGCTGCGAGCAGTAAAACAGCGTGCTCTGACTCCTGGAACTCGGGCTGTTGTCGCACCCAAGACAAGCGTTCGTTTATGGCATCGAATTGCTGGGGGAGATGAAACATCCCATTGCGGTCAGCTTCAAATATCCGTGCAAAGGCATGCATCACGTCTTCCATATTGATCTGGAAGTTTGTGCGCGTTACTTCGATCGTTAGCGCCGAACGGTAGCTGTAAGCGAGGGCTAGTACGATTAGTGCGGTCATGAGCAGCAGCATTTCGACCGTGATCATTTCGAGCAGTTCACGCCATTGAGGCGAGAGCCACTGCCGTTGCAAATCAGTAATACGTATGAGTAGGTAGCTGGCCGTAGCGAACAGCAGCAACACTGCCACGTAATGTAGAAATATTCTCACTTGAGTCTGCATTAAGATTCTCCCAAACTGTGATGTGCGTCTCTTAGTACTAAACCACAAAAAACAAAGATGAGTGTGTTGACTATTATAAATTAATATGGTAGTAAATTAGCGGCACTCACGCCAATGACATAGGAGTCAATCGTGAAAAAAGTTCCTCTCATCACCATCTTGGCGGCATTTGCCGCCGTTCCCGCTATCGCCGATGTCGTCGGCCTCCCGCCACTCCCGCCGGTCGCTCCCTACGAGCGTCTGATGGAGCCTGGCGGCGAATTCACCATCTGCACCGGCGGTATCGGCGGTGCCTACTATCGGATTGGCGCACAGATCGCCGGCATGATGGAGGCCTACGCCCAAACGGGCAGCTCCTCGATTACCATCGACGATGCCTCGCCTCAGCCGGGCGGTGGTACCTACGGCTGCCTCACAGCACTCGCTGAAGGTACGGTCGACGCCGCTATCATCCAGAGCGACGGCCGAGCGATCCTGGCCGATGTCGGTCAGTCCCTGATCGGCGCGATGGACGTTGCCGGCGCCGTGTTGACCGAGGAGATCGTGACGATCTGCTCGCGTGATAACGACACCGAGGACTTCGGCGACATCGCGCAAACGCGCGGCGCGCTCATCACCGTCGCCGGCGGTCAGACGTCCGGCACCAATGTGATGCTGAACGTGATCGCATCGGCCGACGGCGGCTATCAGCGACCGGTGTACTCGTACGAGGGCAACTTCTACGAGGCGGTCGAGGAAGTCGCTCGCGGCGAGGCCGATTGCGCTGTCGGCGTCATGGACATCGACACAGCACCCGTGCTGCGCCAGATCTCGACCGAGTTCGGTGATCAGGTTCGACTCGTCGGTACCTGGGATCGTGACTTCCGCGATCTAGAGCATCGTGGCGAGCAGGTCTATGGCTGGCGCGCCGTCCCCGAGGATACGCCCGGCATCCGGGCGCTCCTTGATTGGAACGGCAACGGCCGGATGTGGTCGCCCGAAGTGGTGACCGTCAACGCCATGGTCGTGTACCGTGAGGGGATGGATGGCTACTACGCCGACATCCTGACGGATGCGGTCGAAGCGGTCGCCAACCTCAACGACGACGTCAAGAACTGATCTTTGGCGTTCATATACTGCACGGGCCGGCAATCACGCCGGCCCGTTTTACTACAACAAGGAGCACATCATGCATGGCAACAAGATCACCTGGATCGAGCGAGTGGGTTTGGCGGTACTGCTGGTATTCGCCTCTGTCTGCCTCTCGTGCGAGCTGTTCGAGGACATTTTGAACCTCGGCTTTGCGTACGACGACTTTTTCTCAGTCCTGCTGGCCTTATCGGCGTACGCGTGGCTGATCCATGTCATGCGACTGCGTACCTGGCGAACTTACACCGTTGTCGGGCTGCTCGCTATCATGGCGGTGGTCGACTGGTTCTCCAGCGAGGGGGCACTCTGGGACGAGTTGATAGCGATCATAGCAATCGGCTACATGGTCTACCAGATCCGTAAGGGGTTGTTCAGCGTTAAGGTATCGCTGGGCTAGTAGCCTTTGCAAACAAGCACATGAAGCACGCCTACGGGCGTGCTTTTCTATAAACATTCTATTTAAAGACTTTGATAGAAGCTTGTTATCATGTTTTTATGAACGAACAACTACTTCAAGCAGTCCGAGAAAGAGTGAGGCTCGGCAACAGCAAGGAACAAATTTATAATGAACTAGGATGCGCTGGATACCAAGACAATTTTATTGAATTACTGTACACAAATGCAACACAAACTATGCAGTCATCATCGGTGGCAGATCTGCAGCTGTCGATGTCGCACCGTCAGGGTATGCATCCAGCGTTAATTGCGTGTCTACCAATGTTTGTCTTTATCGGTACCATGGTGCTTTGGGGGCTGGTCAATTTAATTTATGGTGAATCGGGTTCAGGCTGGTTATTATTTGTTAATACTGTACTTGTCCCATTAGTGTTTGGATTTTCAGTACTGGCGTTACCGGTCTTTATCATTGCGGCAATTGTAATTGCTGTACGCCGAAAGAAGCGCTGACATCGTGAAAAACTATATTAACAAGGCTGTGTTCCTTGCCAAAACCATATTTTCGCGTATAGTGTGGGCATCGTTCAATCTGTTTGTTAGGGGCAGTTGGGGAAGGCGGGCTTTGCCGCAAGGGATTGCCCGCCGGTATTACGAGGAAGTAAGTCGTCGCATCTCGACGAAACTGCTTCACCATTAAATTGAATGTAGATGGCAAAAAAATCTATGATTGCAAAGGCGGCGCGTCCGCCGAAGTTCAAGTCACGCGTCGTCCGACGCTGCAGCCAGTGTGGTCGATCACACGGCTACTTACGTGACTTTGACATGTGTCGTATTTGCTTCCGCGAAAACGCACATGAAGGACATATACCAGGAGTAAGAAAATCATCATGGTAGGGGATACAGTCGGCGACTTTGTAGTTCGCCTCAAGAACGCTGGTATGGTGGGACACGATCAAGTATCACTCCCGTACTCAAAATTACGTCACGCCATCGCGGACAAGCTGGCGCACGCTGGCTACGTCAGTATGGTCGAGACAGCTGGTGACACACCAGCTACTAAAATGCTGACGGTTGCACTGCAGTACACCGATGGCGAACACAAGATTCGCGGCATCAAGCGCGTCAGCAAGCCTGGTCGTCGCCTGTACGCAAAAGCGTCCGAGTTGCACCCGGTCAAGTTCGGCCAAGGGCACCTCATTTTATCAACCCCAGCTGGGATCCTCACCAACACCGAAGCCAAAGAGCAAAATGTTGGTGGCGAACAGCTGTTCATCATCTGGTAAGTATGTCACGTCTCGGAAAAATTCCAGTAACCATTCCTAGCGGTGTCGATGTGACACTGTCGGATGGTGTACTGATGGTCAAAGGTCCAAACGCTACGCTCAGCAAGCCAGTGCGGGATGATGTGGTGATTGACATTACTGACAATGAGGTTGCGATGCAGCCGGGTGATACACCAAAAGCGCGTGCGCTCTGGGGAACCTATGCTGCGCACTTGCGCAACATGATCACCGGTGTCACGGATGGCTTTACTCGTGTGTTGCAGATCGAAGGAGTCGGATACCGTGCCGCGGTCGAAGGCAACACCCTCGTCCTCAACGTCGGGTACTCACACCCAGTCAACATCTCTATCCCGGAAGGCATCACGGCCGAAGTAGTCAAGAGCGACATCACCCTCAAAGGGTTCGATAAAGATGCGCTCGGACAGTTCGCGGCCGACGTGCGCAAGGTCAAGAAGCCAGAACCGTACAAAGGAAAGGGAATTCGTTACAAAGACGAAGTTATTATCCGCAAGCAAGGTAAGAAGGCTGTCTAGTCTCTGCATCATCTCATCCGCTTATGAACAAACTATCTAAAGCAGCTAGTCGCGCCAAGCGACACACCCGCCTCCGACACAAAGTCACCGGCACAGCTGCGCGTCCGCGCCTCGCGGTATTTCGCAGTAACAAGTTCGTGTACGCACAATTGATTGATGACGAGAACGGTACCACTGTGGCGTCCGCTGACTCACGCACAAATACCGAAGGTACTCGCGTTGAACAAGCGAGCGCCGTTGGTGCGAATATCGCTGAAAAGGCCAAAGGACTCCAGATTGATTCTGTTGTCTTTGATCGTGGCGGTTTCCGTTACCAAGGGATTGTCGCGGCCCTGGCAGATGCAGCCCGCAGCGGCGGACTACAATTTTAATTACTGATTATTTATGAAAGAAGAAACACAGGAAGCTACAACCGGAGTCACACCAAATGATGCGGCTTCACCAGCGGTTGAGCCCGCTACTGCAGCCAAGGCTGATCACAATAGTGACGCCGCTGCACCCGATGCACCTGTCGTAGATGCAAACACCCGAGAGCGTGGTGCCCGCCCAGCGCGACGTGGTGGTACTGACCGACGCGGCGGCAATGACCGCCGTGGTGGTGGACGTCGCCTACGCCGTGGCGGACGCGGAGAGCGCGTCAAGCCAGAATTTGACCAAAAGATTGTCAGCATTCGCCGCGTCACTCGTGTGATGGCTGGTGGACGACGATTCTCGTTCTCTGTCTCGATGGTGATCGGCGACAAGAAAGGTCGGGTCGGCGTTGGTGTCGGCAAGGCTGGCGATACGCAACTCGCGATCGAAAAGGCAGTGCGCGCCGCGCGCAAGAATATGATCCAGATTCCTCTGGATGCGGACATGCGTATCCCTCATGACGTACACACCAAGTACGCTTCGAGCGAAGTGATGATCATGCCGGCACCTGGACGTGGGTTGGTGGCTGGTTCATCGGTTCGTACCGTGCTAGAACTAGGAGGTGTCAAAGACGTTACGGCGAAAATCTTTTCTCGTAGTAAAAACAAACTTAACAATGCTCGCGCCGCTGTCGAAGCGCTCAAGCAACTGAAAAAATAAGCGTATGCAGTTACACGAATTACAACGCACAACTCCACTCAAAAGCAAAAAGCGGATTGGTCGCGGTGGCAAGCGCGGCAAGACTTCAGGTCGTGGCCACAAGGGGCAAAAAGCCCGTGCCGGAAACAGCACGCGCCCAGAGTTGCGTGAACACATCAAGAAACTACCGAAATTACGCGGTCACGGTGTCAACCGAGCCCAGACGGTAAACGCAGAACGCGTTCTCCCAACGGTGGTAAACGTCGCAGTTTTGGAAGCAAACTTTGAACAGGGCGCAGTGATTACTCCTAAGACATTAGTCACAAAGGGTGTCATCGCCAGTGTCCGCCGCAAGGCGCCAGCGGTCAAGATTCTTGGCAATGGTGACCTGACTAAAGCACTGACTATCGAGGGTTGTACGGTCTCAAAATCAGCCGCCGAGAAAATCACTGCCGCTGGTGGTGCAGTCACTAACTAATAATTGGAAGTATGCATACATTCTTCCAAAAACTAAAGATTGCCTTCACCGAGCCGGCCATCCGCAATCGTATCCTGTTTATCCTTGGGGCTTTGATCGTCTTTCGGGCGCTTGCAGCGATCCCAATTCCTGGCGTTGATCAAACCGTACTCGAACAATTCTTTGCGAACAATCAATTCTTTAACCTACTCAGTATTTTCTCTGGTGGGGGGTTAGCCAATCTCTCAATTGTGATGCTCGGGGTGGGGCCGTTCATTACCGCTAGCATTATCATGCAGTTAATGACAGTAATGTCCCCGCGTCTCAAGAGTATGTACCACGAGGAAGGTGAAGCGGGTCGCGCCAAGTTCACGCAGTACAGCCGACTGCTGACATTACCGCTAGCGGTGTTGCAGGCGTTTGGATTTTTGACGCTCTTGCAGAGTCAGGGGATCCTGATCGGTCTGACGCCATTTGATTTTGTCGTCAATGTTATCCTTGTTGTCGCAGGGTCAATGCTGCTGATGTGGATCGGTGAACTGATCACTGAATACGGGATCGGGAACGGGGTGTCCATCATTATCTTTGCGGGTATCGTGGCCGTGTTGCCACAGTATGCGTCGCAGTTATTCTTTAACTATGACGCGTCACAGTTGCCACTGTATCTCGGATTTGGTCTAATCGCGCTGGGGCTAATTTACGCCATCGTCTACATGACCGAGGCCGAACGACCTGTGCCAATCTCGTACGCCAAAGAATCACGGGCCGGTAACACGTACACACGTAGCGCGTCATACCTACCGATGCGCCTCAATCAGGCCGGTGTGATCCCAATCATCTTTGCGCTGTCGATCATTTTGTTTCCGCAGATGGTTCTCAATATCCTATCGGCCTTTGATGTGCCGTGGGTAGCCGACGCCAGCGCCGTGATCACGAACTTCACTAATAACCTGTGGACGTATGGTATTACGTACTTCATCCTGGTGGTGCTGTTCACGTTCTTCTACACCGCGGTTACGTTTGAACCGGATAATGTCGCCAAGAACTTACAGCGCTCAGGTGGATTTATCCCGGGTATCCGACCGGGCGCGCAGACTAGCACGTACCTTGGTAACTTGGTAACTCGTCTGACGCTGGTGGGTGCACTGTTCCTCGGATTTGTCGCGGTACTACCAGTACTGATGCAGATCGCGACTGGAGTCGCCGCACTGACGATTGGCGGTACGGCCGTGCTGATCGCCGTGACAGTGGTGCTCGACCTAATTCGTCGGGTTGATGCGCAGGTGTCGATGCGAGAAGTCTAGTCGCACCAGTCCTTACTGAATAAAACGCACGCCCAATTTGGGCGTGCGTTTTAGTGTATTGCCCAAGCCATTTGATCCGTTAATACTTATTCTTATACGAATACTTGAGAGGAATGGCGCTGTGTTCAGGTGTCCAGTATTCGCTATTGAGCCAGCGTTTGTAGCAATCAAAAACGGTCACGGCCACCGAGTACGGGTTATGACGTGAGGTGTCGATCACGAGGTCGAATTGCTTTCTGTTATACGGGTCAACGCTGTACAGTTTCTTGAACCGGCGTTGTTCATCCTCCATCCGGGTCCGCACCGTGCGCGCGACGCTCGCCAAGGAAGTGTCGCTGGTTTCAATGCCCGCGCGCTCGGCACTCGAGACATCATGGTAGATACGCGCGGTCGCTACCTGCAGATCAAGGTCGAGGTATACCTTGAATGATTCTGGTAGCCAATAAAATCCTAACCTCGAATCCACCACGATGTCCTCGGTGTCGCTTAGTTGGCGCAACTCTTCATCAATCTGGTCGTCCAAATTATGATCATCGCTCGCCGAGTCGTTGTACTCGGCCAGTGTCAGACCATTGCGGCGCAAGACGCGGCGGACCATATCGCCGGACGAATGCCGGGTATAACCGAGTAGCTCAGCGACCTTATCAGCAGTGGAAGATTTGCCGCTACCCGGCTTGCCGGAGAGGGTAATAATGTGCTTTTTTTGCATAGTTTAACCAAGCAGCCATCGCTGGTACGCATTGGTGATAGTAGTAATCACGGCGTCTGGTCCGTTGACCGCAGTGTCTACGACTAAATCATAGTTGGCGGTGTTGTAGGGATCGGCTCGGTATAGCGTCTGGTATCGTTTCGACTCGCTCGCCAGGCGAGTTTCCAAATCTTGTGCGTAGCCTGCGACATCAGTGGGAATAGTCTCGTGCTCGAGTCGGGCATCATCGAGCGACTCCAGGATGCGCGCCGCCGCAACGGTCAAATCGAGATCGAGATACACCCGAAACGAGTATGGCATCCAGTGCCAGGCCATTCTTGAATCGACAACAAAATTGTCTTGCGTGTCACCGAGGTCGCGTAACATACTATCAACCCGCTCGTCGATAGACGTATCGGTCTCGGCTTCTTTGTTGGCGGTCAACAGGTCAACGCCGCGCTCTTTGCTGATGGCGCGAAAAAAATCACCCGAGGAATAATGGGCTAGTCCCAGCTCGCTGGCGATGCGTTTTGAGGTGGTTGATTTGCCACTGCCGGGCTTACCTGCGATGGTAATAATTGATTTTTTGGTGTCTGCTGACATATCGTTCAATATCATAGCATCTTACGCACGAGGTATGAAAGTTCTTGTAATTTACCTAAAACCGAGTAGACTAGACTTTTTATGACACCAAAAACCGTATTATTTATTGGCCCCCAAGGTTCGGGCAAAGGCACGCAGATCGCCCTCCTCACTAAAGTTATCGCCGAAATTGACCCCGCTCGACGGATTGTCGATATCCAAACGGGACGTCGATTCCGAGCCCTCGCTGCCAAGAGCGAAACCTTCGCCGACAAGAAAATTGCCGCGTCACTCGATAGCGGCGCGTTGCAGCCGGACTTTATTACTCACCTCCTGTGGGGACAGGCCATGCTCGAACAGCTTGATCCCAAATCGCACTTGCTGATCGACGGCTTTCCGCGCACTGCCCACCAGGCCCGGGTACTAGATAACGCGATGACATTTTTCGAGCGAGCGCACGTCGACGTGATCAACCTGGATACTCCAGACGAGATCGTGCGTACCCGGATGAAGGGTCGGGGCCGCAGTGATGACACACCAGAGGCAATCGACACGCGTTTGCGCTCATACACCAAAGACACCGTACCGGTACTGGCACACTACGCAGCGCGCGCCCATACGACGGTACATACAATCGATGGTACGATGAATATTGCTGGTGTGCACCAGGCAGTGCGCCAGGCTCTCGACGTCTAACCATCGCAGTCCTATGATCGCTACCAAAACCCCTGCCCAGATTGCAGAGCTCGCCGAGGCGGGTGCGATTCTGGCAATTATTTTAGAGACTCTCAAAGGCGCGGCCGTTCCCGGTGTGTCGACACTGGACCTCGATGACCTCGCGCAAGAATTGGCCGCTACTCACGCGGTCGAGCCGATCCTCCTCGGGTATCACCCGTCATTTGCGCCGACGCCGTATCCAGCCGCAACCTGTATCTCGCTCAATAACTGTGTACAGCACGGCATCCCGCGCGCGGATATCGTGCTGGCGGCAGGGGACGCGGTGAACATCGATATGAGCATCGCGCACGACGGTATGGTGGTAGACGCCGGACTGACCGTCGGGATCGGTATGATCGATGCTGACACTAAGCGATTGATCGAAACCACGCGCGAAGCCCTCGCGGCCGGCATTAAGGCCGCCGTACCGGGCGGACGGATTGGTGACATATCAGCCGCCATCCAGCGCCACGTCGAATCTCGCGGCCTCTCCGTGGTGCGCGAACTCTGTGGGCACGGCGTTGGCTACGAGATCCACGAAGAGCCAAACATTCCTAACTACGGCAAGGCTGGCACAGGCCCACTCATCGAAGTTGGGCATGTGTATGCCATCGAGCCCATCGTCAACATCGGTGGCGCCGATGTGGTGTTTGATGACGACGGGGATGGGTACGGCGTATACACCGAGGATGATTCATGGAGCGCGCATTTCGAGCACACTGTTGCCATCACAAAAGATGGTCCAAAAATTTTGACAAAACGGTAGCACTTTGTTAAGCTATTAAAGAACGCGGCCGTGTTCGTCTCGATGGTGTCTTGCCTGTAGGAAACCTGCCTCGTGAACTTAGATCCGCTACGTGCGGTCAGCGCTCCATCACCAACTGGTTGATTGGAGCGCTTTTTTCTTTTGCAAATCTGTACACACCTCGGTATACTACGCCGCATACTATAACTCATTATTTTATGTCTCACGCTCCACACCAAGAACGCACCTTTGTTATGTTAAAGCCTGACGCGGTCCAGCGCGGACTAATTGGCGAAATCATCAAACGCTTTGAAGCCACCGGCCTCAAGTGCAGCGCCCTCAAGATGTTTATGGCTGACGAAGAAACGCTGTTTGCGCACTACAACAAAAACGACGAATGGTTCATGAAAAAGGGAACTGGTATTGTTGAGAACTTGACCAAGCAAGGCAAGCCAGTCGAAAAAGAAGCCATCGAGTACGGCAAGGACATCATCCGCCAGAACGCGGTATTCATGATGCAGTCACCACTGGTGGCGATGGTATGGGAAGGTAACCAGGCTGGCGCAGTGATCAAAAAAATCGTCGGCTCGACCGAGCCAGCGTCATCTGACGTGGGTACGATCCGCGGTGACTACACGGTCGATTCGTATGCGCACGCGGCGTACGAGGATCGTGCCGTGCGCAACCTGATCCACTGTACTGACCCCGAAGACGGCCCCGAAGAAGCCGAGCGCGAGATCAACCTGTGGTTCACTGAAGCAGAAATCATGTTATACACCACTGCCCAAGAGGCGATCATGTACGATGTGAACCTCGACGGGACACCTGATTAGCGAGTGCAAATTGCCTACTGCTATTTCTCTGCTGCGGAACTCGCCTAATTATGCCCGCGGCATAGAGCTCAGACAGTCCTAGCGACCTAAATAGCAGTAGGAAATTCTACCGCTCACTGTTTTGAGTCAATTCTCACTACGTATCGAACTGTGTGGTAGTTGTGATAAAATAGTCCTGGGACCGCAGCTCGTATGTTCCGGATATCTATGTTACGGGCTACCTGTAGTCTTGCGACGTGCTGAGGTGCGGACGCGTACTTCAAATAGTCGACGCAGAAAGGGCGCCCACCTGATTTTCTTGTCAGGAGCATGCGACTGCGGTCCTAACAAAACACACAACCCATTGGGTTGTGTGTTTTGTTTTTATCTTCGCAGTAGGTGGAGCCAGTTTGCGCGTGAGCGGTCGAACGTTAGCGTTCGACACCGAAGAAGTATTCGAGGGAATTAGCGAGCAAGTAAACTGGCTCTACGTACTGCGGTATAATATGTTGTATGCAATCTTTAGAAAAGAATAACCAAGTAAAATCTAATACTTCTACCTTGGGCTTTTATGGCGGTGTCGGTTCGGTGACCGGCTCGAACTTTATGTTGGATACTGGCGCGCACGCGTATCTGATTGATTGTGGTCTCGAACAAGGTGATAAATTCGCTGGCGATCGTAATCGTGAACCGTTCGCGTATGATCCGGCACGAGTGGACGTGTTGTTCGTGACGCACGCGCACGCGGATCACATTGGCCGGATCCCAAAACTCGTACGTGACGGGTTTCGCGGCGTGATCTACTCGACTCGACCGACGATGGAGCTAGCGCGGATTATGTTCGATGACGCACTTCATATTATGACCATGGAATCCGAACGAGACGAACTGCCGCTCATGTATAACCAAGCCGACATTGACCGCGCCATGAGTCAGTGGCAAACCCGTGATTATAACGAGCCGTGGCAAACCGGGGACGTGACCGCCACATTTACGAACGCCGGACATATCCTGGGGTCGGCGATGGTCACCCTCGAGCGCGGCGAACGCAGGATCGCTTTTACCGGTGACGTAGGCAATGTGCCACAACCACTGATGGCACCACCTGAAACCCTGACCAATTGCGACTACATTCTGATGGAAAGCGTGTACGGGGATCGGCTGCATGAAGAAGTGGCCGAGCGCACGGCTATTTTGCAACACCACATCGAAGAAACCATCCGTAAAAAAGGCACACTGATGATTCCGGCTTTTTCACTCGAGCGCACGCAGGGGATCTTATTTGAGATTAACAACCTAATTGAGTCTGGCACGGTGCCGAGTATCAAAACCTATCTCGACTCACCGCTGGCGATTCGCGTGACGGACGTGTACCGCGATTCGACCGATCACCTCAAGCCAGCCATTCAGCAACAGATCAAGAACGGTGATGATATTTTCTCCTTCGAGGGTTTGTCGTTTACCGAGACCATCAAAGAGTCCAATCTCATCCACCAGTACGGTGGACCCAAGATCATTATTGCGGGGAGCGGCATGAGTCATGGTGGCCGGATCCGCCGCCACGAACAAAAATTCCTGCGTGATACTTCGACCACGCTGCTGCTCGTGGGCTACCAAACGGTTGGGAGTATCGGGCGACTGCTCCAAGACGGCGCCAAGCAAGTCTGGATCGACGGCGTCGACGTGCGAGTACTGGCAACGGTGGCAACGATCCGTGGGTATTCGGGCCACGCTGACCGTAATCAACTGATGGACTTGGTGTACAACGCGACCCTCACCATGAAACCAGAACGAGTGTTCGTCACGATGGGGGAGGAGCGTGCATCACTGTTCCTGACGCAGCGGTTGCGCGATTACCTTGGATTGAACGCGATTGCGCCCGGAGAAAATGAGGAGATTGAGATTGAGTTTTAGTTTAATTAGTATGAAGCAGAAAATATCTATTATCACACTGGGAGTCGCAGATTTACATACTTCCAGAAAGTTTTATGAGGAAACTTTGAAATTTAATCCTGTCGACAAGAGCGACAATATTGTATTTTATGACATGGGTACTGTACGACTTGCCTTGTTTCAGTGCGAAGAACTAGCAAAAGATGCAAACGTAAGTCATGAAGGATACGGTTTTAAAGGATTTACGCTTGCGCACAATTTGGGTAGTCCGACTGAAGTAGATGGACTCTTTAAAAGTTTGGAGCAAGCTGGAGTAACAATTGTCAAACATCCCCAAAAGGTCTTTTGGGGAGGGTACTCTGGTTACTTTGCAGATCTGGACAGTAACTTGTGGGAAGTTGCATATAATCCGTTTACTGATTTAACATAAAGTCAAACCGCTTGCTGGAAAGCGGTTTTACTTATTCTTCGTGATCAGACTTATTTAACTGCTTCGACAACTCGCTCAAACGCATCTGGATTCTCGAAGGCAAGAGTCGCGAGGACTTTGCGGTCGAGCTCAATGTTTTTGGTCTTGAGGGCGTGGATGAACCGGCTGTACTTCATGCCGTGCTGCAGTAGCGCAGCATTGATGCGGACAGTCCATAGTCGGCGGAAGTCATTTTTCTTGTCCTTGCGGTGCGCAAACGAGTGCAGTTGCGCGTGGTAGATCGCTTCGCGCGCGGCACCGACTTTTTTGCTGCGGGCAAATCGGTAACCCTTTACTTCATCTAGGATGTTGCGGCGGCGCTTTTGCGCCATTTTGCCGCCTTTAACTCGGGCCATAAATTAGTCGTTAGATTCTTTAGATGCCTCGGTCGTGACTTTGGCTTTTTTGCCACCGTTGCCGGGTAGGAAACGAGCCATGTCGCGCGGACCTAGTAAATTAGCGAGCGTATTTGTGCGCTTGCGGGCCAATCGCTGCCGACCAGTTTGGCGGGCGTTAAAGTGGTTTTGGCCTGGCTTGCGCGCGACGAGCTTGCCGTTTTTGGTCACCTTGATTCGCTTGGTGAATGATTTGTTGGTTTTCATAAAGAATATAGATTCGTGTGATCGGGCGATGTGCCGGGGAGACACAAAGTGGGGAAACTATAACGTCTTTTGCGATTTAGATCAAGCCGCCCTCGATATCCAACAGGTCATCGAGATCTTTTTTCTTGGATTTGCTCTTAGTCTCGTCGACGGCGCGTTTTTCAACTTTCTCTTCGATCACTCGTGGTTCGTCTTTGGCGGAGTGCTTGCCGACGCGCTCGAGCGTCGCAGTAAAGCCCTTGGGGGACTTTTTGATCGGGTCAGCGATTTTGTACTCGGCCGGGATGAGCTTGATGAAGTGGTCGAGCCGATCCTTGAGGAAATCAGCTTCCATGTATTTGTAGCGACCCCAGAGGAATAGGTCGACCTTAACCCGGTGACCTTCCTTTAGCCACTCGGCCGCCCGACGAGATTTCATTTGTTGGTCGTGTTCGCCTGTACCAATTTTTACTTGAACAGATTTGGTTTCCGTTGTATGTGCGTTTTGCTTGGCTTTGGCGGCTTTACGTTTGGTTTCGTAGCGGAACTGCCCGTAGTCAGTGATGCGAGCGACGGGTGGCTTGGCGTTCGGGCTGATCTCGATTAGGTCGAGCTTGAGCTCTTCGGCCTTTTTAAGCGCGTCACGTGAGGTCATGGTGCCGAGGTTTTCGTTGTCGGGACCGACCACGCGCAACTCAGCCGCACGGATGGCGCTGTTGATGCGGACGCGGGGTCCTGATTGGGCAAATTTACGGGGGGCTTTTCGCAAGGTGAGTGTGTTTTATTGAATAACTACTGTACGTCTGATTGATGCATAGGGCAGACCAGCGGCACAAAAGTAATCAAACTATACAAGGTTAGGCGCTGACTGACAAGTGGAAGGCCCCGCGGGTGCGGGGCCAACGAATTATCGTAGAACGAGCGCAGCTAGGATACCAAGTGTTCCAATTGCGCTAATGCCCATAGCTAGCATAAGAATAGCTTCCTTCACTCTTATGCTGTAGCCAATCCCCACAATTTGCAAAATAAGCATTATTACATATGTTTGGAACGATATTCCCACTATTGATACCGCCGTCCATGCCTTATAGGTCTGGAACAGTACGGCCGTAGGTTGTAACAATGCGCCCCCAGAAAACAAAAGGTAGAAGAACCGGGAGTTAAAGAACGGGAGTCGCTGATTGAGCTTCTCCATAACTGCATACGTGGAAACCATTTGCTGAACCTCCTTTGATTTCTTCAATAGAATGTATTTATTTTAAATATTAGTCAAGTAATCCCACGCCACCTTCATATGCTCCTCTTTTGTCTCCGCCTTCATCCGCTCCAGCATCTTTGGCATCATACGCATGCGGTGGTTTTGCTCGAATACTGGTTTGTGTGTGTCGATGAAGTGCCAGTACAGCGCGGTCCAGATTACTTCCCAATTCTGGCCGCCGGCTTTCTCGACTGCTGCGCCGCTCTGGAAGTCGCTCATCTTTTTGATGTAGTTGGCGCCCGAAATGTACGGCTTGGTCGCAAAGCTACCGCCATCTGCGAACTGACTCATGCCGTAGACGTTCGGCACCATCACCCAGTCGTACGCGTCGAAGTACATGCCCATGAACCAGCGGTATACGGCGTCGGGATGCAGTTGTGACAGCAACATAAAATTTCCCATCACCATCAGTCGGTCGATGTGGTGGGTGTAGCCATGCGTCAGGGCGGTCTGGATGACGTGGTCGACGGGCTTCACGCCAGTCTTGCCCGTCCAGTATGAGTCAGGCAGGGGGCGGGTATGGCCCCAGAAATTCTGTGAGCGCATTTTTCGTCCGTCGGTTACATAACTGGCACGCATAAATTCCCGCCAGCCAATCAATTGCCGCACGAAGCCTTCGAGTGAGTTGATTGGCACGGAGTGTTCTTCTGCGTATGACAGCACCGCATCGAGTACTTCGTCTGGTGTCAGTAGGCCAATGTTCAAGAGCGGCGAGAGGGCCGAGTGCCACAGGCGTACGCCGCGGGTGGTCATCGCGTCTTCGTACGGTCCAAATGTCTCGAAGCGCTCGGTCAGAAATGTCGTCAGGTACTCGCGCGCTCCCTCGGCGGTGTACGGCAGCCACAGGGTGGATTCGCCGTAGGTCTCGACTGCAGTGCGTTTCTTGACCTCTGCGACCCAGTCCCGAGCCGCGACGATCTCGTCATTGCCGTATGCAGCGATGTCTGTCGGCAGGTCGGTGCCCTTGGGAATTTTCTGGCGGTTGTCTTCATGAAACGACCATCGCCCGCCAGTTGGCTCGCCATCACCGTCGACCAGTACGTCCATATCGAGCCGTAGCTGTTTGTAAAAGCGTACCATGTGTCGCTTACTCTTGATAAATCTGTCTTTCGTGTTGTTGTGTTCGAGTAGAAACGCCGGTGTTTCGTACCAATGTCGTGTCAGGCCGCTGCCACCAATCGCGCGTTCGAGGTAATCGTCGACGGTGTCGGCGATGTGTACGTCGGTGACGCCGTCAGCGTGCAACTTTTTAAACACTTCCTCAGTCGTTGGGTAATCGAGGAGAGAGAGGCGGCGAATAGGTTTTTTTATAGCAAAACCGCGACTCTCAAGGTCACGCTGATACGCGTCCATGGTCAGTTTATGTAATAACAGTTTGCCACGATGAATTGGGTTGTGGGTCAGCACCAGTGGCTCTTCGACGACGTACACCGCTCGGCCGGGAGTCAATCCTGGATGGTTACTAAATAATTGATGCGGATAGATGACCGTTGCTTCCATATATATGTACAAGTGTATATATTGTATGAGATGAAGCAAGTACTGGAGTACGGAGTCGATGTGGCGGCGACACGCGCTGATCAGATCGAGAAACGGCTATTGTCACAAGTCGCCCAGCAGACGGCAATGGGTAACGAGCCACGCGTCGTTGATATTGGCTGTGGCGCTGGCGGTGCTGCCACGCGATTGGTCGCTGCCGGAGCGCACGTGACCGCGGTCGACCGGTGCATTCCTGCAGCAATTAGCTCTACCGCAATTATCAGCTATATTGAGCAAGATGTTCGTGATTGGCTGAATGCCACGACCGAACAGTATGACTACTGCCTCCTGAATCGCGTGCTGCACTACTTGTCATATGCCGATGCGCACACTGTAGTGAGCAGTCTGGCGCAGCGGGCAGATTACTTGTACGTGGGAGTGTCGGGTCTTGGCTCTGATCTGGCGCGCGGGTATCCGACTGCCGCGCACAATGTCGCACACAGACACGGACCACTCGCGCCTGCGGCGCAACAAACGTTTAGTATCACTGCCGCAGTGACGCTATATCGTGAGTCCGAATTACTAGCCCTCCTAACTGACGCCGGGTGGAGTGCGCGCTGGTCGCGGACGACAGATTTTGGGAATGCGATCGCTGAAGCCACGTGTGTGTAACTTTGACGCATACAGTAAGTGGTGCGTTACAGTGAGAACACAACTGTTACTCACGACAATATATCTATGCCTGCTATCTTTCGAAATCGCGTGTTCAAATACGCATTGTATGCCATTGGCGGACTGCTGGCAGCTGCGATTGCTTTCTGGTTTCTCGCTAATATGCAATCAAACAGCACGGGATTTTCAAGTGAATCGTTTGATGCAGGTATGGTGCCGGCCGCTTCCCGTGACTTTGGTCGCGTAATAAACGAGCTCAGTCCGTCTATCCCGCAGCCCAACCCAGCTACTGGTGGCGCAGTCAGTCAGCTTGAGGCCTACGAAACCACTCGTTACGATGTAAGGGCTCGTACCCGAGCATTCGACGAACTGTGCGCTGCACTGACAGTCCTCAAAGACCGATCCGAAATAAATTTCCGCCAGTTAAACACCTCGACCAACAGTTGCACGGCTACATTTTACGTTCCAGACTCCGAGGCGGCCGCGGTCGCAGAAACGCTGCGGGGTTACTCGGGAGTGGAGATCGCGCGCACGACAAATTCGGTGACACGACATCGCTCGCAGCTGCAGTCACAAGCCAGCATCGTGCGCCAGCAGCTTGCTAGTGTCGAACGCTCATTGGCAGTAGCTGAGACAGAGTTCGACGAAATTGCTGTGTTTGCACGCGATAGTAACGACGCTGCGACCCTGGCAACGGCCATTCGTGAAAAACTATCACTGATCGACACGCTGACGCAGCGTAAGATTACCCTTACGAGTCAGCTTGATCGGCTGTTACAGCAATCCGCCGATTTAGAAGAGCGTTTAGGCGTCGCCGAATTCCAAGTCAATGCGTCACGCCTGTTCCCAATCTACGCCAACGAACGCGCTCAGCAATGGCAGGGAGCTTGGGACGAGCTCAGCAATACATTTACGGATACACTTATCGTATTATCGGCAACATTTGGTATTTTCTTACTATGGCTAATCCGAGTAGTTGTCTACGGTGCGGTGGTGATAGTAGTGGTGCGGTTGTTGTGGAAATTTGTACGATTGATCTGGCGTAAGGTTTAAGCGGCTAATTGACAAAAAACCTTTAAATGTATAATTGTACATATGCATCTATCATACGGACAATTTATTGTGCGCACCTTAATCGTCGCCGCGGTTGCATTAGGTGTATATGGCCTGTGGCTGGCCGGTACCACGATCGGTATCATTTCCTTTGCCGGACTGTTGGCTATCTGTATCGCTGCACTGACCCAGTGGGCGGCGCGACAAACGTCCTGGTCGTATCACAAAATGTTCGCTGCGCTACTACTGCTGAGCGTCCTGCTGGTCGGGGGTGTGAGCTACGCGTTTGGTACGGTACTAAAATCACAGGTGGCGAATTTTACCAATGGATTGCCGGCGTTCGTTGACACAACCATGAAAGCGCTGCGCGACGTGCCGTACGGTAATCAGCTGGCCGATAGCGTCACCTCTCAGGCCAGTACCTTGATTAATTCCTCGACCCTTAGCGATGCCGCGGGGTTGGTCGGAGCACTTGGCAGTGCTGCATTTAATGTCTTGGTGATTGTGATCATTGCGGGGTTCGTGGCGTACAACGCGCACACGTACAAACGAGTCGTCAGTACATTTGCACCGACGCGAATAGATGGCGATGCGTTACTACAGGTCACCAAAACCGCCGTAGTATGGTGGATGCTGGCACGGATCGTATCAATGGTGTTGGTA
This sequence comes from uncultured Candidatus Saccharibacteria bacterium, assembly GCA_964626635.1. Taxonomy (GTDB): domain Bacteria; phylum Patescibacteriota; class Minisyncoccia; order Phycocordibacterales; family UBA918; genus OLB19. The sequence continues at coordinate 27,360 of CAZVFY010000006.1, forward strand.
GGGGTGCTGACGTACGTTGGTTTGTGGCTCCTCGGGATACCGTTTGCGTTTACGCTGGCGGTCATCACTGCGCTCATTTCGTTTGTGCCGAATATTGGTCCCATTTTGTCAGTGATCCCGGCGGCACTGGTCGCCCTGAGCGTTGGTCCGGCGTATGTGCTGTACGTCGGTCTGTTGTACCTCGGTATCCAAACGCTAGAAAGCAATTTCCTGACGCCGATCATCCAAGAGCGAGCAGTCAGTACGCCACCGGGCTTGTTGCTGGCGCTACAGCTACTGTTCGCGGTGTGGCTAGGTATTGTCGGACTACTGTTGGCGGCGCCACTCTTGGCGGTCGCGATCGCGGTGTATCAGCAGCGGGGGAAGATAGTGAGTGCTAAGTAAAATGTATTAGCCCCGCCGACGGATGTCGGCGGGGCTGTTAGCTGGCGCACCGTATCAAACCCTATCAACTAATGCACGCATCCTCCATGCTGAGAAAGATATCAGCTATGTCTCGCTGCAGCTTCTCGGCTGAGTTAGCGTGATAGTGGTGGCCGTACCCAGGCAAAAAGTCTTGCTGCAGATAGCGACTGACTGGCAGGGTGTCGAGCGAGAGCTTGAAAAGCAGCGTGTCGGCTGGCATTTTCAATTGTACTGGAGCCCCAACACCATCGGTGATAAACACGATAGCTCTGACATCGCTGTCTCGTAATATGTGTAACGCTATCTGCAGCGCCAAGCCATGATTAGTATTACCAAGCCGGAGAGTTGGTAGTTTGTCTCTCATGGTGCTGATAAACGTTTGGCGGCTCGCTTCGTTCGTGAGCATGAACGTATGCGGATGATACGCCAACGCCCCCCAGGGCAGATAGGTCACCTCGGTGTGGCCACATTGGTTCACATACGATTGGACCGCAGCCACAATGGCGGTGGTCTGCGTTCGAATGTTCCCGCTATTGTGCATGCTGTCACTGTGATCAGCGGCAATCACAATGTGAGACTGCTGACGCCCTTCGGCGTTGGCGGTGAGGTTGCCAGTAGTGGGTAGGTTGGTTAGGATTAGTGCAAGAACGATGTATAGAACTCGCATCACGAACTCCTTCCGTGGATGTATACTATTGACGATAGTAGCGGTGCCGGACACATTTGTAAATAGGAAAGGGGCCGTCTACGACGGCCTCGCTCACAAGTTAGTTACGACCGCAATTGTGCACACCAATAAAACCAAGTTACTTGAGGATATAGAACTGAGTCAGTCGAAAGCAGCTCTTACTGTACTACATTGATTCGGGTATCACGTTGCCAAGCGCTAACGGTTACCAGTATTGGCAGTACGAGGGGGAGACACTGACCGAACGACGCGATCGGATGGAACGGTGGTAATTGAGTAACTCACCCCTGCGTGCTACTGTAACTACACCATGAGCGCAGCCAGTGACTATATCGCCAAGGTCTCGACGCTGTATACGGCGGGCGATAGCACCGAGTACACGTATCGCAGTGCCTTCGAGCGATACCTCGAAACGATCTTTACTCACGCCGACGGCTTTACCGTCCGCCACGAGAAAAGTACTGGTGATAAGAATAAGCCGGACTTTATCATTCTGCGCGGTGACGTACCGGTGTTGTACCTCGAAGTCAAAAAACCCGGCGAAGACCTCGACACGATCGAGCGATCAGACCAAGCCGCGCGGTACTTTGGCTACACCAACCTGATCATCAGCGATTACATCGAATTCCGGTTCTATCGAAATGGTCAACGCTACGACGAACCGATCAGCCTGGCGACTCTTGACCGCTCGCACTCCGCCTTGATTCCGTGCCTGGGACAAGAAGGCCACCTGGCTGACACCATGCGGGACTTCGTGAGGTCGCAACGCGAACCGATCACGCGCGGTCGCCACCTGGCCGAGATCATGGGTGGCAAGGCGCGCCGGGTGCGCGACAACGTTGTCGCGTACCTCGAGAGCGAGAGCGACCGCAAAGACGAACTCGAACGGATGCGACGGTTTATGCGCGATCACCTAATCGCCGACTTCTCGACCGAGGATTTCGCCGACATGTACGCGCAGACGCTGGTGTACGGGCTATTTGCGGCGCGGTACAACGACCCGACGCCGGACAGTTTCTCTCGGGCTGAGGCACGTGACCTGCTACCGGCGACCAACCCGTTCCTCAAGAGCTTTTTTGACCACATCACTGGTGCCAGTTTCCCGCGCCGACTCGAGATCATCGTCGACGAGTTGTGCGAAGTGTTCACCCACGCCGACGTGCGGCAACTGATGGAGGAGTATTTCAAACAAGCCACCCTGGCAGGCGGCGAGGTAGAGTCGCCTGACCCGGTCATTCATTTTTACGAAGACTTCTTGCGAGAGTACGACCCGCAAAAGAAAGTGGACATGGGCGTGTTCTATACGCCGCTGCCGGTGGTGCGGTTTATCGTACGGGGGATAGATGATCTGTTGCAGCGCGAGTTCAGGATCCACGACGGGCTGGCGGATACCGAGCAAATTGAACGCACGGTTGTGCACCAGAACGACAAAGGTAAGGACGTGAAAGAAACTGTGTCGATGCACCGCGTGCAATTACTCGACGTGGCGGTTGGGACGGGCACGTTCTTGAACGAGGCCGTCCGCCACATCCACAGCAAACGCGCGCACAACCAAGGCAACTGGCCAGCGTACGTCAACGACAGTTTGCTGCCGCGGCTGCACGGGTTCGAGCTGATGATGGCGAGCTACACCATCGCCCACCTGAAACTAGCACTGACGCTGCGCCAGACGGGCGCCGAAGAGTTCACACGGCGCCTCGGGGTGTACCTATCAAATACCCTCGACGCGCCGCAGGACGTGGCGTTGCAAGCTGACTTGTTCGGGGTGGTCAACAGTATCGCCGAAGAGTCGCGCCTAGCGAGTGAGGTTAAACGCGAGCGACCGATCATGGTGGTGCTGGGGAACCCGCCGTACAGCGGTATTTCTCAGAACAAGCATTACACCGACAACGACGCGTACAAAGTCGAACCAGGCGGCGGGCGACTGCAAGAGCGCAAACATTGGCTTGACGATGACTACGTCAAGTTCATTCGCTTTGCCGAAACCCTGGTGGCGCAAAATGGCGAGGGAGTCATCGGCATGATCACTGCGCACGGGTACCTCGATAACCCGACGTTCCGCGGGATGCGCTGGCAACTGCGCCAGACGTTTGACGCGATCTACGTGCTAGATCTGCACGGTAACGCGAATAAAAAGGAGACGGCACCTGACGGCAGCGAAGACAAAAATGTGTTCGATATCAAAACGGGCGTGGCGATAATCTTCGGAGTAAAAAAGGCGACTGCGACGGACGCCGAGAAGGGTAAGGGACGCGGGCGGGCGGCGTCTACGACGCCGCCTCAAAAATCAGCGCGGGCGTCTACGCCGCCCGCCCGCGTCCATCGCGCCGACCTGTACGGTAAACGCGCCCATAAATTCAACGCGCTCGACACCGCCGCGACCCTCGCCGACATCGACTGGGTCGAACTGCCCGCGGACTGCGAAGCCTGGGTTGAAGAAGGCGCCGGCAAGGCCGCGTACCAGGAGGGATTTTCGGTCGCCGAGCTATTTCCACAGAACACGACCGGGATTGTCACCGCCCGCGACAGTGTCGTCATTGACGTTGACCGTGAAGCGCTTGTAAGACGTATAACAACGTTCGCCGAGAGTGATCAGTCTGAATTAGAACTGCGGCAATTTTTGTTCCCTGGTAAGAAAGACGGTAAATATCCAGCCGGAGACACTCGCGGGTGGAAACTGATGGACGCCCGCCAGAAAATTCGTGACCTCGACCACCGCGAAATCATCAAGCCAATTTCGTACCGCCCGTTTGATACTCGCTATTGTTATTACCACCCAGACATGGTCGACTGGGGGCGGTGGGGATTAATGGAGCATTTCTTGGCAGGGGAGAATGTGGGGCTAGTGTTTCGGCGTCAGCAACCATCTGAAAATGATCTGTATGTATTTTGTTCAGACAGCATCATCTCCGATGGGTTCATTAGGTCAGATAACAAGGGTAGCGAATCAGTTGCCCCTCTCTACCTCTGCGAAAACGGCGAGCGGATCGCCAACCTTGACTCTGACATCGTCGCGGCGATCGAGGGCGTCGTCGGTACGACGACGCCCGAGGATGTCCTCGACTATGTCTACGCGGTGCTGCATAGCCCGCGCTACCGCGCCACCTACGCCGAGTTCCTCAAGAGCAGTTTTCCAAGGGTGCCGTATCCGGGCGGGGGTGGGGGCAAGGGAGGTGGCGGCGCGAGCGTAGCGAGCGCCGCCACTGATCAGGCAGACGAGGCTGACTTTACCGTTACGCGCGACCAGTTTTGGGGCTTGGTCGAGTGCGGCCGCCGCCTGCGCGGTCTACACCTGCTGACCGACCCGGCGGTCCGCCGTCCCGTTACCACGTTCCCAGTCGGCGGTGACAACGTCGCCGACACGCCGCGCTATGATCACGCCACTAACCGCATCTATTTGAACCCCGACCAGTATTGGGAGGGTGTCCCCGAATCTGTCTGGAACTTTTATATCGGCGGCTACCAACCCGCCCAAAAGTACCTCAAAGACCGCAAGGGCCGCGCCCTGACCGCCGCCGAGTTTGAAAATTACGAACGCCTCCTCGTCTCCCTCCACAAAACTATGGAAGTGATGCAGCAAATAGATGAGACGTGGTAGCTACGGTATGATAATCACATGAAAAGAATCCTCTACATCCTCGCCTTTGGCTTACTCGGTCTACTATTCGCAACGCTGGTGCACAGCGTGGTCGAATTGATCGCACTTGAACTAATATTTAGTGACGAGGTCAATGCGGATAGCTGGTGGTGGCGCGAGTGGGAGATGATCCACGCAATCGGCGCAGCCGGGCTGTGGGCGGGCGGACTCCTCGCCGGGCTGTTTGCTGGATGGCGCTGGTGGGACCAGTACGGCAGTCGGCCGGGTGCGTTTGGGTGGCGGCGGTAATGAGTTTTGATTGCGCATGGAGATAATTTTTTGTACGGTATAGACAGATGCACCCCGGTATGAGGAGGGCGAAATGCAAATTCGCGTGCAATGTGAAGTCCTAAAGAATCAAGGTGGAGAAACGTATAATGTGCAGGTCAACGATTATTCTCAAGGAGTGCCCGAGCAGGAGCTCGGTGAGATTATTGCTCCGCATGTCAATCAAGTCGTTCAGCATTTTGGTTCCGAGCGCGCATCCGGCATAGTTAACATTATGTATGTCCCGCTCTACGGAATAGCAATAGACGCTCGGCGATTCGATATGTCGCGTATGCACGATAGTGAAAAGCGTAAAATAAAAGCGTTCATACAGGATTACGATGGGGTAGACATTTGTGTGCCAAACACCGAGCAGCCACTAGCATACCCATGTACGTTCACGTACCACTTCCTGTAATAACGAAATGGGCCGCCCGTGTCACGGGCGGCCTTACTATTGTTTATAATAAATTGTATCAAGTCTTGCGCCTACTCTGTAATTTCCAAAAGTTTGTTATCGTGCGTACAGCAAAATTATACGTCTATGTCCAAATCCATTCTGCACCTTGACTTACACCCGATTGCCAAAAATGGGCGAGCGCTTGATGCGGCGCTACATAATCTGATGGACGAGGCCGAGCGCGCGGGTGCGAGAAAAGCCGAGATCATACCCGGCAAGGGGAGCGGGCAACTGATGAAGCGGATTAAAAAGTTCTTGGACCGGAAAGAAGTCAAGGAGAAATACAAACGAGTGGAAATAGATAGTAAAAATCATGGACGATTATGGGTGCACTTTCGCTAGCGATGCGTGCGTAGTAGGGTGTAACTATGTCGAGAGATTTACGTGCCATTTGGTGGGTCAAGCGGGATTTTCGACTATACGACAATGCCGCGCTTTGTCGTGCGTTGGCTGAGTGTCAGCGGGTGATGCCGGTGTATGTGTTTGAGCCGCTTGTGTTCGAGGGGCCGGATTGGGGGCAGCCACATGCACAGGCGATTCATGACGGTGTTACCAGTTTGCGCAAAAATTTGCAGCACCACGGGAGCGATCTGGTAGTGCGGCGCGGCCCGATCCTGACGATTTTCGACGAGTTGTATCGGGCCGCGCCGTTCACGCACCTCTACGCGCATGAAGAGACTGGGCTCGCACACACCTATGCCCGTGACAAAGCGGTGCAGCAGTGGTGTCGCGATCGTGGCGTTGCGTTTGTCGAAGTACCCACTAATGGCGTGATCCGCGGCCTCAAAGATCGCGATCATTGGCAGTCATTATTTGCGACGCACATGAATCTACCGCTCAGACCGATTCCCAAAGCAGAATTAAAGGCTCGTGCGGACGTCAGCGGTTTTGACGTGTTGCCCGGTCGGATACCGAGTCTTAAAACATTAGGTTACATATCCAATAATCAGCTACGCGCAGTGAGCGAGAAGCAGGCGCATGACACGCTGCAGGATTTCTTGCGCGTGCGCGCGCATGCGTACAGCGGTGGTATCAGTAGTATGAACACAGCGCCGACTGCCTGTTCCCGGCTATCAGTACACTTGGCGTGGGGTACGATCAGTCTGGCAACGGTGCTGCGGGCGACTCGCGCAAAGGCGTCCGCAGTTACTCGACAGCCGGATGAATCAGCTGCGCGGGTCAAGAAAAGTTTGCGTAAATTTGAATCTAGACTGTACTGGCATAGCCATTTTGTGCAGAAGTTTGAGGACGAGGTAGAAATGGAGCAGCGCCCGGTCAACGCGGTGTTTGCGACCGGATTGCCGTATGTGACCGGCGCCGAGCATGACGCGCGCCTAGTGGCGTGGCGGACGGGACAGACGGGGTTCCCGGCGATTGACGCCGCGATGCGCTGTTACGCCGCCACTGGCTGGCTGACGTTTCGTTCGCGGGCGATGATCACTAGTTTTGCGACGCACGCGCTGCGCCTGCCATGGCAGACTATTGTGTACGAGTTAGCTCAACTGATGCATGATTACGTGCCTGGGATACACGTGGCGCAAGTCCAGATGCAGGCCGGCGTCACTGGTACGAACACTATCCGCGTCTATTCGCCGCAAAAACAGTTAGAAGATCAAGACCCGGATTGTGTATTTGTCAAAACGTGGGTACCAGAACTGGCCGGTGTTTCGGCCGCTGCTATTCGGCAACACCACACAGAACCGGTTGCAGGTTACTGCGCGCCAATCATAGATTTTGCTGCTGAAACGAAGATTATGAAAGACGCACTTTACGCCAAAAAGAAATCATCAAGCGGCAGACATCATGCCAAGCGTGTCTACCAAAAACACGGTTCGCGCCGCCACACTTTCAAAAAATAACTGACCCACTCTTTTGCCGGGGCAAAAAGAGTGGGTCAGTGAAAGTGATTGCTTAATTAACGCTGTAAATTTAGCGCTCGTCACCATCGTACTGGTGCTGCAATTCGTAGGGATAGTCGGGAGTAGTAGATAGCTTGCTAGATGCCTGATCACCGTTGCCACCAGGCCCGCCGGCCGCACCACCATCAACTACCAGGGTGTGGCCGTTGATGTAGCTGGAGTAGGGCGAGCACAAAAACGCAATGGCGTGCGCGATCTCATAAGGCGTACCGCGACGGCCCATCGGTACCATACTGGACACAGAGTCTTCTTTGCCTTCGGTCATCTGGGTCGCGATCGGACCGGGGGCGATAGAGTTACAACGCACGCCGTTCGGGGCTTGCTCGGTCGAGAGTGTGCTGGTAAAGGCATGGATGTACGCCTTGGTGCCGGCGTACGGGGCTTGCATCGGTTGTCCGGCAATCCCCGAGATCGAGCCGATGTTGATCAGTTGTCCACCAGCTTCGTTGCGCGCCAGGTGGGTGAGGCAAGCCTTAGACATGTGAAAGAGGCTGTACACGTTGTCATGCAGCATCGCCTCAAAGTCCTCGGTCGCAAAATCCACCAGCATCGACGCCCCTTGCATCGAACTAGCGTTATTAACCACCACGTCCAGTACGCCGTACGCGTCGTGATGGGCGGCCGCGACTGCCATGGCTGACTCGGCGTCATGCAGCGTAGTGGCGACGGTGACAACGTCTTGGTCAAATTGATTTTTAATGAACCCAGCGACATTGTCTAGTCGTTCGCTATCGCGATCCACGAGGGTAAGTTTGGCGCCTGCCTCGGCTAGGATGTAGGCAGTGGCTTCACCAATGCCCGCGGCGGCACCGGTCAGGATGATGTGTTTGTTTTGTAAATTGAACATATAATGTTGAGTAGGTAAGGTAAGTCGCCGATCACGTGCGTGATCGACGACTTGCGTAAGGGTATTAATCTAAGAGTTGGGTTACCAAGAACACGGTGCGTTCTACGTTTACTACGTTGGATTCATCAGGTTCTAAAGTTTGCCCAGATAAGTCATCGGTATACCGCCCTGAGACTGAGATCGGTTGACCCTGATTTAGATCAATCTCGACTTCTGATTCACCCAGGTCATAGGCGTCGTCAAGATACATCAACACGTTGCCACGGTCTGGAGTGTCAACTCGGAAAAGACGGTCCGACACGACTTCGGTAATGGTTCCGCCACGAATTTCAATTGGATTATTACCAGTTGGTTGGGTGTCGGTGTCTTCGGTGACATCAAGGGCGACAATGGTATCGTTATCGCCCACATTATCTTGAACGAACTGATCGGCTTGATCAACGATGTCTACGTTAAGGTCTTGGACCTCGTCGGTATCATCGGCGAATAGTTCGACCAAGAAGAATATTAGTGCGAGTAGGACGAGTAGCCCAATCAGCCACCCGAGCCATGAATTTGAATCTTGCTTTACTGGTTCACTTGCCATAAATATTTTGATTAGAGAATAATGTGCTGCAGAGAGAATTAGCGATTACGGTCAGTTTCTTCCACTTCTATATGTTCTTTTTTGACGGTGTCATGTACATGCGCCTCGTCAGTTTCGACAGACTTTTCTAAGGTGACGTGTTCTTTGGCCACCGTTTCTTTTTGCACGACCGGTACTTCTTCGCGCACAGTCACCTCGGCAATCGTCTCTTCGCTGTCGATTTCACTACCGGTAGTGCCATCTGTCACCGGAGTGCGAATGACGCGTACGTGTTCCTTACGCACCGGTACGGTCAGATCAACTGACTCAGTCGTGACGAATTTGTGCAACCGAACCGTGCCGGACTCGACGCTACGCGTGCCCACCGATACTTCTTCTTCGGACCGGGTGACGCCGTGCTCGTTTATTTTGTCGTGGGTATGATCGTGGTCGTGTCCGTCAGTATGGGCGGTACCATGGTGATCATCCGAGTGTGCGACAGTGTCGTACGTGAGTCCGTAGTATTCGTACAATGCTCGCTCGTCGGCATCGGACAGAATTTGCCCTTCGTCGAAATGCGGTGCATCTTTTACGAATGATCGTTCGTAGCCGGTGTACACGTAGTCGTTGTTACCTTCGTGTACGTAGGCAGACTCAATTGGCACGTACGTGTGTTTGGTGCCAAAGAAGCCGGTGGTGGTTTCGATCCAAGTGGGTTGTTTGGTTTGGGTGTCGACGTACAGATTATCGATCGTACCAATTTTTGTATCAGTGGTATCGTACAAATCTGCGCCAATCCATTTATCGTAGGTATCCATAACTAGTTGCATGAGTTAGATGTGTAATATACCTATTCAGTGTCAGTGATGGTATGTACATATTGTACATTTATTAATAATTGTTACAACCATTAGATACGGTATATTCGCATCACAGCAAGAGTGTAAAAAATTGTCAAATAATCTTGACACTATGTAGTCAATCCTGTCGGGAAGGAATTTGGTATAGTCAGGTATAGCTGTAGCTGCGCAATGAACTCTAAAAGACTCAAAAGTCCTAAGGAAACAAAGGTTTGCAAACAGTGCCACCGTCCCTTCGAGAACCGCAAGGCGTGGCGATTGCGTGGACAGTGGGACAGTGTGCATTATTGTAGTCAGCGCTGCCGCAAAGCGGCGAAACCCTCGGGATAACGTGCTCGTTTGTAACTGGGAACTAGTGATATACTAGGTTTGAAGTATGCCTAAAGAATCCGACATCGAAGCCAAGTTAGCAAAGCTCGCCAAACTTGAACAACTGCTCGCCGAGCAGGGGATTGCGGTGGCGGATGAAGAAGTCGAGTCAGTAATCAAAGACATTGATGATGCTGATGTCGCTGATACTGCCGAGACAAACACCGCACCCACGCCAATTGAAACCACTACAGATAAGGCCGAACCAAAATCGACCCGTCGCACCAAACGGGCCGCTGCGAAAACAACCGCCACACCTAAAAAGGCTGAGCGAACCACCACCAAGACAGCAAAAAAACCCGCTCCCAAAAAAGCCAAAACCACCAAGCAGCCGAAGTCTGCTAAGGTAAATAAAAGCGAGCCAGAAATCAAATCTCCGTACGCGGCCCCTGTCGCTACGTCTACCACAGAGGCGCCAGTCACCATAGCTGCCGCCAGCACAGAAACGAAAGGCAGGAAATCGCCTGGTACAGACTCGGCAACAGCTGGGACGCGAAAAGCGCCCACCAAATTTGGTTCATTAAAAGAGTCAACTCGCCGTCAAAAAGTTCAGGCGTTAGTAGTCGGTGGGCTACTAGTGGCAGGGATCGGGGCATCAGCTGCGGTAGGGGTGTCGGCTGATACTGGGCAAATAGATGTGGCTGCAACCATTCGAGACCGTAACGAACGCATGTCAACAATGGTAGAAGTAGAGGGGCCAGTTACGACAGTGGCCGCGCCTCCGGTGGTGGCTGATGGTGGATTCGTGGCTGCAGCACCAGAGTTCCAAACAACACAATCACCGCCGGTCGCGATTCCATCAAATCAAGATGATAATACAGCTGCGTCTACTTCAGCTACTAGCAGTAATGATGCAATCGATAACCAGGTAGATGAATCCGGCGCAGAAACTGACATGATCACTGCAGCGCCCATTGCCACATCCAGTGCGTCGACGACCCAAGACAATTTATTTATGGAGCCTGCAGCAACGAGCTCTAGTACTGATTTAGTTGAAACCACTAATTATTAATAGTTTGGGCGGGATGATTCGCATCAGTCACCGACATACAGTATGAGCTCATCAAAAGAATCGCAGGACTACTTAAATCCCCGTGAGAAGAAACTTGTCGCAAGTATGCACGCGGTGGGAATTTTTGGGGTTATGTTTGGGACACTGGTGTTGGTGACACTCATTTACGATGTTTCAAGAGTCAATCTCGGTGGCATATTATTCCTTGTTAGTGCATTGGCGGCGCTGCTAATTGCAAAAAATGTATATGACAGCCATTTAGTTGATACGAGCGCTGTTACATTGCGGCCCGCCACCAGTCCCGTCAGCAGCCAAGTATACGCCCAGTTATACGAGAAAAGCCCGGTTCCATATTTTGTTATTGATGCTACTGGTGACGTAGTGTCTTCCAACATAGCAGCGGGTAGGCTATTGGGGCAGCAACAAGCAGTATTACTCAAACAAAATATGTTTCGTAATATTAGCATCAGCTCAGACGAACATAAATCTTTCCTGATCGAAAAGTTTCATAGCGGTATTGGTATTAGTGATGAGCTAGTTAGTCTCCATAAGCCTGACCATAGCCTGGTCTGGGCTCTGATGTCACTGTTTGCTTTTACTAATAGTAGCGGTGAGAAACAAGGTCTTATGACACTGGTCGACATTACTAAACAGAAGAAAGCCGAGGATGCCAAAAATGAATTTGTGTCACTGGCATCGCATCAGCTACGGACGCCGCTAGCTGGTATGAAGTGGAGTGCCGAGCTCCTGCAAATGGAGAATGAAGAAAGCCTGACTGAGCGTCAGCATAAATATCTCAATCGTCTCTTGGAAAGCGTCGCGCGCATGGGGGTACTGATTGATGATTTCCTTAGAGTCTCTCGCTTTGAATTGGGTAGTTTTACCCCGGACTACCAAACTATCTCTCTATCAAAATTAGTCAACAATACCTTAGAGGAACAAAGACAAACTGCAGCAAACAAACAAGTCACGCTTTCAACTGATCTGGATCCTAATATTCTTGACATGGTCACTGACCCGAACTTGCTACGCATGATAGTGACGAATCTTGTCTCAAATGCTATTAAATATACTGAGTCTGGTGGGTCGGTCACCTTTACCACTAAATTACAGGATCAATCAGTGCTTATAGTTGTGTCCGATACTGGTATGGGGATCCCAGATGAAGATCAATCACAAATCTTCACCAAATTATTTCGAGCTCGCAACGCAGTTCGCAATGTGCCAGACGGTACGGGGCTGGGGTTGTATATAGTACGCGAGGCTGTATCAGTGCTACGCGGACGTGTTACGTTTCAGTCTGAATCTGGTCGCGGTACCACGTTTGAAGTCGGTCTACCACTGTCTGAGCCAGTCGAAACTGACTAAGCTTGAACTTTTTCTTGTACTTTTGTGAGCAGCTCTGACATGCTCCAGTCAGGTTTGAATAGCACATCCTCCGGCGGCAGCGATACTTTTCCCGCGATGACGTCTCTAGATTCAGAGGCGGTCAGGATCATGATTTTGGCTGTTTGCCCCCAGTTATCAGCGCGAATCTGTCGGTATACCTCGTACCCATCAATGTCTGGTAAACGAATGTCTAACAGGATTAGGTCTGGCTTTTGGGTTATGGCCAGCGCCACACCTTCGCTGCCGGTCATAGCGTGCAGGGTGCATAATTGAGCCATGGCCAGCAGATCAATCAATAAGTCCGCTAGGTACGTTGAATCTTCTATTATTAATACGGTTTTAGTATCACTCATGTAATTAGTATACATTTTATCACCGTTGTGCCTAGCCAAAACTATATTTCACAGGCATTATTGCATCATGCAACCACGTACCCACGCTGCACTGCTCGAGTATGTTGATACGATTGATCCCATTGCGTACCAACGCACCCGCAACCACCACGATGGTGCTGTCACCAAATTGTCCCCGTACATTACCCGCGGCGTCATTACCTTGCCCGAAATCCGCGACCAGCTACTATCACGGCACAGCCCTAAGTCAGCGTATAAATTGGTCCAAGAACTCGCCTGGCGAGACTACTTTCAGTTGGTTTGGTGGGAGCGAGGTGATGCGATATTCTCTGATCTACGGTTTGCGCGACCTGACGCGTATGGCGAGGAGTGGGCGCACCATCAGTTAGTCAGTACGGTTATTGCTGGCAATACCGGTATTCAAGCCATTGACGCGGCGGTGCAGGATCTGTATCAGACAGGCTATATGCACAATCATTTCCGAATGTTCGTCGCCAGCCTCGCGTGTAACCTCGCCCGCGCGCATTGGCTGCCGATGGGACAGTGGCTATATTACCATCTGCGCGATGGTGACCCCGCCAGTAATTTTCTGTCCTGGCAGTGGGTAGCCGGCGCCAGTATCAGCAAACGCTACACCATCAGCCAAAGTCTCATCAATAAGTTCTCTTCCGCCGAGGAACACCAAGCACATACCTACCTGAGTTTTGACCGTGATGACATGTGCCATATCGCGATACCCGCAGAGCTAACTGGCAGTGAACCAATGACGCTGACGACACCGTACGACAGAGTATCAATCGACCAGCTACCGGCGCTAGTCGGTCGGCCGGTCGAGCTGTACACGCCGTGGACACTGCGGCCGTTGAAAGACGGGGCGGAGTCTGACGCGATCCGCGTACTGCTGATTGATCCAAAGTGGTTTGAGCGCTTGCCAGTATCAGCATCCGTGTTGTCATTTATTGTTGAGCAAGCGCGTGTCGCCTTGTCTGACGTTGTGGTTCATGTTGGTTCGGTGGCGGATCTTGACCTTGCGAGCGCAGCCAGCATTGCGGCCTGGCGACACCAAACAAACCAGGGTGACTATGACTGGTCACATCAGTCAGACGCAACGGTTAATTGGCACGATTGGCCACGATTATTCCCGGCGGTGTCCAGGTATCACAAGTCGTTCTTTTCTTATTGGAAAGCGGTGGAGAAAGGTCTAAATTAGAAACTAAGAATTAGCAAATGCTAATTTGAATGTGGAATACTTTGTACCAAGTTAAAACCTCTTTGATTGAAATGGAGGCACCCAACTTTTTAAAGATTGTTGATTTGTGGTGATAGAAAGAGTACAGCAATTGTTACTCTCTTGGAGCTTGACGTCTCCTGTATAATTACAGTAATGGAACATAAACATATTAAGGTTCACAATAAAGCAGGTACTATGGGTCACTCAATGAGTGATTTTTATCCACTTATCGGTATTTTGTCGGTTGTTGTCGCGTTGACTGCTTTAGGGGTGCACTATTTCACTCAAGATTGGGTGCTGGCCTTTATGGGCTATTTCTTCTTGATCTTCGGCTTGCTCAAAGTAATACGCATTCGTGGATTTGTTGAGGCGTATCAAATGTACGATCTGCTAGCGAAGCGGAGTAAGACATATGCCTACATCTATCCATTTCTCGAAGTTGGATTTGGTGTTGCTTACATTCTTGCGTGGCAAGTATCATTAGTTTCAGCTGTAGTAGTCCCTATTATGCTCATTGGTGCACTAGGGGTGTACCTGAAACTGCGGGAAGGAGAAGAGATTCCTTGTGCATGTCTGGGGACGGTGTTCAAGGTGCCGATGACCTGGGTGACACTCGGTGAAGATTTGCTGATGGCAGGCATGGCAGCAATGCTTTTGCTATAATTACCTGCATGAAAGTCATCGCTAGCCTAATCCTCACTTTTCTTCTCGGTGCAATGTTCGTGAGTTTGTTCCATATGTCGATGGGTATGGATATGACTGGTGGTATGACGGATTGCCCATTTATGATTCACGATGAAGTAATATGTTCAATGAACATCGCTGATCATATAGGGGCGTGGAAATCAGTGTTCCTGGCTGTTGCTCCAACCCTCGTTCTTCTGCTTGCTGTAGCAGGAGCTGTAGCGTTTGTTGCTTCAGTTGCACCACACCTTTTTGCGCTCAAGCGCAGGTTGATCCCAATATTGCATAAACAGTTACGAGAACGAACGTACGCTTTTTCATATCGACCACTTCAAGAACTGTTCTCCAGTGGTATCCTTCATCCAAAACTGTTTTAGTGAGCGCCGTCTCTACTTTATTCAATAACCAAAAATTAAAATGAACAATCAAACTATTTTGGTAGCCATCATTGCTCTCCTTATCGGGGGTATCGGTGGCTACACTATTGCAGACAAAGGCAAAGCGTACGAACAACGAGGATATAACAAGGAAGCGTCAGAAAATATACCAATGGGTATGCACCGTATGCCTGACGGCACCATGATGGGTGATGCTGATACTGGCATGGGAGGTATGGGTCAAATGGATCACATGATGGCGATGATGGTTTCCAGTGAGCGAGAGTTTATCGAAGGTATGATTCCTCATCATCAAGAAGCGGTAGACACAGCGATGGAGGTTATCGAGCGTGGTGGCACAACACCTGAAATCAAACAGCTTGTTGAAAACATTGTTGTTGCACAAGAAGCTGAAATAGCAGAAATGAAAAAGTGGTATGAGGACTGGTACGGGGAAGTGTATGTAGACAATGGTGAATACACGCCGATGATGCGTGAGTTGGAAAATCTATCGGGAGCAGATATCGACCGAGTCTTTCTTGAAGATATGATTGGGCACCACATGGGAGCGATTATGATGGCTCGCAGTGTTCAACCATATGTTGAGCACAATGAGATTGCAGAACTAACTCAAGCAATCGTCTCAACTCAGTCTGCAGAAATCGCACAGATGAGGCAAATGTTACAAGGTCTCTAGGGAATAAACTTGCTAGATATACAAAAACCGCTTGAATAAGCGGTTTTTGTTTTGGAGCAGAACTTCCATATTCTTCTAAATATTTCCATGTCTGGTGGAGCAGTTTGCTGGAGGTAAGAACCTCTTTGATTGAAATGGAGTGTGCAAATTTCTTGAAAATTGTTGATTTATGGAAATGATTCACTAGTACTTGACCTTCTGCTTGGTTGAGATCCTAAACTTTCAGGCGCTTAAGGCTAGGACTAGAAACTATATTCTGTGCTATTTTTGTTATGCTAGTATTAATAGATATGGAAATCTTAAAAAAGATATTTTGGGACAAGCCAGAGTCACGTCTTGGTGTAGGAATACTAGTTGGTGCTGCTATTGGTATCGGTATGGATAACATTGGTGCAGGAATTGCTATTGGAGTGGCAATCGGTGTCGCTATGTACACCACTAGGAAGAAAACAGAAAAAGAAAGTCCCTTGGACGAAGATGAGGTTCAAATTAACAACGATAAGGTATAAATTTAAATATGGAAAACATCGTATACATTCTTAGTTGGGGTTCACCGCTTGGCATTGGACTCTTCTTGTTCTTGTTAGCCGCTGGCGCAGGTATCTTTTTTTGGGGAGTGTCTCATCTTAATCAAGATAAATAGCTATGCGAGCAGTGCTGGCTGATGATTACGGACCACCGGAAGTATTGCGTGTTGCGGAAGTTGCCAAGCCATCACCAAAGAAAAACGAGATTTTGATCAAGGTGAAAGCTGCGTCACTTAACTCAGCTGATGTGCGTATTCGTGCGCTCGATAGCGGTGACGGCATAAAAGGTGTGCTGGCAAAGATTGTGTTGCGTCTTATGCTTGGCCTCCGAAAACCAAAGCAAATTCACGGTAGTGTGTTGGCTGGAGTAGTAGAAGAAGCAGGAAGCGAAACGACACGTTTTAAAGTTGGTGATGAAATATACGCTATGACTGGACTCAGCTTCGGTGCATTTGCAGACTATTGTGCGTTGTCAGATAAGCGAGCGATGGCGTTGAAACCAAAGACAGCGGGTTTCGAAGAAGCTAGTGCGTTACCGTTTGGCGGGAATACTGCTCTCTACTTCTAGCGTAAAGCTGGGGTGAGTGAAGGTAAGAAGGTTTTAATTTATGGTTCGACTGGAGCAGTCGGGTCGTCTGCCGTGCAGGTCGCAAAATATCTCGGTGCTGAGGTAGTAGCGGTTAGTGGACCAGATGGCATGGAATTAACGAGAGAGTTAGGTGCGACAAAGGTGTACAACTACCGAGAAACTTTACTAGAAGACATCGAAGGTGCGTTTGACGTGGTGTTTGATGCAGTTGGCAAGGCAACTAAATCTAAAGCAGAACATTTGCTCGCAGAGAATGGGCAATACACAACTGTCGATAGTCTTGATGTATCGAAAGAAACTTCTTCAGACCTTGAAGAGCTGGCTCAGATGTATGACGAAGGTTCGTTGGTCGCTACTGTCGACAAAACTTTTGATCTTGATGAAATTGTGGAAGCAAGTCGATATGTAGATTCAGGAAGAAAGAAGGGGAGTGTAGTGATGCGTATTTCGTAGCCACAACAGTGTAGTTATTGCTTCACCGAATGCAACATCAAATCGTTGCCATCTGGATCAGTAAACAGCGCCATAAAACAGACAGGGTTCTCGATGGTTGGAGCTAGGAATTCTACCCCTCGTTCTTCCAGCTCTTTACGAGCGGCTTCAATATCATCTGTATGAAGGGCAATATGCGCACCTTTTTGCGGTGTAAATGACATGCCCATTTTCTCTGGTTCCCAAATCGCAAAACAAGTGTCGCCGACCCAAAATTCTGTCTCGGCTTTTTCATCTGGTCGCAGACCGAGGGTTTCCACATAAAATTTCCTCGAGCGTTCTACGTTTGTTGATGGTATTCCAATAAAGTCTAATTTTGTAATCTGATTTTTCATAATATGTAAATTAAATGGCAATAAAGATATGTACTAATTCTTGCTAATATCTCGCGCGAGAGTAAAGAACCAGAGGATTTGACTAATTATAAAAATCCCGATTCCTATATCTGCGAGGTAGGGCAGGGCTGAGATAGTTCCTCCGATAAAAACCAATGTACCAAGGATGCTTGTAGCCATTCCACTAAAGCGTGCCTTGTACATCGCGAGACTTACAAGTCCGGTAAAGACTCCTCCCATTAGTTCATTACCTCCACCAAGAGCATCGCCGATAATGTTGATTGACTGCCAGGCTGAGGCAAGCTCATTAGCAGCAGTTCCATTCATGAGAAGGGTGGTGACTGCCATGGAGATAAACCCGCTGGCAATAAGGATCGTTGCCCAGATCACACCGGTAATTAAACTAAGGAGGCCAAGAGCTGGTTGCTGATTCTTGAGTTTCAAATATAGATAGGTCGCAAGCAGAATAATTCCAAATGAGAATATAATATATATATGTAGCGTGGTGATGTGAACTAGGACGGAGTTGTTGCTAATAATAGTAAGCTGTTCAGTGGCTGACGTTGCACTGTCGTACTTTAATAATCGTAGATATACGAATATACCGCCGATATAAGATAGTCCGCCGTATACCGCGCTTACGGCGGCGAATTTTTTGAAAAGTGTCATATAAAAAGTATACCAAAATAAAAAACCTACTCGAGAGTAAGTTTTTCATTCTTCTATATATTTCTATGTTTTTGTGGACATAGTGAGTAAAACTTTAAACCCACTAAAAACCTACTTGGAATCATTCTGGGAGTACTACAACGGTTCAGTTAAGCTACAAAATGTCCTTGCGGCGCAATAGTTTCATCAGGTTTTGTAGCCACAAGGTAAGTATTGAACCTTGTAGTAAAGATGTAACGCGCGTGACCATTGACATTTACTGCAATATGTGATACATATATGCAATCGCAAGAACGGAGCCAGACATGGAGCGATTATGAGTGAACAGTGCGGGGAGAGAAACGATCTCGGCACTGACACAAAACCTGAAAGTTGAGTCGCGAGCGCGACAACGCTGGAGGGACGATCGTGGAGGATAGGTATGCAAAAAGCCTCCGCGGTGACACCGCCCAACCCCCTTTAGCGAAGGACTGGGGTAATGGGTAAAATGCAGAGAAGAAAAAAGGATGTCCTTTGGGTCGCTGCAGTCGTCCAACAACTACCGACACTGCACAGCATTGTGTTTGCAGCACGATGTATGACCTACTCGAGAGGTTTTGTCGCCTCGAGTGCAAACGCTGCGATGTGCTGCTTATGGAAGTAGTTACTTATACAAATAAGTGACGGAGGTAAGCAGTACTGACCGGAAGACAGGCAGTCTTCTTTCCCTGAGCTAGCTTGGGTTCTGAGGAGATTGAGGATGGTGTATCGCCCATCGCTCGCATCGGCAGATGTGAGAGTAGTCAGATTCTTGACACGGGAATCGGGCCAGGTAGCAGGATGCTAGGTGACGGCGAGTTTAGAGCGGTATGAACATGTGTTCAATCACTGTATGTATCCTCGACTGTTGCGACAACGCTGCGTTGGTATAAAGCGTGCATCGATAAGACCCAACCAAACTAAAGAGCGACAATCCCAAGCTCGTGTTCGAACAGGGATAGCTTCATGTCAATACGATCGACAGGGAAGTGCGGTTGCCAGCCACGTTAGTTAAAAAACTGCTGGATACTCCAGGGTGAGCCCCTGGCGGAAGGAACGCCCTTTCGTTATCAAGACAGTACATATAAAATGCGCCCGCCGTGGGGCTACCACACGGATAACCCAACCCCTCAAGTAACAGTTAGGCTGACTTGAGGGGTTTTTATAAGATTGACATATAGTCATTTATATGCTACTCTATGTTTAGAAAGTGGGTTCCTTGAAAACTCATGAATCAAACCAATCAAACAAATAGGAGGGTTCGATGCTCGCAGCATCTACTCAGGGTCGTTCGCGCACCGTGGCCAAGATGGGTCACAATGCGCGTCGACGGCTAATCGTCCCGACGTGGGGCGATCTTGGCACCACCTCCTACACGCTGGGAGGAAAGGGTCACGGGATCACTCGACTGGCGGCGCTCGGTTTGCCGACGCCGCCAGCGCTCGTGATCTCGACATCGCTCTGCCGAAGCTACCAGGAGACCGGTCAGTTCCCCAAGCGGTTCAACACCCAGCTTGAGCGCGAACTTAAAGCGCTCGAGCATAAGACCGGGAAACGCTTCGGCGACCCGGACAATCCGCTCCTCGTGTCGGTGCGTTCCGGGGCCATGATCTCCATGCCGGGGATGATGGAAACGGTGCTGAATG
>CAZVFY010000007.1:0-2843 GCA_964626635.1 uncultured Candidatus Saccharibacteria bacterium
AGCATTACTATCGTCGCTGGTGCCGGCGGTGATGACGCCGAGGATTTTGCCCGGATGCTCCTCGAGATGTATCAGAAATTCGCCGAGCAGAAAGGCTGGCAGGTGATGGTGTTGGACGAGAACCGCAACGACGTTGGCGGATACCGTAACCTGACCATCGAACTCACTGGCAAGAACGCCTACGGCACGCTCAAACACGAATCAGGCGTCCACCGCTTGGTGCGCATTAGTCCTTTTAACAGTAACGGCAAACGACAGACATCGTTCACCTTAGTGCAAGTTGCACCCAGTATCGACGATCCCGCGGCGGTGACCCTACACGACGATGATATCGAGATCAGCTTTGCGCGCTCGGGTGGCGCTGGCGGACAGAACGTCAACAAGCGCGAGACGGCCGTCCGTATCGTACACACGCCGACCAACATCTCTGTCAATATCTCGTCGGAACGATCCCAACAACAAAACCGCGAAAAAGCCCTCAAATTACTAGCCGGTAAGGTCTTTGCGTTCGAGGAAGAACAGCGCGAGCGCGAGTTAGTCGGACTGAACGTCGAAAAATCCCTTAAAATCGAGTGGGGTAGTCAGATCCGCTCCTACGTCTTGCATCCGTACCAGTTGGTTAAAGATCACCGCACCGGCGTCGAAGTCCGCCAGGTCGAGTCAGTCTTAGGTGGGGATATCAATGCGTTTATTGCGGCGTGCAAGACAGCCGACTAGCGTGGTATACTCACCAGCATGATATATTTTGATGGCGTCTCGAAGCACTATAACGACGGACACTCAAACGGCGTTACGGACATTACCTTCCAAGTAGAACCAAAAGAATTTGTTTCCATTGTCGGTCACTCTGGGGCTGGCAAAACCACCCTTCTCAAAATGATTATTGCTGAAGATCACCCGACGACTGGCACAGTATTCTACGAATCACTAGACGTACACCGGATCCCACGTCGCAAACTACCGCATTACCGGCGTAAGATCGGTACGGTCTTCCAAGACTTCAAGTTACTGCCACACAAGACCGCCTACGAAAACGTCGCCTTTGCCATGGAAGCCAATGGTCGCAGCGACCAAGAAATAAATGAGAATGTCCCCCAAGCACTCGCCCTCGTTGACCTCGAGGACAAAGCCTTCAACTTCCCGCACGAACTGTCTGGAGGGGAAAAGCAACGTGTCGCCATTGCCCGTGCGATTGTCAACCAACCGGACATTATCATTGCCGACGAACCAACTGGTAATCTTGATCCAATTGCCACGTACGAAATCGTTCAAATTCTTAAGAAAGTAAATGACCTCGGTACCACCATTATCATGACCACTCACAACAAGGGTGTCATCGACGAGCTCGAGCGACGCGTCATCACGATGGATGATGGGCGAATTGTTCGCGACGATGAAACTGGCCGGTACGTGCTGTAAACTATTTGCTTATGATCACTAGTCTTCGAAGAATTGTACGAGCGGGCTTTATTGGATTTTGGCGTAATGCCTACGTGTCACTGACATCCGTATATGTGATGGTGATTGCGTTGTTTGTGGTGATGAGCGCACTGCTGTTTGATCAGCTCCTCAATCAAGCCTTAGATTCACTGCAGTCTCAGGTAGACATCAACGTGTACTTTACTCCGGAAGCATCAGCAGAAGATATAGACCGTATCCGCCAGACAGTCGCCGCGCTGCCCGAGGTGTCTAATGTGTCGTTCACAAGCCGCGAAGAAGCACTCGAACAATACCGCATCGATAACGCAGACAATGAAATTGCCCTGCAAGCCCTCGAAGAACTCAGCATCAACCCGCTCGGCGCCAATATCGCCATTCAGGCTCGCGAGACTGGACAGTACGCTAATGTGGCGAACTTCCTGGACGCCCAGCAGGCCGCCGAGGATCCATCGACACCCGTCATTGATGTCGTCAATTACGAAAACAACCGCGAAGCCATCGATACGCTCAGCAACTTTATTTTGGTCACCGAGCGAGTCAGTTTGACTGTGACGATGGTGCTATTGGCCGCGGCGCTACTGATCGCCTTTAACACTATCCGGCTCGGTATCTACACCAGTCGGGAAGAAATTGCCATCATGCGCCTCGTCGGGGCGGGCAACACGTTCATCCGTGGGCCATTCATGTTGCAGGGTATGATGTACGGCTTTTTTGCAGCTGTCATCACGCTGGCGATTTTCTACCCAATTCTCGTGTGGTTAGCCCCTGGCGCCGAAGCGATCTTTGGACTTAATTTACTTGATTACTACCTGGACAATTTCCGGTACTTGGCACTCGTGGTGTTCGGGATGGGTGTCGGCCTGGGATTATTATCTAGCATGATTGCCGTCACGAGGTATCTGCGCACCTAGTATCTATTCAGTTTACTCACTATTTCCTATGAAGCGAAGCGCGTCCACGTCCACTACTCAGTCCAAGCAAGCCAGCCCTACCAAATACATCTTTGTGGTCGGCGGCGTCATGAGCGGTGTTGGTAAGGGGGTGGCGTCTAGCTCGATTGCTAAGTGCCTCCAAGCTCGCGGGTTGTCTGTGACCGCCATGAAGATCGATCCGTACATCAATGTTGACGCTGGTACGATGAACCCGACCGAGCACGGTGAGGTATTTGTGCTGAATGATGGACTAGAGACAGATCAAGACATGGGGAACTACGAACGGTTCCTCAATACCGATTTGCCGAGCATTAACTACATGACCACCGGCTCGGTGTATTTATCAGTGATTGAAAAAGAGCGCAACCTCGGCTACGGCGGCCGCAATGTACAAGTGGTACCAGACATTCCCGAGGAAGTCATCAGTCGCATCAAACAAGCTGGACAGCAGGCGGCGGCGGACGTGGTGCT
>CAZVFY010000007.1:2943-44871 GCA_964626635.1 uncultured Candidatus Saccharibacteria bacterium
TTTGTGCGCCGCAGCAAGGGAGGCAATGATACGGTCAAGATTGCCGTCGTCGGTAAATACTTTGCGTCGGGTGACTTTGTATTATCCGATGTGTACTTGTCCGTCCTTGAAGCCATTAAGTTTTCTGCCTACGATCAAAACCTCACCCCCGAAATATCCTATCTCTCAGCGGCTGATTTTACTGATAAAAAGCAGCTGCGCCAGCTTAAAAAGTATGACGGCATCTTGGTGCCGGGCGGATTTGGCTCGACCGGTGTCGAAGGTAAATTGCACGTCATCGAGTATGCGCGCAAGCAAGGCATTCCGTATTTTGGGATTTGTTATGGTATGCAGCTGATGGTGTTGGAGTACGCACGGAATGTATTGCGCCTCCAGGGGGCCTCGACCGAAGAGATCGACCCAACCGCTGCACACCTGGTGGTGGCAGTACAGGCCGATCAGCGCGAGTTGATCGAGCGATCCAACATGGGTGGCACAATGCGTTTGGGGGTGTACCCGGCCAAACTCACCAAAGGCAGTGTCGCCCAAAAAGCCTACAAATCGAGCGCGATCGAAGAGCGCCACCGCCACCGCTACGAAGTGAACCTCGAGTACGTCGAACAGCTACAGGCGGCTGGCTTGCACTTTACTGGTGTGTCGCCGGACGGCACGCTGATGGAGATCGCCGAATTACCCGCCGCTGATCATCCGTTTTTCGTCGGGGTGCAGTTCCATCCAGAATTACTCGCACGTCCACTGCGTCCGCATCCGCTCTTTACTGCCTTCGTACGCGCGGCGTACGAGACGCATAATTAATTGTCAGATACGCGTGCAATCTACGTAGTACATAATATGAAATTGCAGTGGCGATACGTGCTCGGACTTCCTATAGTATTTATGCTTGCGGTGGCGGTGGCAGCAGTGTTCTTTATCCGCGATTACATCACCGACAATTATGATGCAATTATCCTCGAACTCGACGAATGGATCGAGCAGGCTGTCCTCCCAATTAAGCTCGCGCAACTAAGCGCTCAAGATCCAGTCACATCCATCCCTGTACCAGTCAGCGGACTAACCGTTAGTCAGGTCGAAGACACTTGGGGCGCACCGCGCGGCGGTGGCCGGACGCACCAGGGGACAGACTTTTTTGCTCCGATTGGAACTGAGATCTACGCCGCTGCGCCGGGGTATGTCACGCGCATGAATTGGAACAATCTGGGCGGCCGGAGTGTGTGGACCGTGGGACCAGGCGGGCAGCGGTTTTATTACACCCACCTGGACGGGTACCCGCACGATCTGTCGGTGGGGGATGCGGTCACCACGAACACGGTGGTCGGCTATGTCGGCAAAACCGGTAACGCTCGTACGACACCGCCGCACCTACACTTTGGTATCTATACTAGGAGCGGCGCGATCAATTCCTACCCGCTACTGACTGATCGCACGTATCGCTCACCGGCGTCGACCAGCCCGCAAACGCCGGTGTAGTACTTGTTAGGGCTAGAGTCTGACGCAAAAATATGCTACCCTAGCGCACACACGGTACGAAAGTACCGGCTACCATACCCGATCGTCTAATGGTAGGACACTTGGTTTTGGTCCAAGTAATCGGGGTTCGAGTCCCTGTCGGGTAGCATTGACTTTTAAATAAAAATGTGATATAAAGAATGAGGTAACGTCAACACGGAGAAGCCCAAATGACGCGTTTCGTTCTCTTCACCACCGTCGTTCTGGCGGCATTCGGTCTCGCTGAGATCGTGAACGTCCTCGAGGCGTGGTCAAGCCATCAGCCCGACGATTTTCTCGAGCCGCGCAATCTCACCATGCAGATCATGCAACACTCGCTCATCGTGCTGGTCACCATCGGTATGCTGGCGTGGATGAGCGGCTGGAACATCCTGCCGGCCCTTGGAGCCACGTTCATGGTTGGCATGATCGCTGCGATGGCGGCTGCCATGGGTGCCTTCATGGGCATCGTCATGATGGCGGCGGATGATCCGCAGGGTGTGGAAGTCCTCGAGGCTGTCACCAGTTCCTACACCGGCTGGCAGTTGATGCCCTTCAGCATTTACATGTTCACCGGTCTAGGCGCAGCCTGGACGCTCTGGCGCAACTTCGCTGAAGATCGTCTGCTGGTCTCCTGATCAGTACGGCTCCCAACAAGCCGTCCACCACTCAAGAAAGAGTCGGTTGGGCGGCTTTTTTCTTTATACAAAATTCCCAACATCGTCCCAAACAGTTAGCATTGACTTTTTCATAATATTATGATATTATAATGATGGTGACTGAACTGTCACTGTTCCTCAAATCCCGCAACGATGTCTACAAGGAGACGCAATGATGGGTACGAAACTGGTTTACCAACTGATCGAAGACCGCTGGTTCCCGGCACTGGGCACGGTCGAAATGTCGCCTGTTGCGCTGAGCGTGATCAGGAACGGCGGTACGCCCTACCTGGTCGAGAAGGGTACGCCCCTGACCTACGACAGCAACAACGGCACTCTCGTCGTCTACGATGACGCAGGGCATCCCTGGATCAAGTCGAGCAGGCTGATCACCCCGCGTGCCATGGCCAACATGGCGGTCGAGTATGGTCTGCAGCCCGGAGCGCGCGTGCCGCACTCCAACGATGGCGGAACGTTCAAGCGCCTGCTCGCTGAGCAGACGGGCGAACACATCTGATCGTCACGGCTCCCAATAAGCCGTCCACCACTCAAGAAAGAGTCGGTTGGGCGGCTTTTTTTAGCTATACATAAGTTCTGACATCGTCCCAGATTTGTAGCATTGACTTTTATAAAAAATATTTGTACTCTTTTAACTAGATAAATGGAGGTGATCTAATGCATAAAATGCTCGAATGGGTGGGGTATCTCTCTGGGGTGCTGCTAGTCTTCAACGGTGGCAGGTTTATGCTCGGAGGTCTGGTGTTGGCCGTGTTTCCTATTACGGAAGAATCGCGCAGGGCTGACGAAGCTCTGGCACAGCAGGTCCGTCGTGAGTCGATCGAGCGTGGAGACGAACCGTGGATGGCTGAATACCATTACGCTGACACTTGCGACCTTAGCGAACAGGCAGGGGTGACGGGTATCTTCGCGGCGCTCTTCGGCGCTCTGCAGCTTTGCCCTGGGTGCGCTATCACGGTCGGATGGGTCATGCTCTTGTCCTACATGATCTGAACCGTGAATGGAAAGTCCGTTCGCGGGCTTTTCATTTAAATATTAAAGTTCCAACATCGTCCCAAGCAGCTAGCTAGACAAAAAAGTAAATAAATGTTGAGGTTAGTGATATGGAAATACTTGTGGATGATCTTACAGCCGGTTATCGCCACCCGTGTACAGTGCAAGATGTGCAGCACGTTTTAACAATGGTGCCCGAATCAGATATTGATGGTTTGGTCGCAATTGTCCTACATCAACCAACGCGTAAAGAAGAGGCTCGGTCACCTAGGTGGGGAGTCTACTATAATGACGGTCAATACAGAGACCTAAAAGGTCCTATGATTTGGTTAGAATCGGTTGATGCTAATAAACCCATCAGGTGGAAGAATTCTCTAACGCCTGAAAATGTAAAAGAGTTGAATAGATTAGCCATAGAGGGGCACAAGGTTACACGAAATAAAAGAGAGGTGGTCATTACTTCCAATTTACAATCCTGTCGTAATACGCAACTGCGTACGCTGCTGCATGAAATAGGACACCACGTTGACTATGCTTCCAATCCTAAAAATATTAAAAATAAGAGCACGTTGAGTAAGGAACAGTTTGCTTATAAATATGCCGAAAACATATTAAAAATTAATAGTTTCTAAAATTATTAATTTATTCAAGACCGTTAGCACTCGTCAGCCGACCCACACCTAAAATCTAAAATACTCTCGCAAATGTAGTATGATGCATCTTCCGTACGTTGCATTACTATTTTAAATTCCAGAGCAGGGGAAGTATGTCGGTCATTTACGCCAAGCTAAAACAGGACGAAAGTCCAAACGTTATTCTATTTAACGAAGATCAAGTTGATGAAAAGTTGAGCTTACTATTCAAGCCACCTGGGCTGAAGGAATCAATTGAGTACGACTGCTATGGTCCACAGACGCTGAACGACGAAATCTTTCACGTTGACCTGACCAATGACCAGTGGCTGAAGGTGCAAGATGTCTACGCGGTCGATAACGCCAAGTCCGCGCATTTTGATAATTCGGGCTTTGCCGAGCAGTACGCCCGGATCGACGTCATCTACCGCATGACAAACGACGCCATTTCGTTCAAGAAAATCCGCCCGAGTCAAATAGCGTCGCAGGTCGGCATGCTGCAGTGGAGAGATCGACCGGTGTTTGAGGCGCCATCAGAAAAAGTCCTAATCGACCCGCTGGTTGACTTGTATATTCAAAAATCATCCATGCGCGCGTACTTCAAGAGCTTTCGGACGGCCGCGCGAATAGTCCGCGTGCTGAACGAGTTCTTTGAAGAGACGACCCAGCAACACGCCGAAGAGGCGCTGGCGTTTGATGTGTTCAACATCGCTGAGTTTGACGTGGCAGATATAAGCCCTAAGAACCGCAAGCGGCTGGCGCGGATCCAGGGCGACTTTGACATAGACTTGTCTGATTCGGGTACGGTGAAACGGATCAATGATTACGCTGATCGGTACGAGCGCGTCGATGTGTTTGAGAATGGACGGATCAAGATTTGTAGTAACGCCGAGCTGACGGACGCGCTCGATGTGATATCTGGTGTGTTTTACAAGAATGAAATCACTAATGATGTGATGAAGGCGACGTCAGCAAAGAAGCTGGACTAGAGATGGTGTGAACAAGCTGAATACCGCAGGTTGTATTTGACTTTCGTATCAGGGCATGTGGCAGCGTTTGACAAACTTCCCATCTCGTGTATACTAAGGGCTCAAATCGAAGTTGTTTTAAGCAGAAGTGTTTAGGAAATTTCAAGAAGGTTTGAGATTTATTACTTTTGTAAAAAAACAAAATGGAACAAGGAATTATCGCTCGTTTAAATAACGGGTACGGATTTATCACTCGCGAAGGACAGGACAAAGACCTATTCTTCCACGTAAATGGCCTCGTTGGCGTACAGTTCGACGACCTACGTGAAGGTGACAAGGTACAGTTCGAAGTAGGTGAAGGTCCAAAAGGGCCAAACGCCGTGAACGTGAGCCTCGTACAAGAAGCACCAGCTGAAGTTGCGTAATCCGAACACAACAAAGGAAAACCGCGCCATTCGGCGCGGTTTTCTTTTGATTGTGTTCTTGATTAAACACGAATATCAGTATTACGTTCGCTAATTGGGCAGGGCACAGGTTAGCGCTGGTTGGATGCGATCTGCAAATATCTCGTACCCATCCTCATTGGGGTGCACTAAGTCGGCCATAAACCTTGGGCGACCGAATACGCCATCATAAATGTCAGAAACGAAGAATGAGTCGGTGTTACGAGCGACTTGACGATAGCGTTCGTTAATGCTGGCATCAAAAATTGTGTTATCAAGCCCAACAATTATGGTAACGGCACCGGTGTCCTGGATGCGTTCAACAATAGTTTCTATGTTTTCGAATGTCTCATTACGTGAAATGAGCGGCACAGATTCCCAGTCATAATTTACC
The DNA here is from genome assembly GCA_964626635.1 of uncultured Candidatus Saccharibacteria bacterium. GTDB lineage: Bacteria > Patescibacteriota > Minisyncoccia > Phycocordibacterales > UBA918 > OLB19. The sequence goes on from CAZVFY010000007.1 coordinate 8,536, forward strand.
TCCTCGGCAATCTCGTCGAGCTCATCTTGTAATGCGCGACCGACTAGAGTCATCGATAAGTCATCGTATGAACGGCGAATCTCATCATTTCCCCCGAGGAACACGATCACCACACTCGGGTCACGTCGCAGTACGTCACGCTGTAACCGGTCTAGTGCGTCGCGCGTGGTGTCTCCAGATACGCCCTCATTCCGGATGTTGATATCTAGTCGGTCTTCCAACTTACCGACGTACCCTTCGGTGTCTTCAGCGCCAATGCCGGCAGTCAGGCTGTCACCGAACGCAATGATTGGTCCATTAGGCGGTGGAAAATTCTCTATGTTGTTGGTCGGTAAGTTACAGGTTAGGGTACCGTTGTCATCATTATCGACGTTGCCGACGTTAAACGTGTTTGAAGTAGCGACCTTAATGTATCGATTATTTTTAAAATAGCGAAGTTCGTACTCCCCTGGTGTATTAACCCGAAAGGTTTCGGTGTTTGATAATCGATCGACGTACTCAAAATCAAGATACTGCGTGTCTCTGGCGTTCGGTCGGTACAGTCCAATCCAGTCGAAACTAATATTGGTGCCTGCGGGAGCAGTCCAGTTTACGCGAATAGTTTCGTTGCGGTCGTAGCGGTTTTGACTAAGTGATAGTGAATAGCCGTCGGCATTTTGGTCATCGTTGTCACCGCCACCAGAACCGCCACCAGTAGCGTTTTGACTAACACGAATTTCGTTCGAGGTGTAGGCTTTGGTGTAGCCGTTATTAAGGAAATACCGAAGTTCGTAGGTACCTACCTGGTTGATGGTAAAGGCAATGTCTTGGTTGTTGCTGCGAATGTATGTGTAAGACAGGTACTGGCGATCGCTACCGGATGTGCGATACAAACCAACCCAGTCACGTCCGTTCGAATTATTTGGACCTGATACTTTTGCGCGGATTGATTGCCCGGGTGAGATTGTGCGATCATCTATGTCTATATTATAGGACGTATCATTGTTATTTTGATCATCATCATTCCCGTTGTCACCATTTACCGCAACAGTAAATATATTACTTTTACCGGCTTTGGTGTATCCATTATTTAGAAAGTATCTTACTTCATAACGACCGGGATCGTCGAGAGTAAACGTGAGTGAGCCAGAACGACTTGACACGTATTGCCATGACTGGTATGAGCGGTCGGACGCATTTTCGCGATACAGACCGATCCAGTCACCACTGCCGGCCGGCGCCCCTGACCATTCGAGGCGAATTGAATCGCCAACATCATAGTTATTACGGTTAGTGCTAATTGAAAAATCGTTATTATTAACACCATTATCGTTATCGTCGTCAGATAGTTCTACCGTCACAGTTTGCGATTCTGCCAATTGCGTATAACCATAGTTAAAGAACATCCGAAACTCGTATGTTCCTACCTGATCGGGAGTGACGGTGTACGTGCCGTCGGGAGTATTCGCAAACGCCCACGATTGGTAGCGGTTATCATTACTGCCAGTACGATAAAATCCGATCCAGTCACGGCTGATATAGGTACCGCCATTGTCCCATTCGACAGTGACCGGCTCGCCGAGGGTGATGGTCCTGTCTGACACGTCTAAACTGTACGTTTGCGCATTGGCGATGTGCGCCATGCCAAACAGACCGCCCACCACAAACAATGCCAGCGAGAGCCGCCAAATCCAGTTATACGTCCAAGTTTGTGTACAAATATTCATATTTTTATCATACGCCTCTTTATTGGTACGTCAATGGGGGTGCGATATTGCACCCCCTGTAGACTGAGCTATCCTAGCTCAAGTGCGTTACGGTGCAATCAGTAGCCCGTACCCCAGTACACCAAGCAGCCCGAGATACACCATAGAACTAGCACTTACCAACAACCAGCTGCGTGTCAGGTAGCTGAGGCCAAACACCCCGAGACTCACCCCCGCCAGCGTTGCACTATACGGCACCGTGGTCATGGCTGGAATCAGTAGCGCGATTGTCAGCACGAACACACCCATGATGTGCCAGCTCCAAACGTCAGCATTTAGGCGAGTCGGGTTGGTCACGACACTCGGTTCAAGAGTTTCGGGGCTGTTACTGCAAGCGGCCGTCTTAATAATGTGCGCGACGCTAGGCGCAATACGTCGCTGTCGGATGATGAGTGGTAACCAAATATATGACCGCCCAATCAGCAATTGCCCAATGATCAGGCTAACCGACACCCCTAGTCCGCTGCCTACGCCCGGTACTTGGAGGATGCCTGGAATCAGCAGCAGACCAGCTAATGGGAGCAAGCAAACACCATACGAGCGACTGCCAAGCATTGCCAGTAATTGTCCGACAGTGGCCGGCCTGGCCTGTGTGTCCTGGATGGTAAATAATGATGTTAGATTTTTGGAGCGCATACTCGTGCACGTAGTGGGTAAGTGGCTCATTCTTACCATGGGCGCGATCAGTACTCAAGCTGGCACTAGGTACCTAGATCACTGTAGCGTACGTGAATGGTGAGAACCCATTAATCGGCACCAGCGACAAGGATCTCACCGGCTTCGTAACTGTCATCATGGACGGTCGGGGCTGGTGTCGTGCTGGTGGGTCGGCGCTTGCCAGCGGCGTAGCGACGGCCAGTTGGTGCCATGACATCAGTGGTGGCCGGCCGAGCAGCGCGCGGTGTTGGACCGACGTCGTAGGTGTCCTGGCTTTCAATAAATGTTAGCGCTTCACCAGTGTCATTCCCACGACCAGTTCGGCCGATCCGGTGCACGTAGTCCTCGAATGTGCCCGGTAGATCGTAGTTGATGACGTGGGTCACATTATCGACATGGATACCACGAGCAGCGACGTCAGTGGCGACCAGCACCTGGACGCGACCCTCCTTGAATCCGCGTAGGGCACGTTGTCGCTCGCCATGAGACTTATCGCCATGGATCGAGGCGCCACGGATCCCAAAGCCTTTAAGTGATTGGGTCAATCGCTCGGCCGCATGCTTGCGTTCACAAAACACTATGACGCGCTTGAACTCTGGTTTGTTTAGTAATAAAGCCAATGTCTCGAGTTTGTTGTCCGGGTGATAGGGAACAACGTCTTGTTTGATGCTCTTAGTGACATCGGACTTTTTAACTTGGATGGTAATCGGATCAACTAAAAAGTCGTTGACTAGTCGATCGGCCTCGCTCGTCATTGTCGCCGAAAAGAAAAGCGTTTGACGATTTTCTTTTGGTACTTCTGACAAGATAGATCGCATGTCATGAATAAAGCCCATATCAAGCATCCGGTCAGCCTCGTCTAGAACGACGTTAGTAACGTTACTGAGGTTGAGGAAGCCACGATCAAATAGATCTTGGATTCGGCCCGGTGTGCCAATAATGAATTGAGGATTACGGCGCAGGGCACCAATTTGTGAACGCACATTCGTACCACCTACACACACGGCCGAGCGCAGTAGGAATGGTGTACGAAATTTCTTGAATTCTTCTTCGATTTGTAGTGCCAACTCGCGAGTAGGAGCGAGAATCAGAGTGCACTGACCGTTACGCTTGCCGTCAGCGAGTGTCTTGTGAATGAGTGGCAGCAAGAAGGCAGCGGTTTTACCCGTACCCGTTTCGGCCAAGCCAATTACATCGCGACCTGCAATAGCGTGGGCAATGGCTTGGTCTTGGATTGGTGACGGTGTATCAATGCCGAGGCGTTTGATATTGTCGACCATGTCAGTCCGTAGGCCAAAATCACCAAACGTATGCGTTGGTTCGTAGGCGGCAACGACTTCATTGGTCGGTTCGCGGTTAATAAAACGTGAGGGATCAAACGATGGTCGCGACCCGGTTGGCCGGCGAAATGAGCGTTTTGGACCCCGACGAGATCGGTGTCGGTTTGTCATAAATAGTAGTTAGGGGCCAAGAGAGCTGTGAATAATCAGGGACCAACTACTCGACCATCGCCTGTATCAGGCAATCCTACCGTACTACACAATCGTCACATTAGCAAGCACTAAGTTTTGCCTTTTTTGTCTTCGTGTTCCTTGATAAATTTTTGCATGACCTTGTCGTCCTCTGGAAGCGGCTGCACCATGACCCACGGCTTGCGGTTTTTTGAAATAATAACGGGCACTTTGGTGTAATGCACGTGATCCATTACTTCCTGAAAATTCTTGCGAACTTCGGCAGTAGAAATAATTTTCATATTTGTCTTTGACATACGGGGAGTATACCGCATAACGTATAGTTTGTACAATTATTTTCACAACAACTTATGTACACACAATATGTTAGTCTAAATGTAAAGTTGTACATATTGTACATAAGTTTATACTGTAGGTACATTTCTTTATCAGAGTAAGCAAATAGTATGGCTGATTATATTGTATTAGGAACCCTGTTATTGGCTGCGCCGAGTATCGCCGTATTTTGGGTATTCCTGTTGTTGACCCCGTAACCCAGATTAACTCGATTTGCGGACTTGTATGTTTGGCAGCTATGCGTATGACGCTATCTTTTCAAAGTAATCGTGTTACTGTGATGCCAATGAAATCGGCGTCAAACCTTTCGTACATTTATGGCAAGCACGCTGCCTTTGAGGCGCTGACGCACCGACCGGATATTGTGCGGGAGGTGCACGCGGCAGAAACATTTGCGAATTCAGCCCTATTGCAATTAATTGATGCGGCTAGCGTGCCGATCCAGCTCCTCAATGAAAAGAATCCCCCGCGCGGTATTTCCAGCAATGCGCCGCATCAGGGTGTGGTGCTGGGAATTACCCCCGACAAACTGTTGGTTCCGTACAAGTCATTTGTGAACCACCTAGAATTTCAGCCTCACACCGCTTTGCTGGTGCTCGGCGAGGTCCAAGACCCGCACAATGTCGGCGCGGTCATCCGTAGTGCCGCTGCCTTTGGGTTAGCTGGGGTGCTGATCCCGCCACACAACCAAGCGCCTGTGACTGGCACCGTGGTCAAGGTGTCAGCCGGGATGGCGTTCCGGATCCCGCTCGTGAGCATTAGTAACGTCAATGCCACTTTGCTCGATCTCAAATCACGTGGCGCCTGGGTCTACGGACTTGATGGTAACGGTACGACAACCACGCATAGCGAATCATTCGAGCGACCGAGCGTATTCGTACTCGGTAACGAAGGGAGCGGACTGCGCGCCAAAACGCGCGAAGCGTGCGACGACACCCTCTCTATCCCGATTCACCCCCGTTGCGAGTCGTTAAATGCAGCCGCTGCGACGGCGGTAGCGCTCGCGCACTGGAGCGCGCGCCACAATGATGCACTGCAGTAATGCAGGGGCTTTAGGGCTACGTCTTGACGAACAGTGACACCTATTCTTCAACAACATCAGTCGGTATTTATTGGGGTATGATACCAACATATTACTGAACCTATACCTAGACTTATGGCAAAGAAAAAACGAAACAAGCAGAAACATAACCACCACTCAAACCACCAACCGACTCCTACAACCGCTACGCCAAATCGTGAGCACTCTACACTCGATACAAAAACTTCTGCTGCGCCGACATCGGCGACTACGAATGATTCCGCGCAGACTACTCCATACACTACGCCGGAGTTGCAGCCAGAACTACAGAAAGCCTCGGCCGCGGATACTCATCCACAAGCTGATCTCATGAATGCCGAGCCGGTAGCGGCCGCAGTCGCGCCTGCCCAGCACCCACCCAATCCGATTAATGACACAGAAGTATCCGTGTTGCACACAACAGCGGCGAAGACATCAGACTCAATTAACCATGATACCGCGAACGAGGCCTCAACCAAAAAGAGCGGTGATCGTTTGTTTTTATGGATTGCTGGCTCACTATTGGTAATTGCGATTATCGCAGTTTGGTTCCGACTAGAGCGCGATGGACAACTAGACACTGGCGTATTTGACAGTATCCTGGCTGCCCAAGAAGCGAGCACTATTGTTGCCATAGTCAACAATGAGGTATTACGTAGTAGTCAAAAAACGCTTAGCGTAGAACAGTTGACCCAAGAAGCACTAGCGAATGGTGTTGACCCGACCGATCCAGTAGTGGCCGCCGAAATTGACACGGTTGCGACCGACATGCTTATTAATACTACGTTGCTGCTACAGACTGCCGAGCGAAATGGTGTGACGCTCACCACTCAAGACATAGAAGCCCGCCTCGCACAACTACAAGAAGGGGCTGGTGGCGCCGATGCGCTCAATGAGCGGATGCAGGCGGCAGGCATCAGTGAAGAAATGTTGCGTAAAGATATTGAAACAGAGCTTGCTATCGTCAAGTTACTGAACGAAGAAGTGCTCAGCAACTTAAATCAAACTATCACTGAGGAAGAAATCGAAGCCATCTATAATCAAGTGGCTGGTGGAACCGAAAACGCTCCCACCTTGGCTGAGGCGCGCGCTCAAATTGAAGCACAAATTCTCCAAGCGCGCGAAGCGGAAGCCGTGACGAACTACGTTGATTCCCTTCGAGCAATTGCGGATATAGAAGTCATCTAGTCAACTGACGCTGGTATACTGAGTCTCAGTGTCGAACCGCGCATCAGTCATCGCCAAGCGGGTAGCTCGAGAGTCCCAGCAGCGCCTCGCTCTGTGGCGTACCCTTACCTTGGCTGAACAGTCAGCAGTATTTGGTGAACTGTCACCATACTTGCAAGAGTCATTGGTAACGCGCCTCAAAACCGCTGAAATCGTTGATCTACTAGATCATCTTGATATGCAGCAGGCGCAGCAAGCGCTCGCCAAAATTCCCGACGAAAAGCGCCGCAAACGTATCCTCGAGCGCCTGCGCGGCGAGGTGCGTGAAAAAATTGAATATTTTCTACGGTTCCACCCCAAAGCGTCGTTTGAATTGATCACCTTTAATTATTTATTCATCAGCGAGCAAAAGTCAGTGGCGTTCGCTGCTGATCTGGTCGACGAGCACTACGCCGAGACCTGTAAATACCCAGAAATTCTGATCCATAACCACGGTCAGCTGATTGGCGAGGTGCCATTGTCAGTGATGGTACGAGCGCGCAACACCACCAAACTCAAGACGCTCGCGCAACCCATCCACACAATTCCGTACCAATCGGAAATTCATGATATTGTCGACACGCTAGTGGCTGGTGATCACAAAAAAGTCGTGGTGCTCGATCACGACGAAAGTGTCTTGGGTGTGCTGTATACCGAGAGCGTCCGCAAATTATTTAGCAAGTTGCCTGCCGAATCACTCTATGATGTAGCCGGCGTGGACGACTCCGAGCGCCCATTTGATAGCGTCAGCAAAAAAGTCCAAAATCGGTATCGTTGGTTGATACTGAACCTCGCGACGACGTTCTTTGCCAGTTTTGTAATGCTGATGTATCAGGATACGCTCGACGCGCTGACAATACTAGCGATCTATATCCCGGTGATCGCCGGTATGGGTGGGAATGCAGCGACGCAGACATTTGCCATTATGGTCCGGGGGCTGACGCTCGGGACAATTTCGCTCAAGAATGCCGCGCCGGCAATTTGGCGCGAGACAGCCGCCGGGTTGCTGAACGGCCTGATTATCGGCGCCATTGTAGCGGTAGTATCGGCGGCCTGGCACGGTGAGCCGCTCTTGGGGCTGGTGGTGGCCTTGGCGCTCGTGTGTATCCATGTCATCGCGGCAATCTCTGGCGCGTTGATTCCAGTTTTGATGAAGCATTTGGGCAAAGATCCAGCCGCAACATCGACCATTTTCATCAGTACGATCACGGATGTGTTGGGGTTGTTTTTCTTGTTTGGTTTAGCGACGGCGCTACTGCTGTAACATCCAGTGTAGTTTGCTAGAATGGATGCATGAGAACGAGTGAACGGCTAGTATTGGTGTTGATCGTAGTCGCGATCATCGGCGGTGTGGGGTGGTTTTATTACGCAGTCGAGGAGCGCCGCAGCGACTATCGAGAGCGGGTCGCTAGTGGCGAATTTGAACAACCGATCACTCCAGCCGGGGCTCTGACGGCTGGTATCGCCGACGAGTCCGAGATCGATGAGTCCGACTGGCGCCGGGTCTATCCCGTCACGTACCCGATGCTCGTCGCGGGCGTACCCGTACAGGCTTCGGTCGCTGATACGTTGAGTGAGCGTATGAAAGGATTGTCAGACACGCCGTTTCTGCCGAGTAACGTGGTCAAACTATTTGCCTTTGGGGTGGAGGGTGATCACTCAATTTGGATGAAAGACATGAACTATCCTATCGACATTCTGTGGGCTGACGAATCTGGCAGTATCGTGCATGTCGAAGAACAAGTCCAGCCTGATTCATACAATCCAACTGATCCACGATCATCAGCCTCGTACAGTGCGCCAAACGCTGATGCTTGGTTTGTAGTAGAAACCAAAGCCGGATTCATCGCACAGCATGATGTGAGGGTGGGCGAGTCAATCGTCTTGCCCGAGTAGCCGCTGACTATAATTGACCTGGCCAAATGATTGCTTTGTCGCCTGGTTTGGGGCAGACTACAGTGGTACGGCGGTCGCGCTTACTGCGGTAAGTGAGGAACGTCCGGACACGCCCAGTCTGCGGACTGGAGACAGGTAGCGGGTAACCCCCGTCCACAGCGATGTGCGAGGTGCGAGCAGAGACGCGCTCTCTAGAAATAGAAGCGGTTCCTGCCTAGTGTAGGAATAGTCACTTGGGTAACCAAGTGGGTGAAACGGCTAAATCCTTACCCGCGTGCAAGGCCGCGCTCGGGCCCGACAGATTGTTTCCGAATCTATGAGGAAATTATATGCCGGGCCCGAGAGAGCCGCTCGAGCGCCGCAGCAATGCGGCGTCTAGGTAAATGGCCGCCCGTTGCAGCAATGCGATGACAGAATCCGGCGTATGTACGTGTACACGCCCCCCACGATTGTGGGGGGCGTGTCGCATGGTACGATAGATAGACTATGGAGCCGCGTATATTTACTCCCGCGAAAGTCTTGAAAGAGGCGAAATCCCCACCACCTAGCTGGCAACAGTCAACTGGCAATGTCTTTGCGCAGTGTGGCAGTTGGTTAGTCATTGGGCTCAGTGTGTTAATACCGTTGAGTTTTCTAATGGTTCACAATGGGCTTGGATCCATGTTCAAGCAATTAGTACTAGTCTATGGCGTCGGTGCGGTGGCGTTGTTGTACGGACTTAGTATGCTACAAACAAAGCGTGTGGCCACCGCTATGCCGCTGTCGATTGTCATCTATATATTATTCATAGTCGTTGCGTTTCTTAGTGCATTTTTTTCAAACCAACCAGCCGACGCGATGCGAGGTTTTGCACTCGAATTAGGCACAGTATTGAGTTTTGTATCAATCGGCATAGCGCTTATATTGCCACTGTTTCTGCAGCGGCAGCGTGCCATGTTACTCATTGGCTTAGGGGCAGTTATGCTGGCGACGTTACTGCTCGCGGCGATTGGTGTGACTGCTCTACTGACCCCAATTACCGCGGTCATGCCGAATTGGCCACTAATTTCCAACGCAATTGGTTCTTTGAATGATATGGCAGTATTGCTGGCGGCCTTGCTCGCTGGGGCGCTTGTGCTGGTGAGCACACTACGGCTTGGTGCGATTGCGTGGTGCTGTGTGCTGGTCTGTACTGCACTGGCTATTCTGGTTATAGGCCTAGTGCAGTTTGAACCGCTCTGGTTTGTGCTAGGTGGAATCGCACTTACACTACTGCTGTTTCAGGTCAGTCGGCTTAACGTAGCGACAGCGAGTTGGTCAGAGCGGATCGGTGTGCTGTATGTGTTACTAATCACAATTATTTGTGGTCTATTCTTACAGTTCGGGAGCAGCATAGCTACCGGTTTAGTCAGTTATTTTGGCGTCGAGTACGCTGATGCTCGCCCATCTATTGGAACCACTATTGATATTGCTCGCAGTGTATACCAGGAACAACCCGTACTCGGCATTGGACCTAATCAATTTAGTGATGCGTGGCGATTGTATAAAGATCCTGACATTAATCAATTCGCAGTCTGGAATACCGATTTTACTGGTGGATACAGCTTAATTACCACCATTTTCGTGACGACAGGATTATTGGGTGGGTCACTATTTGTGATATTCCAGGCGGCAGTTGCCGCAATGACAATTCGATTATTTGCTGCCCGTGAAGAATCTCGTAGTCAGTGGCGCAGTCTATCGTTTATCGCACTTGCAATGGCCTTACTTCTTTGGCTAATGACGTTCTTGTACGTGCCGAGCATGACACTATTACTACTCACAGCCGTCCTGACTGGCTATGCGCTAGTAACTCGTTATCAGGCAACTCAGCTAAGTTTTTGGTTTGTGTCAGTGCCGACGTTTAGTCGCCCAGTAACGCAGCTGGTAACGTGTGCAATGTTACTACTCTTTATTGTCTCATACGGACTGTATTCGCGAATGCTCACAGACCAATTTAGAGCAGTGTCAACTTACACTACCATTGCGTCTCAGCTCGCCACGGACGCGACGACATTCAATGAGGCGCAGGTGATTGCGCAGCTAAATAGTGCTTACGCTCAGTATCAACATCCGACATTTCAATCAGCGCAGGCGTCGATCGTTTTGGAAGAACTTAACCAGTTGCTTACTATCACTGACCCCACTGAAGCTGATCAGGCGGCATTTACCGAACTTACCCAAGCAGGTTTGGCTGCGGCTAGCGCAGCAATTGCCAGTAACAGTACTGAGCCCGCGGCCTATATTACCCAAGCACAAATTTACAGCGTACTAAATGTGGCCGGTGTGCTAGGCGCACTCGATCGCGCCACTACCTCGATGGCGACCGCCAAGCTGCTCGATCCGCTCGATCCATCAGTGGACCTCGCACTCGCGCAGATACACATTCAGGACGGTGATCAAGTACAAGCAATGGCAGCCCTTGACAACGCACTCGCGTTGAAACCTAATTATGTTGAGGCACTCAATTTATTAGTGCAAATGCATATTGCCAGTGACAATGTCGCTGAAGCAATTATCAATACACAAACGATCATACAATTAGAGCCGAACAATCCAGCCCGTTACTACCAGCTTGGACTTTTGCATCGGGCAGATAGTAACACCGAAGCTGCAATTGCGGCTTTCGATACAGCGCTCAGCTTAAATTCTGAATTCGCTGATGCACGCTTTTTGCGCGCGGTCACGTTGGCAGAAATTGGCCAAACTCAAATGGCTCTCACAGAATTAGCCAAGGTGTCGTTAACGAACCCTGATAACGCGTTTTTACAAAATACAATTACGCAAATCGAAAATTCACTAGGTGGCGACCAATTTCTTGGCGGAACTACCAGCGTACCAACAGTGAGCGGCGCATCGCCGATAGGTATTGAGACATTCTCGAATCTACCGGCAGAAATACCTCTGAGTCAATTTGAATAACCCGCCATGGTTCGTCGCGTTTTTAACCTCATGTACAAAGAGATCAGGGGACTGCACCAAGCAGCCTACGTCCTCGCGGCCTTTACCTTTGGGTCGCAGGTGCTGGCGATACTCCGTGACCGGTTGCTGGCGCATACATTCGGGGCGGGGTATGAACTTGATTTGTATTACACCGCCTTTCGGATCCCGGATTTGTTGTTTGTGTTGTTTACGTCGGTGCTATCAGTTTATGTGCTGCTACCGTTTCTAAATCAAATTGGCGAGCGAGCGAAACAGTCGCAACTGTTATCACAAGTCTTTACCATATTTTTGTGCTTGTACGTGGCCTTTGCGGCAATTCTGTGGCTGGGGGCATCATGGTATTTACCACTTTTGTTTACTGGATTCGAGGAGCGCATGGACGAATTGGTGCTGCTGACCAGGGTGTTGCTGCTACAACCGCTCATTCTTGGCATATCAAGTATTTATGGTGTCGTGACGCAACTGCAGCACCGGTTTGTGTTGTACGCCGTCAGTCCAATTTTGTATAACGTCGGGATTATTATCGGTGTCGTTGCGCTGTACCCGCTGTTTGGGTTAGTCGGGCTGGTGTACGGAGTGCTCCTGGGGGCGTTCCTGCACCTCGGAGTGCAGATCCCGTACGTGCTAAATAGTAAGCTCCATATCCGTCTAACCTGGCAGGCTGATTGGCGACAACTGTACAACATTGTCCGGACTGCCATCCCGCGCGCTTTAACATTGTCGCTAAACCAAGTTGTCCTCTTGTTGTTTGTAGGAGTAGCAACGACTCTAACCGCTGGATCTGTGTCAGTGTTTCAGTTTGCTTACAATATCCAGTCGGTACCACTGGCAATAATTGGGATGAGTTATTCAGTAGCGGCGTTCCCGACTTTATCAAAACTATTTGCCGATAAGGACAGGGTCCAGTTCAACGCACAGATCATCACCGCTATGCGGCACATTATATTTTGGGCGTTGCCAATCATCGGGTTAGTGATCGTGCTACGCGCCCACATTGTACGCGTCTTACTCGGGAGCGGCGCGTTCGATTGGGCAGATACGCGGTTGACTGCGGCGGTGCTGGCCACATTTGTAATATCGCTAGTAGCGCAAGCACTATTGTTGCTGTTGATCCGGGCGCTGTATTCGGCTGGTCATACAAGGTTGCCGCTTTATGTCTGTGCCGTTAGTAGTGCGCTAAGTGTGGGATTGATGTACGTACTGTTCATGATTTGGAATGCCAGTCCGGCGTTCGCCGAATTGATGCAAACGGTGTTCCGGCTCGACGCACTCGAGGGAACGGCCGTGATTATCCTCGGTATTACGTTCGCTGCTGGGCAGCTGCTGCAAGTCATTGGTTTGCTAATGGTCTCGAGCAAAGTGTTCGGGGTGCCGTTTGGCGCCGTGGTGCCCTTGTTGTGGCGAGCGTGTGTGGCGGCGCTGGTCGGGGCTGGGGTGTCGTACTTAATGCTACGATTTATTGTCGAAGGGATTAATCAAGACACGTTCATCGGTATCTTGTTGCAAGGCGGAGTGGCTGGGATTGCCGGTACCATGGCGATCATCGGTACCTACTACGCGCTCGGTGCCAGCGAACTACAAGAAATTATGGCTGCCTTACATCGCCGCCGCCGGGCGCGCCGGACTACGGCTACGAACGAGAAGACACCCTAACCGTCTGTTGGGCTGGGTATCTCGTAATTTGTGCGCAGATAGGTTAGCATGCACACACTATGGAATACATCCGTAACTTTTCTATCATCGCGCATATTGACCACGGCAAATCTACGTTGGCTGACCGCATGCTCGAAACCACCCAGACGGTGGCAGCCCGCCACATGCAAAGCCAAGTGTTAGACAGCATGGAACTGGAACGTGAACGAGGAATCACCATCAAAATGCAGCCCGTCCGGATGAAATACACTGCCCAAAATGGCCAAGACTACGAGTACAACCTGATCGATACGCCGGGACACATTGATTTTTCATACGAAGTATCGCGGGCGCTGCAGGCGGTCGAAGGCGTGCTGCTACTGGTCGACGCGACCCAGGGCGTGCAAGCGCAGACGCTGACCACCCTCGGGATGGCGCGTGACGCCGGGCTGACCATTATCCCGGTACTGACCAAAACCGACGTGCCGCACGCTCGGATTGATGACGTATCCGAAGAGGTGATGACGCTAGTCGACTGTGAATTAGAAGACATTCTGCTCGTTTCAGGTAAAACTGGTGACGGTGTACCCGAACTACTCGAGGCGATCCATACTCGTGTCAAAGCCCCGGCTCCTAGTCAGCTGGACACGTACCGCGGGATGATTTTTGATTTTCAGTACGATACGCACCGCGGCATCATCGTGTATATGCGCGTGTTCGACGGTCAGGTCAAAAAGGGCGATGCGTTGCAGTTCTATGTCAGTGGCAAGCAGTTCACCGCGCTCGAGGTCGGCGTAGTCGTGCCCGAAGAAAAACCGGTTGACGTGCTCACTGGCGGGCAAATCGGGTATATCGTCACTGGTATCAAAGAACCTAGGGTAGCCGCCGTTGGGGACACCTTGATGCCAGCCAAGGGCACCAGCGCGCCGTTGTCTGGGTTCAAGCGGGCCGCCCCGGTCGTCTGGTCGTCTATCTTTCCCGAAAACCAAGACGACTTTACGCAACTGCGCCAGGCGCTTGAGCGATTACAACTGTCAGATTCGTCGTTATCATTTGAAGAAGAATCTAGTGGCGTGCTGGGGCGTGGCTTCCGCTGCGGCTTCCTCGGCATGCTCCATATGGAAATTGTCACTGAACGCTTGCGGCGAGAATTCTCGCTCGACATTATCATCACTAGTCCGAGTATTTCGTACGAGGTCACGTGGCCGGATGGTCGGGTCGAGCACATTTACGCCGCCAACCGATTCCCCGAGCATGGTGAACGGGTCAGCGTGCGCGAGCCGTGGGTGTTGGGACAAATCCTCTTGCCCGGTGACTACATCGGCAACATCATGCAGCTGACATTCGACCACGAGGCGAGCGTTATCGATACCGAATTATTCAGTGACGGACGGACGCTCCTCACCGTCGAGATGCCGCTTCGCGAGTTAATGCGTGGTTTTTTTGATAAGCTCAAAAATGCCTCAAGCGGCTATGCCTCTTTATCATATGAAATTGCCGAGCTGCGTCCGGCCAGTGTGACTCGGCTAGATATCGTAGTGGCCGAGGAAGACGTACCGGCTTTCTCGAGGGTGGTGGGTATGCTGCGCGCCGAGACCGAAGCCAAGGCACTGACTGAAAAGCTCTACGAGACATTGCCGCGTCAACAGTTCGTAGTCAAAATTCAAGCGCGCGTCATGGGCAAACTAACTGCCACCCGTAAGATCTCCGCCCTCAAAAAAGACGTCACCGGGCACCTGTACGGTGGTGACATCACCCGTAAAATGAAGCTGCGCGAAAAGCAAAAGAAAGGCAAGCAGCAAGCGCTGTCACGCGGTAAAGTGCACATTCCGCAGGATGTGTTTATGAAGATGATGAAATCTGATTAAACCGTCCCAATCCCAAACAGCACGCTCGCTACCATACTGAGGATTATCAAGGCAGCGACGCCGATCCATATCCACTTCAATCCCTTTTGCACTTTTTTATTGTAAAGACTCATATAATTTGTAGTGTTAGAATACTAGCACATGCTGGACATCTATCAAAAACGCAAACTGCGCGCCTTTGTGCAATCCAAAATGACTATTGGACTGCTGGGAGTCGTAGCCTTTGTAGTGGCGCACGCGGCGCTCGAGCGGTACATGATCCATCTGGATGCGGCCGATCGGCATGATGCGATCCAGGCCGAGCAGCAGGCACTCACCGAGCGAGCCAATCAGCTGCGCCAACAAGTTGAATACCTCGAAAGTGATCGTGGGGTAGAGGCCGAACTGCGTCGGCAATTTAGTATGACGCTGCCGGGCGAAGAGGTGATTGTGATCGTTGATGAAGACGCCGGTGGATTGGACCGCGATCAGGACCTTAATAGCAGTGATGAATCAGCGCAGAGACTAGATGAGGGTACAGCCAGTGCGCAGTCAGGGTGGTGGTCGAACTGGGGTTGGTGGTAGCGATATGACAATAAATCTGCGGATGGTATACTTACTTGCATGGATAAACAAGTAATCATTTACAGTACGCCAGTGTGTCATTTTTGTAACACCGCCAAAGATTTTTTTACCGAACATGATGTATCTTACACCGAGCACGATGTCGCGGCTGACGCCGAGAAGCGCCAGGAAATGATCGACATGACCGGACAGATGGGGGTGCCTGTCATCCGGATTGGGGACGATGTCGTCATCGGGTACGACGAAGACAAACTTAAAGAGCTAATTGGGAAATAGCGCAGTCAAATAGTAAAAACCGCCACATGGCGGTTTTTACTATGCTTATTCTTGGTAATTAGCTTAGAATACTAAGTTTACCAGGAATAGCAGCAATATCGCACCACCGACAGCGGTCAGGAAGGGTAGGATTGATGTTGGTCGTTCTGCGCCTGGTGCGCCACCATGACCGAGTTTGTCCATAATAAAGCCACCGAGAAACGCACCGAGAATACCCACGACCACGTTACCGAGAATACCAAAGTCTGAATCAACAAAGAAGGTTGCCAACCATCCGGCCAGTCCACCAAATATAATCCACAAAATAATGTTTACCATAGAGAATGTATTAGATTACTAATTTGTCAGTAATTTTTGACATAATTTAGTGTAGCATGATTGAGCGGATTGGCAATCCCTTAGATTCTTGCCGTGGCAACACGACAATCACTATTTCTGTATTAATTCCTTAAAAAGCTTTAAATACACCTCGTCACTAAACTGCTTGTCAGTGTGATGTTCTGGATGAAACTGCAATCCATAGATTGGTCGCGTGCAATGTTTCAGTACTGCAATTGCGTGGTCAGTTTTAGCAAGTATCTCTAATTTGTGATTGACTTCAGTTACTCCATACTGATGATTTTCGTAAACAGGGAAAATTTTCTTACAAACAAACATATCGTGCGCACCAACCACTTCTACTTGTGTCATCCCAACATGCTGTACTTCGAAGTGTGTAAGAGGAAAGTTAAAAGCGTGTGCAATAAGTTCATGCCCCAGACAAATACCTACCACAGGTACTTTTTGTTTTGGATTAAAGTAATCTCTTTTGCGAACGCACTTTCGTTTCCGTATGCAGGCAGCTTGCTGCTACCTGAAAGTAAAATGAATGAAAATTCTGAGACGTTGCTTAGGATTTTATCGTAGCCGACCACGGTTTCCTGACCAGGAGATAATAAAGCCAATTTTTCAACTAATGTTGAACCATTATCTATCAGTAATGTTTTATAGAAATGTTCTATCAGTTTTCAATTTTCGTCTAGAGTTAGGAAACAAAAGAGCTGAATTGTTTCATAACATTGCTGTAAATTAAAGGTATTGCTCAATGTGCCCCCTCTACGTATCGGAATTATCGCCATCAAGCACCGTAAGGGTTTTTTGACGACTGAGATCGCTCTTTTCTGACCCCTCTCAGTAGGTCTCACTATTGGGTGCCCGCGCACAAAATCGAACCCCTCTCGGTACATCTCCCTAGAGGGGTCGTATAAATCTAGATAAAATCACCCCCGGTTCGATTCCCGCAGGGGGTGAAAAGTTTCTAAAGATATTCCCGCAACAGCGGTAATACCACAACAATGTCTAGATATATTTGACCTTTACCCTAGTTGATGTTATACTAAAAGCTAAGTTCTTTTCATATTTACCATAGCTTCAAGCCAGTAAAGTTTGTTGATTTTAAGCTATGGTAAACCTAATGTCTTAGGAGCCCGCTAGCGAATGACGAAAACCGTAAGGAGAAACCGTCATGGATAAGCAAGTATTGAAACTTGGTGCTCGTATCCTCGAGAACCTCCCGAACATGTCTACGAAGGTGATGCAAGGTTGGATCGATAATCCCAAAGCCCTCAAGGAACTTCTGTCTGGACTCGTTCCGGCAGAAACTCGCCTCACCAGCCTGACCTCGCTCACAGTCGCTGGAAACACCAGTAACCCACACGACTTCTTCAAGATCCGCGAGGATCTGTGGACGTCGAACAGCTTCAACGACTGCATCCTGTCGGGTGCGTCGAAGAAGAAGGTGTTGGCGGATGAAACGACCATCAGCTACGCCGACTTGGCGAAGGAAGCCAATGATGCAGAGATCGGTGCCGAACTGCCCGAAGGCTACGTCTTCGAGGACGTCAACATGTTCCTTGCCCATCTCGCGACGCTCATCGAAGGTCAGTGGGGTGGCAAGGAAGGCATGCTCCTCAGCAACGGCTGCGCCAACATCTTCTACGTGAAGGTGAACGGCGAAGTCTTCGCTGTCGACGTCCTCTGGCTCGCCGGCAACCGGGAGTGGAGCTGCAGTGCCGATCGCCTCGCTGACGATCGGTGGTGTGCTGGTTATCGGGCATTCTCGGCAACTGCCGCTTAGGACTCTGTCCTTTCATCCCTTTGAACCTTTGTCCCTCGGACGCTTCGCGCGCCCGAGGGATTTCTTTTGTATAATTAAATAGAAGTGTGTGTTATGTCTCGGTTACGGCTTGGGCAGCATGTTTTGATTTCATACATATTTCAGAGTTAGTGCGACTACGGTTTTGCTAAGTGTAGTGTGTATGGGTCCAGAAAAGAAACAAAAGTAGTTGGTGACAATATCTGGTGGACTTTTAGGTGCCGCATAAAATACAGTTATTTTGTAAGCTTGCTTTCAAATACTGGTGGCATAGATGGGTATTATCACAGAGCGTCAGTCTTCGCTGTCAACGTCAACTGGAACGCCGCCCGCCGGGAGTGGTACTGCTACGCCAATCGCCTCGATGACAATCGGTGGAATGCTGGTAATCGGGCATTCTCGCAACTCAATGTTTTCTCCTCACTTAACGTGGGGAGTTTTTTGATTCCAATCCTTTCTTCCAGCCACCGAGCATTCTGCCAACTTCTCGTAGTTGTTCACCAAGTGTAGTGTACTTCTTAGTATCAAGCGCTCGTATTTCCCATGCCAGCTGGAGCAACAATTTCAATAAATCAACCCTTGATATACATCGTTCGAGATGAATCAGTTTTGTTTCTTTACTCGCGTAACTTGCTAAGAAACAGTGCTCAATAGCGAGTAAAAATACTTCGTCAATTTTGTTACCGAGGGTATAGCGATTTTGCTTTGGAAAAGATGTTAGGTACTCCTGCCATACACGATAAATATCTTTTAGCTTTAAGACGACTGGAATCAGTCTAGGTTGTTGGATTGTTGCTGGGGGGGGGTAGACTTGGTTGTGTTTTTAGATGTTTCAGACATTACTTACGATAATATCATTTCTCTCGATAATCTTCTCGATGCGTGGGAAGAGTTTTTAAGAGGTAAAAGAAAGCGTAAGGATGTGCAAGTTTTTCAGTACAGTCTGATGAATAACATCTTTGAACTCTATAATGACCTAAAGAACAAAGTGTATGCTCATGGTAGTTATGAAGCATTCAACATTTCAGATCCTAAGCCTCGCAACATTCACAAAGCATGTGTCCGCGACCGACTGCTACATCATGCAATTTATCGCCAGCTATATCCGTTATTTGATAGTAAGTTTATCTATCATTCGTACTCATGCCGAAGAAATAAGGGGACACATAAAGCACTTGCTTCATTCACAAGAATGGCTCGTGAGGTATCCGCTAATGACACTAAGATCTGCTGGGTATTAAAATGTGACATCAAAAAGTTGTTCGCTAGTATTGAGCACACAATCTTACTAAAAATTTTGGAAGAACACATCACGGACATCGACGTACTGTGGCTATTGAAGCAGGTGATTAAAAGTTTTCACACCCAGGCAGGAAAGGGTTTGCCCCTAGGCAACCTAACCAGCCAGTTGTTGGTCAATGTGTATATGAACGAGTTTGATCAGTTTGTAAAGCATAACCTCAGAGCAGAGCGCTACATTCGGTATGCTGATGATTTTGTGGTGTTATCACAGAATCACCATTATCTACTAGAAGTGCTCCAAGGTATACATAACTTTCTTGAGGATAGATTGGTACTGCGGTTACATCCAAACAAGGTGTCAATTGAAACCTTAACAAGTGGGGGTTGATTTTTTGGGCTGGGTACATTTGCCGCATCATAGAACTCTCAGGACAACTACAAAACATCGTGTACAGAAAGGCGTTATAGGTAGAGAGGTCAATTCGCACACAACCCAATCGTATTTGGGGATACTGAAGCATGGTAATACTTACAAATTAAAGACAGATGTACTGTCTTTGGCAGAAGCATAGCGCTGTATATTAAACTCTAAATTTCTTAACCCGCTGTCACTTTTTGAGATGCTCGAATTGGTGGTGTAATGTAAGCTAAATCCGTTAAGCAGGGCTTGACCGTAAAAGATTCTAACTCAAAGTGGTGGGTGGCTTAAAATATAGCTAAAATCACCAACGGTTCTGGTTTCTTAGGGGGGTCATTTCGCTGACCTTTAAGATATCCTTATTTTGAGCCCTATCGGTAGGTCTCGCTAGACTGTGCCCCCACCAGGAATCGAACCTAGAACTGCTCCTTAGGAGGGAGCCGTTATATCCATTTAACTATAGGGGCGAACGGACTGTTAGAGGGTAGCATATTTGTCGGCAAGTCGTCTCGTCCGCCTTGGGCGTGCGGTATACTAAGAGTAATGAAAGAAGTCATCATCCCGCCCACCATCAGATCAGAGGCAGAGAAAGAGCACGCCAGTGCCGAGCCGGCCGAAGCCGAGCGCCTCGAGATCAAAGAGCTGATCAAAGAAAATCAGCTAATGATGGAGCAGAACAACATGCTGCTGCGCAAACTCCATAAGATCCACCGCTGGGGCTTTATCATGCGGATTGTGTGGATCTGCGTGTTGCTCGGTGCGCCGCTACTCATTTACTACTACCTAATCGAGCCGTACGTATCCGAGCTGGGTGTGTCCTTGTCTGGCTTCGAAGAGGGCTTGCAGCAAGTCCCGGGGTGGGGTCAATTTTATGAGTCTATGGGCGGTGATCCACGGTCGGAGTAGTACGACTAGTTAGCTTGCAAAGGTGGGGGATTTGGGTAGAATGATTGGCGTAATTGAGGATGCGGGTAAGCTGGAACAGTAAAAGCCAGTTCGTTCAGGAAGGCTGACGCCTGCCTGAGCTGCGCTCGGAAGACGAATGTGAGCAAGTTCCCGTTTGCTTCCTCGCTTGCTCAGGTAGCTCAGTTGGTTAGCACCCTGACGGGCACGAGGCGTAACGTAAGTACGCGGTTCCATCATTTACAATCTTGTGGTAATAATGCTCAGGTAGCTCAGTTGGTTAGAGCACTGGTTTGAAGCACCAGGTGTCGGCAGTTCGAATCTGCCCCTGAGCACAGAAAATAGTAGTATCTGCAATGCTCGGTCCTTCAGCGATCTGGCTGGAGTGTCGAGAGTTGGTTGCAGGTTACTTGATAAAAATATTGCTATGAATGTTGAATACGAAGCAACGTTTACAAATATTAATAAGGATGCTATTCAAAATAAATTAAAAGAAGTTGGGGCTACTCTTGTGCGGTCAGAGTACACCCAGCGACGCACGGTATTCAATTTGCCAAAGAACCAAGAAATTACTGGTGGCTGGATGCGCATTCGTGACGAGGGAGATAAAATTACCATGAGCCTGAAGGTGGTTGACGGTGACAAAATTAATAATCAAAAAGAAGCGTGCGTTACAGTTTCAGATTACGATGAGGCTGAAACTATTTTGTCCACATTGGGCTGTGTACTAAAAGCATATCAAGAAACGAAACGAGAATTATGGGTACTCGATAATGTCGAAGTGACAATTGATACCTGGCCATTCCTCGAACCATTCATCGAAGTGGAAGGGGAGACAGAGGGGGCAGTGAAAGTGGTTTCGGAAAAACTTGGTATGAATTGGGGCAGCGCAAAGTTTTGTGCAGTTGATACGCTTTACGCTGAGAAATATAATATTTCATCTGATCAAATAAATAACCAAACTCCCAAAATCATTTTTGCAATGGATAACCCATTCATCAAATAATAGGAAAAGCCGGGCGCAAGCCCGGCTTTTTTCATGAAGAGGCTTCGCGTTACTTATGCCCCGCGCCGCTCTTAACCCGCAGTTGCGTACTGCGGTGTTTGTCTAGTTTGGGCATACGGATTTCGAGCATGCCGTGCTTTTCTTTGGCTTCGCTCTCGTCGATGGCGACTTCCTCGGGCAAGAGGAGTGTGCGCGAGAATGATCCCCAAAATAGTTCGCGATGGAAATAATCATCATCGCGCGCCTCGGCGTATTCGTCGCGGGTGCCGCGCACCGTCACCATGTCGCGGGTGATGCTGATCTCGAGGTCTTTGGGGTCGACGCCGGCCACGATTGCGCGCACAATGATCATGTCATCGGTCTGGTACATGTCGACAGGCAGTTCGCCGTCTTGGGGGCTGGCGGTTTGGGGTACATCTTCCTCCCACTCTTCTTCGGCGACGGGGTCAGCAAAGTCTTCGTCAGTGTCGGCAACGCGCAGATCTCGGGTATCCTCAGGGTAGTCATCTTCACCAAAATCATGCTCGTCAGACAAGATTCGGTCCATTTCGTCACTGGTTCCGCCAGTGAGTCGATCTAAAAATGACATTCTTTTCATACGTTCAAGCTACGTTGTTATGACTTCGCTCTAGTTGTTTGATTCCCTCAAATAACATAAAGAGCATGATAATTCCCAACCAGACAAAGAGGAAGACAGCTAATAGGGTGTTCCCACTTGATTCCATTATAAAAAAGTTGAATAAGGCGTGCAATAGCACAGCAAGGCATAACCCCACTGTCCCCGCCAGCAATTTGATGGTGGCAGACTGATAATAGGCGAATGCCATACACACTCCGATCGTACCTGATGCCAGCACATGCAACAGGGTCGCACCGACAAATCGCAACGCCCCGGTCTGCGCCATCAGTACGTACTCACCGAGCAGCAAAGGATTAAACAAGAACAAGGCGTTCTCGAGGGCAGCAAACCCAAGCGCAATAATGATCATGTAGATGACATAATCAATTGGCTCGTCGACTTCGCGGTTCCACAGCAGTACCGCCAGCGCGACGGCGTATTTTAGTAATTCTTCGATCACGACCCACATCAGCATGACATTCACGTTCGGGTAGATTGACATCGCCCACTGCTGGAGCGGCAGTGCCATCGGGACCACTGCCATCCCGGCAATAAATGCAATGGCGATCAAAAAGTACGGCTCGGGCTTTTCTTTGTCTTCGCGGAGCCAGAACCACAACCAGAACAGCGCCGGGATGAGACCTGCGCAAAACGCCAGCAAAAAGACGCTTACTTCCATGCCCCTATCCTAGCAGGTCGCACTGCCCCAGCGGCCACGACCTTGTATAACTTGGGTACGGTATACTGGCGGTATGTTGACGTATTGGCTTGACCGATTGGTGATTGGCGGCGCTATTGGCGGGTTATTTGTCGGTGCGGTAGCAGTCTTACCAAGCGTGCTGGCCTGGATATTCTTGCTAAACATTACCATGGTCATTGGTTTTACCCATTATGTGGTGGGGGCCCGGTATCAGTGGGCAGGATTCGTACGTAGCCCGGTCGCGCGTCAAAAACGGGTGTGGTTTATATACCTGACGCTCTTGTCTTTGGCGTTGTATGGGCTGGCTATCTGGGCAGGTTTGTACACTGTATTTGTGCTGGCCACTATTGGTGTGTTTATGGTGCACGGTTTTTTTAATGAAATTACACTGTACGAAAAAACGACACATGCGACCGCCAATCCGTTTAGTATTGGTGCGTTATGTGCGTGGTTACTGGCACTATTGCTGTTTGGTTTGGCCCACCCATCATTTTTCTTTACCCCGCAGCTAACCTATTTACCGGTTTTTTTGCAGCCGGATCTATTTGTGAGCTGGCTCTCGCAGCATGGACAGCTCATCACTTTATTTAGTGTCTGGGGTGGTGCGGTGTGCGCGGTCGCAGCTATTGGGTTGGCGACCTGGGTTGCGGTCGGCGGTAAAAGTGGCTTGTGGTTGCGGTTTCCACATATTTTCTTCGTGATATTTATTGGACTGACAATCTGGGCTGGCTGGTTTTGGTATCCGCCGACATATGTGTTTTTGTTCACCGGTCTGTTACTGTATCACTTCCTCATTTGGTTTTGGTTTTATTTGCGGGTGTTTTGGCGCACCCGACGGTCAGAAATTAGGCCGTACTTGTTGCTTCACGCTGCTGTTCTCGCGCCATTTATCATCATGCTGTTTAGCGAAATAGCCAACTGGTATGGTCGACTATTTTTACTTAATTCGTATGTATTCGTCGGACTCACAACCGTGCATATCATTACTAGTTTTATTAATGAGCGCTGGTTCGAACGACTTGTACTGCGGGTCACTGATGACTAATGCTGTGGACTAATTGGCCATTTTGTAACCATCAGCATCTCGCGCTCTTTCATGTGAGTTGGCAGAGCTTGCCAAATGGCTTCGGTGACGAACGGCATAAATGGGTGCAAGAGTGTTAACGCAGTGGTCAAGCACTCAGCTAACACTTGCTGCCTAGCAATTTTGGCGTTACCCCCACTAGCGATGATATCCTTGGACTGTTCTAGTACTTCGTCAGCCAGCTCGTGCCAGATGTAGTGGTAGATTTTTTCAGTGGCAAGATGTAAACGGAAGGATTCAATGTCGTCAGTGATTTCTACTGCGATTGCCTGTAGCCGAGTAAGGATCGCTGCGTCAACCTCACCAAGAGTTGGGCTGCTGTTCGGGTCGTAGTCGCTCACGCTCGTCAGGGTAAAGCGAGTAATATTCCAAACCTTGTTCGCGAACTTTTTATACGCGCGCACCTTATCCTCTGATAGTGGCATATCAGCGCCGGGTGGGTTCGCTACTACAAATGCCATCCGCGTCGCGTCCATGCCGTAACTCTCGCCGAGGTCGATAGGTGAGAGCACATTGCCCTTGCTCTTGCTCATTTTTTTGCCGTGCTTGTCGAGGACCATGCCGTGAAAATACACCGTCTTGAATGGTGCTTCGCCGGTCAGGTACTTACCAAATAACATCATGCGCGGCACCCATTTAAATACTAAATCAGCGCCGGTTTCCATCACCGTAGTAGGGTAGTACGTCTTGAAATCATCGTGATCAGGATACCCCAAGGTGAGCAGTGGCCACTGTCCGCTCGAGAACCACGTGTCAAAGGTGTCAGGGTCTTGGGTCCAACCTTTACCATCGGGTCGATCCAGTCCAGCTTTCATTTCGGTTTTATTATCAACTTCTCGGAACCAGGCTGGGATCTGAATACCCCAGACAATCTGCCGCGAGATGTTCCAGTCTTGGGGGTTGTTCATCCAGTGCCGCAGTGTCTTTTCGTGTGTACTGGTAAGGATCTTGGTCTCGCCCTGGTCAAGCATATTCAGTACCGACTTGGCAAAGCCGTCCATTTTTATAAACCACTGATCTTTAATCTGCGGCTCAACGACTACGCCCGTGCGCTCACACAGTCGCACAGCGTTGGTGTACTTCTCGTCTACCTTCACTAACAGACCTTTCTGGTCTAACTTTTCAACGATCTTTTCTCGCGCCGCGTTGATACTCATGCCAGCAAACTCGCCAGCGACCGGTAGCAATTTACCGTTCCAGTCGATGATCTGTTCCATCGGCAAATCGTATTTTTGCGCCAGCTCAAAGTCCACTGCCGAGTGCCAAGGGGTGATGGTCATGGCTCCTGAGCCTTTCTCCATGTCTGCTGCTTCGTCCTTGATGATGGTTGCCTTGATCGGTCCGTTAATCCACTCGACCTCCATGGACTGCATGTGTTCGTACTCGGCGTACCGCTCGTCGTCTGGGTGTACGACGATGTACTTGTCAGCAAACTTCGTTTCCGGGCGTACGGTACCGATCGTGAATGGTCCGTATTTGAAGTAATAGAAAGGCGTATTACGATCCTCAAACGTGGTTTCTATATCTGATAGGGAGGTCTGGAATTTTGGGTTCCAGTGAACCGAGCGCTTGCCGCGATACACTAGCCCGTCATTGAACATCTGGACGAAAGTCTTTTGCACTTGCTGTACCACCGTTGGATCGAGGGTAAACGTATTGCGTGAGAAGTCGCACGACACGCCGAGCGCGCGCAGGTCGTTTTCCATTATTCCTTTGTTATCTTGTACAAAATCCCAAATTTCTTTGTACAGCTCGTCTCGATCCATGCCAAATCGTGACCGGCCTTCTTTTTGTAGCTTTTTCTCATACACTCCCTGGGTTTCAAAGCCGGCATGGTCAGCACCGGGCAAAAATAGCGTACGCTTACCACGCATGCGGTTGTAGCGGATCATGACGTCTTTGAGGGTCATGTCGGTGCCATGTCCAGCGTGTAGGCGCCCGTTCGCGTTTGGCGGCGGCATGATAATAGAGAATGTCTCGGCATCCGGCGCGGCCACCCCGCGCTCGACACAAACGTCCGGGTTAAAGTAGCCGGATTCTTCCCACATCGCATAGAGCGCATCCTCATGGTCTGCGGGGTTGAACGGGGCGAGAAATTGTGCGGGAATAGTGGGCTTGTCTTCGTTATTTTGCGGGGTGGGGTGTGAGTCGCTCATAGATGCTAACGGTAGCATAACAACGCACCTTGTTCCAGGAATGGTCGGCGGTTTGTAGCCGTCAATTATGAACCAAACTCAGAATATTCGTTGCGATAATTTGCTCATTTCAAATTAAATGAAAAGCCCCGAACGAGTCCGGGACTCTTCGGGGCATATGCAGGGACACTAGTTCTAGGGGTGAATGTCTCCTCGGTCAACGGCGATGCGAATCGCTGTTGTAGTCAGGTCGAGGGTCGGCCTCTGTTCGAGGTTGGTGTCCTCGAATAGGTAGATCCCGGGGAAGCTCCTCGTGAAGTTGATGAGGCCGGTTAGTTGCCTCACGTCGACATCCGACACCTCACCGTTGGCATTGACGTACCGCTGCAGGAGAGCGACCGCGTCGACACACCGGCGCAGCAGATCGATTCCCGATTTGACGTAGATATCCACGTGATCGCCGCGAGTGGCGACGAAACGGGAACGAAGGTCTTCCTCGGTGATGAGAACGTGCAAGTTTTGGCATCCTTATAACCAAAGAATCTCGATAAATTATACACAAAATTACTTAATAGTCAACTAGAGGCTTTTATTCCCATCCGCCCGAATAGCACTCGCACCCCGTGGCGCAAACGCCGACTGCGCGCGAGCGTGACCAGCCAGCGCGATCATGATCGAGTTGTCGGTTGATAGTTCGCTCATAGGGAAATACACAGGGACGTCGGGGTGTTCGCGTAGAAAATCCGCGTTTAGTTGATTACGCAAATAGCGGTTGTTGGCGACGCCGCCGCCGACGATGAGCGTCCGGGCGGCGTGAATCTGTACGGCGGCGTCAGCTTTCTTGACGAGGACTTCAACCGCCGCTTCTTCAAAATCGCGCGCGACGGCAGCGCGTTCGTCCACGGTTAATTCTTTGTCAGCCACGGCGTACCGCACTGCGGTCTTAAGTCCCGAGAACGAAAAATCCAGATCGCCGCTATTGACCATTGGGCGGGGGAGCGCAGCGAACTGCGGCAGGTCACGGGTGCGAGCGTCGGCCGCCAGCTTGCCAATCGCTGGGCCGCCCGGGTACGGCAGGCCGATGAGGCGCGCGACCTTATCAAACGCTTCGCCAACGGCGTCGTCACGCGTCTGGCCGATTTTCTCGTACCGCCCCCAGTTCTCCATGAGTACCAGTTCAGTGTGACCACCCGACACCAATAATGCAATGGCAGGGAACGTGATATCCGCCAGCATATCGTCACGCTCGACGTCATAGACGCTTGCTAGCACGTGTCCTTCCATGTGATTGACTGGGACGACGTTGATACTAGTCAAGAGCGCCAGCGCCCGCGCAAAGTTTACCCCGACCCAGAGCGCCGGCTCCAGCCCCGGACCACTCGTGACCGCGATCAAATCAATCTCTGGCAGGGTGTGCGTCTCGAAGAATTCGACCAGCGCCCCGAATAACGCCGGCTCGCGCTCGAGCAGCGTTTCTAATTCTGTGCGCAGCCTATCGTCGATTGGTGCACGCTCGGCCTCGGGTTCGAGTAGTTCGGCTTCCTCGAGCGCTGCTGCGAGCATCGGCACAATGCTGCGCGCGTGTTCGCGTTTGGCCAGGCTGGGGTAGACGCCGCCGTACTCGGCGTGAGCTTCAGCCTGGGACCATAGGCCATTGCCGAGGATCTCGTAGGTAGCATGCGGAAACTGGCCCGAGGCGCGCACGAGGCTGACGGCGGTTTCATCGCAGGAGGTTTCGATCGAGAGGATACGCATAGTTATCGTACAGTACGTAATTACCTAAGAATTTACAAGGTATTGCGCGCTATGACTAAGGATCAACTGTGATATAAAAATCAATACAAAAAAAAGCCCATCAGATGATGAACTCGTTTCGAATTTGGTTGGAAAAGATTTGGTTCGACAGACTAACTGTCATGGAAGAACAAGGTAAGCGAAGTGAGGAATGGCGGTTGGTATGTTTTGATTCGAGAGTGAATCAATCTATACGCTTTTGTCATCCGTCTACTTGCTTACTAATAGAATATCACCACTGGTAAAAAGTGCAAGTCCCTAGTACACTACGACCTGTGGATAACCAAAAGTCAAAGGGGATGCAGGTAGTGGCGGTACACAGTGGCAGTTTTCATGCTGACGATGTGTTTGCGGTGGCAACCGTACAGCTATTACTGGGTGTAGAAGACGTGCAAGTACTACGTACGCGCGACGAGGGTCGACTGCAAGCAGCCGATTGGGTGCTGGACGTAGGCGGCGTGTATGATCACGCCGCCCGCCGATATGATCATCACCAACTGGGCGCGCCGGTGCGTCCCAATGGAATACCGTACGCGGCGTTTGGTCTGGTATGGCGCCACTGGGGCGAACAAGTCGCTGGATCAAAAGCGGTAGCAGAAAAAGTTGAAGAGAAGCTGTGTCTACAGGTCGATGCCGGCGACAATGGTGTCGCCATCAGCACTCCGAACGAGCAGCAGATCAATCAAATAACTTTTGATGCATTTACAAAAACGTGGCGCCCCATAGACGGTTCGAACGAAGACATGGATGCACAGTTCTTGCGCGTGGTAGAAATTGCCCGTGAATATTTATGGCGGGTAATCGAGATTCAGAGGAACAAGTTGTTGTTAGAAGATCAAGCAGCTGCTGTCTACGAAGCTGCCAGCAATAAGAAAATTTTGGTGAGCGAAACCGGGCTGCCACGGAACTTTTTCATCGACTTAGATACAGAGGTGGTCGTTTTTCCGGATGATGATCCCGCTAAGGTCGCATGGCTAGCCATAGCGGTACCGATCAGCAAAGACACATTTGCGACCAAAGTAAAATTCCCTAAAATATGGGCCGGATTGCTAGACGAAGAGCTGTCGGAAGCATCAGGTATAGCCGGTGGCGTGTTCTGTCATAAGGACTGCTACATGTGTATTTTTGAAACTAAAGAAGCGGCGGTTGAGGCGGCTAAGCGTGCGAATTAGGAAACAAACAGCGACGCCTGTGAGCGCCGCTGTTTTTTTTATGGTGTCCGATACAAGACTTGCACCCCAAGGGCACTTCCAACGGCTACGCCGAAGGGGCGAACAGTGACCGCAATAATGTCAATGCAGCAATGAGGGTTTGTGTCCGATACAAGACTTGAACTTGTGACCTCTACAATGTCAATGTAGCGCTCTACCAGCTGAGCTAATCGGACGTATTTTGTGTAAGGAGTATAGCAAGAAATTTATATAATAGAAGCGCGCCACCAAACGGGGAGTCTGGTGGCGCGGGGGATCATTGCTGATCCACGTAGCGAAGTATGTTTGCCCACAGTACCTGTGGCGTGTCATGGAATACGTCTTCAATAGTCACGGCGCCTTTTTGCAAGGCTTGCCACAGAGGTACCGTTAGGCTATGTGTACCAGTGAAGTACGCCTTGGGCGTAACACGGTATTTACGGCTAATGACGTCTGGTTGGCAGTCTTCCAGCATTGCGCCAAGGGCGCTGATATCGGCCGCAACCTGGCTACCTTGTGGAAGTTCGCGATAGAGCGCGTCGGCAAACTTTTGCTGCGCACGTAGTAACGTATTCGGCGAGGCGCGTTGTCGCCACAGTTGACCCAAAACAAATGGGCCGTGTGTTTTGGCCCATTCATTCACTTCGGCTGCCGTCAGTGGCAGCGTGAGTAACGTTTCACTATAGGTCATAGCAATTCCTTTCGAAAGAGCGGCTTGTATTTTATCACACTCTCAATGAAAGTCAATGCTGTGCTACTGGCCAAAGTTCTCTCTCGCTTGTATTTCGTTTTGTTGCGCGACTCCTTCTGCAGTTTCGACATTAGCTGCCGCTGCTTGCGCCGCCGCACCACTTTCAATTTCTACCTTTCGGGCGTCTAACCACGCTGCTGGTTCAAGCTGCTCATCATTGTGTTGGAACATTGCAGCTTCCATATCGCGCGTTAATGAGTCTTTGCTTAATACGGGATCAGCATCAATTCGTTCGGAGGCTTCGTCTAATTTCTGCGCTAAAGGCTTTTCGTGTATTGGATCCGTGCTGCCTTGTTGTAGTTCTGGGTTCATAATGTATAACTTTATATAGTAACGCTTTTAATTTTATCATGTATCTCTACCCAACCGAAACCATTTACGGCCTGGGCGCCAATCCGTTTGACGCCGCTGCGGTCGACGCATTATTTGCGCTCAAGGGGCGTGACGCGAGTAAAAGTGTGTCGTGGCTGGTGCCGGACGTGGCGGCGATCCAGCAGTTCGCGGTGGTGAGTGACCGGGCCCGTCAGATCATGGACACGTTTTTGCCGGGCCCGGTCACGGTCGTACTGCCACTACTGCCAGAGTATCAGCAGTACGCAGTTGAGCCTGATGGGACGGTGGGCTTTCGGATATCGAGTGATTCAGTCGCACAACAACTCATCAACACCTACTGGCGGGCGCACGGAACGCCACTGACGTGCACCAGTGCCAATGTGTCCGGCGAGGCTCCAGCGTCGACACCGGCATTGATCATTGAACAGTTTCAGCAATTTGGTCGCGACACTAGCGCACTCGAGGTGCGTGACGACGGACCCCGTGCGGGCGTCGCTTCGACCGTGGTTCGCATCGTCGGTGACGAACTGACTGTGTTGCGGCCAGGCGCAGTTACAGTACACTAGCAGGCATGACAGCATTGCGCGCCCGAGTTGATACGCTTACTAAACAATCGTGGTTTGAACGACTGGTGCTACTACTGATTGTCTTGAACGCAGTCACACTCGGCCTCGAGACCGCCCCGCAGCTGGTTGGGCAGTGGATGGGGACGCTACTATTTATCGACAGGATTTTCGTCTTACTGTTTACCGCAGAGCTATTACTCAAGTTATTTGCGCAAGGTGGGCGGTTCTGGCGACAGGGTTGGAACATTTTTGATTTTGTGATCGTGGCGATTTCGTGGCTGCCGGTCATTCCGGGTCTGTCAGTACTACGCGCCTTGCGAGTGTTGCGAGTGCTGCGCGTCATCAGTGTCGTCCCACAGTTTCGTAAGGTAGCGCAAGCGTTTATCGACTCGCTGGCGGGGCTCGCGTCGGTGGGGGCAATAATCCTCTTATTCTTTTACGTGGGCGCGGTTATGTCGACCAAGCTCTTCGGGGCAGAATTTAGCGAGTGGTTTGGTACGATTGGCCGCTCGTTTTATTCATTGTTTCAAATTATGACCCTCGAGAGCTGGTCGATGGGGATCGTGCGTCCGGTCATGGAAGTCTATCCGTACGCGTGGGCATTTTTTGTGCCGTTTATTTTACTTACTACGTTTGCAGCGGTGAACTTGTTGATCGGGGTGATTGTTAATTCCATGCAAAATTTGCATGACGTTACGACCGATACGCTCGCCAACAAAATCGATGCCGATGCAGATGATCGCCACGAGTTACGCACCCATATCGAATCACTTGAAGCGTCGCTCGACGAACTGAAGCGGCGTTTATAATACTCTGCCTATGCAACTCACTCCACTGATCAAGGTTGTCGTTACTGCTGTCGTGGTCACGGCTTTGGGCTGGTTGGGGCTGTCTGTCGAGCGAGCTGAAGTCGCGGACGCGATCGATCAGGTCTTTCAGTCGTCCGTAACATCGTCGGACGAATCGAACTCCGCTGAAGCACCATTAGCGCAGCAGACGAATCCCGCCCAGGTAGTGAGAGTGGTAGACGGTGATACGGTAGTCGTGCGGTTGGCTGCCGCTAGTCAGTCCGCAGGCCAAGCGGTGCGGGTGCGACTCATCGGTATCGACGCGCCCGAGCTGACTCGCGGCACTGAACCGGCGGAATGTTTGGCCGAGGCCGCTAGCGATCGGTTGTCGGTGTTGCTGGGGACGGGCACTGTCCGCCTGAGTACTGATAGCACCCAAGACCAGTATGACCAGTACGACCGACTCCTGGCGTACGTGGACACTCCTAACGGGCTCGACGTCGGGGAGGTACTGATCGAAGAGGGTCTGGCGACTGAATACACGTATGATGAGCCGTACCAGCGGTTAGAAGCGTATGAGACAGCCGAAATCCGCGCCAAGGCGACTGGTCGGGGAGTGTGGGGTCAGTGCGGAGAACAGCGGAGGTAACTGCGCTGTAGGTCGGTTACGATCTAGTATACTAGTCACATGTGCGGCATCATTGGATATACCGGCAACCGACCGGCGCAGGAGATTTTGATTAATGGATTAGAAACCCTCGAATACCGCGGTTATGATTCGGCCGGAGTCGCGATTGGCGCCAGTGCACCGGTCAAGGCAGTTGGCCCGGTCGCCAATGTACAGCAAGCCCTCCAGCAGACTGATACCACTGACGCCACCAGCGGTATTGCCCATACCCGTTGGGCCACGCACGGAGCGCCGACGGTAGACAACGCACACCCGCACACTGATGCAACCGGGCAGCTACGCCTCGTGCACAACGGCATTATTGAAAATTTCCGCGAGCTCAAAACTCAGTTACAGGCTGCTGGTACGACAGATTTCTATTCAGACACCGACACCGAGGTCTTGGCTAAATTAATTGGGTACGAGTACGCGCAGACGGCTAATGACTCGCTACTGGGCGCACTGCGTGCTGCCTTGGCCCAAGTGCGTGGTACTTACGGGCTGGTATTGCAGTACACCGCCGACCCACAAACGTTGATCGTCGCGCGCATGGGCTCACCGATTGTGCTGGGGGTAGGACAGGCCGAGCAATTTGTGGCGAGTGATCCGTCGGCAATTATTGCGCACACCAAAGACATGGTCTTTCTCGAAGACGGAGATATTGCGGTAGTCACCCCCAATGGGTATGAAATTACTACGCTCAACGGCGGCGCGCTCGAGCCAGCAGATCAATTGGTCACCGGAAGCCATACAAAAAGACGGCTACGAGCATTTTATGTTAAAAGAAATCCACGAAGCTGCCACCGTCATCGAGAACACCACGCGGGGAAGGCTGATCCCAGCCAGTGGCCGCGTCAAACTCGGTGGTCTTGAAACCAGTTTGCCCGAACTACTAGACACTAAACGCATTGTTATCACTGCCTGTGGTACCGCCAACTACGCGGGGCAGATCGGTCGGTACTTGATCGAGGAGTACGCTGGCGTACCAGTCGAGGTCGAAGTCGCCAGCGAATACCGCTACAAGCGCAATATCATCACGGAACAGACAGCCTTGCTGGCGGTCACGCAATCTGGTGAGACAGCGGACACACTCGCGTGCGTGCGCAAGGCAGCCGAGGCCGGACTACTGACACTCGGGGTAGTGAACGTGATCGGCTCGACCATCGCGCGCGAGACAAAGGCCGGCGTGTACAATCACGCCGGCCCCGAGATCGCCGTCGCGTCGACCAAAGCGTTCGTATCGCAGGTCACGGTCTTTGCGCTCTTGGCAATTTTGCTGGGGCGGGAGAAGGGCTCACTCAGCCTAGAGGAAGGCCAGAAATTGGTCGAATCACTGCAGGCGCTACCTAAAACCATCCGGCACAGCATTACCAGTATTGAACAGCAAGTACAATCCGTCGCGGCTCGGTACGCCCAGTTTGATAACGCGATGTTCATCGGGCGTCACTTGCATGCGCCCCTAGCCGAGGAGGGTGCTCTCAAACTAAAAGAAGTCTCGTACATCCACGCCGAGGCATACCCTGGCGGGGAACTCAAACACGGTTCTATTGCACTGTTGGACGAGCAGTTTCCGGTGATTGCGCTGGCGCCGGTCGATGACGTGTACGAAAAGATGCGCTCGAACATCGAAGAAGCCATGGCGCGCTCGGCGCCAGTGCTGGTTATTACGACCGATGACAATGTGGATGCAGAGCAGTACGCGACCGACGTGATCCGCGTCCCCAAGGTGCATCCAGCTTTGCAACCCATCATCACTGGTGTGGCGCTGCAATTTTTAGCGTATTACGTAGGGACGAAGCGTGGTATCAATGTCGATCGACCGCGTAACCTCGCCAAGAGCGTGACGGTCGAGTAAGGCGGCTGGCTACAGTTTGCGTTAGTACTCGCCGGCGTCTTGAAGTTCAGTGCGCCGCGCAGTTGCCCAGTCTTGTCCAGCGTCTCCACCCCACAGTAGCCACGAGATATAGCCGTTAGATGGGTCGTCATCATTGCCAAAACCAGCCGCGTCCTTGTCTACCTCGTGCCGCGCAAAAAAGCTGTACATGTCTTTAATTTCTTCCACCATCAGTTCGGTCTGGTCGCTGATTTTCCTGGCCATAGAGAGGCCCTTGTCGGTCGCCGCATCGCTGTTGTGTTGGTCACGCAGCTTTAGGCCGCGTTCGGCATTGGTTTTCATGTCGTTTGTTGGTTGTAGGTTTGCCATACGTTTGTGTTACCAAGTAATGCTACTAGTGTACAAAATAATGTACACTTTGTACATATTACGATGGGTTATGCCAGCGTAATCGACTGTCACTGCGTAGTGTGCGCATCACCCAGTCGCGCTCTCGCTCCCAATGATGTCCGTCCCAGCCAGCAAAACTAAATCCGTACAAATCAATCGAGGCGTTCGGGGCTAAATGATGATAGTACCATTGCAGCGCCAAGAATCCGGTGCTAGGCCAATGGGTCACATCGTGCTGTCGAGTGGTGCCCGCTACTAATTGCAGAGCTGCAAGGCGCACGTGGTTGGGTAGTATGCGGACCTTCTTACTAGCGCTAAACCGCCTTAAGTACTGTTTGGTAAAATTTAGCGAGTCGCGCACTCTCGCTGATCCATACTGATACCGCCATAATTGCCCGCCTAGGTAGTCTAGTAGCGTTGGGGCAATTGGTAAAGATACGACAGTAGCGGATCGAACTGCTCGCCTTCTCCAAAAAGTTTGATCACGCACCCACTCATGGGCTTGGCCTCCAACATTTATCAGGAACAAATCGTCTAACTTACGTCCATAGCGTGTGCCCAAGTGCCTAGTTTTATTAAACCGTACCACCCAGTCTGCAGCGTCTATATCGTCCGTATAGTTCTTATCTGTGGGGGCGTTACCAACCAATGCAATAGATTTCATGTACCTTTTGTACATTTTTTATAAGTATAAGGCAAGCAGACAGTTCGGTAAAAGTATTTTCAAGCTGGATAAATTTATCAATAAACGGACATGTTAAAGCGAACACAGATCAGGGGTGCTGCAAATTTATGGTCATATAGGCATTCTACTGCTGTACTGATCTTTTGGAGGGAACAATGCATCAACCGCGCCAGTTGCCAACGGTCGCAGATCTGCATGGCAACCCCATCACGCACCACGATTTGCCACCAGAGCGCACTAGGTGGACCGCCAACAAAAAAGCAATCGTGGTGCGGGCCGTCGAGGCCGGATTGCTAACGCTTGACGAGGCACTCGAGCGCTACAGCATGAGCCCAGAAGAGTTTGAATATTGGGTCATAGGGTTGGCAGAGTACGGTCCGGTTGGCCTGCAAGTCACCTACACACATAGACGCGTGTGAAAAGGGCCGTCCGGTATACCGGACGGCCCTCGCTTTGATCCCGTGGACTCTTTGCGCTTATTCGTTTGTGGCCCGCAAACGATACCCGCGACCCCAAACGGTTTCGATAAGCTGATTTGGATCAGGGTGTCTGCTCGACAATTTCTTGCGGATTTTAGAAACAAATACATCGATTATTTTTCTCTCCGGCTAAATTTCATGCGGACAATACATGCCATCCAGGAGCATTTCCTTGGTTCAGACTTGACCGGGTGTCGTGGCAAGTAGCATAAGCAAAGAAGTCTCTTTGCAAGTAAGGTCGAACTGCTGGCCATTGATTCTAATCACACGGTGGCGTACATCAATAGCCATACAGACCCCCTGCGAGTGCACCTCTACAACTGCTGATAAGGTGCCTCGGAACCGTCGGATCAGGGCAGGCAATGAAGCGACCAGCTCTCGCAGGTTCACCGGATTGCGCAGCAGATCATCACCGCCCAGATCGAGGAACCTGGCTCGCTGGTCACCCCAGATAATTTGAGATACACCATTTGCCAAGCCGATTAGCGGCGTGGCAATAGCATACGAACGAAGCGTATGCCCCACGTCTAGCCCGACGCCAGTAGCATCGATGTCGATAACCACAGCGTCATAGGGTTCGGCAGAAAGCAGATCGAGTAGGCTTTGTGCCCCGTTAACTCTCTTGATGTGAATCTTCTGATAGTGATCACCCAGGGTCGTGATTGCACGTGAACTGAGTCCTGCGGCCAAGATTAGCATGACATGTCTCCTGTAGAGAAGTAAAAGAACTGTGCAGTATTAAATAGTTTTAACTCTAATAAGTCAATAATCTTTTGCAACTAAATGAGTTTCCTCACTGACCGTTGAAGCTGATATTATCAATGCTTTGGTATTTGTGCATTCACTAATCTCTCTTGGAGAAAGTGTGTAATTATTTATAGTAAGGAATGTTGGTGAGCCTATAGCAGGTAGAACCTCTTAAATAGGTTGCCCTGTAATGTCCGT
>CAZVFY010000008.1:0-43395 GCA_964626635.1 uncultured Candidatus Saccharibacteria bacterium
GGGCGACTACCGGGAATCGAACCCGAACTGCCGGTACCACAAACCGGTGCACTAACCGTTATACTATAGTCGCCATGTGTCCCGTACCGCCGCTAATCCCATGGGTCAAAGCGGGTGGGGTGGACGGCGTACATATATAGTGCGCATCACAATATAAGAACGCCGTCTTGTGGCCATAGTTATACCGCGCAGCGCCCTAAAAGTCGAGTCCTGAGCTACCCACTGAGTTGCTATAGCCGACAGTATATAATGAGACCATGGATAAGAATTCACTATTCATTATTCTCGGCTTTATTCTACTGCTTGGAGCGGGGTGTGGGTTCTGGGTCGCACGTCTTTTGTTCTAACGCTGGCTACTATTAGTTCGACACACGGTATAATACATTTATATGTTAAATGAATTTAAGGCTTTTGCGCTACGAGGGAATGTTATCGACCTCGCAGTTGCGGTTGTCATTGGTGCGGCTTTTAATAAAATTGTCTCGTCACTGGTCGACAATATTATTACCCCAGTACTGGGAGTTTTTGTTGGGGGTGTGGATTTTACTGGTTTAGCCTACATCGTGGGGGAAGCAGAGATAACCTACGGCCAGTTCCTTCAGGCCACCTTTGATTTTATTATCATTGCGTTCGTAATATTCATAGTAGTAAAAGTCCTGAATCAGATCGCTAAAAAAGAAGCAGAAAAGCCTGAGGCTGAGAAAGTGGTCGAGCCCTCAGAAGAGGTCAAATTGTTGCGCGAGATTCGTGATGGGCTGAAGCGGTAAGGCTGGCAGTAGGTAGGTAGACAGTGTAAAAGCCGCCGGCGTCTACGACGCCGCCGGCTTTTACACTGCAAAATATCCTCACTAATCGTCAACGTTGCCAAGTTGTCCGGTGGCTGGTCGAGCCATTCGAAACATAAGGGTTTTTCGGACTTTTCCACGTCCTCATAGGCATCTGTTAACAAGGCGATATTGCGAATACGGTATGCTACATAAAGACGCAGAAGCCCCGCTTGCATCCGTGTCACCGTTTGGTATGGTAAATGTACAATGTGTACGCATTGTACATTTTCTGGCCATTATTCTTTTCTTATCTTCACCCTCGCACACTAGCCTTATGAACGTCACCCACATTCGCAAACGAGACGGAACCACTCAGTCTTATGATCAAGAGAAAATTGTTGCAGCGATTACCCGCGCCTTAGTTGAGACTGGTGAGGGGGGCCGAGCGGTCGCTGAGGAGGTGGCTGCGCTGGCCGAGCAAAAGATCGTCGCGTTTTGTGTTCGAGCCAATACTGCCGAGCCAGACAGTCCACTCTATGGTAAATGCGAGGACGGGCACCCAGCGGTTGAAGAAATCCAAGACCTCGTCGAGCAAGCGCTCATGGAAAAAGACTTGTTCGTTACCGCCAAGTCGTACATCATTTACCGTAACGAACGTAAAAAACTTCGCGAGAAAGATATTTTTGCGCCCCGGGTAAACCTCAAGCCGTACGAATACCCAGAACTGTACGAGTACGTCGATGCGGTACGCCACTCGTACTGGGTGCACACAGAATTTAATTTCACCGGTGATGTGCAGGACTTTCATGTCAATGTTACCGAGTCCGAGCGGGACGCGATTCGCAAGACGATGCTGGCCATTGGTCAGATCGAGGTCGCGGTCAAGAATTTCTGGGGCGACATTGGCAAGCACATGCGTAAGCCCGAAGTAGCTGCCGTCGGCGCCACCTTTGCCGAATCTGAAGTACGACACACTGACGCGTACTCACACCTCCTCGAGATCCTCGGCCTCAATAACGAATTCGCGAACATCAAGAATATCCCGGTCATCCAAGAACGCATGGAGTACCTCGGCAAGGTGAATGAGCTGGCTAAAGGAAAAGAGCAGCGTGACTACGTGCACGCCGTCATGCTCTTCTCGCTGTTTGTCGAGCACGTATCACTGTTCTCGCAGTTCCTCATCATGATGAGCTTTAACAAGCACAAAAACGTGTTCAAGGGGATCAGCAACGCGGTCGAGGCCACCAGCAAGGAAGAGAACTTGCACGGCATGTTCGGTATCGATATCATCAATATCATCCAGCGCGAGCACCCAGAATGGTTCGACGCCGAATTTGAAGCGACTATCGTCAAGGCGTGTGAGGAAGCCTACGAGGCCGAAAGCAAAGTCGTCGACTGGATCTTCGGGGCTGGGGAGCTCGACTTTCTCCCGGCTGCGAATGTCAAAGAGTTCATCAAGCACCGGTTTAATAACTCGCTGGCGGCGATCAACCTGCCACGACACTTTGAAGTGTCGGACGCACTACTCGAAGAGACCGACTGGTTTGATAACGAAGTGATCGCCACCAAGCACGTCGATTTCTTTGACAAGCGCTCGATTAATTACAATAAGCGCTCAGCGAGCGTGACGAGTGACGATCTGTTTTAGAACTTACTCATAAATATTTATTTCGGACTAACCGCAACACTGTATGAACAAAGCACCATGGTACTGGGTAAACGATAACACTCGCGCTTTTATGAGCCGCGGCTACCTCGTCGGGGAGCAAACCACCGAAGAGCGCGTCCGTTACATCGGCGAATTTGCCGAGAAGACTCTCGGTAAGGAAGGTTTCGCTGACAAGTTCGAGGACTACATGAGCAAAGGCTGGATCAGTCTCGCGACGCCAGTCTGGGCAAATTTTGGCCTACAGCGCGGGCTACCAATCAGTTGTTTTGGGTCATTCGTCGCGGACGACATGGCCAACATCCTGCACACCCAGGCCGAGGTCGGCATGATGAGTAAGTACGGCGGCGGGTGTAGTGCGTACTTTGGCGACCTGCGACCACGTGGTGCCGAGATCCTCAACAATGGCTACTCCAGCGGGCCAGTCCATTTTATGCAGTTATTTGAAAAGATCTTGGATGTAGTGAGTCAGGGAGCGACCCGTCGCGGGGTGTTCGCGGCGTATCTGCCGGCCGACCACCCAGACATCCTCGAGTTCCTCGATATAGGAACCGAAGGCAATCCAATCCAAAAGATCCAAAACGCTGTCACAGTCACTGACAAATGGATGGAAGAAATGATCGACGGCGACGACGCCAAACGAAAAGTTTGGGCTAAAATTATCCAGCGTCGCGGCGAAATCGGCTACCCGTATATCATGTTCATTGACAACGCGAATAACGCGCGGCCGGACGTGTACAAAGAAAAAGAGCTCACCATCAAAGCCAGCAACGTCTGTAGCGAGATCATGCTCCCAAGTCACAAGGACTGGTCGTTCGTATGCTGCCTCTCTTCACTCAATCTGATGCACTACGACGAGTGGAAAGACACCGACCTGGTCGAGACTATGACCTACTTTCTCGAAGCGGTCATGACCGATTTCATTAATAAGTTAGAAGCCATGCGCGATAGCGACGACCCGGACAAGCAGCTGGCATTTCGGTTCCTCGAGCGACCGTATAATTTTGCCAAGGCTAACCGCGCGCTAGGCCTCGGGGTGCTCGGGTATCACTCACTGCTACAAGCTAAAGGTATTTCATTCACCAGCAACGAGGCTGGGAAACTGAACGAAGAAATATTTACAGTGATGAAAGAGCGATCACACGCCGCCAGTGCCGCTATGGCAACTGAATACGGCGAACCGTCAATCCTTGAAGGTAAGGGGATGCGCCACACTACAACCATGGCAATTGCGCCGACGACTTCTAGTGCGTTTATCTTGGGCCAAGTGTCGCAGGGCATCGAGCCAATTTGGAGTAACTGCTACATCAAAGACGTCGCCAAGATGAAAGTAGTGATCAAGAACCCACTGCTGGAGGAGCTGCTCGAAGAGAAAGGCGAGAACAATAAAACGACCTGGGATTCTATCCGTGACAATGACGGCTCGGTACAGCACCTCGACATCCTCTCGGACGAAGAGAAAGAAGTCTTCCGAACGTTCGCCGAGATCGACCAAGAGGCACTCATCGAGCACGCGGGCGCGCGCCAAGCGCACATCGACCAGGGGCAGTCACTCAATGTCATGGTGCCACCAGACGTCCCGGCCAAAGAAATTAATCAGCTCTATATCAAGGCGTGGAAAAGTGGTTGTAAGGCGCTGTACTACCAGCACTCGATGAATGCGGCGCAGCAGATGGTGCGGAAGAAACTAAGTGAGAAGGGAAAGTTATGAGGGTAAAGAAAATAGCGCCCAAGTGGCGCTATTTTCAGAGTTTGAAAGTTGATGTGGGCCTAGCAGGTAGCCGGGGGACCCTGATAAAGTACCACCGCCGGGTTCAAGTCCCGATAGGTCCACACCAGCTTTTAAACTACACTAATCATCTCACATAGCAACCCGGCTGCTACGCATTTTTCCACCTGTTGACAGCGCGCACCTCGGGCGCAGCGGTCGGGTATAGTAAATACGTAAGAGATTCCTCTTACGAACATGTACAACAAGTCGAAGCCTCGCAGGGACTACGTGTCGCGACCACGCAGTCCCCGCGAGGCTTCGTCGTTTCTCGGTGGCAACTAGTTGTCAATTTGGTTTAAATACAGTACCGTTCCTACATATATGCGTATCACTTACGCGGTCGCCCTCGGGCTGACCATCATTATGGCGGTGGGGGCGTGGTTTCAGAGGACGAACTATCTATGCCCGGTACCGATAACCTACGCGCTCGGGCAGCTTGATGAATCTTTTGCGTTGTCAGAGGCGGACGCCCTGGGCGCGATTGCTGATGCGGCAGACGTCTGGGAAACGGCCGCCAACGAGGATTTGTTTGTCGCCGTGCCTGACGCGAGAGACGCTGATATTGTCGTCAATTTTGTGTTTGACGATCGCCAGGCCACGGCCAACGACCGCGAGGCGACGGCCGCTGACCTCGATACCATCGCGAGCGAGAACGAGGCGCTCCGCGCCCAAATCGAAACCTTGATCGAGCAGTATGACGCTGCAGCAGCAGAACTGGCCGCCGATCAGGCTCGCTATGACGCCGATCTGGCCGCCTATAACGCTGAAGTGCAACGATACAACGACCAGGGCGGCGCGAGTGCTGCAGTGTTTGAACGACTGGAATCGGAACGTCTGGCGCTGCGCACTGAACTACGCGCCTTGCGCCAACAGACCAGTGATCTTAATGCAGCTGGGGCCAGGGTCAACGCGCTCAATGAACGCGCCAACGAACAGATTGTTGCTTACAACGCCGACGTCCGAAATTTTAATTCTCGCTACAATCACGGTGAAGAATTTACCCAAGGGGACTACACCGGTGATGCGATCTCGATCTACAAATTCTCCGACCGGACGGAATTAGTCCAAGTCCTCGCGCATGAGTTTGGTCATGGTCTGGGTATAGACCACGTCGATACCGAAGGGGCATTGATGTATTATTTACTAAATGACGAACTGTCCGAGACCGCCTCGGTAGCCCTGACTAGTAGCGATCAAGCTGCCCTCGCCGAAGTCTGTCAGTTTCACTCATTTGCCCATGAGGCGAGGTCAATTATTCGCACTATTTTTAACTAAAATTTATAATACAAGTATGCAAACATTATTTTCTTCCACTTTAATGCGTGGACTGGCGGGCGCAGTATTCGCAGCCGGTGCAATTGCGCTCGCAGCCCACGCGCTGCTAGCGCTCGCGCGAATTGATCATCTAGATCAAATGCCTGGCACCATCACGGTTACTGGCGAGGGCGAAGTGCAAGCCATTCCGGACATTGGTGAATTCACCTTTACTGTGTCCGCTGAGGGCGAGACAGCCGAGGCTGCGCAAGTCGCCTCAGGCGAAACCATCAATGAGATCCTAGAATTTGTTCGGGGCAGCAACGTCATGAGCGAAGACATCACCACCGCAAACTACAATCTATTCCCACGGTATCGGTACGAGGAGCGTATCTGCGAACCGGGACGATTTTGTGGCGGCGAACAGATCCTGGATGGGTACGAGGTATCGCAATCAGTGACGGTCAAAGTCCGTGACGTTGATACTGCCAGCGGCATTATCAGCGGGGTGGGCGAGCGCGGCGCAACCAATATATCTGGCCTCCAGTTCGTAGTGGACGAACGCGACGCCCTTGAGGACGAGGCGCGACTTGCGGCGATTGCAGACGCCCAGGCGCGCGCCGAGATACTCGCCAGCGAGCTAGGGGTATCACTTGATCGGATCATCGGCTATTACGAAGAGAATGCCCAGTACTACGAGCCGGCCCGATTCGAGATGCGAGCGACGGCGATGGATGAATCTGGATTCGAAGGGCCAGAATTACCACGCGGGCAAGAAGACATCACGGCAACCGTCAGTGTCACGTACGAGATTCAGTAATGAATGTCAGTGTCTGACCATGTAGACGCTACCGCACAACCAGTGGTGGTCACAACCTGACCTACCTTTACAGGCGGCTGCAACAGTAGTATGATCTACCTATCTGACCCCGGAAGGGGTTTTTATAGAGGGTTACATCGACTATCAATCATATTTTATGACAACGTTTACAAATTACATCAAAGCTACTTTTGCCGAACTACGGTTAGTAAAGTGGCCGACTACCCAGCAAACCGCGTTTTACACACTGCTGGTGATCATCATCTCTGCTCTGGTGGCGGCGTACGCTGGCGCGTTTGATTACGCGTTCAGCCAGTTTATTAGCTTTGTGGTCGAGACCTACTAGATATGAAACAACACACCTCTGGCGACCGTAACTGGTACGCCATCCACACCTACAGTGGGTACGAAAACGCCGTGATGCGTAACCTCAAACAGCGCATTGACTCACTCAACATGAACGACAAGATTTTCAATGTCATCGTTCCGACCGAGAAAAAAATCCGCGTCAAAGGTGGCAAGCGTGTCACCGAGGAAGAGCGCATCTACCCCGGGTACGTGATCGTGGAAATGATCGTCGATGACGAGTCGTGGTTCGTGGTACGTAACACCCCGCGCGTGACTGGGTTCGTCGGTAGCGGTACGCAGCCGGTGCCACTGACCGAGGCCGAGTACAACCAGCTCGTCAAGCGCGCGTCAGACGACACGCCCAAGCACCGCGTCGATCTATCAGCCGGGGATATCGTCACAATTTCTGATGGTCCATTCAAAGACATGGAAGGTCGCGTCGGTTCAGTCGACGAAGAGTCCGGTAAGGTGAAAGTAATGGTCGCTATGTTCGGCCGCGAGACACCGGTCGAATTGGACTTCCTGCAGGTCAAGAAAGCGTAAATCAAAACCGAATTACTTTGATTTGTGATAAGAAGTGAAAAGGCCGCCCATAGTAGTAGGGCGACCTTCGTCGTCATTCGACTGGCTTGAGTTTTCCGGTCACTAGTTGCCATAGCACTTTGCCCCAAGACTTACACTCGTGTAGCCACAGACCTGACTCCACGCTATGCGCCTGGTGTCGAACGATGCGCACGTGGCGGAACTGGTGGGGGCGCTGTTTCCACAGCAGGAATTGCGTCCGCAAACTGTGAACGCCGCGCGTCACATCGTGCAGCGTCTCGAGGGTTTCGGGTTCATCACCGTACACCTGTAGCAGTCGCCGCCAAGCGGCTCGCGCTTCACCGAGGGAGTTGAAATCCTGAGCGTAGTCAGCAACGTGCATCGCAACGAAGTCGGCCTCTTCGTTGAATTCTTCGCGATATAGCTTGTACAGTGATTCACGCATCACATAGCCCATGTGGGCGCCGTACTTTGTGCTGTACCCAGTGGTGATCAGTACCGGGATACTAAATGTGTATGACAATTTTGCTGCCATACTGAGCGGCCACAGAGTCTCTTGATCTGGCCGACATGTTGTGCCATAGCCTTCCAGGCCGGCTGCAAATACCACGATTACTTCGTCGGTTGGTTCTGTCAACGGACTATACTTTCAGTCAAGTTTCAGATCCGCTACAAACGTACAATACATTTAGACTGAGAACAACCCAGCCACTTGCCAAACGCTCCATTTTCTTTTACGATACCGAGGCTTCTACTGTTACGTGCGTATGGACCGCATGTGACAGACTTATTAAGTTTAATGTAAGTGGTGGTGATCATGAGACCGGTTCCAGGAATTGGCGGCAGGAAAAAGCCGCTAATTCGGAACTAAATTCAGTATAATCGCTACGCTTATTACTTCATTTAATGGCTAAAAAACTAACTAAGCAAATCAAGGTACAGGCGCAGGGTGGAAAAGCAACACCAGCTCCACCTCTCGGCCCGGTTCTCGGTGCTGCCGGTATTAATATCGGTGAATTTGTTAACCAATTTAATGACCAAACCCGTGAACGAATGGGTGAGGTCGTGCCGGTGGTGATCAATGTGTATGACGACCGCAGCTTTGATTTCATTACCAAAGTGTCACCAATGTCACGCCTGATCCTCAAAAAGATTGGGAAAGACAAGGGTTCTAGTAAGAACTTGGTCAGTAAGGGTGGCGAGATTACCCGCGCGCAGATGCGCGAAGTCGCCGAAGAAAAGATGCCTGACCTCAATACGACCGACATTGACGCGGCGATGAAAATTGTCGAAGGGTCATGTTACTCAATGGGTATTAAAGTGAAAGACTAATTACTATCTGCAATAGATGACA
Organism: uncultured Candidatus Saccharibacteria bacterium; assembly: GCA_964626635.1. Taxonomy (GTDB): domain Bacteria; phylum Patescibacteriota; class Minisyncoccia; order Phycocordibacterales; family UBA918; genus OLB19. Next base: position 8,524 of record CAZVFY010000008.1, read on the forward strand.
CAAAGATACAAAACCACTTGATCCCCGTAAGGATCAAGTGGTTTTGTAAGAGTAGCTGCGTTGATACGTCATCATTACTGGGCTTGTACCATCAGTAACTATCAGGAGGGCGTCGTGTCGCCACTAACGCAACATCTCATCTGATTGTATAACGGTGAGGGATTCATGGTTGTCAACGACAATTCCTTCTGGGCACTACTGGCCCGACGTAGGCGTGATGTCACCAGTCATGATCGCCAGGGCCGTCGGTTCGTGGATACCGTACTAAAGGAACGGGCTGTCCCACGAGTACCTGGGCAATCAATTTCGCTCGGGCCAGTACCGATCAATCGGCGGCTGGGTGTATTTTGTCGTCATTACACGATCAGGGTGCACATTGTGCGGGTCGACCCTGACTACCAACCCAAGTGTACTTGGGTCACTGGGCTCGACCGGTATCCGCAGAGGTCCGAGATAGAGCCACTGCTGGTACAGGCGGTGCAACACTATGCCGCCAACGCTACTGCCGCTAGGTAGCTGGTAACCAACTCGCTCGACACCGCCATCGCGGCTGACTAATCAGCACCGAGTGTGCGGTCAATGTGTACCTAGTCCTCATCACCCTCAAGCGCACTGCGTTTGGGGGTGGTTTTCTGTTACACTACGATGACGTATGAAGGAAAAAATGGGCGCGCTCCCAGATCACAAGCTTGCCGCCTTAATCGATAGCGGCTGTATTAATGGAGTGAATGCAACACATATTTCACCCGCGTCGCTTGATCTGACCACATCCGATGAGCTCTATGAAATAGAGGGACTAATCTTACCGGCGGTGGGTGAACGGATCGCCGACTTGCGCGGCCTGATGGGGGCACAGTCAGTCACGCTTACCGAGCCACTGCGCCCGGGGCGATTGTACCTGGCTCGACTCAACGAATCACTCTATCTGCCGAGTCAAGTGTACGGCTATTGCAACCCCAAGTCTTCGACCGGGCGGCTCGATATGCACGTGCGCGTGCTGGCCGACGGCGTCCCACGCTACGACAGCATCACCCCCAAAGGATACGAGGGTGAGTTGTGGGTTGCCATTGCACCCAAGTCTTTCTCGGTGCAGCTACATGAGGGCACGCCGCTCACACAGCTGCGGCTGTTTACGGGGGACACAAGGTTCTCAGAACTAGACCTCGAGCTGGCGCTGCGCGACGGTTTGGTGTGGCACCCAAGTGATGACCGTACTTTGGGGTACCAAGAAATTGTAACTAATGACCAAGATGGGGCAGTGGTACTGACGGCACTGATTGCCGGTGGGCTTAGTGGGTACGAGTGTATCGCCAGTCCCGACCAGGTGGTCGATGTGGCCCAGCTGGGGCAGTACGACAGTGCAGATTTCTTCAAGCCACTCATCACCGAGGGTGGGGCGCTTCGCCTCAAACGCGATCGGTTCTATATCCTCTCGGGCGCTGAACGCATTAAAATTCCGCCGACTCTGGCGAGTGAGATGGTCCCAATGGACGAACGCTCGGGTGACTTCCGCTCGCACTATGCAGGCTTCCTCGATCCGGGGTGGGGCTGGGGCGAGGACGGCGCGGGGAAGGGACGACCGTTTACCCTCGAGGTGCGTCCATTTGAAGACCTCGTCGTCCGCCCTGGACAACCGATCGCCAAGATTCGCTTTGAGCGTCTCCTCGAACCACCGACCGAGCACTACGACAGCGTTGGCACCAGTCATAATTACCAGCAGCAGAGCGGGCCGAAGTTAGGGAAGCAATTTCAATAGTTGCGAACTCTGCAAAAGTATAGTTGTATAGCCAGGTACTCAAAGAGGAGAAGACAAATGGAAGTGTACCTTGGGATGGCTTTGTCTGGAACCCCGATGGATTGGCATTTGGATTTCGAACGGTTGGTTCGCGCAACTATTGCCAGCATCCCGAAAGTCTCTGTGGTAACCGAGTTCCAGGGGACAACAGGTGATAGCAGCAGTGTTTACCTGACCGACATTACGCTTGCGAGTAAGGCAGATCTAATGATCGCTCTCACGCGTTACCCTTCAATTGGGTTGGGGATGGAATTACAAGCAAGAGTTACGCTGGGTAAGCCGACCCTCATCCTACATCCTGATGACGCTCCAATATCTCGTATGCTAATTGGGGCGCCACATGTGGACGTCCGATATTACAATGTCGGCTATGGAGCTAATTCCGATGTAACTGAGATACAGAGTCGAGTAGCGCACTACATACAACAGATGGTGTGACAGGAAAAGGGCGGCGTCTACGACGCCGCCCTCACTATTTTGTGCGCGGATGAAACCTGCTATACTTACTCTATGAATACTGAGGAAATTATCACTAAGACAGTCAAAGAAACAGTAGAAAAAATGCGTGAGTTTCATCAGACTGACTTGCAGTCGCTGCGCGAGTATATGGACATTCGGTTCGAAGCCTCAGAGCGGACAATGAACGAACGATTCGATCAGGTAGACGAGCGATTCGATCGGGTTGAAACTCGGTTAGGTAACGTAGAAGATCGACTAGAGAAAGTAGAAGATCGACTGGAAAAGGTTGACGTTCGGTTAGATAGGGTCGAGTCCGCGCTGGGGTCACTGCTCGAAGAGTTCAAGTTACACCGGGAAAAGGTTGCTAACTTAAAGAGTGAGCTTGCGGAATTGCGGAGTCGCCTGGATGCATTAGAAGCAAAAGTAGCGGCGTAATTTCATCTGTAGACTGAAGTGAATAGGAAAAGGGCGGCGCCGTAGACGCCGCCCCTACTCTTTTATAGGTGTGGTGAGAGTGATCGCTACGCCACCTTCACAATATCCGCTTCGCCACGCTTGCGGCTGAAACGGTCGGGGGTCGCGTCGTACGACAAGGTGAGGTCGGGCAGGGTCTTTTGCAAAACCTCTGCCAGTTCCACCATCCGCAACGCGAGCGACGGGTGCACCGTCTCTTGCGCGCGCAACTCGACGAGGTACGCAAGCGCGTGCACATCGCCCGCCAATTCGTTACTCACCATCAGCCCCATCGGGAGATAGTACTGGCGCGTCGCTGCGTCAGCCACGCCGGCTGACTGCGTGATCAGTTCGTGCGCACGTGCCATGAACTGCTCACGCGTATCGTTCGGCAAGTTATCGACGTACCACGGATGGAATCCAAAGTCATCAGTAAGTAGCGGCATGCGCTGCACGACCGCTCGGTGACGCTGGATATCTCGGTATGAACCATAGTCAAGTAAGAACTCGAACCGACCAGTTCCGTACGCCGCCAGCCACTTGGGCAGCTCGGCCATTGCTGGCTTACCTTCAAGGAGTGACGAATGTCGCCCTAAGGCGTCATGGTCAAACCCATCGTGCGCCAGCGTTACAGTTTCTGGACAGCTATCGTTGTGGTGGTAGTACCCGTTTTGCATCGCCGCGCTGATGTACCCGATAGTATCAGCGTACTTTTGCTCGCGCTCCTCGTCCCAACGTTTGAACGAGTTGGGGTAGGCCGACAGAAGCGCTTGCTCGAGCACATCCGCAATCTCGCGCACTTCCGCGAGCGGGTGCGCTCGCAACCACATGATCCGATCAGCGAACTGTCGGAGTGTGCCGGTCCACGCCAAGTTAGTCGTGGCGCCGGCCGGCAAGAAGCCGCGGGTGGTATCAAACGCCCGGGCGCTCAGCGCCTTAAGGTACTTGGCGTCGGATTCGCCCGGTTGTTGCAGATGCTTCTCCTTAAGATCAGCGAGCGTCGCGTCGTACGCTTCGAGGTGCAGTTGCCGCCAGCCTTCTTGCACTACATCTAGCGTTCCTGTTGGATCGAGAAACCGTTGCTCCGCAAAGCTGATATAACGCGTCGAGGCTTCTTGGCCGTTGTACAAGCGGTCGTCTTGGACCGCCTTGGCCGCCAGCATGCTGACGCCCTCGATAAAGACGATCGCCACGCCACAATCACCAATCGACTTGTGTCCATAGCCAACGTAGTACGTTGACATGAACTTGTCTGCGCCCCGCTCGGCCAGTACCTTGAGGTGACTGTCGATGCCACCAATTTCGCGGCTGTGGAGCGCTTGCAGCATCGCCGTCATTTCTGGTGTCAGCGTCGCGCCGTTGTTGAGCACGACGACTTTACCGCCGTCTTGCAGGGGTAGAGTGTGGTGGTTGAGGTCTTCGATAGTATTCATACCAGTCATTGTAGCAACCTTTCTGTTGGAGAAGAACGGGTATAAGGTACGTGTACCTGATACGATAGTGGCAGGTATTTTTTTGCGCAATTGACTTTTTGGCACTACCGTAGCTATCTACACGCAGACACAATTGGTCTTGTGGTACAACAAAGGAGTATAAGTATGAACCGCTACATTACCATTGAAGGCATTAACGGCTCGGGCAAGTCAACCCAATTGGTGCTACTGGTCGCTGCACTCGAGCGCGCTGGTGTGCCAGTTGTCTCACACGTGAACCAGGCGGTGTGTCGGTCGCAGAAGAAATTCGCCAGATCGTTCTTGACCCCAACATTCCGCTCTCGCCTGAGGCGCAGATTGAACTGTTCACGGCGGCGCGGCGGGTGTACACCGAGAAACTGGTCAAACCGGCGCTGGCTGATGGCAAGTTCGTCATTGCCGATCGTGGCATCATGAGCACTCGCGTCCTACAAACGTTTGGTGATACTAACGCAGAGCTGCGACAGCTGATTGATCGGTTGCACGCAAGCGTTGTGCAGCTTGAACCAAGTCTGACCATCATTCTCGATGTATCTATCCAAACAGCGCAAGCGCGCATGCGCGAACGGGCCGGCAGTCCAGTGGATCGCTTCGAGACCATCAGTGGCATGTTGGCGCACGAACACCACACGTACCGGGCCCTGGCTGAGGAGTTTTCTCACTCGACCGTATTGGTCGATGGGACCGGTGAGGTGGAGGCAGTCGCCGCCAAAGTGTGGGGCGCATTCACTAACCGCTACGACCTTAGCGAGTACCAAGCCGAACCTCAACAATGAGAAACCGCCCGCGCATCCATGCGCGGGCTTTCATTTGCTATACTGCATTCATAACTACGTTCACTATTTATGCAATTCTCTGACTACCAAACTAAATCTCGCGTGTTCGCGCAGTATCCAGGAAAAGATGACACCTTTGTATACCCAGCCCTTGGGCTCACCGGTGAAGCAGGCGAGGTGGCCGATAAAGTAAAAAAGCAGATTAGGAATTTGGGCGTGCACACCCCAAGCGCGATGAGCGCAGAAGACAAGGCTGATATCGCAAAAGAACTTGGTGACGTACTGTGGTACGTGGCGCAATTGGCAACTGAACTAGGGGTAGACCTCGATGACGTGGCGAATAATAATCTGGTCAAGTTGCAGGATAGAATGAATCGTAACGTGATCAGGAGTACAGGAGATGCTCGATAGGTTGACTTGGTAGAATAGCACTGTACTTTGGATGCAGAAGCAATCTTCGATAGAGGAGTCAAGGTAATGGTAGAAGTACTAAGTCATTTGGCTATTATTTCGCTTTGGATAGTGATCGGCGTTATTATTTTTGCAGTAATTTGTAGTCTACTAAATGCTATGAAGCATGCGCGTGTCTATAATCTACTGAGAATCGATCACGCAAATAAATGGCTGCAGTGGTACGAGGTGAAACGTATTACGGGGCTGAGTACCGATGAAGTATTGGATACTTTGGTGAAGCTTAGTAAGACAGACTTGATCCATTGCGCTAAGCGTGATGTAACTGAAATGCGTAAATTAGTACGCCGGAGCGAATACGCGCAATACATACGCACACCGTACCCACCTATGCCGCAGTATGCACCAACTTACGTGTACTACGTACCAAGTGGTGGAAAGAGAACGCCGCGAAAGTGGCTGCCATCAATCCTTGGCGGACTCTCTAATACATAAAACTGGCCGTACCCAGGATCTGGGTACGGCCGTTCTTATTTCACGCTGCTAGCAGCTAGCGTATTATGCTATACTCACCGCAATGATTTAGCGAGTATATAAGAATTTCTCTTATTTATTGACCTGATTAATTTACTTTAGGTATGAACAACTATTCTTATATCAAAACCCAAGACCCAGACATCTACGACACCCTCGTCGGTGAGGAAGAGCGCGAGCGCATTGGCATCGAACTGATCCCGAGCGAGAACTACGCCAGTATGGCCGTGCGCGAAGCTTCTGGTTCGGTATTTACAAATAAATATTCTGAAGGTTACCCCGGTCGGCGCTATTACGGTGGGCAAGAATTTACCGACGCAATGGAACAAATCGCCATCGACCGAGCCTGTCAGTTGTTCAAGGCCAAGTACGCCAACGTTCAGCCGCTATCGGGCGCGATCGCCAACGTTGCGATGTATTTTGCGCTGATGGAGCCAGGCGACACGGTACTGGGGATGGACCTGTCCCACGGTGGGCACCTGACCCACGGTCACCCGACGACCGAGATCAACAAGGTATTTAATTTTGTCCGGTACAAGATGAAAGACGTAGATACCGGTGAAATAGACTATGACCATTTGCGCGAGATGGCGCTCGAGCACAAGCCAAAGATCATTCTCGCTGGCTTTTCGGCCTACTCACGCGAGCTAAACTATGGGAGGATGAAGGAGATCGCGGACGAGGTCGGTGCGTACACCGTCGCAGATATCGCGCACATCACGGGACTGGTGGCAGCGGGTGTGCTCGCCAATCCGTTCGATCATGGGTTCGACGTCATGACCATGACGACGCACAAGTCACTCCGTGGGCCGCGTGGCGGGATGATCGTCGTGCGCGAGGACGAGGCACTTGCAAAGCGCATTAACAAATCTGTCTTTCCAGGCATGCAAGGCGGACCGCACATGCACCAGATCGCCGCGAAGGCCGTGTGTTTTAAGGAAGCGCTCGATCCATCGTTCCGTGATTACGCCGCGCAAATCGTCAAAAACGCCAAGGCGATGGAAGCGGTGTTCAAGGCGGCGGACGTGCGGCTGCTGTGTGGCGGCACCGACAATCACCTGCTGCTGGCGGACGTGCACGGCTCTCTCGGGATCACCGGGAAAGACGCCGAGGCGGTGCTCGACCGGGTCGGGATTACCCTGAACAAAAACATGATTGCCGACGAACCGCGTACGGCGATGGATCCGTCTGGTATCCGGTTCGGGACGCCAGCGATGACAACGCGTGGGATGAAGGAAGGGGAGGCCACGCGCCTGGCCGAGATCATGCTAGCGGCGATGAAGGCACATGATGATGAGGCGAAGCTCGTGGCGCTCCGCAGTGAAGTGCAGACGCTCTGCGAACGATTTCCCGTGCCAGAGCGTTTTGGATAGTTGCACGTTCTGTGGAATAAGGCATAATGCCTGCGCTGAGTGATGAGGCGCGCCCTTGCCTGGGGTAGCTTTGCCAGCTTCTTGCGTCATCCGCTTGGCCACTAGCCGCGTGCTTGTCCCTGACAGCACGCGGCTCTTTTTTTGTGCAGCCTGTACAATACTGTTATGCCAGCGCGCGCATTTGTAAAAAAGTACTGGCTTACGATCGCGTTCGTGGCGGGATTTTTTACTGACCTGATCCTCCTCAATCAGATTGACAGCCTGATCGATAACCTGGTGTTACTGGCGTACGTGGTGCTGGCGACACTCTCGCTCTTGCTGTTTTATGCTGGTACGGCCGAACGATTTGGAGCGCGCGTGTCTCGGTTAGTATTGCGCTGGACACCAACCGTCATGCAGTATTCGTTCGGGGGGCTGTTGTCGGGGATGTTGATATTTTATGGCCGTAGTGGAGACTGGCTGGCGAGCGCGCCGTTTTTGCTACTAATTATCGCCGTGGTGCTGGGGAACGAAGTGGTCGAAAAACGTTCCGAGCGACTGGTGTACAACCTCGTGTTGTATTTTATTGGGATTTTATCCTACTGTATTTTAGTCGTGCCGGTTCTGCTGGGCCGGGTGGGAGACGTCGTATTTTTCTTTAGTGGCATGGTGGCAGTGGTTTTGCTGCTGGTAGTGCTATGGCTTTTAGGAATGATTGTGCCACGGTTCATGCAAATGAACATGCGCTGGATCATCATCAGTTTGAGCCTGATTTATTTTACGGTAAATGGGTTGTATTATTTTCGGATTATTCCGCCGATCCCGCTTTCTTTGACCGAGCTGGATATTGCTGAGCGAATTTCTCGTGACGAGGCAGGCAATTACCGTGTTGTAGACGAGGTGCAGCCGTGGTATCGGCGCCTGCCGCTGCCATACGTACGCGAAGAGATCTTTCCGCCGGACAGCAGTCTGGCGTGTTTTGCCCGGGTGTACGCGCCGCTGCGACTTAACACTGACATTTACCATGACTGGGACTACAAAGTGCCCGGCGGGGAGTGGACGGATTACTTTGAACTAAGTTACTCGATAAGTGGATTGAATCGGGGCGGTTATCGCGGGTATACAGTGGCCCCAGATGTCCAGCCCGGACTGTGGCGCTGCAGCGTGACGAACGAGCGGGGGCAAGTATTGGGGCGGCGAGTGGTAACGGTACCGCCCGAGCCAACCGCGCGCCCGAGTGTCACCCGGATCGAATAGCTGGCAGCGCAGTGGAGGTGGCAAAATAACACTAAATTGTGCTACCGTACTGGTACTTAGTTATGAATCACGCTGAACACGACCCAAACGCACTCCGACACTCGATTACGCAGGCGATCGCTGACGCGCTAGTCGCCTGCGCGATCCTCCCCGACGGCACATCGGGTCCGGACTTTGTCGTCGACTACCCGACCGATAAGTGCGCCGGCGCGCATTATTTCTCTAATGTCGCACTGGTGGTCGCCAAACTCGCTCAGCAATCACCGCGAGCAATCGCCGAGCAACTGGCAGAGAACGTCCAAACGCAAAACCTCACATTGGTCGAATCAGTGGCAGTTGCTGGCCCGGGATTTCTCAATTTCACCCTAATGCGCGAGTATTTTACGGCGCAGCTGCTTGCACCTGAACCGCTGGCAGACACGTTGGCTGACCAAACCATTATCCTCGAGTACACCAGTCCCAATTTATTCAAGCCGCTCCACGTCGGGAACTTGGTCGGGAATATCGTGGGCGAATCATTGGCTCGCCTGTATGAATCGGCTGGCGCGACAGTGGTGCGCAGCAACTATCCGTCTGACATCGGACTGACAGTCGCCAAAGGCGTCTGGGGCCTGCAGCAATCAGCCGAGAACCCGGGCGACATCGAAGCCCTCGGCGCTGCCTACCGCGCCGGTCACGCCGCCTACGAAGCTGGTGGGGAGGAAAAAGAGCAAATAATTGCGGTCAACAAAGCTCTGTACGCTGAATCTGACCCGGCTCTCACGGAATTGCGCTTGGCCGGACTCCAAACTTCCAAACATCACCTTGATCAGTTACTACAAACTCTCGGCACGAAATTTGACCAGGAAATTACCGAATCTACCGCCGCCGAACTAGGCGTGTCGGTCGTGCGTGAAAATATCACTAACTGTGTCTTCGAAGAAAGCGAAGGAGCGGTCGTGTACCGCGGTGAAAAAGTCGGGTTACACACCCGAGTGTTCCTTAATTCAGCTGGCTTGCCGACCTACGAAGCCAAAGACATTGGGCATTATTCGCTCAAACACGCCACACATCCCGACTGGACCAGGTCAATTATCGTGACTGGTCGCGAGCAAACAGAATATTTCAAGGTAATTTACGCGGCCTTACGTGAACTCTACCCCAATATCGCTGACCGCGAACTGATCCACGTGCCGACTGGGTATTTGACCCTGACCACCGGCAAGATGTCTTCGCGGTTAGGGAATGTATTGACCGGCGAATCGATCCTGCAGACACTAACCGAAGAGGCGGCACGCCGCGCTGCGATCGATGACCCGTGTCTCCACCGTGATATTGCCGTCGCCGCCCTGAAATACGAAATTCTGCGTCACGGTGTTGGGTCCGACATGGTGTTTGACCCGGAACGGGCACTGTCATTTGAAGGGGATTCGGGGCCATACCTACAATACACCCACGCTCGACTGCGATCAGTGATCGAAAAGGCTGAGGATATGAATATTGAGTCTGCCACAGACGCGATGCTAAGCGACGATACGCAGCCGCCCGCACCGTACTCCGCCGAGCTGTTGATTGAACGATTTGCTCACGTGGTAGCGGAGGCTGTCGCCAGCAGCGCGCCGCAGCAACTAATGGTGCACCTGACCGAACTGGCTGGAGCCTTTAATACGTTCTACGCCACCGAAAAGATCGCTGATCCGAACGACCAGTACGCGCCATATAAATTGCTGCTGGCGACCCGCGTAGCTGATCAGTTGCAGGACGGATTAAAGCTGCTGGGAATTCCAGCACCAGAGCGGATGTAGTAAGAGCAGTAGGGTTGACTTTGCCAGAACAGTATAGCATTGTATTGCTTGAATCAGTTCCTAAAGAGGAGGTTACGATGGAACAGTTGCGGCTTGACCCGATGACGTATCGCAATTTGCGAGCCAGAAATGAATATATTTTGCTTCGGGAGAACCCCGAGAACCCCGCCCGGTTCGTCGTCAATCATATGCGGATCGACACTGACCCGTGCTTCGATGTGGCGGCAGGCGAAACGGTATTGTGGGCGACCGGATTGCGCGTCCAGCAGCGCCAGTTAGACCCCGAGTCTATCAGGCTCACTGTCGACGAGATCGGTTGCCCGCGCAAGGGTAGTCCGGCCGGTATCAGGTGCCGCACGTATCGGTACGAACCCCAGCTGTACGAGATGTTGGTACAATTGGTGGTCAACGGTGGCCGTGACATTATCGAAGTGGTGTTCGCGTCCGGCTACGTAGGTAGTACGCTCACCGTCTCGACTCGTCCGTCATTGAAGCCTCCTCGCTACAGCCGGGCGTTGACGGAGTTGTTTGGTCGCTGAATCCTGCCCACCAGCCTCAAGGCGCGCCACCGATCAGGTGGCGCGCCTTTTCCTTTTCAATTCGCATGGTACGCTATACAGGTGGCCTGATATGCCACGTTGCAACTGCGAGCAGTTGCTATGTCAGATATACATAACCAAGTTTCTATGAATAAAAGCACAAAACGAGCCTTGCACGGTCGTGAAAACGACAGTGTCGAAGTAGCCCAAGAGACTCAGAAAAGCGACGTCGCCCTCCGCGAAGAAGCCGTCCAAGCCTTCTGGCGTGAGCATGACACTTTTCAGAAATCAGTGGCCGCCCCAGCCGGGGCCGAGCCGATTGGCACATTTACATTTTATGACGGGCCGCCATTTGCGACTGGCTTGCCGCACTACGGACATATTTTGGCTGGGACGATCAAAGACGCCATTCCGCGGTTTTGGACGATGAACGGCTACCGCGTCGAGCGCAAATGGGGCTGGGACTGTCATGGTCTGCCGCTCGAGAATCTCATCGAAAAACGCCTTGGCCTCGCCACCAAGCGCGACATCGAGGCCTACGGCATCAAGAATTTTAATGAAGCTGCGCGCGACGCGGTGCTTGAGTACGCCGACGACTGGCGCACCATCATCCCGCGCATGGGTCGCTGGGCCGACATGGACGACGACTACAAAACGATGGACAGCACTTACACCGAGAGTGTCTGGTGGGTGTTCAAGCAACTGCACGAGAAGGGGTTGGTGTTCGAGGGGTTCAAGACCATGCATTTGTGCCCACGCTGCGGGACGACGCTGTCGAACTTTGAAGTAAACCAAGGGTACAAGGATATCAAAGACATCGCCGTAACTGTGCCACTGAAACTGATCGATGATGCGGACGGTGCGTCACTCCTTGTTTGGACAACGACGCCATGGACACTACCAGGGAACTTGATGGCGGCGGTAAATGAGGCGTTCACGTATGCGAAAGTTCGCGTCACCATCGAAGATACAGAACAGCTTGTGATTCTTGCCAAGGAACGCCTGGCGCAATTAGGTACAGACAGCTATGAAATCGTTGAAGAAATGCCTGGTAGCGATTTGGTCGGTCGACGGTATCAGCCGCCGTTCCCATGGATAAAAGAAGTGTTTGATGGATTTCGTGAACAAGAAAAGACTGCAAGTAAAGGATCAACTGCTGTTGGCGAAGTACCCGAACGTCAGTTTTTTGAAGCTTGGGATAATTCTGTAAATGCTTTTATCATTCGACACGCCGACTACGTCGAACTGGGCGAAGACGGCACGGGCGCGGTACACATCGCGCCGGCGTACGGGGAAGACGACATGATGCTGGCGCAACAGCATGGTGTGCCAATCGTGCACCACGTTGACGAGGCGGGACATTTCAAGCCGTGGGTCACGGACTTTGCCGGGCAACTAGTCAAACCAAAAGACGACGACACCACCAGCATCACGCACCTTGATGCCGATATCGAAATTGTCAAAGCTCTTAAAGCCACAGGCAGCCTGTTTAGAAAAGAGAACATCACCCACAGTTATCCGCACTGTTGGCGGTGTGATACGCCATTACTTAATTACGCGACGACGTCGTGGTTTGTCGACGTGCCGAGTATCCGCGAGCAACTCGTTGCCAACAACAACGAAGTCAACTGGGTACCAGAACACGTCGGTCGCAATCGTTTCGGCAAGTGGCTGGAGGGTGCGCGCGACTGGGCGGTCTCGCGCCAACGGTACTGGGGCGCGCCACTGCCGATCTGGAAAAATTCCGAGACGTGCGAGTACAAGGTGATCGGCAGTCTGGCCGAGCTGCAGGAGTACGTCCCACCAGCCCGCAATACATACCTCGCTATGCGCCATGGCGAAGCCGAGAGCAATTTGGAACGGTTAGTCAGCAGTGACCCAACGCGTCCGGACGATCTGACCGAAACTGGGCGCGCCCAGGCGGTCGCAGCAGCAAAGGCGCTACAGGCTAACGACCAGGCTATCGACCTGGTCATCACGTCGCCGTTCGCGCGCACCCGCGCCACGGCCGAGCTGGTGCGCGAGACCCTCGGGCTGCAACCCGAGTCACTGATCGAACACGAGGCTATCGGCGAGACTCGCGTACCGAGCGAGTACGAAGGCCAGCCCTGGGCGAACCTAAGTGAGTTCTTTGCGACGCCGGAGTTGCAGTACGACAACCCGCAGTACGCTGGCGAGTCGACTGTCGACCTCAAGCGCCGGGCGGGTGCATTTTTCGCCGAAATAGAAGCGGCGCACCAAGGTAAGAATATCTTGCTGGTCACGCACAAAGGCATGATTCGCGCCCTCAAAACCGTCGCCGAAGCGATGGACCGTGACTCGTCAATGCGTGAACAGGTGAGTGAAATCGAGAACGCCGAGGTGGTCCCGTTGCCGTATCAGGCGTTTCCACATAATGACAACTACGAACTTGATTTTCACCGGCCGTACATCGACGAAGTGGTGCTAGAGGAAGATGGGGTGCAGTTAGAGCGAGTGCCGGATGTGTTTGATTGTTGGTTCGAATCCGGCAGTATGCCGTACGCGCAGCACGGTGTGCCAAACCGCCTTAGCGTCGAGGATTTTGAAAGTAATATGTTCCCAGCAGATTTTATTTCTGAAAGTGTCGACCAAACACGTGGGTGGTTTTACTCATTAATGGTGTTAGGTACGGCTCTTTTTGGCGTATCACCATTTAAAAATTCCGTTACGAATGGACTGGTGTTGGCGGAGGATGGTCGAAAGATGTCGAAATCTCTACAAAATTACCCTGATCCTGTTGAGTTAGTGCATCGGCAAGGAGCAGATACTATGCGTTTCTACTTGCTTTCATCCCCAATTATTCGTGGAGAAGATCTCAATTTCTCTGAGAAAGAAGTCGCTGAATTGCAGCGCAAGAACATTGGGCGATTACACAATGTGCTGGCGCTGTATGAGACATATGCGGGTGAGGGGGGTGAGCGAACCGCGGCGCGCGATGATTCTAACAATGTACTCGATACATGGATCATCGCCCGCCTGAACGAATTGATCGCAGAAAGTACCGTCGGGTACCAAAATTACGAACTAGACCGCGCAACGAGACCGCTGACAGATTTTATAGACGACCTCTCTGTGTGGTATGTGCGCCGCTCGCGCGAGCGCCTGAAGTCCGCGGACGCGGACGACCGCGATGCCGCGCTTGGGACGCTGCGATACGTGTTGCAACACACGGCACTGGTGATGGCACCCGCTATGCCGTTTTACGCCGAGCATCTATGGCGCGCAGTCCGGAGTGAGGATGACGCTGAGAGTGTCCATTTGGCGGCGTGGCCAACGGCTGGCGCGGTCGATGCGGAACTACTGACACGGATGCAGGAAACGCGTAGCGTGGTGACCGAGGCGCTCCAAGCGCGTACCAAGGCCGGCATCAAAGTGCGACAACCGATCTTGTCTGTGTTTGGTCCAGAACTAACCGCAGCGTACGCAGAGATTGTGCTAGATGAGCTAAACGCCAAAGCGTATGAACCAGCACCACAGGTGTCTATTAGCACCGAACTCACCCCCGAACTGCTAGCCGAAGGAGCGGTCCGCGAACTGATGCGCGCCGTGCAGAGTGCGCGTAAGACCGCTGGACTACAGCCGCACGATCGCATTACTCTCAACGTAGAAACTGACGAGACGGGGCAGGCCGCCATCGACGCGCACTCTGATCTGGTTCGGGCGACAGTCGGGGCTGATACGATCGAGTACGCCGGCCAGGTTGACGGTGAGGCAGTGAGTGCGGGGGCGTACCAGTTTACCTTCAGCGTTACGTCGTAATGTCTTACGCCACCTACACGACCGAGGCGCTGGTGTGTGGCGCCTCTGACCGCAATAGTAACGATCGTTCGTATCGCTTGTTTACCGAGCGGTTTGGGATGTTGTACGCCACGGCGCGCAGTGTCCGGTTCGAGCGTTCGCGCCAGCGGTACGCCCTGTCTGAGTTTTCGTACTTGCGGGTGACGCTGTTGCAGGGTAAATCAGGCTGGCGCATCACCAGCATCACGCCAGACTATAACCCGTATTACGATGCGGCGGGCAAACTCGCGCGTGGTAGTGTGGTCCGGGTCGTACGTTTATTACGGAGGGTGGTAACGGGCGAAGAGCCAGTGCCACAACTATACGAATATGTCCGCACAGCGCTCGGCACCTTGGCAACGTCGATACCTGAACGAATCACGGCCGAGCAATACGTATTGGTAACAATACTATCTGAACTGGGCTACGTTCGTGTTAGCGCAATTCCTGAGTCGTTGCGGTTAGGTAAGCTAGACAGTTTCACGCCGAATGATACCGAGCAATATGCCAACACGTTACGTACCCTGATCGACCGAGCCGAGATCGCTAGTCAGTTATAGCGCTGTCTCAGATACGTGGCGGTGTATACTATGAGGACTATGAAACCCAAAGAAGACACGGTACAGCTGCGCGCACTGCGCCGCAAACTGTACGCTCGGACGAGTGCTACGGCTAATATCGAGCAGCATGGTCTGACCGATGAGCCTGTTCCCGTCTCTCGTAACTGGGAATTGCCGGTGTCCGCCACCCGCAAAACTGAAGATCTCCGGCAGAGCATCCCCCAGGCAGACCCGGCAGCAGAAGATCCAGTAGCCACGCCCCCCAAGCGCCGCCGCTATCGGATCATCGTACTTGCGATCAGTTTGTTTATATTTATTATTGGCGCCGGACTGTCGAGTATGTATTTATTCTTGGGAGGCAACCAAGTATCAAGTGACAAGATCAGTGTTGCGGTAACCGGACCATTTAGTATCGGTGGTGGGCAGGCAACTGAACTTATTGTGTCAGTCTCTAATCAGAATGATGTACCAATTGAATCAGCCGCACTAATTGTGCGCTATCCAGTCGGTACGCAGTCAGTGGGTGAGGCGCCGCGCCGGTTGCTAGACGAGCGGATTCCGATTGCCGCATTGGCACCGGGAGAAGCTAGAAATATTCCCTTACAAGTAGCCTTCTTTGGCGAAGAGCAAACCTCGCTAACAGTGACAACTGAGCTTGAGTACCGGATCAGTGGCTCTAACAGCACTTTTTCTAAACCAGCTGACCCACTGACGCTTACTATTAGCTCGACTCCGGTGCTAGTGCGATTAGATAGTACGAGCCGGGTAGCGGCTGGCCAACGTGTGCCAGTTACCGTTGAAGTGGTCTCAAACGCACCGACACCATTACAGAATGTCTTGGTCGAGCTCGATTATCCGAGCGGTTACGCCTACGAAACTGCCGAGCCACGGCCAGATTTTAGTAACAACGTATGGCAAATTCCAGAATTACTCCCACAAGAAACTGTTACGATTGCGCTCAGCGGCATTGCCTCAGGGTTGACCGAGGAGTCATTTCGGATCAGTGCTCAGGTTGGTCAAGCCGGTACTGCTAGTTCCTTTGCGACAGAATCAGTTTTGGCACAAAACGAGTTCACCTTTACCATTGAACGCCCGTTTATAGATGTGCTAGTTGAAATTGATGGTCAGGCCGGTAATAATGTGGTGCTTGATCAAGGTAGTCCGTCAAATGTAACCATTGCTGTTGAAAATACACTCGACGAAACCGTCTACGATATGTACGTCGAAGCCATTCCGAAAGGCAACGTCATCAACGACCAGTCCATCAGTGCCAGGAGCGGTTTTTATGACTCGAACCGCGGCACCATCCGTTGGGAGGTGGCCAATAACCGCAGTTTTGCGCAGGTCGGACCGGGCGAGGAACGACAATTATCGTTTTCTATTAACCCGAACGAGTTGCGGGGTGCGGCCTCGGTTGGATTACTGGTCAATGTGTACGCCAGGCGCGTGGCCGAAACCAGCGCCACTGAACAGTTGATCGGTACAGCTGAAGCCTCGGCTGATTACACGTCGACCATTGTGCTCGGTAGTCAGGTCGAACACGCAACGCGATTCGCTGGTGATGGACCGATCCCGCCCGTCGTTGGTGAGACCACTACGTACACCGTGGTGATGGCAGTGACCGCGGGGTTCAATGACTTAACAGATGGCTTTGTGACGACTGGCTTGCCTGTGTACGTAGATTGGCTTAACACGGTCGAAGGCGACGGTGAAATTACCTACAACCCAATCAACAAAACCATCCGCTGGGACGTCGGCAATATCGAAGCTGAGCAAACGCGCAGTATCGCCATGCAGGTCAGCGTGACCCCGAGCACGTCACAGGTCGGTGGGTTGCTGACGCTACTGAATAGACAGAACCTCAGTGCCACTGATCGCTTTACGAATGTTAGGCTGCAAGCCAGGGCCGGTGTGGTGCGCAACGAGCTATCAACAGAATTTGGTTTTGAGGCAAATAATGGTAGAGTCCAAGCACAGTAACACAAGCGCTTCTACGAATTGTATGTCTCAATCAAACGTTACCTTAGACAAGATTGTCGCTCTGGCCAAGCGCCGCGGGTTCGTATTTCCGGGTTCGGATATCTATGGGGGACAAGCCGGGGTGTACGACTACGGCCCGCACGGGGTTGAGCTACTCAATAACCTTAAGCGACTGTGGTGGAAGGCCAATGTCTACGACCAAGAACACACGTACGGGGTCGACACCGGAATGTTCAAACATCCACGGGTGTGGGAGGCCAGTGGGCACACGACGGGCTTCTCTGACCCGATCGTCCAGTGCCGTGACACGCAGACACGCTTACGTGTCGACAAAGAACTAGAAGCGGTTGGCGTTACCGCTGACGAGAAAATGTCCGTCGAAGAAATCCAGGCTTTATTTGATGAACATAAAGACTTGATTGCTGAGCGCAACAATCTCTCGGGCAATTTCACGCCAGTCCGCGCGTTTAACTTGCTCGTGCAGTCAAACCTCGGTGATTTTACGGGCACAGGTGATGAACCGGTCTACTTGCCAGGCGAAGCGTGCCAAGGCATTTATCTCAATTACAAAAATATCCTCGACACCATGTCACCCAAGCTACCGTTTGCGATGGCGCAGATTGGTAAGGCCTTCCGGAACGAAATCAGTCCGCGCAACTGGCTGTTCCGAACGCGCGAATTTGAGCAAGCCGATACGCAGACGTACGTGAAGCCACACGAAAACAAAGACGCGTTTGCGGCGATCAAGCGAGCGCGCATGGATTGGTACATTGCGATCGGTATCAACCCGGATAACTTGCGATTCAAACAGCATGACAACCTAGTGTTCTATGCCGCGGACGCCTGGGATATCGAGTACAACTACCCAACCCTCGGGTGGGACGAGCTCGAAGGTATCCACGACCGCACCGACTACGACCTCACGCAACACCAGCAATACTCCGGCACTGACCTGACCTACCTCGACCCCGACACGAACGAGCGGTACATCCCGTGGATTCTTGAAACGTCAGTCGGACTGGGGCGGATGTTCGCGGCGGTGCTCGCCGACGCCTACCACGAAGAAGACCTGGGCGACGGAAAGTCTCGCACCGTCCTTAAATTGCATCCTGACCTCGCGCCGTACCGCGTCGCGGTCTCGCCACTCCTCAAAAATAAGCCGCAACTAATCGAAAAGGCACGCGAAGTCTACACGATGCTTAAGCAAGAATTCGGCAACGTCGCCTGGGACGACAACGGTAATGTCGGCAAACGCTACCGCCGCCAAGACGAAATCGGCACACCGTACTGTGTGGTAGTCGATTTTGATACGCTGGGTGAAGACGCGCCTGAATACGCAGACACAGTCACGGTCCGCGACCGCGACACTGGCGAGCAAGAACGGGTGGCCATTAGCGAGCTTGCAGAATATATTAAATAGAGATACCTTCTAACTTGGTTAGATCTCAAAAGGGGGTAGTCTATGGACACTTTGTATATCACTGCATGCATGCTTCTTGATGTTTCATTTGGTGTATGGCTTGCACTCAAAGTGAACGCTCGATATGAAAACGAAGAAAAGCGCTATGCATTACGGTGTGCAGAAAGAAAAAAGGGGAGAAGTGGTGACCGGTAACGGTCACTTTTATTATACAGTACTTATGCTACTGTTATTTAACAATGAAAAATACTCACAAATACATCACCACCACCTTACCGTATGTGAATGCCGCGCCGCATATTGGGTTTGCGCTCGAGTTGGTGCAGGCGGATACGCTCGCACGATACTGGCTGCTGCTGGGCCACGAGGTGACGTTCAATTTTGGCACTGACGAGCATGGTCAGAAAATAGCCGATCGCGCCGATCAGGAGGGTGTTGACCGCCAGTCTTACGTCGACCAGTACGCGGTGCAATTCGACGCATTGCGCGAGTCGCTAGATTTAACGTACGACCGGTTTGTGCGCACGACGGACGAGTCTCACAAGGCGGCCGCCCAAGAACTGTGGCGGCGCTGCTTGGAGAATGGCGACATCGACAAAAAAGTCTACAAGGGTTTGTACTGCGTCGGTGATGAGATGTTCCTTCGCGACAGCGACCTCGTCGACGGCCGCTGCCCCAACCACCCGAACGTCAACCCGGTGGAAATCGAAGAGGAAAACTACTACTTCAAACTTTCAAATTACGAAGACTATTTGCTCGAGTATTTGTCAAATGAGCAAGCTATCATACCTGACTGGCAACGTCAGTGGGCGATTGAGTTTGTCAAAGGTGGTCTTGGTGATCTGTCCATCTCGCGTCCCCGCACGCGGGTTGATTGGGGAGTGGCAGTGCCCGACGACCCCGACCACGTGATGTACGTGTGGTTTGATGCACTTACGAACTATATCTCGACGCTCGGCTGGCCAGGTAACGTTGAGGGAAGTGAGCAGGCTAGTGACTTCAAGAAATTTTGGGTGAACGGCGATACGCTACAGCTCGCCGGTAAAGACCAGGTCCGCTTTCAGTCCATCATCTGGCAAGCCATGTTGCAGAGCGCCGGACTACCCGCCACCGACACAGTGTTCTACCACGGCTTTATCACCAGCGGCGGCCACAAAATGAGCAAGAGTCTCGGCAACGTCATCGCGCCAGCGGACGTCGTGGCCCGTTATGGCACGGACGCGACGAGGTATTTATTGTTACGACACGTTCACCCAACTGATGACTCAGATCTGACGTTTGAGAAAATGGATGAATGGTACACTGCCGGTCTCGTCAACGGCCTCGGGAACCTGACGGCACGGATTATGAAAATGGCCGAGACGCATTTGGACGGACCAATTGAGCATCCAGCCGGAGCTGACTTTGACGTGGCGTACACCGACGCGCTCGAGCGCTATAACTTTCAAGGAGCCGCTGATTTTATCTGGAGCAAGGTGCAAGCACTCGACGAACGCATTACGGAAACTGAGCCATTCAAGTTGGTAAAAGAAGACAAGTCGGCAGCGGTATTGATTATTAGAGAACTTGTGTCCGATCTTTACCATATCGCCGACTTGCTAAACCCAATCATGCCGACCACCGCAGAGATTATTCTTAATGCTGTAGAAGAAAATAAAAAACCCGAGAACATGTTTGCTCGGTTGCCAGAATAGTATGAAAAGAAAAGCGTTACTTTTACCGTATAACCATCAAGGTCAATTGTTTATTCAAGACAGAACTAATTACAAGTTGCCACCTTGGGGATTTTTTGGTGGCAGTATAGAATCTGGCGAAACACCGATAGAGGCCGTCATCCGCGAAGCAAAAGAGGAGTTAGATCTAGATTTAGCGGCAACAGACCTCATAAACATAGGGAACTTGCCAACAATTTATTACGGAGAACCGGTGGAGCGTAATTTTTCGTGTATCAAACCCAACAAATTAATTTCACCGTGCTCGAAGGTAGTGGCGGAAAATGGGTCAATGCTGACGAGGCTAAGCAGTATCTCAAGCCAGAAGATAATTTACCAGAACTATTAGAGACCATTCATAAAATATTACGAAACTGACCATGCGTAAAAAACAAGTCGTGTTTATTCCTGGTGGTGAATCGTTTGCTTCAAACGAAGAATTCCTCGAGTTTTTACGGAGTACTGATTTTGACCCGTACCGTGAATCCGCTCGCAAGTGGCGTGAACACTTGCAAGAAGAAATCGAAGTGGTGGGTGGGGAGTATTTATTTTTGGAAATGCCGAACCGCTTGAATGCACAGTATGCGGCGTGGGTAATTTGTTTTGAAAAATTAATGCCATATTTACATGACGGGATGGTACTAATTGGGCATTCGCTCGGCGGCGGTTTTTTGGTGCGCTATCTGTCTACGAACACCTTGCCGGTAGCGGTTAGTCAGCTGCACCTCGTGGCGCCGGCGATCAGCGAGGAGAATTGTCCAGGAATGGGTGAATTTGACACTAACCTTAACACCTTTACAAGTTGGCAAGGCCAAGTCAACCAGACTCACGTGTGGTACTCGGACGATGATCAGATCGTCCCGGCTATTGAAAGCAAGCAATTACTAGAAAAGTTATCAACCGCTATACCGCATCAGTTCAGCGACCGCGGGCATTTTTTGATGGAAGAATTTCCGGAGATTGAGGAAATCATTTTGCAAACGTAAACCACCGGATCAAAATTGATCCGGTGGAGTGGCTGCAGTGTGCCACCACCCTATGATTGCACAAAACATTGAGTGAATGGGGTTATAGAACGTAGGGTCTGTCGGGTGCTCGAATGCGTTCATGTACAGCTCCTATGGTACGATGCCTGCATGCAGTATATAGATACTCACGCCCACATCAACCTGCCGCAGTTTGCAGACGATTTGCTGGACGTGGTAGCACGCTGCGCCGAGCGTGGCGTTGGCGTGATCAATGTCGGTACGCACCTGGCGAGCAGTCGCCGCGCAGTCGAGTTGTTAGGAGAGTATGAAGACATGTGGGCGATCGTCGGGTTGCACCCGATTAACACTGGCGCGGTAGACCCCGATGAACCAGACGCGGTGACCGAAGCTTTGTTCGATTACGACGCGTACCGCACGCTCGCGCAGTCTGATGGTGTTGTCGGAGTCGGCGAATGTGGGTTTGACTACGTGCACCGAACAGAAGACACGTACGCGCACCAGTGCGAGGTATTCGAAGCGCAAATTACCCTGGCGAACGAACTAAAATTACCAATCATGCTGCATTTACGGAACGCACCAGCGGACACTCGCACGCGCGACGCGTACGACGACGCGCTTGATATCCTGCGGGCCGAGGCGCGAGTGCCGGTCAACGCGCATTTTTATGCCGGGACGGTCGAGCAGATGGATCAGTTTTTCAATTTGCCGTACGGTGGGACGGTTTCATTCACAGGTGTAATTACATTTGCGAGCGCGTACGAGAAACTGATCAAACAGGCGCCGCTTGATTTGCTGCACGCCGAGACCGACTGTCCGTACGTGGCACCGGTGCCGCACCGGGGCGCGCGCTGTGAACCTTGGATGGTTGAGGAGGTATACAAAAAAATTGCTCGAATCAAAAAGGTCGGCGAGGAAGAGGTGAGGCAACAGCTCCTAAAAAACGCTCGCACATTCTACAAACTCTAAGTAGGACTGTACAAACTTCGATACGTATTTTGCAGTAGGCTATACTGAAACTATAGCGAATAACTCATAGCGGTATGGAAATAATTATTTTATTGCTAGTGATCGGGATAGCTGGCTGGTTGTCTAGTCGTATTAGTCACCTAGAAAAAGAGGTGGGACAGTTGCGCAGTTTGCTGCAGCAAGCTGCTGTGCCATACACCACGCCTGAACGGGCTGCTGATCAACAGACTACAGATTTTGCACAGAGACTGCACACTGATGGCGTAGCGGCTGGGGCCCCACGCCAGCCTTCGACACCCATACCAGCGCCTGGACAGGTTATGTCTGCTGCGCCGCAAGGCAATATGTACAATGAGGCACTGGCTGACACGCCGAACGCTTTCATTAAATGGCTGACCGAAGACACCTTGCTAAAAATTGGTGCTCTACTGTTGCTCATTAGTTTTGGTTGGTTTGTAAGTTATGCGTTTGCTAATAACTGGATTGGTCCAGTTGGACGAATCACGCTCGGGCTATTTGCGGGCGTACTGATACTCGCGTTTGGTACCTGGCGCTCCATGCGTCATACTCAACAGGGAGCGGTGTTTTTGCTACTCGGGGCGGGGACTATTCTGATGACGTTATTTGCCGCGCGCGAACTGTATGATTTCTTGACGCCTGGAGTGGCCTTGCTGGTGATGTTTGTGTCGGTCGCGTATGTGGCGCTCGTCAGCGTCGTGCGCCGAATTGATTGGCTGGCGGTCGCGGTGCTGGTGTTGGCCAGTATTGCGCCCTTGCTCACAAATACGAGCGATCCAAGTGTCGGCGGGTTGCTAGGGTACTTGCTGGTCGTTGTACTCGGCAGTGTCTGGGTGGTGCGCCTGACCGGCAACCACTTGCTGACCCTGATTGGAGTGATTGTCATGGGTCTGTATAGCTTAGGATTATTCGACGCGCGCCTGAGTACAGCCGAGGAGGCGCTCGCACTTTGGTTATCATTTGTGTTTGCTGGGATCTTCCTCGCGACCAATACCCTCAGTATTTTGTATAGGGATGCGGACCGGGCACGTACGGTGCATATCGCTACTGCGCTCCTCACTGGCACGTACCTGACCGCGTGGATCCTGATGGCAGTACCATCGGCACTGCAAAGTCTCGCGTTTGTCGGGTGGATGCTGGTGTTTTCGGTCGCGACGTTCCTGGTGTACTCGTACACCAACAACCGCGTGCCGTTTTATATCTACGGCGCTGTCACCATTGGCTTCTTGTTCGCGGCCACGGGGGTCGAGCTGTCTGGTCCAGCACTCGTGCTGATGTACACCGCCCAGGTGGCAGCGATCATTATATCTGTTCGTTTATTCTTGGCTCGGAAGGTCAGTTACGCTGTGGTGTGGCTGTTGACCCTGCCGGTGGTGTTATCTCTAGAAAGTTTTGGCGCTCGTGCCTGGTTTGACGGAGTGCTGCACAGTGATTTCTTGATACTCGTGCTCGTTGGCGCAGTGCTGGCCGGCGTGGGTGTGTTGTATCAACAGACAGGCCGAGTAAATCAAGCCGGTGAAACCGAGGGCGTGTCATGGCTGAGTACCGGCTTGCTAATTCTCGCTGGATTGTACCTGGTCGCGCTCATTTGGCTGGTGCTCCATGCTGTCTTACCGGGCGACTCAGCCGTCACCGCGGCGCTCATCACATATTCTCTGATGGGAATCGGCGCACTTCTACTATCGAGCACACTTGATAGCCGCGCCTGGCAGATCGTCGGCGGCGTGTTGCTGGGCGGGGTGGTGCTACGTCTGTTGCTGGTTGATGTTTGGGAGATGGAGCTGGTCGGCCGGATCATCACATTCTTTATCATCGGGCTATTGCTGATTTCCACGGCCTTTATCAAAAAACGTCAGTCCAATGCCGATACGATTGATCAGCCTTATGAAAATCGCTAATACTCCATCAAGACACAAATTCTATATGAAACTGTATATTTCTTTTCTGATTGTAACGATTCTCTTGCTCCCGTCTACTACACTGGTCCAAGCACAGCCCGCCAGCCTTGCGGCTACCGCGATCGCGCCAGACGACATCGCGACGAACTTTCAGCAAGTGATCCAGGTGGAATCACCGCCCATTCTCGTCCCGACCGTCGTCGAGGTCACGCTGCCGGATATGCGCCAGCTACACGCACAGTTTTTAGTGTTAGAAGGTGACGCGCGCACACCGTTAGCCTCGCGCTATCTGCGCGAGACGCGGACAGATCTGACGCGCTACGTAGTCACTGAGGACGGTCGACCGCTGCGCGCCTTGACCGATGACAACCCCAACTCGACCGAGACTTTCTCGGTTGATCCAACCATCCAAAACCAAATGACATTTGAAGTCGCAGCCGAGGCGCCATTGCGAGCCTCTGGGTTTACGCTCGATTTGGCGCGCAATGTGTCGCTCCCACTGATGGTCGCGGTCGAAGCCGAGCAAGCTGCCGGGAGCTGGACGACTGTCGTAGCCGAGCGCCGACTAAATAATTCAGTCGTCCGCTTTCCCGAGACCACAGCGATCAATTGGCGTATTACACTAACGTATGCCCAGCCGCTGCGCCTCAGTGCGCTGCGATTCCTCGAGGACGATGCGGCCCAAGTGACCCAAGACCGTCTGCGCTGGCTGGTGCAACCAGATACCGACTATGTCGTGTATTTCGATCCCGAAGCAGCGGTGGCGTTGCCGAACTTGGAGGCAGGGGATCTGCGCAGTGACATTGGTGTGCTGGCAATTGACCCAGCTGATGTGACGTTCTCACAAAACCTAGCCTTTGTACCGGCTGACTCTGACGCGGACGGTGTGCCAGACCGACTCGACAACTGTGTGAGCGTTGCCAATCCAGTACAAACCGATATTGACCAAAACGGTCGCGGCGATGCGTGTGATGATTTTGATCGTGATGGGGTACTGAACAGTAGTGATAATTGCCCCAATCAACCGAACGCCCGCCAACGGGACGAAGACGGCGATGGTATTGGCGACGCCTGCGACGAGGAAGAAAGCCGCCTGACCGAACAAAACCCATGGCTGCCGTGGCTCGGGATCGGGCTGGCAGTGTTTGTATTTGCTGGGTTGTTCGCGGTGATGCTGCGACAAATGCGTGAGGAGAAAAAACGCACATAATCTGCTGGATAGAAAGATCGCCCCTACTTAGAAATTTGAGGAGGAATAGGTGAGCGAGCAGCTACTCAAGAATAAAAAGAGTTTTTACAAATTTTCATAAAATTTATCAATTTCTTCAAATGTTTGCAATTCAATAACTTTGTTTCGGTATGGTTCAAGTAGTTTTTGAATATTTTTAAGCTCGTCTGCATTTCTCCTTGTGTACAGGTGAAAGGTAAATTTAATTTCGTCCCACAAACTCAGTTCGGGATGTCGATGATGGTCAGTAAATGTGCGAACTAGGTTGCTCCACATCTTTCTGTATAACGGTCGATTAATAAAAATTATCCGGTCAGCTTTTTCAGCAATTTCTGGTTGTAATTTTTTGTATGTTCCGTCAGATACCCAATGGTCATTAGTGTTTAGAAAACTTGTTACTCCTTTAGATACACATTGGCTCACCCGTTCTTTTTCCTGATCGTCTTTTACCCTACTCTTGAAAACTTCATGTCCACCTGCATCAAACCATAAGCGGTCAATTTGTAAGTGTGGTACATCAAATTTTGAGCTAATTTTTTTAGCCAGGGTACTCTTGCCTCCACTAGACGGTCCGATAATTGATATTCTCATTACTCAAAAATCTCTAACAAATATTCATTAATATCCCGCTGGTCCATCGTATAAAACGTCTCGTCTTCATTGCGATCGAGGTGTCGAGCCAGGTCTCGCCCGACAAAGCGCCAGTGCCACGGCTCGAAAATATAAAAGTCATTACCTTCGGGGTAGGACAGAATAAACCCGTAGCGATGAGCATTGTCCAAGAGCCATTTGTACGCCTCGGTATCTGCAAACGTTTGGAAGGTGCCTCCGACCGCAGGAGTAGTCAGATCGACGGCCGTACCGAGCTGGTGCTCGCTAAAGCCCTGATCGGCCGAGAAGCGATTGGCACCTTCGCCGTAGACCTGCGTAAACTGGCCTTTTAGTTGCTGTTGTTCGTCGAAACTGCGGTAGGCCGATACGACCCGCAAATCATGCCCTGCGCGTTCTGCCCGCTCTAACATCCGCTCGAGGTAGCGCATGGCGTCGCCATGAAAGCGCTGATCCTCGATCGGGTTAGCTGGTCGGTCGAGGATCCATTTATCATCAATCCGATCGAGATCAGACGGGGTGTAATTTTCATTTAGAAAGTACGCGCGCGAGTATTTCGCGAGTAGTTCTTCATCGATTTCTACTAGCCGCTCAAATTCGTCGATATCTCGTGCCAAATCGCGGATTTCTTCTTCAAATTCTTCGCTGCGATCGCGCTCGTCTTCGTAGCTGTCAGCCAATGCTTCTAAATCACTACGCAAATTACTGAGGTCAGACTCGAGGGTCAGAATGGTTGAGCTGGCTGTCGTGAGAGCGAGTTCATACTGTTCGATGGTAGCAGCCTGGGCTTGGTTAGTGTTGTACAGGGTATACAACGTGTAGCCTAAATACCCAGCGGTCGCGGTCGCAGCTATGGCGAGCAAAATAAAAAAGTAGCCGGCGGGACTGACTTTGTGCTTCATGCTGGCAATTATATCACGCACCCTGCGAGCGAGATACAGCGGCGGACGATTAATCGGCGGTCACGACGACTCTTTCAGTTTAAGGTGGTGTCAGCGCGCTCTTGAAATTACCGTACTTTCCTAGTATAGTCAGCAGGCTTTATCAATAACAAGCACAATATGACCGAAATGACCACTGACGCAGCCGCTTACGAGCTGTCGTTCCATATTCTTCCAACGGTGGCTGAAGGGGAAGTGAGTGCAGTTGCCGACGCCATCAAACAGGCGATCGAAGCAGCTGGAGGCTCTATTACTTCAGAAGAAGCGCCCGAGCGATTCGAGCTGGCGTACGCTATCGACAAATACCTCGAAGGCCGTAATCGTAAATTCACTAGTGCGTACTTTGGTTGGGTACGATTTACCCTCGAACCAGTAGCCGTTGCTGACGTTACAGAGGCTCTTGAAGGGAACAGCAAGCTGCTACGCCACCTACTGATTCGCCTTAACAAGGCTGAACTAGCGCACGAGTTTTACTTCCACGAAGCCTTACAATCAAATGAGCCAGACACAATCGATACCGATGCGCTTGAAACGCCAGCACCGGCAGTCGCTTCCGACGAGGCGAAAACTACCGATGACGCTGCAGACAAAACTGAAGATGCTACACTAGAGGATACTACTAGTGAAACCAAATAAACTATGTATCTAAACAAAGCGATGGTCTACGGCAACTTGACTCGAGACCCCGAATTAAAGGCACTACCGAGTGGACTGAACGTCTGTTCGTTCTCACTCGCGACCAATCGCGTGTACAATGACCGCGATAACCAACGCCAAGAACAAACCGACTACCACAACATCGTAGTGTTTGGTAAGCAAGCCGACAACTGTGCCAAATACCTACACAAAGGGAACAGCGCATACGTCGAAGGTCGCCTGCAAACCCGCAGTTGGGAAAAAGACGGCCAAAAGCAGTACCGCACCGAGGTCATCGCTGATCGAGTCCAGTTCGGACCAAAGGGTAGTGGTGCCACTGGTGGCAATAGCGCACCGGCCCCCAACAATACCGCTGCCACGCCAGCTGATTCTGGCAAAGCGCCCGCGATTCCAGATTATCCCGAGGAAGAGATCAATCCAGAAGACATCCCGTTTTAGGCCATAAAAATAATAAGCGTAGCGCATATATTTTTAGGTCGATCCGTTAATCATTTTCAATTCCTAGAAAATGATGAGGATCCAAATGATCCCAATTATTACTAAGCTTTCTATTATGACTACAGAATCAACCCAAACCCCCGCCCAGCACGTTGACTACAAAGACATCAGTCGTCTGCACGCCAACGTAAACCCGCACGCGCGCATGCACGGTCGTCGCCGCACTGGCATGACCGCCAAAGAACAGCGCAATTTTGCCACTGCGATCAAGCGCTCACGGTTTATGGCGCTGATGCCGTACATTCAGCGGTAACATAGCTACCTATCTACAAAAAGCGTATTTTATGATACGCTTTTTGTAGATAGGTCTCAGGGAGGATCCACACATGGCTTACTATGTATATGTGGCAGGATGTTGGGCAGCAATTGTTGCAGGATTGCTCATGTTCTTATATTTTGATTTAGGATTATTTAAATCAATCGCAGTAACGTTCTATGGGACACTGATAGCCATTTTTGCCGGTATGTTCCTGAAATGCTGGCATGAAGATTAAGAGTGTCATGATTATCCGATTGACCCCTAACAAGGTCCTTCGACCCCGCGGCCACCAGCCGCGGGGTTACGCTTTTTCTATTCGCTCTGTGTATTGACTGGTTTCGGTGTTGACCGCCACTACATCACCGGGCCCAATGAACTGAGGAACCTGTATGACCAGCCCAGTCTCGAGTATCGCCTCTTTAGTAGCACCGCTACTGGTGTTGCCTTTGACCGCCTCGGGTGCTTCTTTCACCCGTAGCTGCACCTTGACCGGTACTTGGACCGACATAATTTCTTCATTAAACAAGAGAGCTGTCGTTTCGGTGTTTTCGGGAATGAATTTTGGCACGTCACCGGCAATATCGGCAGTAAGGGAGAATCGATCACCGCGATTCTGGGGGTCGCAAAACCAGGATTCGCCACGGTTGGTGTACAAATACAACACAGTTTTCTTGTCGAGGTCAGCGTCTTCGAGTACGTCTGACTGATGGAATGTTTTGGTAATGACATTGCCGGTGCGCAAGTTTTTCATGCGCACGTTGTTGGACGCTTTTTGGCGGTCTTTTTTGGCAATACTATTTTCTAGCACTAGGTACGGATCGCCGTCCATCGTAACGGTTTTTTTAGTAGTGATTTCGTTGTAGGGGATTTTTGGCATACGCGACATAGTACCAAAAAACCCTCAGCGAGGGTAGTGGTTTGGCGAAGTGGTAAACGACTGGCTATTTAGCTTCTTCTTTGAGGGCGGCGCGAATATGCTTGAGGATCTCAGCTTTTAGCTTGCTATCAGTCTTAAGAGTCGTGCGGGCTGCATCATATCCCCGCCCGAGCTTGACCACAGCCGATTCATCACCGCCCGGCGGCGTGTACGAGTAGCTGGCACCAGCCTTGGCGACCAATTTATATTTCTCGCCGAGCGCGAGAATCTCACCTTCGCGCGAGATGCCCTCGCCATAGATCAAGTCAAATTCAGTCGTCCGGAACGGGGCTGCAACCTTGTTCTTGACTACCTTGACGCGGTGGCGACCACCGACCACCTCGTCGCCCTTTTTAATCTGGGCTATCCGCCGGATATCTAGTCGGACTGAGGTGTAGAACTTAAGGGCCTTTCCACCCGGGGTGGTTTCAGGGTTACCAAACATTACACCCACTTGCATGCGGATTTGGTTGATGAAAATGACGACAGTTTTGCTCTTGGCCACAATACCGGTCAGTTTACGGAGAGCCTGACTCATCAGCCTGGCTTGCTTACCGACATGGTGCGCTCCCATTTCGCCTTCGATTTCGTCGCGCGGCGTCAGCGCCGCCACCGAGTCGATCACGATCACATCTAGTTTGCCACTACGCACCAGGGATTCGACGATCTCTAGTGCTTGCTCACCATTGTCCGGCTGAGATACTAATAGTTCGTCAAGTTTGACACCGAGGTTCTTGGCGTACTCTGGATCCATCGCGTGTTCGGCATCAATAAAGGCACAAATACCACCTTCTTTTTGGGCTTCGGCTACGGCGTGTAGGGACAGCGTAGTCTTACCGGACGATTCGGGACCAAAGATTTCGATGATCCGACCGCGTGGTAGCCCCCCAATCCCCAGCGCGTCGTCTAGGCCGATTGACCCGGTAGAGATAGCCTCGACATCGACCCGTTTGGTTTCGTCGAGCGTCATGATCGCGTCATCGCCGAACTTGGTTTTGATCGAGCGTAATGTCTCGAGGATCTGGCTGCTGTCTTTGCTGTCGGCAGTGGTGTCCGTCGGCACTTCTTTTTTAGTCGTTTTTTTAGTAGGCATAGCGGGTTCGTTAGATGATTTGGTTAGTGCGCTCAGGTTGTGAATATATTCGGGTGGCAGTTATTGGTCGACATGGTTGAACGTCATGCGTTCGAACACAAATGGTTGCCGCAATTCAGTGCGGCGTCCGTATCGATCAACGGCGGCCAGGGTAGTTACAGTATACCCGTTTTCCAAAATAACAGTAGCCTGAAAATTACCCTGCGGGTCAGTAAATATTGGGTAGCCGTTAAGAGTCAGAGCAGCGATATTGGTCGCCGTACCTTCGAGGGTGACAGTCCGCGAATTCTGTAGCGTACTCGGCACATTGTTTAGCGTCAGGGTCGGCCCGACTATGAGGAAGCGGGCTTGATATAGCACGTACAGCATTATTCCGCTAGCCAACAGCAGCACTAGCCCCAATTGCACAAATCTACGGAATGGTTGCAGGTCGTTGCGGTACAGCATCGGTATTGAATGTGATTAGTACGTCCCTTCGTCATCCTCGCCGCCCCCTTGATCGAGGATCTCGCGTGGCTTTGACCCGTCTTGAGGCCCAATGACGCCTTTCTCTTCAAGTAAGTCCATCAGTCGGGCGGCGCGCGAGTATCCCACCCGCAGTTTACGTTGTAAGTACGAGGTAGACGCTTTGCCGGCTTCAATTACGGCGATCCGCGCGTCTTCGTACAGGTCGTCTTCGACATCATCGTCGCCAGTCAGCGACGAGAACATGGCGTTGCTATCGTTGCCTGACTGCTCGTCTAGATCTAGATGATCCATCAGGCCAGCGTCTTGCTTTTTGAGGTAATCAACGACTTTTTTAATCTCTTCTTCAGACACGAAGGCTGATTGCAGACGCATTGGGCGCGGGCTATCCGAGCTGAGGTACAACATGTCACCTTGCCCAAGGAGCTGCTCGGCCCCAACGGTATCAATAATGGTGCGGGAGTCGACCTGGCTGGCTACGGCCATCGCGACACGGGTCGGTACGTTGGCCTTGATAGTACCGGTGATGACGTTGACTGACGGACGCTGCGTTGCCAGGATTAAATGTATACCAACCGCGCGGGACATCTGCGCGAGCCGGACGATCATACCTTCGAGTTCACGCGGGTAGGCTTGCATCAAGTCGTTTAGCTCATCGAGGATGATCACAATGTACGGTAGGGCATCTGGCAATTCGGCGCGCGTTTCTTCATCTTCGCCAGCTTCGACCCAAGCTTCTTTGGCTGGGTTATAGACGTTTTTGTGGTATGAGGTGAGGTTCTGAACGCTACTTTCCTCAAGGATGTCATAGCGTCGTTCCATTTCTTTAACTGCCCATGACAGCGCGCGAATGGCCTTTTTCGCGTCAGTGATCACCGGGGTCAGTAAATGCGGGATTTTATTGTACAACGTCAGCTCGACCCGTTTCGGGTCCACCAGTATAAAACGCAGCTGATCGGGCGAGTTTCGCATCAATAGCGAAATCACGATGTTCTGGATCGTCACCGATTTTCCAGACCCAGTGGTACCAGCGATTAGCCCGTGCGGCATGCGCGCAATATTGGCAAAGTGCGCGTGGCCGGTCACGTCTTTGCCGAGTGCAACGATCAATGGATGTGGCGAGTCAGCGTAGGCCGGGGTAGCCAGCATTGACGCCAGACCCACCGTCGCGCGCTTTTCGTTCGGGACCTCGATCCCGACCAGTGACTTGCCGGGGATCGGGGCTTCGATCCGGATGCTGGCCGCCTTGAGCGCTAATTGCAGCTCTTGCTTGAGCCCTGCGATCCGTGCGATGCGCACGCCTTGGGCGGGCTTTAGCGAGTACCGACTGACCGTCGGGCCACT
Organism: uncultured Candidatus Saccharibacteria bacterium; assembly: GCA_964626635.1. Classification (GTDB taxonomy): domain Bacteria; phylum Patescibacteriota; class Minisyncoccia; order Phycocordibacterales; family UBA918; genus OLB19. The sequence continues at coordinate 40,707 of CAZVFY010000008.1, forward strand.
CTCGACCGCGTCCATTTCAACACTGATCCCAAAGTCTCGCAGCGTACGCTTAATCGTATTGGCGTTGGCTTTGACGTCACCGATGGTAGCCTTGCCTTTTTCGCGCTTGAGAAGCGTCAGTGGCGGCGGCGTGTAGGTACCCTTAAAGTGCTTGACCGTAATGTCGCCGGGGTTGGTGGCTTTTACTTTGGCGTCGTCAGCGGCTGGCTCAGGCTTTTGTTTCGTCATAGCTTGCAACTTTTGGCGCATGGCGGTGATGCCGCCGGCGACCTCTTCCTCGGCGTCCGGGTCACTGTCGTTTGATGCGTCCATCGCGAGGGCGCCCGCCCGCCCGCGCCCGCCCGCCGGCTCGTCGGCAAAGTCATCGAGGTCATCAAGCGGACCTTCTTCAGCGTGCGCCCCTTTACCAAACGATGGCCACTTGAACCCACGATTTATCAGTAGGAATATCGAAATCAGGAACAGTGCCACCATCGAGATCGCCGCCACCGTCGGACCGAGCGCCGCCACCAGCGGCCAGGCCACTCCAGTCCCAATCCAGCCACCCATGCCGTTATACAAATAGAGCGCGCCGAGGGCGGACAGAAACAGCGCCACAGTGCCGATGAGCTTGGCAGTGCTGACCTCTTGGTCAGACTCACGTGGGTTCAAAAGGACGACGATGTACACGCCACATATAATCGGTGCGATCCACGCTCCTGTGCCGAACAGTTGCACCAGCACCATCGCAGTGTACGTCCCAACCGGCCCGGCCATCTCGAGGAGCGATAACAAAAAGAAAGCCGCGAGTAGCCCAAACACGACTGCCATGATGGCTTGTTTGGTGTGTGGGTGAACGTCATCAAATTTTGGCTTGCGATCTTTTTTGGGGGCGGGTGCTTTGCGGCCCTTGGTCTTTCTAGCTGGCATATCACATTCATACTAACACGCAAAAAACGTTGCTACACAATGGTCTTTTGTCACTAGGCAAGTTTGTCTTTTACCGCTATAGTACAAATACAACTGACTTATGGACAATCAATTTCCAAATCTTACAATTAATCAATTAGGGACAAACAGCGAGTTCTACAATAGTGTCTTTAAGAGAATCGAGAATACGACTCGTGCCGTCTTTTATATGCTGTCTTTTAAGAGCAATAAGGAATTACAACACCCAGTATTACAATCTGTCTCAGACAAAACACTGCAACTGCACGAGGCGTCATTACGGACACTGACCGCCTATTCAGCGAACGACGCTTCAGTCAAAGACACACAGCAACTGCTTGTGTCGCTCGACAGCACCTTGCGTCTGGCGAGCGCCTCGCAGCTAGTCCCTGACGCGGTGGTCAATGTCCTACACGAGGAGATTGACGGTCTGCAGCGCTACCTAGCCAACAATGTGTTAAATCAATCTACTGCCTTTGCGCTCGGCAATTCCACTGGCACCAGTCAGGCAGTGACATCGAACCGATTGCATAGTAATAGCAACAATACAATCGCTCAGGCACACAATGCCGGCGGCCGGCCGAATCGATCGACTGATTCGTCGACCAGCGCTACGCCAACCCGTCGCCCTCGCCGGTCGGCAGTGCCCGCCGGTGATATCAGTAGCGACGCGTACCTCGTACACAGTCAGCTGACCGATCGGGCCGAACGGATCAAAACTGTCCTAGAGGCCAAGCCCAACGCAACGGTCAAAGACGTCTCGCAGATCATCACCGATGTTTCAGAAAAGACAATCCAGCGCGAACTCAATAGTCTGATAGAAAAAGGCCAGGTTGTCCGCAAGGGGGAGCGTCGCTGGTCCACATATTCCGTTGTCTCAAAGTAGTCTGATACGTGTACCTGACGGATACCACGGTGACCGCAATTAGAGACAATTGGTTTTGAGATTTGGGGATAACTTTACGTAGTTATCAGTGTCTGGTGTGCGACGGTGACAGTGCGCCGTTCGCGCTGTCTTTTATTACGGCATACAATTCTATTTTGACAATATAGTATTGTGTCGTGTATTTGGTAAACCTGTAATGTCCGTGGGCGTCTGTCGTCATCACACACAGACCCACGAGGCCCCGCTGATCACGTACTGATACCATAGTCACAGCCCACGCCATAGCGTAGCAATACTGTATCCACAGAACGCTCGCTCGCACCGGCTGACTTTATTGGTATAGTGATGGGCAGTCTCGCTGCACGCATTTGTATTTGTACAGATGTTTGCAGCAACTCGTTCTTTACATAAGTGTTGCACGCCGTTACTAGCAGCAAACTCTTCGAGTTTATTGCCATGCCACTGCGCGCACATTGGCCCGACACAGGATGTCGACGGCTTTCATAGCAATACTTATGACTGATACTACAGACTATTTTTCTGCCGGTGCGTCTTAGCAAACTTGTTAAACACATATGTTTAACTTATCCCGCTGACCGCACCCCGACCGCCTGACCGCCCGCCCCCGGAACTACAGCCATAACTACGACTAGGCAACTAGGAGTAGTTTGGTGATATGAGCAACCGCCTTGATACAGCGGTTGTGAATATGAATTAATTCATATTATTAGTTATCTGTTCGAATCAATACATATTATAAGTGTCTTGATTCGAACGCCCGCCACTAACGGCGGTTACCCTTATACCTTATATGACTATTGCAAAAGATATTGCTGCTAAGTTCGCTGTTGCGATCATGGCAGTAGCTATGGTCTT
>CAZVFY010000009.1:0-40509 GCA_964626635.1 uncultured Candidatus Saccharibacteria bacterium
GTACCAGTGAGGGTGGGATTAGAAGGGTCTGAGATGTCGATGATCTGGAGGCCGGTGGCACCATCAGCGACGTAGGCGTGTCGGCCAACAATATGCACGTTTTCTGCGTTACCAGGCGTGTCGTACGTACCGGTGAGAGTGGGGTTAGTGGGATCATTGGCAAACATGCCGCCCCCAATAACCGTCAGGTCTCCATCAGCAATAGTCAACATCGATACTGGTGTGCTAGTGCCAACGCCAATGTTACCGCCGTCAATCACTGTCAAGACCGCACTGCCGCCATCTAATACATGTAGGATGTCACCCGTTCCCACCTGATCAATCGTCAGCAGTGTGGTAGCTATGTTTGCACTTATCACATCTGACTCATCGGAACGCAAAAAACTACTCGATGCCACCCCACCGAGTTCGGCCGCAGTGAACGCCGCGGGCACCGTACCGAGCGGCTTGCGCGGCAGCATCTCACCGTCCCACGCCGGTGTGACGCCACTGTCACCAATTTCTATCCCGAGATACAGTGGCTGATTAAAATCAACTCCAGCAAGAGAATCGACCGACCCGAGCATGACTGAAAACAATCCATCAGTTACCTGTACACGATTGACGCCAGTTCGCTCTTCGGTCCAGATCGCACTCGTCGTTGCCTGCGCAGTAGTCTGCGTCAACCAAAATCGCACATTGTACGTACCGTCTGGTACCGCTGAGCCAGCGGTGTCCATCAATTTTCCTTGGTAGTTGATTTCGGCCGTCGGTGCAGCAGCAACCGTCAGTACCGCATACCAGAACACACTCATTACAAAAATCACCACTACCGCGGCCTTACTAACACTCAGTAGTGGTGTAGTGAGGGAATGAGCCATACATCAATTAAGGGACTCGACTGTTATTGCGCGCTGCATCATCAGGGAAAATCATTTCTGGAACCGGCAGTGAGCGAGTATTAGTAATTGCGGCAGTTTGCCTCTCAACGTCAAACTGCGGAATTAAAGCACCTTCAGTAAAATCAATTTGAGCAAGAGTATACTCCCGATTAGATAATGAGAAAGAGAAAATGCTGATTGACAGTAATGCAAGTAAGGTAAAAAAGAGTAAAACGTGAATTGTATGCTCCTGCGGTACACTCGCAGTCTTTGCCTGCGCACCTACCAGGGTACCTTGTTCAGTCTTACGTTTTTCACGAGTAAGTTTAGATCGCGTAGCTCTTTCCAGGGCGCTAAATGCAATGTAATGCTGCAGAGCATTTTCATTTACGTACCAAACTTTGTTACGTTGCAATCCATGAATTTTTCGTTGCCTTGCCAATCTCACAATATAGTCAGCGGAGTAGCTAGACGACGAAGCTAACTGACTAACTTTTACTAACCGAGAACGATTCAGAATTATTTCGTCAGTCCGGGACATTACCTTGAATTATATAGGCATATCGGCTCTCACAGATGAGCTCATGTGCACAACTAGACAACAATCATTCGTTCGTAAAAAAGTATGAAATAGCTAATGGCCAAGGAAACAAAGAAAATGGAAAATGGCACAACCACCGATTTTGTCAACCAGTATGAGTGGCTTGTGACTTGCTTAATTTTGGGGGATGCCTGACCAACGGCCACAACGGTATATGGCAGGCTTCTAGCTGTCTTATCTACATCTTGCCTGACATCTTTCCCAACCACCATATCAGGCATTACATTACTCTCTCCTACACTACCGCTAACAGCTTCTGTTTCAGATAAATCAGCTTTAGTAACAATTTTAAAATTTTCTGTAGCATTGGATTGGTTTACATGAGAAGCAATACGTTCTACTGCAACACTCCCAGATAACCTTATTTCTTTAACTTTCTCGCTTTTAAATAGGGTGATTGCGGGGTTTGCATTGGACTGTATATTTATAACTTTCTTAACTGGGGTGGCAACTACATCCTGTTTACTAGGGCGGTGTATATGAGCGGTGTGTGACTCATCAGTATCATTCACACGAATGATACTGATGTTATTTTGTGATTGATCACTATGATATGAACTAGGGGTTGATGTTGAAACTGATTTACGCGCGTCAGTAAGTACTCGTAATGTTTTTGTTCGCAATACTGGTTTGACTACTTTTCTAGGCACATCCGTAGTGCGATGAACCTCATCTGTATTTTTGGACACTCTTGTATGTAATGTTTTTGCTTGCTGTTTCTGCAATGCATGTTTAGTTTTTTGGTACGCTGTAATGGAGTCTACATACACGTACCATTGCCTGCCCACAGTTCGAGCTTCAACCTTACCACTGCGACAAAGTTGCCCCATATAATCAGCTGTATAACGAAATTTTTTCGCCGCATCTTTTGCCTTAACGTATTTTCTATTATCAAAAACGAGGTATTGCATTTGCTGTACAGTATAGCATCACGGATACAGCTACTTATTACATTTCCGAGATACTGTTAATTACTTAGCTATCTCTGTTTGAATAACTTTTTCAAGTTGCGCTGGGTTGGCGGTCCCGCGGGACTCCTTCATGCCTTGGCCAACTAGATATTTTAACACTGTCTTTTTGCCTGCTCGATACTCAGCCACTTGATCAGGATTATTAGCGATTACCTTTATAGCTATCTCTGTGATCGCTGTTATATCAACTACTTGTAGTAGTGAGTGCTGCTCTGCGTAAGCTTGGACTGAAGTCGTTATGTCAGGCAGTTTTGGTAACAAAAATTTGGCAGTTTTTGAGTTTATTTTGTCTGCTTGTAGTAGTTCGAGTAATTCTTTGAACTGCTGAGGCGGAATATCGTGGATGGATGCAACAGTACCAGTAGTCAGTAGTCCCATTAGATCTCCGGCCGTATAGTTTGCAGCTAAACTGATCAAGGTATCAGGTAAAGATTCTATAAGTGCAAAAAACCAATTGCTTAGCTTATAGTCGTTTACAATTGCCTTGGCCACTGAACGAGAAACCTTGTTTTTTAGGAGTATCTCGCGCCTTTTCTCGGGTAGCAGTGGTGTGGTTTCGGCTATAATGTGTGGGTTGAACTCTGGAATTAAACTGAGGTTTAACTTTGTTATATCCGGATCAGGAAAGTATCGGTAGTCTTTAGCAGTTTCTTTGGTGCGTTGCGTAAATGTGCGATTACGTTGGTCATCCCACCCCCTCGTTTCTTGGTGTACCGCAGCCCCATCTTCTAATAGTTTGGTCTGACGAATAATTTCGTACTCGATGGCTGCCTCGACAGCTTTGAACGAGTTGATATTTTTAACCTCTACTTTGGTGCCTAGTGCGTCAGTTTTACTGATAGAGATGTTAGCCTCAATGCGCATTTCGCCACGCTCCATGTTGGCTTCCGAAATACCCAGTGTTTGAAGCAATAGTTGTAACTCGCGTGAAAAGGCCCCCGCTGTCGCTGCGTCGTGTATAACTGGCTCAGTAACCAACTCCATGAGCGGTACGCCACTGCGATTAAAATCTACTTGGCTGTATTCGGGTTGGTGGATATTTTTGGCAGTATCTTCTTCTAGGTGTACCCGTGTCAGCGCTACGCCCTTTAATTCCCCGCCGGTTAATAAGGGGTACGCGTACTGACTGATCTGGTAGGCCTTGGGAATATCAGGATAAAAATAGTTTTTTCGATCAAACTCACTATATGTAGCAAAGGTGGATCCAATTGCACTACCGAACTTTAGTACGTGTTTAATCGCTTCTTGGTTAGGCACCGGTAACGTGCCTGGCTGCGCCGTACAAATCGGGCACACATTTTTATTCGGCGCTGCTGGCAAGCTTTCGTTTTTACAACCACAGAACATTTTGCTCTGTGTATGCAGTTCGGCGTGTATTTCTAATCCAATGGTCGGTGTATACATAGATATCTAATCAGTACGTGCAATGCTTCGTCAGGCTATAGTGTACTATCCTTTTTATAAGCTTGGATAGCCTTACTGACAGCCTCGATACTCGCATCATCGTACTGCGACACCACAAATACACATTGGTGCGAATCATTGAATCCGTTCATAATTTCATCTACTCTTGATTGACTGACGGTATCGGACTTAGTAAGGATGATCCACTCTTCTTTTTCAGCCAGTGCAGAGTCATAGAGCGCTAGTTCATTCCTCACAGTGTGATACGCAGCCAGCGGATCGGCCTCTTCTAAGCTAACTAAATGAAGCAGCATTTTAGTCCGACTGACATGTCGCAAAAACCTATGACCCAACCCTTTGCCACTTGATGCCCCCTCGATGAGGCCAGGAATATCAGCAATGATCAGCGTGTGCAGTGCCCCTAAATGTGGTTCAGTGGTAGTAAATGGATAGGCCCCAATTGCTGAGCGTGCGTTGGTCAGCTCGTTTAACAGTGTTGATTTGCCTGCGTTAGGTAGCCCAATCAGCCCAATGTCAACTACTAGCAGCACTTCAATTAGAAAAGTGCCACTCTCACCAGCTGTACCATCGGTTGATTCTTCGGGTGCGACATTGGTAGAGGATTTAAATTGCTCATTACCAAGTCCGCCCGGCCCGCCACGCAAGATTTTGACTGACTCGCCGACTTGTTCAAGCATAACAGTCCGATCGCGATCAACATCAGTCACTCGCGAGCCCACTGGTACACTGATGTATAGGTCATCTGCATTGCGACCATGCATGGACTGGTTTTGCCCAGCACCACCATCGTCCGCCACAAAATGCGTGTCACCAACATACTGTGCCAGTTTGTTCACGTCAGGTACTGCCTGGACGTATACACTGCCGCCACGGCCGCCGTTACCACCGGCAGGGCCGGCTTTTGGGCGGTATTTCTCACGGCGCCAGCGTACAACGCCATTGCCACCTTTACCAGCGCTGGCAGTGATTGTAAGTTCATCTCGAAACATACTGCTACCCTACAGTATGATATGCACCCTAGCAACTAATCGACGAATTTATTAAATGCGTAATTAGCTGCGCTGATGGTAATGGCAGCCGCAATTGCCCACCAAAATCCATCTATATCTAAACCTTCTAGGATAGAGGCAGTAAATAACAGCAGCAATGCATTGAGTACTACGGTAAACAGGCCGAGCGTTACAATGGTTATCGGCAACGTCACAATGAATAAAAGTGGCTTGATAAATATATTTAGGAGCGCGAGCACCACTACAGCAACAATTCCTCCGTACACACCACTAACCGAGATTCCGGCAAACGCAGCCGAGATAATTAGCAATACAAGGACGTTATAAAGAAATCTCGTGATTAATTCCATACTTATTACGAAACTAATTTCCAACCCTTGGCTAGTAACGGCTCAGCTTTCTTGTACTTCATAGTTTCTGTATCAGCACCGTTAGTAATGGTTACTACATCATTGCGTCCTGGGAGCGCGGCTTTCACCACTGTTTTAGGCTGTGCTGACTTTGCTGTACCGCTAGCGACTTCGCTACTTTTCTGCGCAGCGGCGGCTTCAGCCTTTTGTTGTTCCTCGGTTGCGGCCACTACCTTTGGCTCAATCGTTGGTACTACCTCTGCTAATCGAGACAGTAATGTTTCTTGCAGTGCACTGAACAATCTCGTACCTTCTTTGCGGTATTCGATCAACGGATCGCGCTGCCCATACGCTCGCAGCCTGACGCTATTGCGGGTATACGCCATCGCCTCCAAGTGATCGACCCACAGCATGTCGGTCAGTTGTAAGGCGGCGCGGCGCAATAGGTCGTCGAACTCTTCAGCACCGAATTGCTGACGCTTTTGCTCTAAAGCAGTGGCTGCGTGAGGGTGGGTAGTGAGCAGCTCGCTGATTAGTTCTTCTACCGCCCCCTCTTCTTTCATGAGTAAGCGACGTCGCTTAGCATAGATTTGTTGACGCTGTTTATTGAGGACGTCGTCGTAAGCGAGGATTTGTTTTCGTGAATCAAAATGAAAACCTTCAATCCGCGTTTGTGCGCTTTCCAATGATTTAGAAATCAGTCTCATTTCGATTGGTTGGTCTGCCGGCATTTTGAGCGTCTTCATGAGACCCTGTACTCGATCACCACCAAACACACGCATGAGTGAATCGTCCATTGATACATAAAATTGCGTTTCTCCTTTATCACCCTGGCGACCCGATCGTCCCCGTAACTGATTGTCAATTCGCCTGGCTTCATGGCGTTCGGTACCAAGTACAAATAGTCCGCCGAGATCTTTAACTGCTTGCGCCTCTTCCGGCGTAGCAGTTGGACCACCTAATTTGATGTCCACTCCCCGCCCCGCCATGTTGGTGGCTAGTGTCACCGCCCCTTTATGACCGGCGGCGGCAATGATCTCGCCCTCACGTTCGTGGTTCTTGGCGTTTAGCATTTCGTGCGGTATACCAGCCTGCCGCAAGGCCGCTGCCAATCGTTCGTTTGATTCTATCGATGCGGTACCAATCAAGATTGGCTGGCCAGTCTCGTGTACCTCTTTGACTTTTTTTATAATCGCTTTGAATTTGCCAGCTTCGGTTTGGTAAATCAAGTCATTACGATCAATCCGCGCTACATCGCGGTTAGTCGGCACCGGAATTACCTCCAACCCATACACCGCATAAAATTCCTCTTGTGATGTTAATCCAGTTCCCGTCATGCCGCATAATTTGTCGTACATGCGGAAGTAATTTTGGTACGTGATCGAGGCATAGGTTCGTGACTCCTGCTGGATTGGCACCCCTTCTTTGGCTTCGATTGCCTGATGTAGTCCGTCTGACCATCGGCGTCCAGGTTGCATTCGACCGGTAAATTCGTCCACGATCACCACTTCGCCATTTTGGACAACGTACTCTTTGTCACGAGTAAAGACAGCCTTGGCACGGACCGCGGTCTCGAGATGATGTACGTATTTTAGTCCCTTGCTAGTATAGATGTTATCAATACCAAGCGCTCGTTCGGCCGCCTCGACCCCTTCGTCCGTCAGAGCTGCTGTCTTAGACTTTTCTTCTAGGGTGTAATGAGTGCCTTCTTGCAGTGGTGCAGCAATCTGGGCAAATTGCACGTACAGGTCGCCAGCCTCTGGCGCTGGTGCAGAAATAATGAGTGGAGTCCTGGCTTCATCGATCAGGATTGAGTCAATCTCATCGACAATGGCGTACGCGTGGTGCTGCTGGCGAATGTTGTCGGCTTCGTATTCGATATTGTCGCGCAGGTAATCAAATCCAAATTCACTATTGGTGCCGTAGGTAATGTCGGCCTGATACGCCTCCTGGCGTGAGCAAGGTCGCAAAAATTCATAGAAGATTTTGTAGACGCCTTCAGTATCACGCTCCTCGTCTAGTTCTTGGTGACCGGGGTCATACAGGTACGAAGCACCTTGGTTAATTACCCCCACTTGTAGTCCGAGCGCAGCATAAATTTGCCCCATCCAGACTGCGTCCCGACGCGCCAAATAATCATTGACGGTGACCACATGCACACCCTTACCCACGAGCGCATTGAGGGTTGCCGGTAATGTAGCGACAAGCGTCTTCCCTTCACCAGTGCGCATCTCGGTGACCTTGCCGCGATGTAGGATCATGCCGCCGATTAGCTGTACGTCATAATGACGCATATTCATTGTTCGCTTGGCCGCCTCACGAACTAATGCAAACGCATCAACCAGTACGTCGTCCAAGCTTGTACCGCGTCCGACATTGGTTTTGAGAAGAGCGACCTGTTCAACCAAATCAGCGTCTGCAAATGATGACTCCTTATTGTTGATGGCTGCCACCAGGGGCTGCATGGTCTTAAGTTCTTTTTGGTAAGTAGGTCCGAAGAATGTATCGAGAAATGACATGACAGTCAGTATATAGATTAGAGCGCAGTCGGCAAGTTATATACGCCTGACTTCGCGCTCGATTTGTATACCAGTCGCGGCTGCTACTGTCGCCTGAACGCGCGCCACCAACCAGTCAATGTCGGCCGTCGTACCCCCATCATTTACAAGCACTAGCGCTTGGTGTTCGTACAGTCGTACTGGTCCGATTGCATAACCCTTGAGGTGGCAGACTTTATCAAGTATATAACCCAGCGAAATTTTAGAAGTGTTGGTACCTACAGGGTATACCGGTAAGGTCGGATATCGTAATTGTAACTGCTTAGCGAGATCATTCGGCACAATCGGATTTTTAAAAAATGAACCGGCCGTTCCAACTGTATGCCAGTCAGGAAACTTTTCCAATCTAATCGAGATAACTTTATTTCTTATGTTTTCTTGGTTAGAATTTAGTGGTAGATTGGTTAAATCTTTATAACTAAGCTGCGGCTTCGGCCGAATTGATAATATAAATGCAACTGCCGTGATACACCAGCTTGAGCCGATATCAGTTTTAAAGTATGAGTCGCGATACCCAAATTGGCATTCTTCGGTCGTGAACTTTTTACTCTCATGCGTATCAATATTGTATGCATGCACGGCCAAAATATATTGGGAGACTTCGACCCCATACGCACCAACATTTTGTACCGGTGTCGCGCCAACCGTGCCTGGTATATGACTGAGATTTTCTAGGCCCCAGTAGCCTCGATTGACAGTATCAATAATAAATTGGTCAAGTGACACCCCAGCCCCGACATGCGCAGTGACAGAATCTTCGTCTATTTGATACCTAATACCGGCTATTTCATTCTTGATGACCAGACCAGCGTATCCCCCGTCGGACACTTGCACATTAGACCCATGCCCAAGTATGAATACCACCAGGTCGTTGGCTCGAGCAAATGCGATGGCTGATTGTAGTTCAGCAACTGATCGAGCGGCAACAAAATATTTTGCCGGTCCACCTACCTGTAATGTGGTGTAGCTAGACAGCGGCACCTGTTGGCGGACGTCAACGTTATTGGCAGCCAATTTGTGGGTTTGGTTCACCATTTTCAATATTAGAAGCAAAGCAGGTGGCGGTACTCGCAAAACTTGGGATTAGTGCACCGGCTTCATTCAATGTAGTAACGGCTGAGGAAGCATTGCCAGCCTGAAAGTACAGGAATGCCAACGTTGCCCAATCTTGCGCATTGGTATTAGTCGGGATTGCTCGAGCTTCAAATAACTCAATCAATAACTCGTTATTGCCGGCAGACTGCGCTGCCGCCACCACAAAATCATTGCGTGCAAACGCTTGCTTTATTGCATCGGTTTCCATTAGTACAATTGCATCTTCAACCCGTCCAACAGTTAGTAAGGCGCCAGCGTAGTATACCCTTGCTTCTAAGTACTCTGGGGCGAGCAGGTATGCGGCTTCGAAAAATTCAAGAGCAGCTTGATTATCGTTTCTACCTAATTCAATAAATGCTTGTTGTAAAATGATTGACTGTTTTTCTGGCGATAAAGCCCGTGCAATGGCCATCTCTGCGGCGGCTCGCTCATCATTACCGATAGCCCGATAGTAGCTAGCCACGAATACGTGCACCCTAGCATCATTAGGCTTACTTTCTACTAGTTGGGCCAGCTGTCGTTCGGTTGCGGCGGCAAACTGATCTTTCACTTCTTGTGAAATTTGCGGAGACTGCAATACTGAAATAGCCTGTTGCGCGAGCTGCTCAGTCACCTCTTGTTCGGCAAATGTATTACGGTCAAGCGCTTGCTCGAACTCTTCTAACATTGCGAGTGGGCCAGTACCATCTCCCGCACTAACAATGGCAGCCTGATTCTGTACACTTCGGAACGCTTGAATAACGTCATTAGCTGCACCCATGTTTGGCGCATGAGCGAACAGGATGGCCCCCAATAGTGCAGCCGCACTTAACGGCAGCCCGATCTGTAAAATAGCCGCCTCAGAAACCTTGGCTTTTTTTAAAGTGGTTATTGGCGTACTGACACGAGCGTGGACTAGCCCAATAATTGCTGCAAAAAAGACATAACTCACAATATTGTCAAACACTACTAAGTTGTGCGTAAGATAACCCACAAGTAAGCCGATGAGTATTCCGCGCTCAGTCACTGAGAAAGCTGCTTCATCACTCTGTTTCCAAGGCCGCACCACCAGGTAATAAGCGAGTGCACCAAACACACTCAGATACGCTAGTAATCCTAGTACGCCCCCTGCAATTAACCAGTCTAAAAATATGTTGTGCGCTCTATCAAACCACTGCTCTTGGTCGTAGAGTCTGGGGTCATAGTATTCATTGAAAACATAATTGAAATTACTTTGTCCGTACCCTAGTAGCGGACGCTCTTGCACTCCCTGCCACGCAATCCCCCAAATAATTCTACGAATTTCTAACTCCTCTAATGAGATATTAGCGACACGAGCAAGACTTGGTTGGTCTTGAATCACGACTGTATTGCGCAGGGCAATAAAACTACCAACAGTGATCAATAAGGCACCAAGCGCATACGCTGCAACCTGTCGGGGCCTGCCTAAGTTTCTCCCAAAGGCTGCGATGTATGCGGTAGTAGTAACTGCAGCCACTGCCAGCCCAACGGCGGTGCCACGAGTACCGGTTTGAAGCAACATAAAAATCAGAAATGGAATGACACCAAGGTAGACATACCGCAACCAGTTAGTTCGTGTTTGATACGCTAGCCAAATAGCGATGAACACGTGGAAAAGCATGTAAATTGCCATGTAGGCTGCATTCCCAAGTGTACTGTCAACCCGACCGGGACTTTGGCTAATATTGAACAAGCTGGTGATCGACTCGGAGCCCAGATACTGCCCCAGACCCCCAATTGCAACCAGCGCTGCTACACCTAATGAAAGTGAGAAGAATCTTTGCCATAATTGCACGCTATTCATCATGATTCCAAGCAAAAATGCATAGAGATATGCGTGCAATAGCAAGACATACCCATCCATGCGCTCGAAATTACTCCAAAAGCTAGAGCTCGGGTGCGCACCGAACCAGTTCGCAATAAACATCACTCCCAGTAGCGCCCCACCAGCGGGCAGTAGCCACGACCAGGTGGGCCGGTATTTGGGTTCGTATAAAGCCAAAAGCACATACGCTACTAGTGTGACATCGACTATAATTCTGAACCAGAAGTTCTTACCAGTAATAAATGGGAAAAAATAATCATTGGCAACGTACAGAGTCAACACCGGTACGAGGAAAAGTCCTCCGTATACGATCCATTTGAGCAAATCTTTCATTAGCGCTACTATAGCACGAGAGTATTTTTTAACACTAGACAATAGCAATATTGTTACTATATCCAGCACCACTAACTTTATGAGATTTTTTATTACTCTACACCCGTTCGTTCTTGCAATTCAGTAATGTACTCCTCAGCAAATAAAGCAGACTCGATGCTATCGCGGTACTGCTGACGATACTCACCTGGATCTTGATGAAAATTTTGTAGTACGGTTGTTTGCGCTGTCTCAGCCATTGTTTTTCTGAGCCCGATGTCATTCGTAAGCGCATGGATCGCGTCAGTAATTTGTGCTACATCACCAGGCTTAACAAACCAGGCCGAACTCCGGTCTACAAACACGTCTTCTCTGGCCTCGGTGCGAGTCATAATCATCGCGACGCCGGCCGCAGCCCCTTTCAAAGCGATTTTTTGCATCTGCTCATTGGTGTGTGTAATTAACAGTAAGTGGGCGCCACGCAAATACGAAATTTCTTGTACCGGGTCTAATTTTGTTGAATCAACGAAAATTAATTGCTCAAGTACACCGAGTGCTTTTGCACGGCTTTGTACATCTCGTTTCCCAGTACCTTGACCAAGGATGATCAATGCAATACGCTTATTCTTTAGTAAATAGTAGGCACCATTAAGGGCCACGAGTGCTGGCTCGGGATCATTTAAGTCGCTGGCGTGAACCATGAAAAATATATACTGGGGATACTGGCTTTTTAAATTGATCAGGTTGTCTTGAGTGGCTATTTGTTCATAAGGGTTGAGCTGTGGAAGCGGAGCGATATCTTTGCTACCAACTTGATCTGCAATCGCATTAGCGAGTCGACGAGTACTGGTACGGATACTATTGAACCTAAACAGTGTAAAATATGCCGTAAACCATCGCCAGTGAGAGTAATTAAAAATACGCTGCCGGGGGGGTAAAAAATCTCGACTCAGTACGTGCAGCTGCGTTGGCCGACTGTAACGTTTGCCAGCCCAAATAGTAACCAGAGCTGATTCGTACGGGTCACGAGCGACAATTAAATCCGGACGGAACCCCTCGGCAAACACTAGTTCGCGAGCCAACATATCAAGCCCCGCTATGGGCAACTGCCACCAGTATGGCGCCGCCACCGTATACACAAACACTCGCTTGTCAGGTCGCAAGATGGGTTTAAGTGGTGGGATCCCTGTCCTTAGTATTAATATATGTACCTCATCAAACACTTCGGCAATACGGACGTACCCGTCTAACGTTTGAGTAGTGGGATTTAATAATTCAGTATCTTGAGAAATAAACAATACCCGAGTAACGTCACGATTAGTGCGGAATTCTTTCAAACGTTTTTCGCGCATTGCCTCTTCGGGCGTGACAGTCGGTATTACCGTGCGCTTGGATTCAACGTCGCGACGCAGCACTGTATCAAGCTCGCTCATTGCATGTTCAGTAGAGTTTTTGAAAAGATCACGACGAGCCATACCATTGCAGTATAGCAGCCTGAATATTTTCTGGTGGCGGTAGTTCACTACTATTCATGCACACTGCGCTTTAACTCATCGCGCTACCTACTTTACTTATTACACATAAGTCGCCTATTACCAGGGCAACATAAAATATTTGCAAAAATTGACAAGTGTGTTCTTGTAAAATTTGTCTTCGCGAGCAGTGAGAAGAATTTATAAATATCAAATCATAAGCTCCATGATTGCCTTTGCCAACTTACGTGAATCATGTCGTATTAAACTCCGACGCAATACGTCTCCGTCAGCAACGTGCACCACCTCGTCAGTTAAGAGGTCGCAGCCATGGAAGTGAGTTGGTAGTTGTTCCTTGATTGCCACTGGGTACTCGCCCTCTATTTCATATTGCACCAATAGTTCCACTGGTAACGAACTATTGTTGTATAGGACCACATCAATTGGCCGTCCAGTATATCGTTCAATTTCCGTCACGTGATCATGAAGTGTGAAATTGTGTGTCTGTCCACGCTTGGTCATCAGGTTGGCGACGTACACGAGCCGGGCATTCGTTTGTTGCAAAACATCGGCCACGCCTGGTACAACGACGTTCGCCAATACACTGGTGTACAAATCGCCTGGACCCATGACAATGTAATCTGCCTCACTAATCGCCCTTGCAGCACCCTCAGCAATCGTGACGACCGACCGAGTACTCAGCTCGGCAATCCGAGCCTTATAATTATCTGGTTCAGGCTCATCAATCCCGTGCTCCCCCACCACTGTCGCTCCGGTGTCGTAGGTAGCAACCAGGTCAACTGGCTTTTCAGTGACTGGATATACTCGGCCACGCACACCGAGCACTCGACCCGCGGCGGCAATTGCGGCCGCCTCGCTACCCATGATGTCAGTCAGCGCGACCAACAGCAAATTACCAAAATTGTGTCCGCTCAATCCCTCACCCTTCTCGAAACGATACAAAAATAACTGACGCAGTAGTTGTTCGTGCGCCGCGTCTTCACGGGCGAGTGCCACCAGTGCCATTCGTACGTCCCCCACCGGCAGTTGACCAAATTCGTCGCGCAGTCGCCCGGTCGAACCGCCACTATCGGCCATAGTGACTACAGCCGCGAGGTCTACTCGGTCGCAATATCGCTTCAGCCCCTGCAAAACGGTAAACGTTCCGGTACCTCCACCGACGGTGACGATTTGTTTTTTCATAACTACATCTACACCTACTTACAAATGCCAAGGATTAGTTATTTTGACTGATACCTGATTGACGTTTTTTCCAGGTTAACTCAACCCTACCGTTGCCAAGATTTGATTTTAATCTAATCAATGTCAGTCCAAAGCCATACGGAACGGTGCAAAGTTCATACCGATAAGGAAAAAGTCCAAGTCGTACCGCCCACGGCAGATATGGATATGCTTTATGGTTAGTGTCATGCACTAACAGTAAGGCGTCCTGCTTCATGTGCTTCACAATTTTTTTGATATCTTTCATCACAATCTGTGGCTCGTGTGCCCCGTCATGCAACACCGCATCAAACTTCTCTCCCTTAATGTCATTTTTAAGTGCTTCTTCTGAGCGCTTCTGCAAATAGGTCCAGCGATCTTTGTTTGCTTCAAGAAGTACAGGATCGTTACCGGTATCCTTGATATCCCGCATTTCATTTGTGACAAGTTTTCCGCTAGTATGTGACAAAGCTTCTAGTATTACCTTTGAAGAGTAGCCACAGCCAAACTCGAACACATTTTTGGCCTCCATTCCGTAGATGATAGAATATAAGGTCATGTAATGTAACGAGAATCCGCCAGCTTGAAGCTTATGCGGAAAAATCTCTGTGGTGGGTTGCTGTTCGTCCATGGGTAGATGTTATCTTGTGAACGCTATTGTACACTACTACTAACTATCGCCACATACTTTACTGCAAAATAAAATACAATGTAGGTATCGTATTAACCATAGACAACGTGTGACTATACATAAATGAAAGCGAAAAGGACGATATCAGTCAATACTCTAAGCAGAATATTCAAAACGGATATTTCTTACTTAATTTATGGGATCGGCTGGCTTGGTGGTGCAAAATTACTTAGCACTATTTCCTCTTTGATATTAATGGTGGCCTTCGCCAACTTGATACCAGAAGATGCGTTTGGCACATATAGCTACATAATGGCAGTAGTTAGCATTGTGACCCTTACCTCATTGCCAGGTATTGATAGCTCCTTGGTGCCAGCCATTGCAAGAGGTTTTGATAGTTCTATTTTTAACGCTCAGCGGGTTCGACTCCGGTGGAGTATCATAGGGTCAGTAATTTTACTTTTAATTAGCGGGTACTACTTTTACCAAACTAACTTTGTGCTCGCTACTGGCTTTCTTGTCACCGGATTAATTTTTCCGTTGTTCATCAGCTTCAATCAGTACAGCCTCTATCTCAGTGGGAAAAAATTTTTTCGAGAACAGGCTGTGCTCACAGTGGCTGTCAAATTTTTATTTGCAACCACTCTCAGTATTGCGCTTTTATTTACTAATAATGTAGCTTTGCTGGTGGGACTCAATATGGGTGTCATTGCAATCACTGGCATAATTTTTACGAGGCACATCATAGCAAGGCACAGAGAGAAGCTTAACACTCCCTCAGATAACAACATTGTATCGTACGGTAAGCACTTAACTGTGATGAACGCATTTGAAACTATCAGTAAATATTTAGATAAAATTTTGTTATGGCACTTCTTTGGCCCTATTCAGGTTGCAGTCTGGGCTTTTGCCAATACGCCCATTCAGATCGCACAAGGAATGGTTAGCAAAACTGTGGGTACAATAGCAGTGCCGAAGTTTGCACAAAATGATTTTAATCAAACCAAGAAACAGTTGCCGGCTAAAGTTGCCAAACTATTTCTTGTACTCCTACCGATCGCCATTCTTTATGTCATCACAGTACCTATATTATTTCGGTATCTACTCCCCCAGTATATAGATTCGATTATCTACACCCAGGCGCTGGCAATACTCCTTATACTTATACCCTTCAATTTTTTTGCCTACTTCCTTCAAGCACAAACTAAGAAAAAAAGTTTGTATGTTATTAAAATTGGGTCTGGCACAGTCTCCTTAATTGCACTTGCAATATTGATTCCTATATTTGGGCTTTGGGGAGCAGTTTTAGCTCACATCGTGGCAGCGACATTTCGTTCTCTGCTGTCACTTGTGCTTTTTGTAAGAGCACATTAAGTAAAAGAGTTGCCTGTCATTAGTCTGACTGATTCGTTATAATTATGCTTAAATTAATTCTCATATATTATTATGCAAAAAATCGCTCGTAAACTTTATAAAGCTTACTTTTATCGAATCTATCGACCGCTTAAAGTTTTTTTTACTCCTAAAAAGAAGTTCGCTTTACATGAATACAAAAATGAAAAAGGTGAGTTTGACTACGAACTGTACAAAAAAATACAGCAAGCAGGTAATATAAAAAAAATCGACCGGTCATGGGCTATAGAAGAAGACGTAGTTTTTCTAAGCAAATACATAAAGCAACAAAGTCTGCGCCCAACTTTTGGATTATGCCAAGGGACTAGACGCGGTTTAGAGCAAAAATGGTTCGCTAAAAATCTTAACTGCAAAGTGATCGGCACAGAAATATCTGATACCGCTTCTCAATTTCCAGACACTGTCCAATGGGATTTTCATGAAGATAATCCTGACTGGATTGGCAAAGCAGATTTTGTTTATTCAAATTCTTTCGATCACAGTTACGACCCAAAAAAATCACTTTCGGCCTGGATGCGTAGTCTAAAACCAGATGGTATTTGTATAATTCAACATTCCCAAGAACACACACCTGAAACAGTAAACGAACTTGATCCATTTGGAGCTGCCTTGGAAATTATGCCTTACTTGATTCTCACGTGGTCAGAAGGTCAATATTCGGTCCGAGAAATTATAGCGTCAAAGTATCCGCGCAAAGACTCCATAACTTACTTCATAATAATTAAAAATAATAACTCTTTGTAATTTTCCTTCGACACATCTAAATCAATTTATTCTAATATGATGCAGATCCAATACTATATTGAGTTGTCTATAATGAAATAGTGCTTTTCAATTCTCCTTTAACTAACGACCGGCCTTTGTTAATTTGGCCAAAGCGAAGTTCGTGTTTCGGGAAATATAGGCTAAATTTTTCTTCTGTTTGATGTGGCATCAAATCTGCATGGAATTCTCCAACTATGTAGTCAATACGTTCATGCAAATTGCAAGCAGAAAATATTTTACCTTCAGCGCCCTCAACATCAAATTTAATCAATAAAGAATCTTTTTCGGAAATATCCCCCAAAATATCATCAAGTTTAATTGACTCTATCTCAAATTTAATCGACTTTGAACTTCTTTTAAATATTGAAGAAGATGAACTTGCTGGGTTCGTGAAAAAATCACATAAGCCTGTTTTCTCCGTAACAGTTTTTTGATTCAGTGTTACACTACTTCCAAATTGCTTTACGTTTTCTTGAAGTTTGCTGAAAGCCACTGGATCAGGCTCGAATCCATAAATTTTTGCATTAGGATATTTTAATTTAAAGAAAACTATTGAGGCGCCAACGTTACTTCCAAGATCAACAATAATATCAGGTTCTGACAAGAAATTCACATCATATTGACGTTCAACAAAAATTTCATGCAGCACTACAATGTCATAAAAATTCTTAATATTGAATATTGCAAACCTTCCAAAACTGAATATACGAATTTTTATACTCAATGGTAAATTAGCATTTATTCTCAATGCGTACATTAAAGGGAATACTAGGCTTAGTAAAACTAATATTGGGACTGATAAGTAAGAGACTTTTGAGGTAAGAGTTAAGCTCTTACTAGCCATTCTGACTAATGTACTAAAAAATTTTGAAATTTTTATTTTTATTTTCATTAAGTTCGCGCAGGCTAAGATATTCTTTGACTTACAATTTTACTTTTTAGTAATTATTTCGTTTTACAAAACGTTTTAATGATTTAAGAAATCTGTATCTTAGAATAGATATAATAACCTTAGAATTATAATACACTATCATTCTCCTGCTGTTCCACCATGTAATTTTTTTTGGTTGGTAGGCACCTATTTGCATTCTATCCAAAATCATTTCCATAAAATTTTGATATTCATCTGCTACTTTACTTATAGCCGACACATCAATCTGACGTACATAATGTAATGAATTTTCGTTAATCTTATCTAATAAATTAGGGATTTCTTCTTTCGTGATAAAAAGTTCCCCTCCCCTGCCAACTATCTCAGGATGCCCGCCATCGCGTAGAGCAATTGCAGGTAAACCGCTATGAAGTGCTTCGAGCAGCGCGTTCGAGCATGGATCATTCTTTGATGCAGTAATGAAAATATCATGTTCTCGGAGTAATCCAGCCAATTTTTTTGAGTTAACAGCAGAAACATATTTAATATTTTTAAAAGGAACTGGCGTGTTCCCGACAAACGTCATCTCGTAGCGAGAAAAATCTAAGTTTTTATCCAACCACTGATAAGTGTCGAAGCCTTTGTTTTTATTGTCTGCCCAACTCGAAGCTATCAATCTTACTTTCCTATTCGCCCCACGCACCCTTTCTTTAAAATAAAATAACTCTGGATCTGGTGCATTTATAACTGTCGTTTCAAATGCGTTAGATCCCATACCAAGCTGCTTATTATATTTCTCACTCCATTTAGATTGAAATATTGTTCCGTCCGCAATAAACCTATTGATGTCGTATATCATACTATCCACGCCCCGGTCAATTCCGCGAATCAAAGCAATTGGTCCATCAATACGGTGAATGATTGGCACATTTGGGTGTGCGCGCTTAAACCTTACAACGTCTTGAAGCTGATGATGACTATTAATTAAAACTGCATCGGCTAACGCTGGATCATCGACATACAGCCCTTTGACATTCCATTCATTTCGCAGCGCTTTCAAAAACTGATTCCCGCCTCCCCACGGACCATCTTTGAAGCTAAATAAGATACTTAGTTTCATAATAGATTTTACTGGCTTGCTAAAACGCTTGCAATATTTTTCTTGTATTCATTGAAGGAAAAGTCTGCACTAGCTTTCTGATACAACTCAGACACTAGTTGTTGGCTCAAACCCTCATTTTGCAAAACCGTATCAATTTGTGTGGCCAGTTCCGAACTTGTGCTATTTAGGTTAAGAATTTGAGACTTGGGTAAAATATCTGTGGCCATTCCGACATTGGTAGAGAAAATCAGTGTCTTAGTTAAACATGCTTCGACCAATGCTTTAGGCCCACCTTCACTGACTGAAGTCACTAGGTAGAGATCAATTATTGCATACAGCTTATTAATTGTCCGCTCGTCAAGATTATTGACTATTACATCGTCTTCGCCCATATTTATAGGTTCAATATCACCAAGAAAAATGAAAGGGATCGAGTGTTTTCTGCACTCGTTAATAATGTAATGTCGACGCGGCCCGGCCAACAAGAGAACTATTTCTTTGTCTAACTTTTTGTTAAGTTCTTTGACTATTTCTATTAATAACTTCGGGTTTTTATGCCATTTCTGCAAAGTTAGATCTCTGCCCGCAGAATCACGCTGGAAGGAACCAATGACCAGTTTCCCTTTGAATTTATCTGGGTCTATACTTAATTCATTCATTAATTTTTGACGCTCAGACTTTAGTGGAAAAAAGATGTTAGGAGAAACGTAGAATGGTATTTGTACATGGGGCATTCCTTGTTGAGTCAGAAACTCTGAAGTGAAGCTGTTGGGGGATACCCATAAGCTAATGATCGACCGTAACGCTTCAAATTTATCCAAGTTGTCTGTGATTTTGTTTGTGATAACCGCTACCACCTTACGATTCAAAAGACGCGCTATTTTAATAAGGCTTCGATACCGAACAGCTTGGGAGTACCAGACAAAATAATACACATCCGCAGCTAGCGGGTTTCTGGTAACTGAATAGCCATCTAGTGCTTCAATAAAATTTTCTGTATGTTGACGGTCCTTGTCAATTGACCAATTCATTTTGTCTGCGCCAAAGATAAAAATTTTCATTGTATAATTCATTATTAAAAATCGTGTGTGATCTTGAATTCTTTGAAGTTTTGTGACGTTGAGTAAAATTTTACTGCTAGTTAATATTATATACCCATCACCTTATGAGAATCGCCATACTTGCCACCCGCTACCACATCAATCAGCATTATTGGGTAAAGGCTTTATTGAATGCCGGCCATACGGTAGAGTTCTATGTCAGTGATTCTGATTCTGCCGAAGTCTATAGCGCGCTCTCGCCAATTATTATTCCGAAGACAGTAAGGCCAAAATGGCAGACCAACATCTTGCAACTGGTTCAAAAGATGCGCGGCACTACACCGCAACAACAATTTAACTACGAAATAGATACTGAATTTCTGAGGGATACTTTAGCGCGCTTCAATCCTGAAGTGGTAATCGTCAGAGACTTGTTTTACCCACTTTCAATGGCAGGATTCAAAGTAGCCAAAGAACTTAACGCTCCAGCTATTCACTATAACCAATTTCCAATTGAAAACAGAGAGGCGCTGCCTACGAGAATTCTAAAAAGACTAAAGATTGTGAGCGATGTTCGCATCACTCCATCGCGAACAACAGATATAGTAAGAAACGAACTGACTAACAGTTGGTATGTACCCTTAATTACAGACATTACGTACGACGTCACAAAGAAAACATATCTTCCCCAAAATAACCTTAGACTACTCTTTGTTGGAAAATTCAAATCGAAACGTAAAAAGCATCTTTTAATGCTGAAAGCTTTTGCCGACATTGCACAACGTCGACCAGCTCACTTAACTATGGTTGGCAGTGATACACATTCTGATCCAGAGTACTATTCACTCATTTTACAAAAAATTAAAACTCTCGGTATTGCTCGTGCAGTCACAATTCGCCATGACCTGTCTCACGAAGACATGTTACGACTATACGCTTCACACGATATATTTATCCTCCCTAGTACACACGAGCCCTACGCGATCTCACCGTTAGAAGCAATGAGTTATGGATTACCGATTGTGCTGACAGAATCCAATGGCGGTAAGAAAGTCGTAGACGACGGTGTTACTGGTTATATCATTCCAGACAATAGTGCCGATGCCATAGTGAGCGCTGTCATGAATATAGCCGATTCCAAAGATCGCGTTAGGGCCATGGGTATGGCGGCACACGCCAGAAAGAACGAGATGTACAGCCCATACAGTTTTTTACAACACTTTTACAACGTAGTAACTAATCTCGGTATAAAGCAGTGATGATACTTCTCCCCTTAAAACCAACTGATTTTTTACTCATTGTTGCAGCACCGAAGCGTGCAAGGAAAACGTCTTCCGACTCTTCCATTAGTTCAGGGTGTATTTCACCAATGAAGAATGTAGCGAAGTAATTGGGATTTTGATCGATAAAAAGCTCGGACTCCGCTCCCTCAATGTCAAATTTTATAACGTCAGCTTTAGTGATTTTATGTTCAGCGAATAAAGATTCTAGGGTTCTTTGTGGTACATCCAGCTTATTAATTGCGTTTTCTCTTTTTCTGGTTGAGTTTCCCAAACTGTTGTCTAGCATGTGTAGTTGTACAGTGCCATCTGTCGCACCAATCGCAGCGTGGACACACGTAATGTTATGAAAATTTCTAGTGTGATCTTGTAACCGCTTGAAACTTTCAGGCGATGGTTCGACAGCAATAATATGAGCATCCGGGAAGCGTGCATGGTAATAGAGAGTTGAATCGCCGTAATGTGCACCAAGATCGACGATCACACTTGGATTAGCGATTGGACACTCTTCATACTCGTCACTTACATAGAGTTGCGCAAGTGAAGCCACATCCTCTGCGTATATAAATTCAAAAGTAAACGACGTTTTATTGTATATAAAAGTGATTGGAAACGGTTTAGATGACGCAAAAATCTTACGACTTACATAAAAATAACTTAATTTAAGAAAAAGCTTAATTTGGTTACATTTTCCTTCTGAGAGAAATTTGGCAAGTTGTGGGAATACTGTAAAGACCGTTCTCATGAAATTACTTTATCACAGGGCCAGAAAATTAGAGCAGCTCCTCCCACTCCCGCATAATTAAATCTTTGTCGAACACAGTACTCACTCGCTCTTGGTACGCTGAGTATTCACCCCCCTTGTACCACTTCTCACTAATGAAAAATTCGATTGCCGCTACTAACTTCTCTTCTTCAAAAGACAATTTGGACACGGTCACTGGCTGCCAGTTCGGGGCGTGGTTGTCTGGCGAGGCCACCAGCACTCCGTACTCCGTTCTGTGTGGATACGAAATCTCTTGGTCAACCGCCACGTTCGGGGCGATAATCTCTCTTGGACCAGAGACACAGTCAGTACTAATGATTGGCAGCCCCACCGACAACGCCTCCAGCATGGTGTTGGGCATTCCTTCCCACAGTGAGATGAACACAAATAGGTCAGCCCGCGCTAAAAATTGATACACGTTTAGCTGGTTACCAATGAGGTGCACCTTGCCGCTGAGTCCGCTGTCCATCACTAATTTTTCTAACTGCGGCCGGTACTCACCCTCCCCCAAGATAACGAGTGTCGCCGTTGGGTGTTGAGCAACCACTTGCGAGAACGCGCGGATCAAGTGCCACTGGCCTTTTTGTTGTATCAAGCGACCAGCAGAAATCAGTACAGGGCTGCCAGTAAAGTATTGCTCGTATGCGGCTGGTAACGATTCGCTACTCTTCTGCGCAGCTAACGCTGAGTCAATTGAGTTGTAAATGGTGGTGGTATTAGTGAGACCAAAATCAGTCTTTAGCGTGTGTTCAACAGCCCTGGTAACACTGACAACACGTTTTGCAAATGGATATAACATTTTAGAAATGGTTTGGAATAACCACCCGCGTTTTATGATGTTATTGCGAACCGACACGACAACATCCAACCGGCGGTGAAATAGTAGTTTGGCCGCGAGAGTATAAAAATTTGCTTCTTCTAGAAATGTATACGCGACGTCAATATTGTGCTGTCTGGCGTAGCGGGCAATCTTCCAAATCCGTAATGGAACTTTGAAAAGTTTTTGGGTGGCGGTCTTAGGAGTCTCGCTGAAAGTGTGATAGATGCCGTGATAGGGGTATTTCTGGGGCGCTTCGTAAAATGTTAGCAAGTGCGTTGTGTACCCTTGATCAGTAAAATAGTTGCCTAGGTTCGCTGCTACTTTCTCTGCACCCCCTCCAATCGAGAGGATGCCGGTAACAATAAGCACCCGAGGTTTGGCGTTGGTTTTATCTGAATTTATCTGACTCATTGTGTCCTGGTAACAGTACCATACCGATCACAATAGCGATCACTATACCCATTAGGGCGTAGGTTGGCCAAAGCCTTACGGGGGTCTCGGTGGCCATTAATAGTGATTCAGGTGTTGGTGTAGCGATCGCGGCAATTGCAGGCAATGTCCGCAGCGTATTGGTAGCGCTCAGCTGTGCAGTAGGTGCGGCAGCGACCGGACTGTCGGCTGATGGTCGCTCTGACACAAGGGTCGGCGTCAGGGAGGTTAAATACAAAGGTGACAGAATGGGCGATGCGGTGTTGTTTGCGACTGTAAGAGTCGCAGATTGCGCTGATTGCCCTGCAAGCAGCTGAGCCTGAACCGTAGCATGATCCGTACTGGTCAGGAACGCCCCAGTCTCAGTAAGCAGCCTGACGTCAGCCTCACCGCGTAGGCGATTCACCTTTTGGCTAGCTAACCGCAGAGTGCCACCGGCGGGCAATATAGTGTATTCAGGAAAATGAAATGCTTGTTCACCAAATAACTGATAGCGACCTAGATCGATTTCTCGCGGACCATTGTTTTCTAGTTGCAGTGTGCGATAGTCAATCCAAGACAATGTCATCATAGGTTCGATCACGGTAACTGAGAATCGAGCTTGGGCAATCTGCCGTTTATACTTAGCTTCGACCACAACCACGTACGTGCCGGGGTATTGGTATGTATGTGAAGCACTCGAAGTAGAGTGTGTGGCCGTCCCATCACCCCACGTCCAATAATACCGGAGAGATCGCGCGATTGAGTCACCCACAGCGGCTGGTGTCACACTGAACATCGCTGGTTCGGACAGGTGCACGTAGTGAGGACCAGTGATATCAAGTTCAAGTGTAATGTCAGGCAAGCTCAGCGAGAGCGTGTCTGACTGCGTTCGTGAGTGCTGTGTACGCGACGTGACCGCTGTACCCTCGTTTGTGTCACTGACGGCAGCCACCGATTCGTCATCACCCCCAGCAACAGTTTCCGTAGGCGCTATTGAATTGGGCTCTATTGCGGCACCCGGCGTAGCAGCTGCGGTCACCCATACGCTTCCTTGCCTTTGTGCTGTATCCTTAGTCGCGTTGTCACCGCCGATGTTTTCCCAGTTTTCACCGCCACTTACGCGATCTACCGTACCGCCGCCGGCATCGCGTAAAGTCAGAGTTGCGCCGCTGTTGTTTAGCGCGCCAGTGTACAGCTGATGCGCAGCACCGGGCGCACTGGCGTCACTGGTGCGCTCGAGCACGATGTAACTATCTGCCGGTATCGTGCCTTCGAGATTGATCAGCAAGCCGCTGTCTGCCTCGAGCGTCCAGCCCGCTAGGTCGACCTGGTTGCCGGTATTACGCAACTCTATCCATTCATGATTGGCCGACAATGTAGTCCCCATCCACGCAATCTCACTAATAAACACAGCTGCCTGTACCCAGTTAGGTATCACGAGCCATGCACTCAAGATGAGCGCACCTTTAATATAATTCTGCATATTCGTCTTTAGCGAGGGACTCCTGGCGGATGCTCCCTGCCTGACTGTCGTAACATGTTCTTGATGACTTGTATATCTGGTTCGGCAGTCGTTTGTGTGCTCGAACGATGTCGGGGAGCAGCGCCTTTTTCACTCGACTGCTGCTTAGTATTGCTCACAGGTGGGTGAGAAACAACATCATTACGGTATTCAGCGTGTTGCGCCGACTCCGTATCCACGGCAGACCAATTCATTCTGTGTAGGGAGGTCATGTGATCTGTGACTAGCGGCTCAGCTGGTCGACGTACCGGCACCCGCAAAGAAGGTTGTTTAGTAATAGTTATAGTCGGAACTGTCTGTGGATTTACTGGTGAGTTATGCTGTGATCGTTGCCTCCCTTCTCCGCTTGTTCGAGGTTGCTGATCAAGCGAATTCGCTAGAGTCGTTAAAATATCCTTATGCGGATTAGAAGTTAGTTGTTTTATCGCTGTGTTGACGCTCGCTCTCTGGGTATGCTTCGACTGGTTTGGCAACAGAGCAGGCTGGTCAGGCTCGGTTGAAGTACTAGCGGCTGTCGCTGTCTGCGCTGGCGTTACCACCTCCGATAGCGCTGCTTGCAAAGCAGATTTATGTTCATTTGTGCCGACCTGTTTGGGGGTGGCAGTGGCTGTTTTGGCGCTCGCTTTTTTAGATTCACTAACAGCGACTTGCTTTAGGATGCTGCGCAGCTCATCGGCTGACTGCGAAGCGGGTTGTTTGGAGGTACGGCTGGTGCGTTCAGACATTCTTTGCGGTGCGGTAGCTGTTGAGCGCGCACCGCTTCCGGATGATGATTCTTCGCGTGTCTTTTCCTCCGTTGGTACCGTTGACTTTTCATTAGCGGCCGAGCCGCCCGGCTTTGGTAGTGTTGGATTGGTGATTGGTTCTTCGAGTTTGCGCGGTTTTTTCTTTGCTGGTGCGGCTCCGACCTTGTGAAAGGCGCTCGGTTTGTTGAAGCTACCTTTATTCCCACCCTCGCCAGCCGCCAATTTTTCTACTCGATCTTTGGGGGTGTGCAGATCTGTCACCAACTGTTCGACCTCAGACCGAGGGCGGCAGTAGTTCTGCTGGCTGCGTTTGATAACCATGTGTTTGTGTGACGTCGGCGGCGTCGGCACGGGTGGTAGGGTAGCGGCCGAAAATGGTTGCGAGCCAGCGCCATCAATCATAAGCGTTAAGTAAATTTGGAACGCACCCAAATTAACTAAATCGTTAGCAAGAAATTGCGGCTCAAATACTGGTTCAAGCATCTCGGCGTCAAACGGCCCGACCCGAAAGGTAACCGTGGTACCGACGTTGCCAAACACCGCGTCGCGGATCTTTTCCTCCATTTGTGCAACGTACTGGTGGGCGATGATCAGGTTCAGATGGTACTTTCGTGCCTCTGATAGAATGTTGGCGAATGTCGAGTTCGCAAAGCTCTGGAACTCATCAACATAGAAATAAAAATTCGGCATCTGCTTCATTTGCGCGGGCGGCAGCTCGGCGCGACTCATCGCCGAGAGGTAGATCTTGGTGATCAGCATTGACCCCAATAAGTCAGCATTCGTCTCGCCCACCAAACCCTTCGAGAGGTTCACCAGCAAAATTTTCTTTTCGTCCATCATCTTGCGGACATCGAACGAAGATTTTGGTTGGCCGATGATATTTCGGATCAGCGGGTTGCCAGTGAACTGTCCGATCTTATTCTGGATCGCTGGCAGTGCCTCGGCGGCAAACCGTTCGGTGTAGGACGCAAACTCATCGACCCAGTAGGCTTTGACGGCCGGGTCTTTAACATAATCGACGACCTCATCTCGGTACGCCTTGTCAGCCAGCATGCGATTGACGGATAGTAGCGTGGTGTCAGGGTACTCGATCAAGGCGAGGAGCGCGTTTGTCAAAATGTACTCCATTCGGGCACTCCAGGCGTCCTCCCAAATTTTCTTGAATGTCGACATCAGCCCTGACACCACGAGGTGCCGCGTATCGGCCCCGACGTCTTCCATAATGTTGAAAGAGATCGGGTTCTCCATATCAAACGGCGCAAAATACACGACGTCATCGAGCCGTTCCTCCGGTACGTACTCTAGTAGTGTCTCGATCGCGCTGCCGTGCGGATCAATAAACGCCATCCCCTCGCCACTACGGATGTCCTGAGCGGCCATGTTCTCGAGGAGCGTCGACTTACCCATGCCGGTCTTGCCGATCACGTACATGTGCCGCTGGCGGTCTTTGGCTTTAATACCAAACGCCACATCTTGGCCGCGCGCGTTGGTACGCGCAAATAAAGTTACTTTGTCCGGGTCGTACGCTGCCATGTTAGCAGTAGTATACCAGTCGCGACCGCCACTGTGCGAGTGAATGTGAGTCGAAGTAAACGTATCTATTGCTGGGCTGGAATGCGTAACATAATTAGGTCTGTGCTTGTGGCGATATAGCGTTCAATACCGGTAGAGCGATCAAGAAAATTGGCGATTCTCGTTTCAGCAGTCGTAGTAGCATAATACGGATGGTAATGTTTGATCGTCACCGGGATTGGGTACACATCAGTTGAAGTTGAGCTAAACACCAACTCTATTAGGAGCCCCTGCCGGGTTTCAGGCGAAAAGTATTGGTCAAATACAAAGTTTCCTAACGAATACAAAATTGGCACTCCTTTGTACACTTCCATCCCTTGCATGACGTGCGGATGCGCCCCCACAACTGCGTCAGCGCCAGCCTCAACGAACATCCGTCCCCAATCGACCTGTCGGGGGTTCGGGTATATTTCATACTCTGTTCCCCAGTGCACTGACACGATTGTAATGTCATAAGCAGCTGAGGTGCTAGCGACAATTGTCTGTGCTAGTGCCTTATCAGCTCCGGGGTGCGTTAAATTAAATCCAAGAAACGCGATTGAGCGGTCATTGGTAGTGGTGGCGTAGATGGGGGCGGCAAACTTGGTTTGGTGGCCAAATGAACCAACGCCGCGAATTGTGAGTTCCGCCACCGTGCGTTCGTATCCAGCAGTCCCTTGGTCGAGACTATGATTATTAGCCAGACTAACCACCTCTACTCCATAGTCTTTCAAGAGATCTGCGTAGTAGTCGCCAAACGCAAAGTCATACAGTTTCACCGGTGCCGCGGGCGGAGCAATAACCCCCTCAAGGTTTAGCGCAAACATATCTGACCGTTCAAATATACCAGTATAGGATTCTGCCAGTCGCGCAAACAGATCTACGTCGGCACGCCTATATTCGCGTTCAAACATTGTGTCTCCAGCCCACAGGATTGATACTGGCAACCTGTTCTGTGCTGCTGGTGTTGTTGGTGGTGTGAGCGGCTGGTATACCGGATTAACGGCAGTGGGTTCTATCGCCGTTGAAGACGTGATCACTGTCGTAAACAAATGCGTCAACGCCACAGTCGCTAACACACTTAAGAGTAGTACTATGGTGACCGCTAACGTTTTTTTGTTGCGTCCGCTGCGCCCCATGTGACCATGCCTAACCACTGAATTGTGTCTCTACGAATTGTACAAGTGTCTGTACGTCTTCGGTGCGCCCCGTTGAACCAAGTACGATAACTACTACCGTCCTAATTGTTTCACCAATTTCTAACTCATGCAGTGATATAGATGTCTGCCCGGCGGCGCGCGTCTCACCTACTTTGCCACCCACAAATCCATTCACGTCTTCGATTTCATTGAAATTAATGAGGTTACTAAAATCCCCACCCTGATACGCCGCCGGGATTGTTGCATCATGGGTCATGTCAAAAATAAAGGAACGATTATCAGCAATGTACTGGGTGAGCAAGAACAAGTCTCCAACGGTCGATTGATTGTCTGACGAAAGGCCCGACGGGTCAGCAAAGTTACTATTCAACATACCAATTTGACGCGCCTTTGTGTTCATCGCTGCAATGAACTGGTCACGCCCTAATTCGCCCGCGATAATTTCTGATGCTTCATTTGAGGATTCAACTAATAACAACTGCAGTAGACTGTACATTGATACGCTACTGCGCGACTCGAGACGTGGCACTAACGACTGTACGAAATTAGGCGCCGTGATCAAGACACGTTCATCAAGTTCGAGTTCTTCGGCGGCCACGAGCGCCGTCATTAATTTGGTGATTGAGGCAACAGACGCGACGCGATCGGCGTCACTTGATGCCAATACCGCACCCGTGACTAAGTCAGCGACAAAATAATCAGGGGCACTAATATCTGGTGCAGGTGGTTCGTAGACAAATGCATCACGAGGTTTGGTAGCGGTATGCACCAAAACTGTTGTTCCTTGTTCGATCAGAGTGTACAAACGCTCTGCGTCCAGATCATCAAGTCTCACACCACCGCCTAGAAATGCAGCATCCACTTTCTGGCCGTTGGGATACACTGGTGTACCGTGCAAAAGTAAGTTCTCTCCAAACACCACTGTGTGAGGGAAAGTGGCCTGGGCCAGGTTCGAAAACCTTTCTGTTTCAGTGCGAGTCACCTCGTAAAGCCCCGAGGGTATTTCCCACCATGATCCAGCAGTCGGTGCTTTGGTAATAGTGGCACTTTCTGTCAGTACACCGGAGACGAAATACCGTAGTTGCTCACGAGTGAGGTCGATCTCAAGAAAGGTGGTTTCACCCGCAATCAAAGCTGCGCGTGTTTCTTGATAAAAATTTTCTTGTTGCAGTATATGTTGTGGTCCATACTCGAGCGGTGTGACGCTGAGTGTATTAGGATCTACCACCGCCAAGATCGGCGCAGCGACTTGTGACTGATTGATGGCACCGTAACTGTAGGCAGATAACAAACCTACCGCTCCAAACAGTAATAGGAGCGACATCAGACGCAACAGTGGCGCTGGCGCACCAAGCTGTAATGGACTTTTAGAAACGCGTGACGATATACGTGAATTGTTTAAAGCGTCCCGGTTGGCTGCAGCGGTTGGCTGGTTTTTGAAACGCTTTTTTTGTTGTGCACCATGTAATTTTGCTGGAGTAAATGCGCCCGGCACCAAACTACCCCGTTGTATAAGAGGAATATCAGATTCGTGTATGATAAGTTGCAATGTGTCTTTCGGTTTGTTCACAGGTACTACAATCATACCTTGAATACCGAGCTATTCAGCGGTAACTCACACATAATGACTGCGACAAGATTAGAGCTGTCCTCGACCGCAACTGATGGGCAGATGCCCTATTCACAAGTTTTCGGCAAGATTTGTATTATTATGATTTACCGTTTTTAAACAGTGATTCTGTGGTTTCAACATACGTATCGGCTGCTCGCTCGTGCACCCTTCGACGCTCATTGCGCAGAACCTTGGCGCGCACGATCGCATACCCCAACACCAGAATACCAACCCCCAGTATCAGCAATAACGTATCCTGCACCTCGCCCGACACACCCAAATGCGGCAGCAAAATAACCAACGCCCCTGCAATCATCACTAATATCCCGCGCATATGCTGCAGTATAGCATCATCGCTCCTTACTGATAATCAACACGAATTCGCCGCGTTGGCGTTGTGGATCGTCCGTGAGCTGCGTCAGTAGTTCCGAGGGGGTAGCGACCACGCACTCTTCGTGTAGCTTGGTCAGCTCACGCGCGAGCGTAATCGGAGTATCCGGCAGCACGTTCCCTAGCGCAGCGAGCGTCTTGAGGATGCGGTGCGTCGACTCAAAGCACACCACCGGGACGCTATAGCTGATTAGTGTTTTGAAAAATGTATCGCGGCCTTTTTTTTGTGGAATAAATCCGAGGAACATGAACTGATTGCCATGCAGTCCGGCGATCGACACGGCCGCTGTCACCGCCGAGGCGCCAGGCACCGCCACGACCGGTACGGCGGCCTCGCGCGCCGCCTCGACCAGTAACACGCCCGGATCGCTCACGCCCGGCGTACCCGCATCAGAGACGAGCGCGATGTTGGCACCAGCTTCTAGGTCCTTCAAGACTTTGGCCGCGGCAGTCGGACTACTGTGGGCGTCGTAGCGGACGAGTTTATTTTTGACATCGTGTGCGTGCAGCAGCTTACCCGTCACCCGGGTGTCTTCACACAGCACGTAGTCCACTTCGCGTAGCACCCGCAAAGCACGCAGCGTAATATCCTCCAAATTGCCGATCGGAGTGGCGACGATGTGTAGCGTTCCGGGAGTATCCATATCAGCAGCCTACCTCACCGCGAGACTACTTGGCAACTGTTGTAGTACAGTAAAGGCCTAACTGCTAGGCCACTACTAGTTGTTCCGCGACCTCGGTCACATCCCCTGCTCCCATCACAAATATCACCGTATCAGCATTGGCTTGAGAATGAATCCGAGCCAGTAGTCGCTCCTCATCTTCGTACAATTGTGATTCAGGGACGTATTCGAGTGTCTTGACGGCGAGTTCGCGCGCACTTACCCCCGTCGAGTCCTCATCACGGGCGGCGTAGATAGGGAGATACAATAATTCGTCCGCGCCCTGGAAACTCTTTGCAAATTCATTGAAAAATACTTTTGTGCGGGTAAACATGTGTGGTTTGAACACCACCAATAGTCGTTTGTCTGGGTACAATTCACGGGCGCCAGCGATTGTAGCCCGCACTGCTGTCGGATGGTGAGCGTAATCGTCATACACCGGGGCGCCATTCAGTTCACCTTTGTACTCGAACCGACGCCACGTACCAGCAAAATGCTCGAGCGCTTCGGCCGCGACCGGCGGTTTGATGTCTTGGGTCGCGGCGGCGGCCATGGCCGCCGCCGCATTGAGACGGTTATGAATCCCTGGCTGACGCAGCTCGCCGACCTGCGCCACGTATTCGACGTAACTAATCACGCGCCGTGGGCAATCTGCCAGCACCGGCGCAACATTCGGATCAGCGGGGTTGGCGACCACTACCCCGTCTTCGTGGACTTGACTGATCAGCTGGCGAAAGGTGTCTTGGACGGCGGTCAGATCTGGGAAATAGTCGACGTGATCATGTTCAATATTGGTAATGACCAGCACCTCGGGACGCAGCGACAAGAAATCTGCCTTGTATTCGCAGGCTTCTACAATCGCGTATTTGCTACGGCCGTGTTGATAGTTCGAGCCAGTTTTTGCACGCAGCGAACCAACGACAGCGGTCGGGTCTTTTTCGGCGGCTTCAAATATGTCGGTTAGCATCGCGGTGGTGGTTGTCTTGCCGTGCGTACCGGCCACCGCGATCAGGTAGTAGGGGTTCATGGCGAGCCCGAGGCAATCAAAGTAATTGAGCGTTGGGATGCCCATTTTCTTGGCGGCGAGGCGTTCGGGATGGTCCGTTGGTATGGCCTCGGTGTACACCACTAGTTCAATATCAGGGGTGATATTGTCGGCGTGTTGCTCGTCACAGATCCGTACGCCCTCTGCGGCCAGTGCGTCGGTGATCGGTGACAGAGTGCCGTCCGAGCCGCTGACGGATTTCTTTTCGGCCAGACAGTGCCGCGCGAGCGCGGACATACCAATGCCACCAATCCCCACAAAATGTATCCGCTCGGTGTGAGCAAAGTCGACTGGTGGCGGCGCGCTTGACATACGGTAAGGGTAGCATAGTATCAGATTTGGAACAGATCTCACAACCAAAGGGGGAAGACTATGAAGGGATACTATTCGCACGTAACGTCAAACGGTCGCGTGCGCATGCACTTGCTCGGGAATCGTCCAGCCGTGTGGCTACCTGGGCGACGCGGCATAAATCCGACTGCTTACTGCGAAGCGACCAAAATCGCGAACGAAGCGGGCATTGCGCCCAATCGCATGTGTCTCCTGCAAGCAGTTAGCAACCAGGAACAGCGTGGCCATCGAGAAATTCACTCGTGGCAACCGACCGAGAGCGGTGAATGGCTAACGGGTGACGCGGTACTTATTAAGGAGCCTGGCTGTATGGTCATGACGCAAACAGCTGACTGTTTGGCTTTATTTTTTTACTACACAAATAAAGATAATCAGCGTTGCATTCTCGTTCACTGCGGCCGACCGGCGGGCACACCAATCGACGGGCGTAGCATCATTCACGACGCTCTTGCGCGTGTTGTACCAGATGGCGACGTCGAGCACCTAGAAGTGCTAGCGTGCGGCAGCATCTGCGGCCGACACTTACCGCACCAAGACGGTCAGGGTCGCGCACAAGCCGAACAGTACTTGCACGCGTACGGGGAGGGCGTGTTCTGCAATGCCGGTAAACTTGAACTCGATATGTACGAGGTATTACTGCACGTGCTCGAGGGTGAAGGAGTGGTGCAAGAGCAAATCACTTACTTCGGCCCGCGCTGCACGTACAACGCTCGGGACATGGCGAGCCACCGTCAATGCATCATAAATGGTGAGCGGCGCAGTACTGCCAACACGGTTATGGTTACAACTCACTAGGATTGAGCGAGCTGGGCGCGACCGACCGGTCGCGCCCGTTTTTTACTATAAATTGCACGCCTTAATAAATCGCTCGACCACCACAGCCTCATCTAGTTCTGGACGATTGGTTTGGGCGGCTTGTGATTTATAGATCTCGAGTGCTGACTCTGGTGTTTGCCATTCCATTACGGTGCGATCTTCTGCATCAATGTCTGGCCGCTCACCCTGCGCCATCATCCGTACCGCATGGTAAATTGTCAGCTTTTCAAATGGATCTTGATTGGGGCCTGTAATAGTATCAATCTTAGAACCCAAATACTTTTCAACCGCTCCTTCTATACCGAACTCTTCTTGTCCGCCGCGCAGTACCGCAGCGTGTAATGACTCGTCGCCCTGCAAAGATTCCCGGACAAGGTGCCACACTTCGTCCAGTTAATCAGCTAAAAAACGAAGTTTCTCTGGCGTATCTTTTTTATAAAAATGATGCAAGCAAATCTCATACTGTTCATTAAAGACCACGGCACCAATCGAGACATGGAATGGCTGGGGTAAACCGTACTGATAAAATTTATTTGAGGTGTTATGGGTCATATTATTTATATTATTATGATTGTTGTAGAGCCAATAACGTCAAAATTCATGCGCGCAGAAAATAAATTTTTGTAGTGCTGGTGGAAGGTCTTTGACTCAGCCGAGAGCAGTACCGTCGTCTTGCCTTCACCTTTTAACTGATCATCATACTCGCGCACTATACGCTCGGCTAACGCTGCTGCTGGATCAAACAGGCGAACATCATTTCCTAGCACTTCATAAAATACCTGCGTTGCTAATGGATAGTGTGTACAGCACAGCGCGATAATCTGACGCGAATGAGGATCAAGCAGCTGTTTCACCTGCTCAATTTCTGAATGTAACGCAGCAACTGAAGCGTTTTGTTAAATCAGAGCGGCCAGTTTAGGAAGCGGCTGTACATCGACTTCTTTACCATGTAATTTAAATACATCTTGATATACATTCGATTGTACTGTCGCTGGGGTAGCTAATACTAAAATATCATCCGACACACTCTCAAGACCAGCAACAGTCGTACCAACAATACCAATGAGTTGAACATCGCCCAGATCGAGCCAATCTATGTGTAACGCTGCCGCCACACTGTTACACGCGCTAACAATATGTGCCGATCCAAATCGCTGCAATAATGATACCGCTCACCGACACAGTTGACGGATCTCACTGCGAGAGCGAGTACCGTACGGTGCGTACTCGATGTCTCCAAAATAGATAACATCCGCCTGAGGCGCTAGTCGGCGTAATTCTCGCAGTACGGTCAGGCCGCCAGATCCAGAATCAAACAACCCAATCATAATTCTGCCACCAAATCGAGAAATTGATCATTCCGCTCATACTCATTGGCAAATGACCCAAACGACGCGAACCCCGGTGAAAACAGTACAATATCAGCGTTTTCTGACTGTTCCATTGCAGTCCGCACAGCTGCGTCGAGCGAATCTACTACCTCGGCTTGATCCGCCAGCAAAGGTAGTAGCCGATCTGTCCCCGTGCCTGGCAGCAGCAACACTGATTTACAGTGCGCCTGGATTGCGGCGACCAATCCCTCGAGCGGAATTCTTTTATCCGCGCCGCCGGCGATCAAAATAATGTTGCGGTTGCCGAGGTCAAGGGCCTCTAGCGCCGCACTTGTCGCTTGCGGCGTCGTCGAATTATTGTCGTTATAAATTCGCACATGATCGATTGTCTTAAGGAGTTGCAGCCTTCCTTCCACGCCGCCAAATGTCGCCAGCGCCGAAAAAATCTCTTCCTCACCCAAACCAAGCGACTCGAGCGCCGTAACGGCGAGCGCGGCATTGAGGCGGTTATGCTCGCCCGGCATGGCGAATAGCGCATCCTCGGGAATAATCGAGTCGTCGACCAATTTGACCTCTTGTCCCATGGTCGCGTCTGGCAGCGTCTTGACCCACTCGAACACCTCAGGCGTAGTGACGAATATGCCCGATTCGTCTTGGTGTAAGAATATCTGTGCTTTATCGAGGAAGTAACGCTGCATCGCCTCCTCTTTACTCATCTCATCGGTTTGGTAGTAATTGAGGTGATCTTCCATAAAATTCGTGAACACCGCGACCTGCGGTGACAGCGCCGACCAGCCCCAGCCTTGCAGTTGCCAACTGTCTAGCTCCATGACCGCCAACGACCCATCGGTCACCCGGTCAAGCAGCGCGAGGTTCGACACGCCGCGGATATTTCCCCCGAGCAACACCTCCTCGCCCGTGATCACGGACAAACAGTGATGGATCATGTGCGTGACGGTGGACTTGCCGCGCGTGCCAGTGACACCGATGACCGGCACACCCGAGAGTTCCGCAAACCAATCTGCTGATTTCTTGAGTTTGACTCCTGCATTTCGAGCAGTTTTTACATAAATTGAGTTTAGTGGCACGTTGGGTCCTACTAACACGTAATCCGCGTCAACAAAATCTTCTTTGCGGTGCTCGCCCAGCCTGAACCGTACGTTCGGCAAATCCCGCAATTGCGCGACCGACGCTTCTAGCTCGGCCTCATTCTTGAGGTCGGTCACCAACACTTGTGCGCCAGCTTCGGCGAGCCAGCGGGCGTCACCCACGCCGCGCCCAAGCAAACCGAGACCCATGACGGTAACACGCTTGCCTGTAATGTGTTCTTTAAACTGCTGCATTGTAATTACTGTACTGCACTCGGCGGCGTTGTGCCAGTCAGCAGTCTGGTGGTTCGACCATGTTGATTCTGGGTCTGGTCTACGTACGCGGTTATGAGGAATAACAGCGTCAGTACACCGAGCGCCAGCAGATACTGCCCGCTGACAAATCCGATAATACTGATCACCGCACCACCCGTGATTAGCAGGGTAGCCAAACCAGCATTACGCCAAGTAAGCTTGTGTAGCGCTGCTCGGACCGCACCAATCATCAAAATAATCCCGGCCATACCGGCAATACAAAAACTATACGCGACGATCGTGTACTCGCCATCAAGCATCATTTTGTACCCTACCGACACCAGCACGATACTGACATACAGCAACCCGTGCGCATGCAAAAAGGCAAATAAGTGTCGCGGCCGCGTGCCACTATATCGGTCACTGTAGTCAAAATACAGCCACCACAGCGCGATCATCAGCCCAATCCCAGAGACAACAATTGATCCGTTGGCGAACAACCCTGGTGCGGCACTACTGGCGAGCGCCACCACGATCATGCTCTCACCGATAACTAACATGAGAAATAGTCCCAGGCGCTCCTGCAGGTGGTGCACATTGAGATAGCGTTTGGTGTTACCTTTCCCGCGTGTCAGTGGTACCAGCACATCGACTGCGAGCGCCATAAACGCGGCCACAAAATGATATGGCGCCGGCAACACCGCTGATAGTGCCCACAGCGCACTCCCCACAAAAAATCCCTCGAGGATGTTGTAGGTTGTCGGCCGCGTTTCAGGATGAAGCGCGTACATTTTGATGATCATCCCTGATTGAAGTAAACGCAGTGCGGCTAACGTTGCAAAAAAGCCAAAATACTGCCCCTCGAACACTGGCGCCATGGTCAGACTCATAGCGAAGGCGCCAACCATTTGGAGCTGAATAAATAATTTATCGTAGGTGCTTTCGACCGGTTGCAAGTTACGGTTGGCGGTCGTGGCCCACCAGGCGATGAACACCGCGTACGCAATCGTCGCAATGTTGAGAAAATCGGTCAGGGTGTGGTGATACTCGCTAGCGAGGTACGTGAGCTGCGCGACCAGGGCCACAAACGCCACGTCATAAAATAGCTCTAGCCACGACGCGCGTTTTTCCATGATGGGCATATAAATAGAGTATACTAATCAAACTATCAGATTGCCATGTTCGAGAATCTCAGCACAATAAATCGAATTATCAAAGTGTTGGCGATCTCAAACACGACAACTGTGGCCGCCGTTGGATTGTTCTCGCCATTGTTCGCGGTCTTCCTAAACGAGCAACTACAAACTCAAAATGCGCTACAGATTATTGGCATTGGGTCGGGTCTCTTTCTGCTGACCAGAAGCTTTGGGCAACTACCAGTAGCGTTTTTTATAGACAAAGTTAAAGGTGAGCGTGATGATTTTTGGATTTTGTTTACCGGCAACTGTATTTATTTTGTTGTCCCGCTTCTTTACCTCCAAATTAGTGAGGCCTGGCATCTGTATCTGGTACAGATTGCTTATGGCGTGGGTGCAGCGCTCTGTTACCCTACCTGGCTCGCGCTATACACGCGCCATATTGACAAAGGTCGTGAAGGGATTGAATGGGGCAGCTACCACACCATTGCAGACATTTCTGGTGCAGCAGCGGCATCAATTGGTGGATTAATCGCCAGCCTGTTTGGATTCACGGCCATTATGCTGTTAGCATCACTGTTAGCGTTATTCGGAAATCTATTGTTACTGCTCATTCGTAAAGAGTTTTAAATTGTTCAGCTCGGCATTATTGCTACTGCAACAAATTCTACCGCGGGCATAGGCACGACTTTGTCCCCAGGCTCGAATCACTTACGCAATATACTCGCTCCGCGGACTCAGGTACGAAACTGCCTTAAGGCAGTTTCTAAACTAAAAATGCATGAACTCTAAGCTCATGCATTTTTAGTTTACCTGAGTCCGTGCTCCAGGACTTGCACCACAGGGGCACTTCTATTTTTATATTCCCTTCGGTCATTAAAAATAAGTCGAACCGCGGGACCTTTGATCGACCACACGAACTTTCGGCGGACAAAATAAAAAGGCGACAGCGCCGCCATTTTATTTTGTCCGTGCTCCAGGACTTGAACCTGGGACCTTTCGAGTATCAGTCGAATGCTCTAGCCAGCTGAGCTAAGCACGGGAGTACGCCAATCGCGTGCATGGCACTATACCAAAGTTTGTCAAAATATGAAAGCAGCATGAGGTATACTAATTACATATGGGAGGTCTGGGAGAATTTATTGTCAACCTGACGCAGTTCTTGAGCACTACTGTCGTACCTTTTCTGTTAGGTATAGCGTTTCTATTGTTTGTCGTGAACGCAGTGCGATTTTTTATACTTGGTGCCGGTGAGCAAGAAACCAGGGAAAAGGCCAAGTCACTCGCGCTATACAGTGTGTTAGCAATGGTCTTTATTGTAGCATTTTGGGGAATTATCAATATTCTGACGGGGGGCCTCAATCTAGCTGGTGTGAATCCCCCCTGTACTGATTATGATCCGGACTGTAATCCGGCCATAACTAGAACAACTTTTCCAGTCAGCGGTCAAAACGGTACTAACCCATTATCAAACATCACAGCGGGAAATACAAATCCGCCCACCCTTGCAAACCCTCCGTCAGGCGCCACCATTCCGCCACCGACTGCCAGCCAACCAATCCTGCCCAGCACCCCACCTTCCCTGATTATTCCAGCCGCCCCCGAAAGCAGCGCTTATACACGAATGCGCAACGAGTTACTAGCTGCAGCAACACGTGCTGAAGCTGATCGTCTCGCTGCTATCGAGGCTCAAAACCTCCGCCTTGCCAATAATCAAGATGCCACAGCCGAAATACAGGCAGTAGAGCGAGCCGCCAGTGAATCAACAGTTGTCAGCGCCGCGATAAGTGCTATCGAGCAAATGCAAGGTAGGTATGACGTGCAAACCATTATGCTGGTCGGTGGCGAGCTAGAGTCGCTCACTAACCCCGCAGCCGGCCAAACTGAGCGATTCGAATCAGCCCAACGGCTGTATGCGATGGGTGCTATTACTGAAACGGAACGTAATAGCTACATTCTTGCTCGGGGCGCCGATCCCCAAACGGTGTCTCAACCCCCCCTGCCCTCAGACCTAATTGAACGTCAA
The DNA here is from genome assembly GCA_964626635.1 of uncultured Candidatus Saccharibacteria bacterium. Lineage (GTDB taxonomy): Bacteria > Patescibacteriota > Minisyncoccia > Phycocordibacterales > UBA918 > OLB19. Next base: position 38,491 of record CAZVFY010000009.1, read on the forward strand.
CAGGTTATTTCGTCGACACTATTGCGTGAGATGAGTGATGAAAATGAAGGTTGGCTGATATTTGGCAGTTCAGAGGAGGAGGCAGCTGCTCAAGCGAGCGCGGACCTTAACCGCATATTAAACCAACCCGCAGGCTCAGAGCGACTCGATTCATTTGATACGGTTATGCTTGAATATGGCTGGCCCATGACCAATCAGATGCTGGTGACACAACGTAGCGAACTACTAGAAACCATCAATGCTGAACGACTATTGACTGGGCAGCCCCCAATCGATGAGGACGGGGAAATCATTGAATGATAACAGTCTATACTGCCACAGAACAACCACCTGGTCAAAACAGGGGTTGTTTTGTATCTAAATCACAGTCATCTTTTGCAAGAGTTCTCTCTTTTGTCTTATCCTTTGGCATACTACTGGTCTTTCCCTAGTGTCTGACACCATTTAGAGATGAGTGTCATGTCTCATGTATTAACTCCTGAGAGTTAGTCATATCGACCAATCAGCTATCATTGTGTATCTGTTACCAAACACACGATAACGTATCCAATTGGAATTAATCCACGACCAGCTTCCGCTAGCCGTGCCTTGTTACGACTTAGTCCTTGTTATCGAATTTACCGTAGGTCGTCACAAGGACGAACTTCGGGCACTTCCGACTCCCCTGACTTGACGGGCGGTGAGTACAAGGCTCGGGAACGTATTCACCGTGACGTTCTGATCCACGATTACTAGCGATTCCGACTTCATGGGGGCGAGTTGCAGCCCCCAATCCGAACTGAGGAATGTTTTATCAGGATTTGCTCCACTTTGCAGTATTGCGTCCCTTTGTACATCCCATTGTATCACGTGTGCAGCCCAAGGCATCAAGGGACATGCTGACCTGGCGTCATCCTCACCTTCCTCCCCCGTGAGGGGGCAGTCTCGTGTGACACTTGTAACACACAACGAGGGTTGCGTTCGTTTCCCCACTTAAGGGAACACTTCAAAGCACGAACTGACGACGGCCATGCATCACCTGTTATGCACCTTCGAAAGCTTACCGAGTTTCCCCGGTCGTGCAGCATAATATCTAGCCTTGGTAAGGTTCTTCGCTTAACGACGAATTAAGCCACATGATCCACCGCTTGTGCGAGCCCCCGTCTATTCCTTTGAGTTTTAAGCTTGCGCTCGTACTACCCAGGCGGTCTGCTTAACGGGTTACCTTCGACACTACAGGGGTCGATTCCTGTAATATCCAGCAGACAGCGTTTAGGGCGTGGACTACCGGGGTATCTAATCCCGTTCGCTACCCACGCTTTCGTGCCTCAGCGTCAATTGAGCCCCAGTTAGCTGCCTTCGCATTTGGTATTTCCCTCGATATCAACGGATTTCACCCCTACACCGAGAGCTCTGCTAACCTCTGACTAATTCTAGTGTGACCGTTTCAAATGCGATTTTTGGGTTGAGCCCAAAGATTTAACATCTGACTAATCACACCGCCTACGCACCCTTTACGCCCAGTGAATCCGGATAACGCTTGGGGCCTCTGTATTACCGCTCCTGCTGGCACAGAGTTGGGAGCCCCTTATTCATGAGCTAATGTCAATATACTTCTTCACTCATAAAAGGTGTTTACGCCCCTAAGGGCTTCATCCACCACGCGGCGTCGCTCCGTCAGACTTTCGTCCATTGCGGAAGATTCTCGACTGCGGCCTCCCGTAGGAGTATGGACCGTGTCTCAGTTCCATCGGTGGGGGTCAGGCTCTCACCTCCCCTATCCGTCGTAGCCTTGGTAAGCCGTTACCTTACCAACAAGCTGATAGACCGCAGGCCGCTCCCGAAGCGATAAATCTTTACCGATACAAATGAATGTACCGGACTATCAAGTATTATTCCGACTTTCGCCGGTGTATCCCTGACTTCGGGGTGCGTCACCTACGTGTTCCTACCTCGTCTGCCATGCAACTAAATGCATTCGACTTGCATGCCTCATCCACGCCGCCAGCGTTCATCCTGAGCTAGGATCAAACTCTAATT
>CAZVFY010000010.1:0-40068 GCA_964626635.1 uncultured Candidatus Saccharibacteria bacterium
GTCGCCCATCGAAAAATATCTTTATTTCATGAAGATATACAATAATATTTCAGTTCTGATATTTTACACCCCTAACGAGAATTGGGAACTTTCTTGCGTTTTTTCATATTTTTATGCACTATACCATTGTGGCTAAATAAACTAGCCGCCTACGTCACTCTTGGTGTTTGGTGTGGCAGTTCCAAAATCACAGGAGGTCTTTATGACCAACCCAAAACTTAGCATTGTCCATGGTCCGGGACAACAAGACTTAGAACTAGCATTTGCTGCCCGTCACCTTGGTGCTGAGGCCAAATTCACCATTTTTATCAACGTCGCGAGAATGGAGGTTCGTTACAAAATCCTAAACCTCTCATTCGTGACTTGTCAAGGAAACCATTACGAACTTGGAGGACAGCTGGTCGGGTTGGGCGTGCAAACACCCGTCGCTCGAGTTGTTGGGCCTTTTAACTTTGTCAACGTCAGTTATAACACTGTCGAGCGGACGGGTAAAATGGAGTTCTCTAACGCTGAATAAAGAGACAGACTATGGGTGGAGGAATGCGCCTCCACCCAACAGCCGTTACTAAAATGTGACGGTTTGTTTTGTTTATAGTCTGACATGAAGACGGTGACGTCACCCATCTGTTAAACGTAGCTTGGACATCCTCAACAACGTTACCCAGCGTATCTGGGTAACACTTCGCAAACGTTTCTGAATACCCCAACAGGAGGTTTGAACTTTGCTATACTCATTTCAATGCAAACCAGTGCAGAAGCGTTTTTCCAAGCTTTCACATGGTGTGTAGCTGCGGCGGTTACTATCGCACTTCTCTTGCTAGGTGTTCTGCTATCAACGCCGATTTCCTTACGCAAAATACATTCTTGCTAACAGGGACGAATGCACCGTTATATGTCTTTACAAAACCTAACTATTTTTTAAGATGAAAAAAATCCAAGTAGCTATTGTTGGATACGGTCAGTTTGGTCGGTTTATGGCTAAACATTTGCGGCCACATTGCACGATCGTACCTATACAAAGAAAAACTAAGCCAGAGAAAGTGCGAAACTGTGACATAGTGATATTTGCTGTGCCCTGGAATAGTTTAGAAAATGCCGTACAAACACTTAAACCCTACATCAAAAAAGACGCTGCCATTATCGACGTCATGTCGGTAAAACAGAGGCCGCTGATTATCCTGCGCAATCAATTCAAAGGTCACGAAATACTGGGTACACACCCCATCTTTGGCCCACAATCTGGCAAATATGGAATTGAAGGTCTTCCAATTGTGTTGTGCAATGTTTCTTTTAGTAAAAAACACTACGCCTTGATCAAGCGATTCTTAAAGAAAAATTTAAAACTAAAGGTAATTGAACAAACGGCCAAAGAACATGATGATGACATGGCTCGAGTGCAGGGACTGACCCACTTTATTGGTCGGGCATTAGTGCAAATGGGTATCAAAAGTCATTTAACAAACACCGTCTCATACGTACAGTTACTGGGACTGCGGGATTTGCTGGCCGACGATAGCTGGGAGTTGTTTCAAACTATTCAAAACGCTAACCCTGAAGCCCGGAAAGTTCGCGAATCATTCATAAATCAACTCAGTGCACTAGAGCAGAACTTACTATGTTGAATTGAGGTACATAAAGCATATTATTATCCTACCTTAAATACAAGGTAAACATTTTACAGTGTTGCTCATAGGGACCTACTTTCAGTTTATGAAGATATAGATATACATATTGAGTCTAGTACTTCATACTCCTAAAGCACTTGGCATCTTGCTATAATAAAATGACATGAGAGTAGACTCAATCGAGTACTTTGAGCAATTTGCACCAGATTATGATGAGCTTAGTAAAAAATACTCTTGGTACAGTCCTGAGGTTTTGTTTGGTTTACATTACGAATTTTTAACAGCAAATCAAACATTGCTCGATTTAGGTATTGGTACTGGCCAAAGTGCTGAACCCTACTACACAGCAGGTTTAATTATTGACGGCATTGATGGTTCCGAAAAAATGCTTACATTATGTAAACAAAAAGAAATTGCTCGAACACTAATACAACAAGACTTAAACGATACCCCCTCACATCAAGCGCAATACAAGCACATAATTTCAAATGGAACTTTTTACTTATTGGAATCACTTACTCATTTGTTTAAATATTGTCAAAGTAATCTCGAAGTAAATGGATACTTTTGTTTTACGGTTGAAGACCCCGAAGGTGACTCAGTCAAACCAAATCGCGACTCTAACGAAAACTCTTTGATCTCTCAACGAATCACTGACAACACAAGCCTCAAAATATTCAGCCACTCAGTTGAATACATTGAGGATTTAGCATAAGAATGCAACTTTACTATTTTGAAACAACTCAAGTTCATGGCTTATCATTCACCCACTGAGAAAAGAGATATCTATTTTAGGGCTTATGTCTTAAGAAGACGTACATGATGCTACTTCGAGAAGCAATAGATTGCTACAATGAAAAGATACGCTACGGCTTATGCACATAAGAAACATTACTGCACTAACCACATTTGTACTTTTCTATGTTTCGTTCGGGGCGTTCTTGACTCTGTACCAAGAACGCATTGTGTACCAACCCTCAGCGGCGATATTTGGCGAGTGTCCGGCGCTGGCCGAGGCCGAGCGCGTGACGCACCGGGGCACGCGGATGTACGCAAACATTTCGGACGGGCCGATAGCTGTGTTGTATCACGGTAATGCTGGGTCAGCGTGCGACCGCGCTTTCTACGCACAACTATTTACCCAAGCTGGCTATGGCTACCTGCTGGTCGAGTACGCTGGTTACGGTGGCGACCCGCAGCCACCAACTCATGACCGTATTTACCAAGACGTGCACAATGTGATTGATTACCTACAGCAAAGCGCGGTCAGACACGTGACACTGATCGGCGAAAGTATTGGCACGGGCGTCGCGTCGTACCACGCGGCATTGCAATCACCAGACAAATTACTACTGATCACACCATTTACAGATCTGCACGATATAGCGCGGGGCCGGTTTTGGTTTTACCCAACCGGACTATTAGTGGACAACGTCTATGATAACCGGGCCGCACTTGCGGTATTTGAGAATCGAGTTGTTATTATTCATGGGGATCAAGACTCTGTGATTCCCTACCGGTTAGGCAAAGCGTTGTATGACAGCCTAAGCGCCGATAAAACATTCGTGACGATTGCTGGCGCGAGTCACAATAATCTGTTTGGCTATCCAGAAACGTTCAATGCAGTCGAGACATTTTTGAGCGCCGAGGCACCACCGGCCGTCGGTCGTCAGTAGTAATCACTAATGCAACTGGTTTGCAATAAATGATCAACATGCTATATTGCAAGCGCCACAAAGTCGTTCTACTTTCGTGCACTATCACTACAAGTTACAACCTTTTTACATAGATATGAGTAAGAAAACTATTGGACTACTACTAGTAACAGTCGCTGTTCTCGCTAGTGGTGCACTACTGGTCACGTCCGCTGAGCGCGATCATCATGATCACGACCATGCAGATCAGTCACATGTTCATGCTCACGAGCATAACGAACATACATTGGACACACTGACTGCCCGAGAACCAGTGCGCGCCGACGGCGCGTTCGAGATCGCCACTTCTTTTTATCCCCTACAGTTCGCGCTAGAACGAATCGCTGGTGACTTGGCCGAGGTGACCAATGTCGGCGCAGGCCGTGACCCCCATGATTTTAGGCCGAGCACGAGGGATGTCGTCGCACTGCAGCGAGCCGATCTAGTGGTACTACAAGGAGCAATGTTCGAGCCCTGGGGGGAGGAGGTTGCGACTCAACTACGCCAAGCAGAAGTGCCAGTCGTGCTCGCCACCGCTGACCTCACTCTTATACCATCCGGTGACGATCATCATGACCACAGTGATCACGATGGTGCGCATGCAGATGAGCACAACGCAGCGCACAGTGACGAAGCTGATCACGCGCACAATGATGAACACGATCATGACCATGCTCATGATCACGGCGCGTTCGACCCACATACGTGGCTCGACCCAGTATTATTTAGTGAAACCGTGAGACATTTGACCGAGGCGCTCAGCACACTCGATCCAGATAACGCCGCTACCTATCAAGCCAATGCAGACGAACTACTGACAGAACTAGTGGCACTCGACACCGAATACCAGACCAGCCTCGCCCGGTGCGACCTGTCCGAGGTCATTACGAGCCACGATGCGTTCGGGTACCTCGGCGCCCGGTACAACATTACTATCCATTCGATTGCTGGACTCTCGACCCAAGACCTGCCGTCCGCCCAGACCCTCGCCAATCTGCGCGACGAAGCCGCCGAGGGTGCCGGTGCGATTCTGTTAGAGCAAAATAGCGTCACCGCCTACGGCGAAACACTCGCCAACGAAACTGGACTAACGACCCTGTCGATTAACCCAATCGCGTACACCATTCCGGCGGGTGAAGATTATCTGACCCTGATGCGTGCTAATCTAAATGTATTTGAAGAAGCGCTACGATGTAATGGCTAAAGCACTAATCAGCGTACAGAATGTGAGCAAAGCTGCCGGTAATCGGCAGCTTTTGTCAGCGGTGAGTTTTACAGTTGCGCCGCAGTCGCTCGTGTCACTGATCGGACCAAATGGTGCGGGTAAATCTACGCTTATTAAGATCATCCTTGGATTGGACCACGACTACACTGGCACGATCTCGATCAGCCCAGGACAACGACTGCAATACATCGCCCAGCAGACCCCTGGCGACCCGTATCAATTGCCGTTGTCAGTGTACGAATACCTCTCGATCGGTAGCACGTATTTGTTTAGTGGGCAGCGGGAGACACCGGATTTTGGCGCCGCCCTCGAGCACGTTGGTGTGGCGGCCACTACCCTCACCCAGTCGTACCACAGCCTCTCCGGCGGCGAACGGCAACGGGTCGCGATCGCTCGCGCATTGTTGGCTCGACCCACAATACTGGTGCTCGACGAGCCGCTCGCAGCGGTAGATTATGCGTCCCGGTCTGGACTGTACGAACTGATTCGTCACCTCCAAAAAGATCACGCGATGACGGTGCTACTGGTGTCACACGATATCGAGAGTGTTTTGCCGATTAGTGATCAAGTGCTCTGCCTAAACCAAACGTTGCATACAGATTGTCACCCACGAGATTTACAAAACGCTGGAGCGATCAACCACGAACACCGACACAACGCGCCTCAGCCGCACCCCCTAATGACGCATCATTGTTAATATGGAACTGCTCGCTTTTACATTTGTGCAATATGCATTTGTCGGTGGTGCGATGCTCGCTGTCCTCACCGGACTGATTGGTCCGTTTGTCGTCCAAAGCCGCCAAGCGATCGCCTCGGACATGTTCACCCACGTGTCCCTCGCTGGGATTGGGGCCGCACTCATTCTAGGGGCAAGCCCGTGGTGGGGTGCGTTGCCTGCCCTGCTGATTGTTGCGACGCTCATCTGGTGGCTCCTCGAGCAAGACACCTATAGTCCTGACGCGCTCGCTATGTTATTCCTCAGTGGTGGATTGGCGCTCGCGTTAGCATTTGTGCATCTCGCGCGCGATACAGTATTTTCGTTTGAAAATTACTTATTCGGGAGCATTTTGACCCTTACCCAAATCGAACTGTACGCAATTGGCGGTGCGACTTTACTCACCCTCTTACTCGTTGGATACTTTTGGTATCCGCTGATTGGCGCGACCCAGCAACCGGGATTTATTACGCCCGGCCGGTATACGCCGCAACTGATTCGGTTGTTGTATTTTTGGTTACTGTCACTGGTGGTCTGGATCGGAATCAAGACGATTGGCGGGTTATTGATCGGCGCGCTCCTCGTGATCCCTGTTCTGGTGGTGCGCCCGTACGCGCAGTCGTTCCGGCAGACGACCCTCGGTGCGATTGGCATATCACTGCTATCAGTGCTGGTCGGTTTGCTACTGGCACTGTATGTTGACTTACCGCCGAGCAGTCTGATCATCGGCGTGTTGCTAAGTTTGTTTGTCGCAGGAACGTTGTTTAGGACAATCACTAAATAATCATGACGCGGCCCGCTTAATTGTACAGATTGTACGCAGTTGCGTGGTATACTTGTGGCATTAGCCCCTAACGCACTTGTCTATGCTCACTGTCTTTGTCGCCGCCATCACTATCTTTACTATCGCCAGTATATATTTTTATACGCGCCGGGCGTACTACCGTTCAGAATTGCCGTGGATCGTTAGTTTTGTGACGGTTATTTCGTACCTGGTTATGTACGCCCTCAATGCCCCGTTTGACGGGAGCGAGCCACAACTATTTACCCGTTGGCTATGCTATGCCGCCAGTTGTACTCTGCTAACCGCCTCCCTCTTACAAGTATTCAAAGTCCAGGGTGAAGCGCGATTAGTCGCACTCATCATGACGCCGATCATTATGCTCACTGGATTTCTTGCCAGCTTCTTTAGCAGCGATCTGCTGCTTGCTGGGATTATCTTTGGCGTAGGGTGTGTACCGTTTATCCGCTTGATTCAGATCTTGCGCGCGCACCAAACTCCTGACACGCGACCAATTATGAATTATGTGTATTTCGGGTGGATGGGCTTCCCAATTGTTTTTATCCTCTCGAGCGAATACCTCGGCCTGCTGCCGAGCGTTACGCTGACATTGTCGCTATATCTCGCACTCGACGTACTGACCAAAATTATATTTTACGAGAGTTTGCGAAAGGTGAAAGTGGGGTAAGGGGTGTCGTTGCTACTCTCTCACAAGCTCACGCTGTCGCTAATATAAGTGACGATCAATACTGCCAATATGACCACTCACTACCACACCCCGGGCACTGGTTGGCTACACATTGAAATGACGCCAGACGGTTTCGTCACAACGGCAGTATTTGGCCCAGCACCTCACATCGCTCGACCAGTACCAGCCGCGGTGCAGACCGCCCTCGATGCGTATTTTCTAGCTGGCCAGAATTTGTTACCGACACTGTACCAATTCCCGACGATCGGCACAGCATTCCGACAAGCGGTCTGGCGGGCGATCACAGCTATACCCTACGGAGAGACTGCCACCTACACCGAGCTAGCGCGATCAATTGGCAAGCCCGGCGCCGCTCGCGCAATCGGCACGGCCTGCGGCAAAAACCCTTTGGCGCTGTTTATTCCCTGCCACCGTGTGGTACGCGCCAGCGGCGAGGACTTTGGGTATTCGTGGGGGCCGGAGCGCAAGCGAGCACTTTTGCGGCATGAGGGATATTTTGATTAACGTTGTAAAGCACTAAATCATAAAGTAAAAAACACCAAACCTGCTCTGTTTCCAGCTAACTTACGCGCGATGGCGCGCGGCCTCGTCAACTACTCGTCGCATTGCCGCTACCACCGCGACGGGATACTCGCCCATAGCGGTTTCGTTGGACAGCATCGTTCCCCACGCACCCTCTAGTACCGCGTGCGCCACATCGGCCACGTCGGCACGTGATGGTTTTGGCTGAGAGATCATTGATGCCATCATGTCAGTGGCGACGATGGCGGGCACTCCGGCTGCCTGACAACGCGCGAGAATATCACGCTTCACAAACGGGAGGGTTTCGTACGCCACCGCATCACCCAGGTCACCGCGGGCAATCATGATGACATCGGCCTCCACGATGATCTCGTTCAGGTTTTCTAAGGCTTCCTGACGCTCGATCTTAGCAATAATCTTGGCGTCGCTGCCCTCAGCTACGAGTAGCTGGCGCAACTCTGCTACGTCAGCGGCTCCGCTGACAAACGACAGCGCGATGTATTCAATCTGCAGATCCTTAAGTGCCCTAACATCCGCAATGTCTTTGTCGGTCAGCACATGCACTGACTGATCGAACGAGTGTGCGCTGCCGGTCTGCACTCTGGGACCGGACAAGTCCTGAATGATCGGCACACTGGCGCCAGCGGCACTCGCCGTAGCACGGATATCACTCACATACTGACGATGCGCGGCGTGCGTCCCCCAAGAGAAATTAAGCCTGGCCATACTCATACCGGCACTGAGCATGCGTGCTAATGTGTCGGGCGACTCGCTGTTGGGGCCAATGGTGGCAATCACTTGAATAGACATATTTAAGATTTAAAGAGAGTAAGGAGACGGTTGTACTTTATCGCTCGTTCGAGCTTATTGGGTGCACCGGCTTTGAAACCATAGCATTTCGTACCCCAGGCCAGGTCAGCAATAAAATCATCGTCTGTCTCGCCACTGCGATGGCTGACGATACACCAGACCTTGTGCTGGTACGCCAGCTGCATAGTAGAGAGCGTATCGGTCAAAGTGCCGATCTGGTTTGGTTTAATAATGAGTGCATTGATTGCCTCGGCGTCGATGGCCTCTTGTAACTGCTCGCGGTTGGTGGTTGTTAGGTCGTCACCGATGGTCAGCACCCCAGGGTGCGCTTGGTGGTAGGCTGCAAATCCGGCGGTATCGGATTCGTCGTAGGGGTCTTCGACAGTTTGTAGCATTGGAAACCGCTCGTGCAGTTTGTCATACACAGTCAGCAATTCGCTCGTGGTGTACTGCGTGCCCAGCAATTCGTACGTGCCGTTCCGGTAAAACGAGCTGGCCGCGATATCAGCCCCTAACCACAAGGACGCAGCTGTACCCGCACGTTTGATAGCCTCCTCTAGGTGCGTAAATGGCGCCTCTAAGGTGTGACTCGGAACTGCAAATCCACCCTCATCACCAATACTGATGTCAGTTGCCTGGTAGGTGTCGTGCAGTATTTCCTGTAGTGCTGCTTGTACTGCCTTAGCAGCTGCTAGCGCCTCCTCAATATTATAGGTGTCTGGAATAATTTGGTGCTCTTGGATTGGGCTGCCGGCAGTCGCGTGCTGTCCACCATTAATCAAGTTCACAAACAACCGAGGCGCGAGCGATTGTTCTTGGTACGCAAACAGGGCGGCTACGTGCTGCCACGGCTCGATCGCTTGGGCGGCGGCGGCAGCCTTACAAGCAGCCACACTAACGCCGAGCGCGAGGTTACCGCCAATCCGCGCGAACGTGTCTGTCCCGTCAACCGTATGAAGAGCCGCATCAATGGCCGCCTGGTCAACGACCGGCAGTCCTAGTAGCGCCGGGCGAGCGACCCGCTCAAGTGCTGCCACCGCTTCGACCGGTGGCAGCACAGTGACTTCATGCACGCCGGTACTCGCGCCACTAGGGACAGCAAACGTCCCCGAGTACACCCCAGCCTTGACCGTGACAGCAATCGTGTCTTTATTTCTTGAGTCTTTTATGATGGTCGCCGTTACCTCGGTGATTGCTGCGTCTTGCTGCTCAACCTTGCGAGTGAGTAGCAGCGACAAGTCCGCGACATTCGAAGCGAGCAGACCAGTGTCAACATGACCACCCACTTGATCAAAGAATGAATAAGAGTTGAATGTTTCTAGATACTCGGGAATTGATAGTCCGAGTGTCCGAGCGCGTTGCAGTGTACTTTCGTCCACTATGGCACCAGCTACAGGCGTATTGTCGTGTCCGTCCGAAGCCAGCGATACAAACACCTGCGCAGGTTGCAGTGACTCCAGCATGGTGAGCGTCAAATAGCCGTTCCGCCCACCTTTGCCAGTAACGTGGGCCGGTACGGTGACTTTCGTTTCGCCACCGATGACTTGCACTAGGCCGCTACCGGCTCCTTCATGTAAGCGCTCTTTGGTCTCATCGGCCGTTGCGTACTGCGTGGCCGACACCAATTGCGCCCGGTATCCGAGCGACTCAGCCGCGCGTTGCATAGCGTTGAGCGCAGTGACGTTCGAGACGATGGTCAAGTTATATACTCGCTCGAAATATTTGGGGTCTTTGGGAGTTTCGACCAATCGGTACTCGCCCAAATTATATTTGGTAATCAGTGCTTCGGCGTCATGGATGGTACTGGTATCAAAACACGTTGGCCCAGATGCCACCGCAGCCATGTCGCCGCCCGGCACATCAGAAAAAATCAGTCCGACCACCGTCGCTGGGTACAAGGCCTTGGCTAACCCGCCACCCTTGAGGTGCGAAATATGTTTGCGGACTATATTGAGTTCCTCGATGGTGCCACCACTCTGGAGAAAACTGCCGAACAACTGCGTCCCTTGCTCGCACTCTCCCATCGACGAACACAACAGTGCCGACCCGCCGCCTGACACAATGACCAGCACCAGATCATCAGCCGTGGCCCGGCGCGCGACTTCTTCGATGTGTTTGGTAGCCGTATAGTTTTGTTGGGACGGGAGTGGGTGCGTACCAGCGTACGTGTCGACTACCTGGCACACCCGCTCGGCAACGCCGATCACTGCGCCGTCTTTTACGCGACCCTCGAGGATGGCCTCGAGGGTGTGTGCCGCGGTACACGCAACTTTGCCAAATCCGACTATGTACACGTTCTTGTACGCCGACAAATTAAATGAGCGCCCCTGTATTTGCAGCAGATTCCCAGCTACCTTGATCGAGTCGCGCAACACGGTCGCGGTGTCGATGGACTGCAGTCCAGCTTCGATTATCTTGAGGGCGTCGCTGCGGGCGGGCGTGGTCGCCAGTGCTTTTGTGTTCTTTATGAAGGTCATACGGTTACAGTGTGTCTCGGGCTACCGGCCTGATAGTGTCGAATATTATCAATGGTAATATCAGTAATTTCTCGCTTGGCCTCCTTAGTATTGAAGGCAATATGCGGCGTGACGATCACGTTCGGCATATCAATCAGCGCATGATCCGCCACCAGCGTCGCCCACGTGGTCGGGTCGACGCTGGTATTTGTTAGTAGCTCAGCTTCTTCACGCAGCGCGTGCTCGCCCTCGAGCACATCCAGCCCCGCTCCGGCAATCTCTCCACTCCGGAGAGCCGCCACCAGGGCACGAGTATCAACGATTTCACCCCGCGCGGTGTTGATCAGATAACTGCCAGGTTGCATCTGCGCCAACCGTTCTTCATTTATCAAGTGGTGCGTCGCCGGAATCGACGGCACATGGAGCGTCACGATGTGTGCGCTCGCCAACACCTCGTCTAGCTCGCCGTAGGTCACTCCGACTTCACTGGCGAATTCTGCGTCAGGAGTGACGTCATACGCGAGCACGTGCATCCCGATCCCGCGGGCAATGCGGCAGACACTGCGTCCGATGGCCCCAGTCCCAACCACCCCGAGCGTTTTGCCGCACAGATCGAACCCTTCGTACCCGGACAAATCCGTAATGTCTGATCGCTGGCGCATATCGTCGTACGCCCGGAACGCGTTCCGTGAGAGGGCAAACATCAGCGCGATGGCGTACTCCGCAACGGTACGAGTGCCGTAGTGTGGGACGCGACAAACCGTAATACCCAGGTCTTGGGCGGCCGCCATATTAATATGATCAAAACCCGCTGACCGCGTCGCAATGCATTTAAGGTTCGGCAGCTGCACCAGGTTGTCTCTAGTAACTTGATAATCAACAAAAACACTGAGGACTTCAATCGCTTGTCGCTCTTCGTCAGTCAAGCCAGTCAAGTCAGTAATGTCGTTGGTGGCGATGACGGTGTCTTGTGGCAAGGCAGTTTTGACGAGATCGAGCTCGCCTGGGTATGGTCGGACGTAGGCTATGTGCATGGGTGTATGATACCGCGCTAATCGGAATTGCAGTGAGCAGTGTGCACACCGTACCAACTACTTTAATGACTCAATCCGTATGAGCGCGCCAGCCGCCATACCGGACCTGGTCTGACGATCAGTGGTATCAGTCAAGGCGTAGAGATATCCGTCCGGGCCCTGTGTGATCGTGCGCACTCGCACATCCCCCAGACTGATCAGCTGACCTTGAGCTAATCGTCCATCAGCCGCGGCTGACAATTGCAGCAGCGCTCCGGCTGGTCTGGTGGCGTACGCCGCGATGGTGGTGTTCGACCGCAGCAACATCCCGGCAACGAACACATCGCCCACGACACCGGGATAGCGATCGCCGTGATACGCCACGACGCCAGACGGCGCGACGGTCGGCGTCCACACCACCTGTGGGTCAACCAAGCCTGGCGCACTGACAGCATCGCTGATCTCAGTACTAAACACATCGTACTCGGTCGCGTAAGACACCGCCGGCCAACCGTAGTTTGCACCTGGCGTAATAAGATTTAGCTCGTCACCACCTTTGCTGCCGTGCTCGCTCGCGAGCACTTGCTCACGCGCGATGTCATACGCAATCCCCTGCACGTTGCGATGGCCGTAGCTATAGATCTCGGGCAGTACGTCCGGCCGGCCAATAAATGGATTGTCAGGCGGGATACCGCCATCATCCGTAATTCGCATGATTTTTCCCAGGTGCGAGCTGAGATTCTGGGCTTGTCCCCGGATCAACGTACCGTTATATGTAATCGGTGGATTACCCCCGTCGCCAACCGAAAACAACAGTGTGTTATCTGGCAACCACGCAAACCTTGATCCAAAGTGCTGAGTGCCAGACTTAGACTGATTGACCGTAAACAACACTTCGACCATTTCGAGCCGATCCCCGACTAGTTGCCCGCGAGCAATCTCTAGTCGATTAGATTCATTCGTGCCCGAGACGTACGACAGATACACGTACTGATTTTGTGAAAAGTCTGGATGTACTGCGACGTCCAATAATCCTCCCTGCCCAGCTGCGAACACCGTCGGTACACCAACAATCGACGCCGAGACACCGGTTGCACTGACAAGGCGGAGTGCGCCAAATCTTTCTGTCACTAGTGCCTCACCATCAGACAGCCAGGCCACACCCCACGGGGCATCTAACCCCTCTACCACACTGCTGGTCACTGCATTCACTGACGAAGCATCGCGATAGTCAGTTAGTGTGGCCGGGCCTACAGGCTGGGCTAGTGCCTCGATGACAGTGGTGGTAGTACCAAAGTCCCGATCATCAGACAGGCTGCTGTCTGATGATCGATTCCCGTCCGCATTATACCCAGGTTGGTTCGCCAAATAGTTGAACTTGTACATGCCAGCGAGGGCGACGAGCAGTATTGGTATACCGATGATCACCAAAAATACTATGATGAAGCGTTTTATCGTTTCCATTAACATATTGTAGCGTAGTACAAAACACAGCCAACGCTACGTTGACTGTGTTTTTGCGACCTATGAGTTAGTGAGTTACGGTAGTAGTACGCCGTCAATTATGTGCACAACGCCATTATCAGTCATAATGTCTGCCTCAACGACGCTTACGTCATTGTTAAGGGTTACTCCATCACCAACACCAATCGTGACAGTTTCGCCATTAAAGGTGGTAACCACTTGACCGTCTGAGAGGTCTGCAGACATAACCTCACCCTCGATCACATGGTATGTCAGCACATCCCGTAGATCAGTCTGATTCTCTGTCATTAGTAACGTATCAAGGGTCCCTGCGGGCAAGGCTGCAAACGCATCGTTAGTTGGTGCAAAGACCGTAAATGGACCCTCGCCACTAAGTGTCTCTGCTAGTTCGGCTGCAGTCAAAGCTGTGACTAATGTAGATAATTGTGGGGTATCTACAGCGGCATCAACCAAGGTGAATCCGCCCTCCATCATATCACCCTCCTCGTCCATGCCGTCAACCATATCCGCATCCATGTCTGCAGAAGCGTCTTCGGTTACCACAACCGTGTCAGTCATGTCTGCCTTATCATTGCCTTGAAACAAGATGACTGCTCCGATAATAGCTACGACAGCCACTAATCCAAAAATGAGTCCACTGTTCATACCAAAAATTGTTTTATTCTAATTACAACGTAGGGTAGCAAATCTGTACATTTCGTCAACAAAATTCGACAGATAACTTCTCGGTTGCACCTCAATTACATCAATAGACCACAACACTCAATCACGCTCTCGTAAATTTACTTGTGTCGACAGACACCCCGCACAGTCACTTCGATTTCGTCTATAGCAAAGTCTTTTATTCCAAGCAATTCCTTAATTTCTTTGTCCGGCGCAGTAAAGTGAATGACTCGTTCACATGCAATACAAACTGCGTGGTGGTGCGGGTGCTCTTGATATTCATAGAGCGCTTCTTTGTCAGTGAGCAGTACGCGTTTGACCACCCCGTCAGCAACGAACTGGTCGAGGTTGCGATAGATTGTCGTCAGGTCAACATCCGACAAAGCAGCATGAATTGCCTGGGCGGACATGGTGTCCCCCGACGCCTTGAGGGTGGCCAATATTTGTTCGCGTTTTTTACTGTAGCGTTGCATGTAAGTGTTATATCATAGATGCATGAATATTCGAGATTTTCGCCAAGCGACCCGCGACACCCTCGAAGCCAATACCCGCACCCACGACCATTACACGTACACCGTTCCCTCACCCGAACTGTACCCGTTTCAGTGGCTGTGGGACTCATGCTTTCACGCAGTAATGTGGAATGCGCTCGGTATCCCTGAGCGAGCGGCGGCCGAACTAACTGCCGCGGTAGCCAAACCACTACCAAGCGGCCTACTCCCGCACATCACATATTGGCAACAGCTACCAGATGGTGTTGTCTGGGGTCGCGAAGCGCGCAGTACCGCAATCGATCAGGCCTGGGGCACCAAACAAACGACCAGCAGCTTGACCCAGCCACCACTAATCGCACGGGTCGTACTTGAGACATACCAAGAGACACGTGACGATACGTGGTTGCGCCAGATCTACCCGACCCTGACGCAATTTTATGAGGCGATTCAAACGACACGTACTTGGCAGCAGACCGGACTACCAGTCATCATCAACCCAGACGAATCAGGCGAAGACAACTCGCCGCGGTTTGACGCGGCACTAGGATTGCCACCTCAACACTCAGCTGACAGGCACTTGGACGCCAGATTGACTCTCATAAAACAGTACGCGGCGACCGGACGAGCAGCGATCCCTGGCATGCGGGAGACCTTTATGATCATTGATGTGGGGTTTGTGATGATTTACAAGGACGGATTAGACGCCATGGCCGGATTAGCGCACCACCTAAGTGATGACGTACAAGCAGCAGCGTTCACCAAAGAGGCGCGATCTGTAGCCCACTCAGCGCGTCAATTGTTGTGCGGCGTCGATGGCCGCTGGCAATCTTATGACTGCACCTTACAGGCCCGCGTCCCAGTCCGGACCTGGCACGAATTCATGCCACTTTTTGCCGGTGTCGCCAGCGTCAAAGAAGCGGCGTCAATGACCGTTGCATTACAAAACAAAAGCACCTTCGCTGGCCAGTATGGTTTGCGCACGACCAGTCGCACCGAGCCAGCCTACGATCCTGATCAGGGGTTTTGGCGCGGCCCCGTATGGGCCGCGCCGCACTGGTTTATTGCCCGCGGGTTACTGCGCTATGGCGAGCCAGCCCTCGCGCAGAAATTAGGCAGGCAGCTGATGGCGCTCACCGAACGCTCTGGCTGGCGCGAGCAATACCAACCCGAAACAGGTGAAAGTCAAGGGGCGCGTGACTTTACCTGGAACGGTCTGGCACTAGACATCGACCGTTTGACACGTCGTTAGCCGTACTTTTCTTTATGGCGCTGGCGCAGCGTCGTATACAGCGTGTCGTTTTCAATTCTTTGCCAGTACGCATAAAACACTGCAGCGGCAGCCGCTTTTTCTGGATCAGGGTCGCGGGGCAGCACTGCTTTGGTTCTGGATTTACTATGATGCGCGCGATTGGCGGCAGTTTTGTATGGTGGACTCGGTGATGTGTCTTTGGGCGCATTGGGTTTATCTTGGTTTGCATATTTTCGGCCGGACTTGTGGTTGGCGTAGCGCCTCGCTCGGGTGTACCCCATCTGCACAAACTTGCGCGCCATGTCCATGCCGACAAAATCCCCAGCGTCTTTGTATTCGTTATACCGTCCATACAGTGCTTTGGCGGATTCCTTGGCAATCGCTTCGGTACGAAAACGCCACAACGGCAGCAGCTCTCCTTTGTACGGCTCGACAGATAGCACACCCTGCTCGCCCTTACCGACCTGGTATTGCTCGGGCTCGGCCCGCATATCAATGCGCGCAAAGTCTTTACTGTAATCAAACGGTATTGCCATAGCGTTATACAACAATAACAAATTTGCTATACTGTACCAATGTCAAAATCTCATGCGCGCGCGCTTTTTTTGTTTCGTCGCGACCTCCGACTCGAAGACAACCTCGGCTTACTCACTGCCCTGGAGGAGAGCGAGCAAGTCATCCCGGCGTTTATATTCGATCCCAGACAAATTAACCGGGCTGCAAACGAATACTTCAGTGAGGCAGCATTTTCGTTCTTACTTACATCACTCCAAGAACTGGATCAGGCGCTACAGGCGCGCGGTTCGCGGTTGTATATATTTGAGGGGGCACCCCAAAACATTGTCACCGAACTACTAACCCGAGACTCTGTCACAGCGGTCTACTGCAACGCTGATTACACGCCATTTGCCCGTAAACGAGACGGGGACATTCGTGACGCGTGTAACGAACCGGCGATACCGTTTACCCGGGTACGCGACGCAATCCTATCCCCCATTGAAGACATCCGGACCGGCCAAGACAAACTCTACACCGTATTTACGCCGTTCATGCGTAACGCCAGCCAGCACCTCGTTGCCGCGCCGCGCAAAAATAATTTCTCCAATTACTACACGGACGCACTCAAAACGACGACCGTATCACTGGACTCGTATCACACCGACAACACCGGTCGCGAACTCTTGCACCAGGGTGGGCGCAGCGAAGGACTGGCAATCCTCGGTTCGCCTGACTGGTTATCGGATTACAAAATCAAACGAAATTTCGCCGCCGACCCGGACAGCACCTCGACGCTGTCGGCGCATCATAAATTTGGCACCATCTCGATCCGAGAGACGTACCATACCGCAGTAGGCGCAACTGGCAAAGGCTCGCAATTTTTGTCCGAGCTATACTGGCGAGACTTTTATTACTACATCGCGTATCACTTCCCCATCGTGTTCGAGCGATCGTTCCTTAATTGGGCCACGCATCTAGAATGGGAGAATGATGAGACGCACTATGCGGCCTGGTGCCAGGGACGCACTGGCGTACCGATGGTCGACGCTGGCATGCGGCAACTCAACCACACCGGCTGGATGCACAATCGGTTACGCATGGTGGTAGCGTCATACCTCACGAAAAACTTGCTGATCGACTGGCGCTGGGGCGAGCGGTATTTCGCCACAAAATTAGTCGATTACGACCCATCCCAGAACAATGGCGGCTGGCAGTGGAGCGCTTCAGTCGGCGCTGATCCTCGGCCACTCAGAATATTCAATGCTCTTACCCAGGCGACTAAATACGATCCTGACGCGACGTACATTAAACGCTGGCTACCCGAATTGCGTGATGTGCCTGATCGCACACTGACCGATGGTAAGACCGCTGACTTTAGTGTGCTAGCCGGGAGCGACAGCAATTACCCCGCCCCGCTGGTCGACCTCAAGGAAACCTACCATCGCACCCGCGCTCGGTACTCGGCAGCTCGCTCGGCGTTTGACGAGGCTGGCACAGCTCGGCAGTAAGCACCCTACTCGGCGCCGATGTTGGCGCGCAGCTGTGCGGCCAGCCCGCGTGCCAGGAGAAAATTATTGAAAAAATCAATCTTTTCAGCGGCGACCCCGGCGGCTGAATCACCTAAAACGTAGGCGACAAAGCTCTCGGCCAAATCTTCTTGGGGGTTGATGGCGGCGTAATTGGTCACAAATTCGTCACTATAGCGGTCATAAAACCGGTCAAGCGTGCGGTCAGTGCTGTCACGCTTGATACGCTCGGCCCAGTCCAGGCGTGCGTCATTCCAGAATTGTTCGACGAACTGCCCGTACACGCTGTCGATTGGCGCGCAAATAGTATTGAAGTACTGATGACATTGATCATTGCGATTGCGATCGCGGTAGGCCTGATCAAGCGACCACATGTGCGCAAATTCATGGATCATTAGTTCAATACTTGAGTCTGACCGCGGCGCTAGTAACCCATCGAGGTTGATACCGTACTGCCATTCCCCCGTGTACGGCACGATAGTTTCGACGTACGCATCAAACGCCACATCATCCAGGTCGAACACTATGAACTGCGTGATGCTGCTGTCATACTGATCGGGCAAGACATGGAGTAATTGACGATAGTACGCCCGGTGGTCTAGGTCTGCAATAAACACCGTTGGTCCGGTAGTATCGTACGCTTCGACCACGCGGGCACCAGACTCGCTCAAAATTCCTCCCTCGGCAACCACCGGTCTTGATACGATCGCTCGAGTACTGGCTGATTCAGTTTGGCGCGACTGCAGTACTGCTAATTGTTCGTACAGTTGCAGCAGTACGGTTTGTAGCTGCGCGATTTCCGCGAGGAGCGCCATCCGTTCGCTCGGGGTTGATGCGGTCGGTGTGGTTTGCGCCGCTACGGGCGCAGTTACTACCAAACCCCAGACACATAGCACGCTGCAAATTATGTATTTCATAGTAGTTATGAGTATACTCGCCTCGGCGCGAAGATTGCCTTTACAAGTACTCCTTAGTACACTCGGGTAATGAAATTATTTCTGATTGCAGTTGTGGGAATGTTAGTTGGTGGCGCAGCCACCTACATTGCCTTGGGCGAAGATCTGCACCTGTACACTCATAATCACGCTGACCATCACGACAATCACCCGATTGCCGACCCCTACGACACCGAGTACCACGTACACGCAGACTTTCATATCGTAATCAACGGGACACAAGTCGATCTCTCGGGTGAACAGTTCCAGACAACTAGCCAACAAGAGCTGCACGATGATCTACACCTACATGATAATAACGGCGAGGTGGTGCACATCCACGCCGAGGACAAAACGTTTACTGAGTTCCTTAATTCTATTGGTATTGCATTGACCGAAAACTGCGTGACACTTGATAATCGGTATTGCTCGAATGACACCCAGCGGCTTAAATTATTTGTAAATAACGAACGGTACACCGACCAGATCACCGAGTACGTACCCGTCGACGATGACCGCATTCTGCTGTACTACGGAGTCGATGATGACGCGTTCATTAGCGAGCGACTGGACGCAATCCCAGCTGATTCTTGCTATTACTCGGGTACCTGCCCCGAGCGCGGTATCGCCCCGCCCGAGAGCTGCGGACTGGAGTGCGAGCTATAGGAGAAATGAAATAGAAAAAGTAGAAAGGCCCCAACGCGTGCGCGAAGGGGCCTCTGCGCTCGTGTACGTTTGCACACTGCTCAGCGCCGAACTGGATCAAGGCAGTACCGCGGTAGCACTTCCGATTGGGTGTAGAACTCCATTGGTGCCACGCCCTGGACGTTCTCGGTAAAGAAGTGCCGTCGGCACCCACGTGGTAAAGCAAAACGGTCACGCTCATAAATCTCTGCCGGTCGCCAAAGGTAAATCTGGTTGCCGGCATCGACAATCTCTAGCTTGACCAACCACTTGCCGGCAAATAGCCAGACTACGTTGTACTCAAATTTACTCTGAATGCGATAATTGAAGTCACAATCCGTAACTCGCGGAATCACGTCCGTGCTCGCTAGGTTGCCCAGCGAACCGATCTGGGTCGGTTCGACCATGTTGTCAAGTACGCGCGCGACCCCTTCCACGGTGAAGCATACCAGTGGTGATGCTTGATGCGGAGATTGCTGCGCCTCGGCGCGCTGCACCGTCAGCAGCAACAAACCGAACGCAATCATGATGAGCAGCCGGATCATTTTCCATTCTGCGAAGAACTTTTGCATTTCCCTCCCTCCTTTTATAACTCGGGTGAACGTTACTGATTACTATACCATATTTTGTATAAATTACAATACCCGCGACCAGTGTGGCCGCGTTTTTACAACTAGTTAATCGTAGTCGCAGTACACTTCCTCAACGCATACGCACCGCCTTGAAAAGTAACGAGAGAGTCAGTAGCAAATCAGGAATGAAAAAGCCGCTCACCCCAATCGGCATCGAACAAATTATCCTGATGGCCTGGGGTGATACCATTCCGTTTGAGACAATTCGAATTGAGTACGGATTGACCGAAGGAGCAGTACGTAAACTCATGCGCGCTCACCAATCCCCCAAAACCTACCGCCGCTGGCGCGAACGAGTGACCCGCCGCAATGGTGCCAGTAGCAAGCACACAGCGCTCAGTAAGATCAGTTCGACACGACAAAAGTACAACATATGAAATACCCGCCTAGCCGGGCATTTCTTTTCAATTCAATAATTCTCGTTGTGTCCACGACTGGAGTTGAACCAGCACGTCCATACGGACACTACCCCCTCAAGGTAGCGCGTCTACCAATTCCGCCACGTGGACATTTGTGTTGCTCGGTAAAAGCTACGACAGTATGCCCTAGATGCGGCGACAATTCAAGAAACAAACAGCGGCCATCGTAGATGGCCGCTGTTTGTTTCTGGTTGTACGTGCAGGCTACTTTTTATCTTCTTCGGTGGTTTCTGCGTCAGTAGTTGCTTCGGTCGCATCAGCATCGGCCGCGGCCTCTGGGGCGGCGTCAGCGGGTGACTCACCGGCTGGCTCTGATTCAGCTTCGCTACTGGTGGCAGCGGCAGCTTCTTCGGCTTGCTTCACTTTTTCTGCCTCTTCGGCTTCTTTAGCTTGGCGAGTAGCTTCTTCTTCAGCGGCCTTAGCTTCTTCAGCGGCGATTCGCGCAGCCGCCTCGACACCTGATTCGGTAGCGAGTGACGCCATGGTGGTGCGACGCATCTGTCGCTTGACCTCACGAGCGACTTTCTCGCGGATATAGTACAGCTTGCTGCGGCGAACCTTGGCACGCTTGACGATCTCGAGTTTGTCGATCATCGGCGAATAAAGTGGGAAAATCTTCTCCACGCCGACGCCACTGGCCATTTTGCGGACGGTAAAAGTCGCCCCTGGTTCGCTTCCGTGCTTGCGCGCAAGGACTAACCCTTCGAATACCTGAATGCGAGACTTACCTTTGTCATCGACAATTTTTTGGTGGACGCGAACGGTGTCACCGGCTTTAATGCCGAGTTCTCGTCGCTCTTCCATGTTTACGGGGGAAATATTGACCCCTTGTAGTACTGCTTTCATAATATATGTATTAGCGTTGCGCCGTAATTTACCACACAAGCAGTGGCGCTGCAACGCCTACGCGCGCTACGACGACAATGGCTCGAGTCGCAGCACCACCGCGTTGGTTTCGGTCACATCGGCCTGCACGCGCGCGAAGTCACCTTCGGTAAATTGTGATTGGTCACAGGTTACTAACTCGCCGTCGTCACTCCGACAAATACTGGTGTCAGTGAATGCGAGCGGGACGGCATCGATGCTCCCATCAGGACGCTCGACTACTAAATGCCAGACATTAGGATCGTATGGATTAGGAATGGATTCGCGCACGAGGCGTCCCTCAGCCTCAAACGCAAATTCACCAGACCCTCTTGCGTTCTCATTGGCGCAAACGATATTGGTGATTCGCCACGCGTTGTTGTCCAGCACGAGGGTCATAATCGAGCGTTCAGCCGAACGGTTAGCGCCTCGAGCGACAATCATTACCTGCGCCGAATCTTCAGTCTGATACACACTGCGCGCTCCCACCCGGACTGGCAATGACGTCTGGCAGAGGATGGGGTCACGTGTCTCGCCCGGCGTAGGTGATTGCGCAATAAGCCTATTACCCGCAGCGCGGGTAATTAATGGTTCACTTGCTATAAATACAGCCATAGACACGCTACTGGTAGCGCGCTCATTCTGCAGCCAGCGGTTCGCAACCCCAGTTGCGACATCAATTGGATCGAGCGCTGGCAACTCTCTTTCATTTGAGGCGGTAAAAGAATTGTCCGAGAACAGCACCATGGCAATAAAGCCGATAGTGATCAGGGCAAGACCAATAATAATAGTGTAACGGTTCATAGCAGTCGGAATAGTGCGATTGAATAAATGAGCACAAATTGTATACGACCCTCACCTAAATTGGGACTAGACGTCTAATCCGGGTGTCGTACAACTAGAATTAATCTTTTGCTTCCTCGGTATTTTCTATCCGTTCAGCGGCTCGCTCGAACTCATGCGGCAAAGGGGCAATAAAGCGCTCTGGTTCACTCGCGCTTGGTAGTAACACTGTCAAGGCGTGAGCGTGCAACATCAACCGGTCGCAGCCCAAATGATTAGAGCGTGGCTCGGCCGTTGAGGTTTGTTTGTATTTATATTCGGCGTACAGCGTGTCCCCGACGATTGGTCGATCGAGTGCGCGCAGGTGTACGCGCAACTGGTGGGTTCGCCCGGTGCGCGGCAATAATTTCGCGTAGGAAAATGACTCGCCCATATATTCGCCCTTGGCAATTGTTTCAAAATCAGTCACCGCCTCCCGTGCGTGACCCCGCGATCCGGGCTCGGCGCTGCGACGACGCGGATCGGTCGCACTGCGCCCGATCGGGCGGTTGATCGTCCCCCAACGATCACGCAAGTGTCCGTAGACGAACGCGCGATACTCTTTTTTAGCTGTGCGATCATGGAACTGTTCTTTGAGGTGCGCATGCGCCGCAGCGGTTTTAGCCAAAACCATCACTCCGCTCGTCTCGCGGTCTAACCGGTGCACAACACCTGAACGATCGATTAGCGTGTTACTGCCTTGCCCGGCCGCAGTCGGTACCCCGCGTACATGCTTGTCACCAATCCCCGCCGCGGCCGGGTATGCCGCCAGGAACCAGTCGACCACGGTCGCTTCTTCTGCGACATTTTGGCCACTGGCGTGCGTCAAAAGCCCATAGGGTTTGTTGATGACAACAACGTCGTCAGTTTCGTGTAAAACGGTGATCGCGGGAATATTCATAGGTTATATAGAAGCACGAATGCCAAATTCGTCAAACTCTCCGGTCGCAGTCCCCCACTCGACGGCGACACCTTCGACCTTGGACTGCAGTGATCCTTCATGCAGATACTCGACAAAATTTCGCAGTGTATCGTTAGATCCCTCGGCCACCACCGTGACTGACCCATCGACTTCGTTTTTGGCGTAGCCGACTAATTGCAGCGCAGTCGCCGCGTCCGTCACATACGAGCGATAGTACACACCCTGTACAGTCCCAGTGACGATTGCATTTAGTCGCAGCATATGCCGGCAGTATACCTTGCATTTTGAGCGGGTGCGACGTATAAAGGAATTGTGCTACAGGTGCACAAACATTTGACCCAGGAGCCCCTCATGATCCTCACTCAGCCCACCTCGCCTGTCCGCCACAAAGACCACAGGGAAACGCACCCCAAACGTGGTAGTAGCTGGACGGGACGCACGGGACGCTGAGACCAAGCAGGCCGGGCGCGCATCATTTTCCCAAATGTGCGCCCGGCCTTTTACGTATGGTATCGTACCCCACCAACAATCGACACACTGGGTTGTTATTTTTTCAAAAAACGGTACGATACTATCTACAAATTACGTTACGCGCGATTAGCTCAGTTGGTAGAGCAGCTCGTTTACACCGAGAAGGTCGGGAGTTCAAGTCTCTCATCGCGCACAAAACTTGACATTATATTATTAGCGTGTTCAATAGACCCACCAGGGAACGTCCCTGCATAGCTCATCTACAAAGGAGAGTCACAATGAAACTCATTTGCGACCTGAACCAACAAACCGGCGCCATGCCGACGCGTTGGTGCCTCGAAGAAATCGAGCAGTCGGAGATTACCCGTCGCGGCCTCACTAAACTGTTCGTTGTTATCGACGTATTTTACGCCGACGATCTGACAGGCCATCGGGACGAGACAAGACAGCGATTCGTCCTGCCTATTAACCGCTACATGCAGTACATCTCGTTTAGGCGACCAGGTGTTGCGTACGTATGCGCTGCCCTAGTTACGCCACGGTACTCAAGTGACAAGTCCGTTGAGGAAATGCAATCGGCGCTGGGAGCTGAGTACGATAACTCGAGTAACCGCAAGAATCGGCTGTTCAATTTCTCTGACACAGTCAACAAGGAAGACCGAGAGGTCACACTTTATAGAGACGGCTGCCTGGACTGCAAGTGCGAGGTGCTCGGAATTACTCACGTCAAGGTAGAGGTGCCTAACGAGTACTTCGCCAAGCCATTAACGGGCTGGCTGAAGTGGTGGGTCGAGTTCTTTCCGCGCGAACTACTGCGCAGGAAGCTGGTCGATCAGTGCGATCAACGCCGCTGGGCAATCTTTGCCTTCACGGTACAACCAATTATGCTGCTGGTCGCTACACCGATTGTTCTAGTTATCATGGCAGTGATCTACGTTGCCACGATCGTCATCGGTCTGTATTGGTCAGTTTGGGCAGGTAGAAGAAGAGTTGATTGGTCACGAATCCTAACGTTTAAGGATTCTCCGAAAGACGTAACTGCGGGCGTTAGCACAACCTCGCGTTACGACTTTGACTCTGAAGGTAACCCGCGACCGTTCGTTCAACGTCTGCTGCAGCCGGCGGTTCTCGTGCTTGTTCTAGGTGGTGTTATCGCAACAACCGCCACACCATCTCTGTCGGGAGAAGCGCAAATTAGCTGGTTCGCCTTGATTGGCGGTGTGCTGGTGGGAGCGGTCGGACTGGCCACGCTCCTGCCTTCACTCAGCGATGCTATCAGAGAAGCAACCGCAGACTCAAGAAGCAATCGTCAAGAGCGTGAACGTCAAGCCCAGAAAGAACGTGTGAGGGTAGCCGAACAAGCCTCGCGTGATCGGGTTGCAGAACTGGTTTCCGATCTGTCCTGCCCTGTTCGACTAGCGGAAGGTTCTGCGAATACTCGGGAGTTTCTACGACCGGAAGCGGTTCCGGCACAACACCGAACTCTCCGTCTGCGGTTTGACGCGCTAAAGGCGCATGTCTGCAGACCACTCGCCAAGTAAGCGAGTGCCACAAAGCAATACTGCACCCTGCTGGAGATCGGCGGGGTGTTTTCTTTTAATTTAATTCCAAAGTAGCTCTAACGTCGTCCCACATGGTGCACCAGCATTGAAACTTACTAAATAAATACCTCCTTCAGTCTCTGGTATATTTGATTAATGGATAACAAAGCACTAATGCAGGCAGATCACCCCGAAGAAATTTTAGATTTAGTTAACGAACATGACGAAGTTATTGGCACTGAAACCCGCAAAGAAATATACGCCCAAGGAATGAGAAACTATCGGGTCATACATGCGTTTATTGTGAACGATGAGGGTAAGCTCTGGATTCCCAGGAGGGTCAGCTATAAAAAATTATACCCAAATGGTCTGGATTACAGTATCGCTGGACACGTTGAATCAGGAGAGACCTACGAACAAGGTTTAATCAAAGAAGCACTTGAAGAAGTTGGCCTAGACCTGACCACCATACCCTTCAAGGAAATCGGTCGATTTAATCCTCACACTTATGACGTACACTGCTTCCAACGAGTCTATGAAATTAGTACCAACGAAGTGCCAAACTACAACCACGATGACTTTTCTGGTTTTGAGTGGCTGTCACCTCAAGAAGTAATTGAGAGATACGAAAATGGAGAAAGTGGGAAAGAAGATATTCCCGAGGTGATCCGGCTATGTTACCCGAGTTAATTCAGTCTAAGCTCTGTTATAAAGGTTTCGTATCATTTGACAACATTCCACAAGCATGGGGAATGTATCACTATTGACCTGGTATGGTAATAGGTATGAGTAACTTATATTCGTGCGTAACCAAGGAGCTGTTCATTGGGTCAATTGTTTGCTTCGTTTTCTTAACTGTTTTACTAACCCAGCACGCTCACGCAGAAGCTTTTTCTCAGCAGATCGATCTCCCGTCCGGTTCTTGTGCTGCATACACCGACAACACACCGTTCCCGTGGGGGTACCCGGTTGATATGACTGACTCTCAGGAATACGGTAATCTCATAACTGATAGCGTGTGCGATGATAGGTTACCATTTTTAATAAGATTTGGTGGTAATAATGATAAGTACATCACCTACTCAACTGCCTACGTGTATAGCTTTACTGACACTCGCTGGCTGCCAATACAGCTCAGTGGACGCGATCAGGACGGTTGGATTCAAGGTGAAGGCGAAGCCGAAATCCCATTATCAGCCCGGCAGAATGAAAGGATTTTCGATGCCAACGGCTCATTCTTTGTGGCGAGCTACCAGTGCGTGAACCGCACCTTACAAGCCGGACGAACTGCAGACTGGGCCTGCAACTGTCGGGGTGACCAATGCAATGCGAATAGCTGGACCCTACAAGCATTTAGTACACAAACTCGCTAAGGCATTTATCTGGCTAACCGTTCGTGTGCGATCGACGTAAGGACTAAATTAGAGTCTGCCTTAGTGCCTACCAGGCTCGCTTGTTGTAGCGGCACAACCTCCGCCTGCAAACCAGGAGTGGCTCGCATTTGACCTAAGTCATAACCACTTTTTATATACCCGTTTTACTGTAAGTACCGGTCACTCAGGCCAGGTAAATTCCACGCCAAGCCATACGGCAACTTGGTGGTTCTGGCACGGGTATTGATACTTTTTGCAAGTAGGTTAGTGCAATTCGCCGTAGCGGTGTTATAGAATTCTGCTGCTTGCGCAACGTCATTGGTAGCGGCAGCCACGTACTGTAGTACGTGCCACGGGACTTGCTCGTCTAGCAATAAGGGGTAGTGATAAAGATCATCTTGCAAGAAAAATAATCTCACCCCCAGAAAATCTCGCGCGGTGCCCCAACTATAAAGCAGCTCGTATTCACGAAACAATCTACGCACGGCGCTGTACTCCTCGCTTATTTCCCGGCGGGCTTTGTTTAATAATGTGTACGCTGCCCCACTACAACACTAGCAACCCTGGATTGAGCACCAGCACGAGCCCGAGTAGTAGCATCAGCACGCCGCCGATTAGCAGTGATAACTGGGCGTATTTACCGCCGTGTGCTTCTAATTTACTGTAGCCCCAGATCGCGAGACCGAACACGACCACGTCGTCGAGCATATAGCCAAGGGTAAACACCATGATGTACCACTGTCGCTCGAGGAAGGTTAGCATATTGAGTTCGAGAATTTTGGTGTACGCCTGGGGGATGCCAATGCTGCAGGCAAACTCGATCACATTGACTGAAAATGCGATCAGAAGAATCCCCAGGATCGACGCAATCGTTACCGGCTTTTTCACAATTTCCTGGAACTTGTTCATGGTCTTGGACTGGCTTTCGATATCCGAGATGTCACAGACCAGTTGATTTTGGTGGCGATTCTTATTCCAGCGCCAAAGGAAGAACGCCCCGCCTCCGAGCGCCAGCAACCCCACGAGCGGCGTCACGTACTGGTCAAGCGCGACGAAGTCCCACGTCTGATACCAGACGTTGAGGATCAAGTTGTACATGATCCCCTGCGCCACAATAAATATCCCCGCCAGCATGATCATCTTGCGGCGACTGCCAGCCTGCGACAGCAAGGTGAGGAACGTGATCAACACCCACATCGCGCACGGGTTGAATCCATCAATGACTCCTAACAGCGCCGATAGTGAAAATAACGAAAATGATTTGAGGTCTACCACGCCGACGAACGGCAGATCAAACACGTAGCCGCCGTCCAAATCTGAGGCGGCGGGCGCGCACTCAAGGTCGGTACAACCCCCGCCGCCGCCACTACCTAGTCCGTCCTGCACTGGCGCTAGGGCGAGGTGTTGCTCGAGCGTCACAATAGCGGGATTATCCGGGTTGGCGATCGCGTCCTTGATTGCTTGGCCGGTCGTGGCGTCACTGTTGTAGCCGAGGATCAATCGCTCACCGATCACTGTTAGCGGGGTGACCTTACTGATACCGTGTTTTTCTGTTAGTGCGTCAAAGTACTGGGCCGCCAATTCGTCCTCGACAATATTCAAATATTCATACGGTATACCCTCGGCGGCAAAAAATTCTTTTTGCCGTTTACAAAAACCGCAATCATCCCGACCGAGCATATAGACAACCGGATCGGCTGGCTCGACCGATTGCGCGGCCACTGACTCAGCCCCGGTTGGTACGGCATCTTGCGCAATCACTGCCCCAGTAGGGAAAAGTACATAGCTCACGAGGAGCATGGCCATATAGAGCCGCCAGGCTTTATTCATACGTGTATCCTACCACCAGATTTTAGTCTGTAAAATAGCGACTACTTAGAACTGCTCACACCTCCCCACTTGCCCACGCCAGGTGACGGGCGTATGGTGATGGTAGGCCACGTATGATCGTGACAGAAAGGAGTACCTGATGACCCAGGAAGAACGCGCACGACGAAGAAAAGCGCAGCGAGAACGCGTGCGTAAAAAGTGCGCACAGATCCCGCTCATGCCACCTGACGAGACCAGCAACCGTGTGCTCGAGCTCAACCCAGATATGCAAGCAATCGAAGCCCTTGCCCGCGAGCAGCAAACCCAACAGACCTGATCCAGGCCCCCAAATAGAGCGCGCGTCCGACTTTCTCACGATTCCACTGGATTGTCTCGGGCCCGCCTCTTTTTTGTTTCAATCAGTTGGGAAATTTGGTATGGTGAGCGCACCTGCCCAACACAGTATCGTGTCAGGGTAGCGCCAGCAGTACACAAATAGTTTACTTTTTGTACCCGCTTGCCCCCGTAGTTTAATGGATAAAACACGCGGCTTCTATCCGCTCGATCTGGGTTCGATTCCTAGTGGGGGTACACTTGACTTTTTATATAAATATGCTACTGTACAGGTAGGTTTATGAGAGCCACCTAACAAGTGCTCTCGCGCAACAGGAGTACAAACATGCGCAAGTTCCTCACCACCGCTGCCGCCCTGCTGACCCTCGCCGCCCCCGTCCTCGCCGATGGCATGACCTTCGACCTCACCGAGATCTGCGATCCCGGCTGTGTCGTCGAGATTGCCATCGAGGGCGAGAAGATGGTAAACGGCCCGCACGCAGGCGTTTTCCCGCCCCGCGTCGCGAACAATCCGCTGGCGCACATGACCGGCTTCGAGATCTGGAACCATCCCATGGTCATGTTCCAGCTGATGGACCAACCGGGTCAGCCGCTCTTCTCCACCATCGAGATGGTGGAGAAGTACATCAATGGGCAGAATACGCTTAGGCGCACTGCCGGTAGCTGACCAACCGCACCGCTCTTCTACGGGGCCGCTTCTCACTAGGCGGCCCTTTTTCATACTTGATCGTACACAAAATCTACAATCTGATTGCAGTGCAGACCAGCTAACGGTAGACTTGACTTTTTATATTAATATGCTATCATTATAGACAGAAAGTTGTTAGCATACCTAGCAACTATAACTGCTCTATCAAAGGAGATCCACATGAACACGATCCAAACGCACTGGTTCAACGGTGACCGTAACGGCGACGCCCTTCAACTCACCAAGACCGACGGCTACTTCGGCCACGATGGTCTGGTGGTCTACGAAGTGCACTACCTCGCCCACCGAGGTGGCGACGATGGATATGACTGCTGCAACAGCGATCAGTACCTATCGAAGTCCGAGGCACTCGCGGCGTTCGAAGCCCGCATCAAGGCCGACGACCCGTTCCAAGCGGTTAACACGAGTGACATCATGAGTGTCATCGACCAGTTCGAGCGCCAGTTCCTCGAGCGCGGTACGCTCTTCTCGTTCGGTGAGACGCTTCCCGAAGACTGGAACGATCGCTACGTGGCGATCTTGGGGCGCATGTTCGATCCGCACTCCGGCTACTACGACGGTGAGCATATCCACAAGAAGATGCTCGAGCTCAAGACTGGCTCGAAGAACGATTCGAACGGTCAGTCCGAGGAGATGCTCGAGATTCCGGCCTGGAAGCTGCGCGAGATGCTCATCGCAATGACCGAGCTGTCGCGTCGTCTCGACCGTGAGCGGACTATGAACAAGCAAGCTGCCGCCTAAACCTGTTCCTCGCCTCTCCCATCCGTGGGTGAGGCACACCTCAGACCCGGTTGTTAGCGCAAGCTAGCAATCGGGTCTTCTTCATTTAATTTTTGTACACAAAATCTACAATCTGATTCCACTGCAGACTAACCAGTGGTACATTTAAATTTTGGAACCATCTGCCATTCCTTTCCCCCTCCCAACGCTTCACGCTACTCGCAAGCTTGCAGCGCGAAGCTCCGTAGGCGGGTGGAGGACAGTCGGGCGGGCTGGCTCATAAAAGGTTGATGTTATTGACAAGTATGTTATTTTCTGTATAATACTAGAGAAGACCCAACGCACATCAAAACATAAATGGAGTGAAAGATGTCCAAACATCAAGCAACGGGCAACCAAATGCTTGAGCTGCACCGCCGGCTCACCGCAACCATCCCGACCGACCTCACGAATGATGAAGCTGAAGCGTTCATTGCGACGAAGGGTATCTTCGACAACATTCGTGATGAGTGGCTGAAACAGCGCACCACTATCGGCAAGACGATGCGCTACCGCAAATACATCAGTTGGCTCTCGCTGCCGATGGCGTTCATCATCGCGCCCGTACTCAACGGCTTGACGCTGAGCGTGCTATGGCAGTGGTTTGCCGTCAACGCTTACGGTCTGGCAGAGATGTCGATTCCGGTGGCCGTTGGCATCATGCTCATGGCGTGGTTGCTCACGGCCAACCTGAAAAAGGCAGAGTGGAAGGATACCAGCTACCGAGCTCGCTTCTGGCGCGTTCTCCTCTTCCCGTTCCTGAAGACCGCGATGTTCCTGGGAGTAGGGTGGTTCTTCCAACTGTTCATTTGAACCACAGCTCGTAGAAAGCACCCGCAGGGGTTCGCTTCTGCGGGCTGTTTTCTATTCGTATTCATACACAAACTCAACAATTTGATTCCAATACGCACTAACCAGCGGTACTACTTGACTTTTTATATAAATAATGTATCATATTGGTAGGTAAATGAGAGCCACCTAACAAGTGCTCTTGCGCAACAAGGAGTATCCCATGCGCACGTTCCTCACCACCGCCACCCTGGTCGCTGCGTTCAGCATGCCCGCCCTGGCCGACGTCGCCAAGACGCCGAATTTAGATGACGGAGTCATGGCCAACATGACCGAGATCTGCTCGGACGGCTGCGTGATCCGGATCGATCTGGACCGCGCCCTCTACGAGGGTCAGATGCCCCTCCCGCGGAAGTACGTCGCCTCGGCCTACGAGGATCCGATGGCGTACATGGTCGGGTTCGATCTCGCGCAGCACGACATGATCATGTTCGAGCTCGTCAGCGAGCCAGGTTCGCCCGTCTTCTTCTCGCTCGGGGCCGTCGTCGACTACATGGAGGCGCAGCCGCGACCGGAACGCGCCGGCAGCTGATCATCATCGGCGACACGTTCGTCCCACCGGGGGCGCTTCTCACGAGGCGGCCCTTTCTCTATTCGTAATCACCAACGAGCTTTAATATTTGATTCCAATACACACTAACCAGCGGTACTTTGTGAATGACGTGAACATCGCTAATGATATTCTAAAATAAATTAGAGGGTTAAATTACTAAATAAGATAAGAAAAGACCCCCGCGACCGTAGCCGCGAGGGGTATTCTTTATAGGAACTTGTCGGCCGAGCGATCAGCCGAGCGAGACCTGGCGTTCGACGCGCTGCTGGACGGAGGTACCGTCGCTGTCGCGACCCGCGGGCGCGCGGTGTTGGGTACCGAGCTGCGTGACGTCGACCGTCTGACCGCCGTTGAGCGCGGCCATGGCTTCTTGCATCCGCATGAGGAGTCTCCTTTCTTTTGCACGGATCGACCTGATCCATTTTTATCATACTCATAACCGTCGTGCGAGTCAAGCAGTTGGCCACTCTTCTCTATGTACGAGACACTCATCGAAGTCGTGATAGACCCGATTAGGTAGCCCCTTAATGGAGCCAGTCCGCGCAAACGCCTCAAACTGCTTGAGTGCGAGCGTGGTCGTGCCATAGATGGCCGATATGATCGACTGCGGACCACTACACCCCGCGAGGTTCTGTGCTTCGCGGTCCGAGTGCCAGTACATCCGCCAGCACGCTAGTTGGTTTGGATTAGCCGGGTTAAAGCAATGTGAGATTCCTACCGCTGCATCCATGCGGGTTTCGATCACGCACGGTACGAATAGGTTACCCGCCAGAAGGTTGTCAACGATATGTCGCCGGGCTGACATTGAGTCAAGACACAGGAACACTACCCCATTAAGCGGGACGTGTCCCGTGACCATTTCCGCTACACAAGTAACGTCGACTTCGGGATTGATCTCCTCCATCTCATCTTGTACTGCCTTGACTTTCGCCGTAGCAATACCATTTTGCGTGACCCACTGATTAGTCAGGTTGTGGGGTGCGAACTTGTCACCGTCGTACAAAGTGATAGGGCTTTGGTCCTTTACGCCCACACCCATCCTTACTAATCCTTCGGCCACGCGACTACCCATACCACCGCAGCCAATAATATGGACCGAATATCGGAATAACTCAGCGGCAAAGACGCGGCGATGTCGTTTGGTATCAAGCATCATGCTTCTCCTTTCGGGTAACTGGCCAAGCCTCGGCGCCGTGGTACGGACATCCGGTGGGGTACACCTCCAAAATCTCGATAAGGCGTGGCGCAGCCACATGCATTTCTCCTTTTCTCATTGCAGTGTACACGCTGAACTGGCCCTGATTAATACACAGATTGCCCGTAACAAACTCGATTTCCTCATGACTGCTCGCTACGACGTGCGGGTGCACGTATGTAGACGAGTTGCCAGTGGCTTGACCGTTCCGAGCACGCTCGATGGTAATGGGGTGTGTAACGTTTCCAATGCGAAAACTTACCTCCCAGTACCCGTCAATCTCTCGGCGGATAAAGAAAAGAATCATTTGACCAATCACTCGCTTGAGACCGTCTTCGGTGGTAACGATAATCGAATCAGTTCCGATCATCATGATGTCTGGGTTATAGAACCCGACCCTCACCACCCGTGGATGATGTACCAGAGTTTCGTATTCGGTACGGACCACATCAGGTCCCCGCAGTGGATTAGCACAGAACTCGAGGTACTGCTCGAGCACCGCTTGTTCAGTATCTTGCGGCATACCTGCCTCCCTGTTTGTGTTTATAGAATGAACGAATGTACCGATCTAAGTGCGACTGTACGACAAATAAGACTTTATAGCAATAGTCTTTACTTCTTTTCACACTAATCCATACAGTACTCCTGTTAGCAATCAGGAGAGGTTAGTGGCTGAGCGTCACAAACTACCTGACTTGAGCGTGTGTTCATCGCAGCACATACAACTCATACTGACCCCGTGTAAACTAAGGGCAGTTTTTAAATTAGTGATCACGAAGAGGAGTGAATCAATTTGAAAAACTGTATTACTCGAATAATTTCAATTTTCTCACTAGAAAGTTCGTAAAGCCAGGTTAGCGGAGTACATGTTTTAGGTACGCACTTCTGGCGGTCACAAATACAATACCTCATTCGGACTCTTCCCGTCTAAGGAACAGTGTTCCAGATCGTTATAGTATTCATTCCAAAGGCGAAGTTTTCGTTTTAGATCTTGCTTGGTCTTGAAAGAGTGCTTTTGATAAAACTTCTCCTCGTCCTCACGATGTGACCGCTCCACGGTACCATTTTGAGCTAGTTTTCCAGGATCAATCAGATAGTGAATGATGTTATGTTTAGCACACCACTGATCCAGTGCGTGAATCGTCTTGATTGATACATCGCTGCGTTTGTTAGTACCAAGATAATAGTTAGTGAAGGTGCTGTGGCTATCAGTTTTGATCGCTTGGATAGGATACGGAAACCTCCCCTGGACAATCTTCATCATCCGAATCGCATGAAAAGTGCTTTGTTAATCAAATACCTCAAGGTGTCGCCACCTGGTGGCAGTATCTATCACGGTGTACTGATAGTATTTCAGGCCCACTATAGCGCCTGGGACATATTTCACGTCCATCTCGAGCAGCTCACCCGACTTGCGCTTTGCTCGCAGGTATTTGTACTTCACTTTCTTGGTGCGGTATTTGCGGACCAAACCCTCTTTCTTGAGTATTTTGCCGATGGTGCGAGGATGAATATCGACTCCTTGTTTCTTGAGTCGCCAGGGCAACTTAAGTGCGCACAATCCAGTTTCTTTTCTCAGTGCAATCACTCGCTCTTTTAATTCAATACTGGTTTCTTTCTTATGTGTTTTAGGTTCAGTTGACTGCGGTTGCAGTGCTTCAATACCTCCTCGTTTATATGCTGATACCCAACGTTCCAGACTGCGTTTGCTGTGTGGACAGGTTTTGAGTACCTCGGCATAGGTGAGCTGATGTTTGATGAGTGGTTTGATCCACAAGTATCGCTCTTGTTGAATAGTTTGTGTCATTTTGACGGTCATTAGTTTAGGGTACTAATCCGCCATATGTGTGTACACATTACCTACAAGTATTGACTTTTAAAATATTTGTGATTAAATAGCAACAGAAACCCGGTCACAGGAGGATACCCATGACCAAGTACACCGGTATTATCAAGTGGTTCAACGCCGAGAAAGGCTACGGCTTCATCATACCCGACACGGACGACAAGGACGTGTTCCTGCACTTCTCTGCCTTCCGAGGCACCACCCCTGAGAAGAACCTGCGGGTCACCTACGAACTCGAGGTGCGTCGAGGTCGTCAACAGGCGGCGAACGTTCACCCGATCGTCGAGACCAAAGGTCCGCAAATCGGCGACATCGTTCAGGGAACCGTGAAATTCCTTAACTGGAACGAGGACAAGCTCTACGGCTTCATCGCTGTCCCCGGTCTGGACAAGGACGTGTTCCTGCACTGCAGTGATCTGGACATGCCGGAAGAACAAGCCGTGCAAACCGAGGCTGGCGTGCGGGTGGCCTTCACGCTAACCGAGCGAAAGCAAGGCTACCGAGCGCGTGGCGTGACGATGGTCGACACTGACAAGGTGGTGCCGCTGAAGCGCGCCTGAGACGCACACTCCAGAGACTGGAAAATCCCGGACTCTGGGGTTTTCTATTTATTTTCGTTTACAAAATCAACAATCTGTTTCCAATTGAAACTAACCAACGGTATCACCTTAAAACGAAATAGCTCTGGCTGGCTCAAAATCATCTTCCTCTGGCTCTGTGTCGTCAGCAGGTTCTACCGGCGCTGGTGAATCAGCCATGTCAGTCGTGTTTAATGTGTTCGATATGCTTGATGTGCTCGTCAGATCATTGTCGAGCGGCGGCTGGGCGTCGGTGGTGGCAGTCGTAGTAGTCGCAACGGTCGAGGTGGCGGCAGTGTCAGCACTGGTATCGGTACCGGTCGCACTCGGAGTAAAAAGCTGGATCGGAGATGCTTGCAGCGCAGCAAACTCGTTCGCGCGCTCGGCTTGTGCCTCGAGCGCCGCCTCGACCACACTCGCTTGGTAGGCGACGGTGACCGGCTCGACGGTGATGGTGTTGGGATTGGTAGTACGATACGCAGTGTACACGCTGACACTCCATACTGCAGTGACAATAATGATGAGAGCGGCAACCATTACCCCAATCACCCAATCGCGTACCGGCACCATCGGATGCAACCAGACACCCTCGCGCGAGCGTCGTTTCAGTTTGCGCCAGGCGACGCGTAGTTGTTTATTGGACAATTTCATACTGTGATGTCGCAACGGTTAAATCAAGTGTTGCCTCCCACTCATCCCCTTCCCCGGTGAGATTCAGCTGGTTAATGGTTAATGCATAGGGCGCAGATTCTAATAGCCCAATGATACGCAGCAGCGTCGGCTTTGGTGCGTTCAGGGTGTAGGACACGGCGAGGGCGCTGGCGTCTTCGGTGAGGGTCGCGCTGTTAGGCTCTAGCGCCAAGCCTTCTGACTGCGCCAGATTCTCGACAAAGGATAAAAACTCGATACTCTCGGCCTCGTTCGTCAGGAAGTACTGTCCAACGGCTCTGCGGTCGGTTTCGGTTTCGGCTGCAAGGCGTTTGATGTAGGCTAGCTCGGACTGTTGTTGTTGGGCTTCGGCTACGGCCACTAATTGCGCGTCGAGCTCGGTCCGCAAATTGGCCGTCGACCACACCCCGACCCCAAACGCGACGGCCGTCAGTGCCAGTACGCCGATCCCCGTGGCAGTGAATTCTAATCGGTGTTTGTTCATAGGCTGGCGGGACTTAAATTAAGCGTCAGAGTAAACGGAATTTCGAATTTCTGTGCAAGGTTTTCGATTGGGAGGGTGACCGGGCCTGACACCATGTCGAGCGCAGCCAATTGATCGCGCAACAAAATCAGCGCATCTCGATTCGCAGCTACCCCCGACAGTCGCACGGTCGGGTTGTCTTCGGGGGTGGTGTAGGCGTATGACTCGACCATAATACCGGCCGGGACCGCTTGTTCTATTTCGGTAAAGACTGCGTACACGTGCTGCGACTGACTGATACTCACCAGATCAGCAGATTGCTGCGTACTCTGACGCAGTGATTGGCTGGCGACGCTAAACTCTTCGGTGTCGGCAGCGGCGTCGATAATTGTCAGCTCGTAGGCGGCCACCCCGCCGCTTAGCAACACGTACGTTGGCACCACTAATAGTCCCGCCACCACACACGCCACTGCCCACAACACACACCAGGCAGCACCCATCCGCAACCAGTATTCTAGCCGAACGATCTTTTTGGCTCGAGGTGGTAGCAGATTGGTCATACGCGCATATTGGTTACTCCGCCGTGCAGTGCCAGTCCAACAGCACTGGCGTACCCCAGTGAATGCGCCCGATCGATGGGTGGGATGGTGTGATCGAGCGA
This sequence comes from uncultured Candidatus Saccharibacteria bacterium, assembly GCA_964626635.1. Taxonomy (GTDB): domain Bacteria; phylum Patescibacteriota; class Minisyncoccia; order Phycocordibacterales; family UBA918; genus OLB19. Next base: position 36,574 of record CAZVFY010000010.1, read on the forward strand.
CAACACGTGCTCCCAGACATTCGACACCCAGGACTGCACCTTTAGTTCGGCGGTCAGGTAGCCGGACAGACCGGCCAGATTGGCACTGCCGCCACACACGATAATCTGACTAACCCGGCGATCATCATGTGCGTCGGTCCGTTGATGCCAGTAGGTCAAGCGGGTTTTCAGTTCGTTGATGATATTGTCGATTTGAACCCTTAGTGTTTTACTCAGCGCTTTGTCGGATGCTTCACCCATCAACCCAATGGAATTCTTGAGCCTGGTCAGCTCGCTCTCGGCGGTATCCGCCCCCAGCACCTCGCGCATGGCGGTCGACAGGTCTTGGCCCCCAATATCAATGGTCGAGGTGTACAGCAACACCCCTTGGTATACAATCCCAATGCCAGTGCGGGTCTTGCCGAAGTCAACCATCATCGTCGCCCCCGCTACATCCGCTGGTATCACTGACCGCGCCATGGCGGCCGCTTCAATTTCAAACGAGAGCGGGAGTAAATCGGCACCGATGCAAGCACTGTAATACCCTTCGATCAGTTTTTTGGCGTACGCAGTAACCGCCACCGACCGCCCGCCCGAGGCGTTAGGGGTGGGACTAACATCATAATCAAAATACACTTCGTGCGCTGGGATGGGTACGTTTTCGGTTAGCTTGAATTCTAACAAACTACGCAATTCGCTAGCAGTGATGCCAGGTTTGATGGTGGTCGAAAATACGTACGCGTGCTCTTCGGGTAGGGATACCCGCACGAACCGTGTTCGGGTGTTGGCTTTTAGTTCTTGCAGCACGGTAGTGAGCTGAGCCAGGTCTTCGATATCACCCTGGTGCAATACCCCGCTGGGAATGGTCAGGTCTCCCCAGTCTTCGATCGGTCGGCCGGTTCTGGCTGGCTCCCCTAGACGCATGTACTTAATCGAGGTATCAGAAATATCTACGCCCAGCGAAGGCAACTTGACAAATGTCGGTGTCAGTGTCTGAAAGAACTGCAGCATACAGTATCAGTATACTGCCTCGACCCGTAGAGCAGGTCTGCACAACTCACAGTTTCAGCCACAGATAGAGCAACACTAGGAGCGCGATGACCGCACTCGTCAGCCACGCTGACTGTCTGGCATATACCAACGCTTGGGCACCATACCGATACGTCGCGTAGCCCACAATCGCATAGCGGCCAGTCCGGCCGATGACTGAAGCCAGTATGAATAACCACAAGTTACCGTCGGCGGCACCGATCACCCAGGTCACGATGGTGTACGGCACCGGAGTAACTGCTCCAACCAAAGTCGCTAGGAACGTACTCGAAGCACCAAACGCCAGCATATTGGTAAATTCGGCTGCGGCAGCAGTGCTCATATAACTCATCAGAACATTAAAGAAGTACCGCGCCGTCAGATACGCCAACAACCCACCGACCACAGAAGAGACACTGACTAACCCGACAATCCATACAGCGCGCGCTCGGTTGGCTAGTATTCCCGCGACCAAAAACGGATCAGTGATGATCGGTATCGGTAGCAACGCCTCAGCCAAAGACACCAGGCCAATACACCAGACACCGAACCGTGACCGCAAAAACACCGCCACCCGAGCACCGGCCGTGTGCGTGAGTGGTTGCTTCATTTGTAGCTCATTTAAGGTAGGCCGCATTATCGTACCAGTGTACCAGCTGGCAGCGGTGCATCAGGACTGAGGAACGTAAACCCCGCTTCCCCAGCCGCTAGAATCATCCCGTTACTATCCAGTCCGCGGATGGTGCGCGGCGGCAAATTAGTCACGAACGGAGACTGTCGTCCGACCAACTCTTGCTCATCTGTGACATACTCTCGAATGGCTGAGAGAATCTGGCGCGGCTCGGGTTCACCGACATCCACCATCAGGCTAAGCAGCTTGTCTGCCCCTTCGACTATGTCCACGGACAAAATAGTACCGATGCGAATTTCGATTTTCAAAAAATCATCAAACGTGATACCAGAGCTTGAGGCTACTTTTGGCTGATCGGATGAGTCGGTGGCTGCAGTTGATTGGTGTTCATTCTTCATGATTGTTTTTGTATATAACTGTCTAAAATAATCGCGGCGGCGGCAGCGTCCAGATCATCACTGCGACCAGTCAGAGCGGCTGCTTGCCTAGACGTCAGTTGTTCTGGCTCGAGATGGATCGGGGTAGGTGTACGGAGTGTCAGTTCTAGCATAAATGCGTCAATGTCCTGCTGCACAGCGTTCAGCGTACCGTCTAATCCGACTGATTGTCCAATGACCACCGCGCCGACGTGCTCGGCTGCGATCAGGTCGCTGATATAGGTCAGCAAGCCTTCATCATTGCGCACCGTCGCATGCGGGAACGCCATCATGCCACCTTCGTCAGTCAGTGCCAACCCGACTTTTTTGGTCCCGTAATCTATACCGAGGTACTTCATGTCAATCAGCATAGCACGAGACCCATACAGGTGACGAGTCCGCGCAGGTGTGGTACTATCTGCGCGTTGCGGGAACGTAGACCTTGGTAAGGCGCAGTTTATTCTGCAGTAACACCACTTACTCTCTGTAACCTTCGGACTTGCGTCCTTGGTTGCGAGAGCTGCACGCAACACATTTAATTTAGAACACTTGCTCTGCAGTAACGTTCGGCTGACGCCTCACGTTGCGAGAGCGGCGTTCGCAACATAAATGAAAGCAAGCTTTCATTTAATTACTCACTTGCTCTCGTAGTTTAATGGATAAAATACTGGTTTGCGGTACCAGTGCTCCAGGTTCGACTCCTGGCGAGAGCACCAATAATAAACAGCGGCATCCACGGATGCCGCTGTTTATTATCAAGGAAAACTACGAGCTCGTCCCTACAGTCCAATCACTTCTAGCAGCTTGATAAAAAATGGCTCAGCCAGCTCTTCTTCTTCTAATCGCTCGCGCAAGAGGTATTCAATGTCATCAATCTGGTCAATCGGGATCGGCAGAATAATAAGGGGCATTAGTTTACGCTCGGACCGAATCAGCAATTGTGGACCATGTGGGTTTTCCTCGTCGATATGATAACTCAGTAACGTTGGGTACGGGTACAGCCGCTCACCGATCCTCACGCCGCGCACTGTGACCGCATATTCGAGCATGGCCGGTCCCTTGGCGACCGCAATTGCAACTGATACGCCAGACACAAAGACCAGAAATGCCAGCAATAAATTCCCAAAAATAATTGCCACAATTGCCACCGACAACACAACAATTAGCAGGATGAAATACCAATCATTTCCCTTTTCTAGGTGATGATGCTCAAGAGCCTCCCAAGTCACAGCACGTGGCGTTTGTTCCATTACTAGTATCGTAGCACGTACTAGGCGGGCAGACGTGTACAATTCCTGACCTATTTGGTAGTATCTGTGGCACACGATCACGTGAAGACAACAATATTATTGGAGGGATGGCAGAGTGGTTGAATGCAGCGGTCTTGAAAACCGCCAGGTCGGAGACGGCCTCGAGGGTTCGAATCCCTCTCCCTCCGCC
>CAZVFY010000011.1:0-20060 GCA_964626635.1 uncultured Candidatus Saccharibacteria bacterium
AAGGCGAACGAGTGAGAGGTCCTCAAGGAACTCGGCAAAAAAGCGGCCGTAACTTCGGGATAAGGCCTGCCCAATACACCACTTTGTCCTCAACCAAGGAGAGAGTGGATGTCTGAAAAAGTAGATCAAATGCTTCGTCAACTACAAGACGAGCATGATGAAGAGATCGCCGACGGCATCGCCACTACGGTGTTGCCGCAAATGTCTGGAACTGAATTACTACAAATGCTCATCGACGCGAAAGCAGATGATGAGCAAGTGATTCTCCAGATTGGAGAACGATCCATGCGTATTGAACCCATTACGTATGGGCGTGATCAACAGGGCAACTTGGACTTAGCCTTCGTGCTACAGTTCCACACAAACTTCAGATAAGTTCTTTGGCCCATCCGTCCAGAACGGTTGAGGCTAAAGTGGTGTATTGGGCCGCAGCGAAAGATTTCCTGCCGACTGTTTAACAAAAACACAGCTCCCTGCGAACTCGAAAGAGGATGTATAGGGGGTGACGCCTGACCTATGCCGGAAGGTTAAATACGGATGGTGTAATGATCTTCGGATTGTTATGCTGGGCTGTATAAGCCCCGGTAAATGTCAGCGATAACTATAATCGTTCTAAGGTCGAGCGTACAAAATGCTTTAGCATTATTTGCACGCTCGACGGATTGGAACGGTTATAGGAGGGTTAAACAGCCCCAGCCATAGTTACCTTGTCCTCGCGAAAGCGGGGACATAATCCAAACCAAATCAACAAGAGACCAACGTTTGGCACCGCAGCAAGTAAAGTTGGTGGTGAAGATAGAGTCCTATATGTGTACAGTGTCGTTCAAGGGCGACACACAGAATCTCCTTTATGGAGAACGAAAGAAGGAAAGATAGAGCGTATTTCCTTGTCGGGTAAGTTCCGACGTGCACGAATGGCGTAACGAGTGGGAAACTGTCTCGAGGACCTGCTCGGTGAAAATACAATCCCGGTAAAGATGCCGGGTACCTGCAGTTAGACGAAAAGACCCCAGGAGCTTTACTGTAGCTTGATATTGGGGCTATTGAATTAATGCGTAGCATAGGAAGGAGACTTTGAAGCGGGCTTTCGGGTACCGTGGAGTCGCCAGTGAAATACTTCCCTTTATTTTGGTAGTCTCTAACCGGTGTGGCAAAACCACATCGGGACATTGTCTGGCAGGCAGTTTTAGTGGGGCGCTACCCTCCTAAATCGTAACGGAGGGGTCTCAAGGTTGGTTAGTCGCGAATGGAAACCGTGACGATAGTGTAATGGCATAAACCAGCTTGACTGTGAGTCGTAGATGACGAACAGATACGAAAGTAGAGCATAGTGAACCGATGGTTGGCTTTAGATGCCGCCGGAGATTACCCGATAAAAGTTACCCTGGGGATAACAGGCTAGTAGTACCCAAGCGTCCATAGCGACGGTACTGTTCGGCACCTCGATGTCGGCTCATCTTATCCTGGGGCTGGAGCAGGTCCCAAGGGTTTGGCTGTTCGCCAATTAAAAAGATACGCGAGCTGGGTTTAGACCGTCGTGAGACAGGTTGGTCTCCTATCTACTGCAGGCGTCGATACTTGACGAGAGTTGTCCCTAGTACGAGAGGACCGGGATGAACGAACCTCTGGTCTACCAGCTGTACCGCCAGGTGCACCGCTGGGTAGCTATGTTCGGAATGGATAAGCGCTGAAAGCATCTAAGCACGAAGCCAACTCGAAGATAAGGTATCATTAAGTCCCCCGAGAGATGATCGGGTTGATAGGCACTAGGTGTACGCATAGCAATGTGTTTAGCCGAGGTGTACTAATCGGACGTACGTTCTCATAGGGAACACTGTACGCGGCTCATCCAAAATGAGCGCACTTGCACAAGTTTCAGACAGCGCGTTTGTCACCGTACTCCAGTACGGCTCCGGCACACGCCGTCTTCCAACTTGCACAATTGCATCTAATTTTGAATGATCCTACAATTTTGAGTGAAGTTTACCGAGGTTTGAAGTTAGTAAGGCCGAATATGTGGGTTTCCTGCATCAATATGGCCCTGCCCCGTTCGTCTATCGGTTAGGACACTAGATTCGTAATCTAGAAAGACAGGTTCGATTCCTGTACGGGGCAGCAAATACCCGAGTCTAACTGTTCTTTACTTGGGTCTGCCTTACTAATTTCAAATACCCTGTCTATGCAGTCATACAATCGCGTGAGTGGTTACCAGGTGACCACGATGGCTGGCCGTAGCTCAATGTAGAGCGTTGCATATAGGGTGTAAAAACTCTCGCAGAGGTTGGAGATTCAAATCCTCTTGGCTCGTCCACTACTTCTCGACTATTGTGGAGCTGTAGCTCAGCGGTAGAGCAGCGGGGATTACACCCCTGTGTGCACCGGTTCGAATCCGGTCAGCTCCACTATCGTTCTTTGAACGGTCGAGAATCACTCACGCGATTGTATACATAATTATATCGAATCATCCGAGTTGGTGCTTTGGGGGTGGGGGTACACCCGTTCTCATTCCGAACACGGAAGTTAAGCCCGCTACCACCGATGGTACTCCGCAAGGGGAAGAGTAGGTAGGCGCCAACTCGGACGATTTGAAAGAAAACATCACTCACAGCATGCTTCGAGTGGTGTTTTCTGTTATTATTGTAGCTATCCATTGGTGCGAATAAGACTGGACGATCAGTTTTGCTATACTGCTGTCATGCGAGACAATTTTAGGCCATGGGCTACGTGGCGGCGATTAGCGTATGGCGGTGGATTTGCAACGTTTTGGCTCATGATCGGGGTGGTGGTGTATTATGCGAATTTTTATACACCAGCTAATTGCTTTGACGGTATTCTCAATGGCAATGAGGTCGAGGTGGATGCAGGCGGCAGTTGCATTCGGATCCCGGGCAGCCAAACCATCCCACCAACTGTGGCCTGGGCCGAGAGCTTTGAAGTGTTACCTGGCCAGTACAACGCCGCCGCCTACATCGAGAACCGCAACGCTCTGGCGGCCACCCCCGAGCTGCGCTACCGGTTCGTGCAGTATGACGAGACCGGGCAGATCATCAATGAAATCCCTGGTTCGACTATCTTGCCACCCAACAGCGCCTACCCGGTGTTCGAGGGCCGGATCGATACTGGCGGCCGGCCGGTCGCCACTACTGAACTGGTGTTAGAACCGGTGGACATGTGGCTACCAGCCACCAAAGACGCCACGCAGTTCCAGACTATTGACCTTAATTTACAAAATAGCGACACCGATCCGCGCCTCGATGTGGCGCTGTCTAACACGACTCTAGACGATGCGCGCGACATTGAAGTGGTCGCGACCATCTTTAATGATTTTGGTGAGCCGGTAACGGCGTCGCAAACTTTTATTGAATCGTTTCCAGCCGAGACAACTCAAAATGTAGTATTTACCTGGCGACAACCGATTGCACGTACTATTCGCAGTTGCGCGATCCCGGTCGATGTCTTGTTAGGGATCGACGTATCTGGCAGCATGAATAATGATGTGTCTGCGCCGCCCCAGCCAATTACCGACGCGCTCGCAGCCGCTAACACATTCATTGACAATTTACAGCCAGCCGATCGGGCTGGACTCCTGACCTTTGCCACCGAGCCAACACTTGCCCAGCCCCTCACCCCTGCTCATGCGACCGTGCAGGCGGCAGTGACTAATACTGTTATCGCAGCGGCCGAAGAACAAGGCTTAACCAATACTGCCGCCGCACTTAAATTAGCTGCTGACCAGTTCCCGACTGATAGGAGTGACGCTATGACTCGACAAGCTATGGTATTGCTCACCGATGGCTTGCCAACAGCCGAGGGCGAAGGTGACGCGGCCGCAGCTGCCATCACTGCTGCACAAGCTCTCACTGCCCAGGGGATTGACGTACACGTGATCGGTTTGGGAGCTGGCGTCGATACAACGTTTATCCAATCGCTCGCTAGCCAACCTGCATTTGCACACCTGGCGCCAAATCGCGCTGATCTTGAGGCTATTTATGCAACGGTGACCGCTTCGCTGTGCGAGGTACAACCGAGTAAGGTCGAAGTTATCGCAAAAACACCCACCAGCTTTGCCGAGCTACGATAAAGAGGGCATACTGTGGCGATGATGCAGTACTGGCGAACGTGGGTGTCAGGAGTGGACTGGTGGCTCTTGGCGGCGGCTACGCTATTGTCTTTTCTTGGTCTGGTGACCATGTATACCCACTCTACCGAAACAAGCTTCTTCGATCGGCAACTGATTTGGATTGGTGTGGCAGTCGGCGCGTTTTTCTTAGCGCTAGTGCCAGACTACCGGTTTTTGCGGCAGGGCAATACGGCGTTGTATTTGTACGGGGCGATCACGTCGCTCTTAATACTGGTACTGTTTATTGGTGAAGTGACGCTTGGCGCGCAGAGCCGGTTCGACCTAGGATTTTTCTCGCTGCAGCCATCTGACCCGGCGAAACTGGTGTTGATTATATTGCTGGCCAAATATTTCACGATTAGGCACGAACACATTCGACAGGTCCGCCACGTGATTGTCTCGGGCGTGTATGCGCTCATTCCGTTCGGACTGGTGTTTATTCAGCCAGATTTTGGCTCAGCGATCATCTTGTTTTTTATTTGGTTTGGTATGGTGTTGGTGTCTGGTATCCGAGTGACGCATCTGCTCGCAGTATTCCTGGCGGGCGTGGTAGCGGTCGGAGTGTTATGGCAATTTGTGTTCCTTGATTACCAAAAAGCCCGCATCGCGACGTTTCTCGATCCGCTCTCAGATATTCAAGGGGCAGGGTACAACGCCTATCAGTCGACCGTGGCTGTAGGTGCAGGACAAATTTGGGGGCGGGGAATCGGGTACGGCACGCAATCAAAATTTCAGTTTTTGCCCGAGTACGAAACAGACTTTATCTTTGCGGCGTACGCCGAGGAGTGGGGATTCGCGGGAGTGCTGCTGTTGTTTAGTTTATTTGGGCTGGTGATCTGGCGACTCTTGCAGCACGCTGACGAAGCGGCGACAAACTTCGAACGACTGTTTGCCGTCGGGGTGGCGTTTTTGTTTATCGCGCACTTTTTTGTGCACATTGGTATGAATATCGGGTTGCTACCGGTGACCGGTACGACGGTACCGTTCTTGTCCTACGGCGGGTCGCATCTCGTGACTGAGTTCGTCGCGCTCGGCATGGTAATGGGTATGCGCCGCTATCGGCAGATCGTCAAGCACCGCGAGCTGCTGACCCCGATCGACTCAATCTAGCGGTTCGCCCCGGTACACCCGGGTTGTTTGCCTCACCATCTGGTCCACGCTGAATACTCGCCCGCGCAAAAGGCCAGCCTCACCAAGCCGGTTGCGGAGCGTTTGATCAGATAGCAAGCGACTGAGGGCGGCAGCGAGCGCAGATACATCGCCTGACTGGACTAATAATCCCTCGCGCTCGTGATGGATGATCTCGGGAATACCACCAACCCGACTGGCTATCACCGGTACTCCGGCAACGGCGGCTTCGAGGACGGCGTAACCAAAAGCCTCTGATCGCGAGGGCAGTACAAATACATCTGCCGCCCGCAAATAGCGGGCAGCGTGCGGAACGGCGCCAACCAAGTGAATGTGGTCAGTCAGTCCGCGTTCACGTATGTCTGCCTCGAGGGCTGTGCGTCGATCGCCGTTGCCAATACAAACCAGCCGAGCGTTGGGTTGCTCACGCAGCACATGCTCGAATGCGGCAAATAAATGCGCGTGTTGTTTGACGGGGTGTAACTCCGCAATAATAACCACCCAGGGATCGGCTAATATATTAGTTCGGGGCGCATGCGATAGTTTGCTAAGGAGCTGTTGCCGGGCCTGAACGCGTGACAATGACGGCTCGGGCGTATGCCCAGGGTAGACGCGCGTCATACGCCCGGGTGCGCCCGGCCAGCGGAGCTGGCCGGGCAACGCGTCTGACACCACGATAGTGCGGTGTGATAATAGCACCGTCGCGTAGTGCAATAGCTTGATCAATAGCCGCTGCCACCACGGACGCGCCTCGTTAAAGGCCCAGCCATGCGCCGTAAAAATAACCCTCGGCACCCGAGCCGCTCGCCCCAGCAGTGCGCCCAGGATGCCAATCTTGCTGCTATTGAGATGAAGGATGTCTGGCTGCTCCTGACGGATTAGACGCCACAGGACGCGCCCGGTACGCCACTCGCTACGCCACTCTACGTTGCGACCCAGATCGTCGATCGTGACAACGCGGATTCCGGCTGTGTGTAGGCGAGTAGACAGTTCGCCCGCGCCACCCAGTCCAACCGTCACGACATACCCAGCGCGCGTCAGGTGCGTTGCCAGATCGTACACATAGCGTTGTGCGCCCCCCCAATTACTTTTGGTAATGAGGAGGAGGACTGTATTGGCGTCAGTATCTTTCATTACGAATACATACTACGGTAGATGGTTTGCAATCTCCAGCCGGTTTTGTACCATGCAACAAAACGCATGAACGAACGGACGAGAGAATTGCTGGTGCTACTAGTCGGAGATATTGCTTGTTTTTATGTCGCTTTGTGGTTAACCCTGTTGGTGCGATACTTTGATTGGCCCACCGCAGCATTGTGGAGCGAGCATTTTGGGCCGTGGGTGACACTGTCGCTCGTGTGGGTGGGAGTGTTTTATCTGGCCGGGTTGTACGATAAGCACACCGTTTTTCTCAAATCAATGCTATTCAGTCGCATTGTCAACACGCAGTTCGTCAATATCCTCGTGGCGGCCATTTTGTTCTTTGTCCTGCCATTCCCGATTGCCCCCAAAACTAACCTGATCATTTTCTTGTTTATTTCGATTGCGCTCGTCAGTGTCTGGCGACTGCGGGTGTTTGAGTCATTACAGTCAAAAAACCGCGAGCGAGCCCTACTGATCGCTGATGGCCCCGAGGCCGAAGAATTAGTGCGCGAGGTCAACGGTAATGATCGTTACTACTACGAATTTGTCCGCATCATCAATGAACGTACCGCCAAGGGTATCCCAGGCTTTGAACAAAAACTCCTCGCCCTGATCAAGCGCGAACGCATCACCATTGTGATCGCCAACCCGCGGGGCAACTATCTAGAGTCAGTCCTGCCGAAATTATTTGACCTCTCGTACCTGCAATTCCAGCTGACGTTTCTTAATTTTTATAAGGTGTACGAAGACACCTTTGATCGAGTGCCGCTCACGGCGCTTGATTATGATTGGTTTATCGCGCACGTGTCGCACGCCAAGAACTTTTTTTATACCCTGGCCAAGCGGTTGATGGATATCACTCTTAGCCTTGTGCTGATGGTGATCTTGTTGGTGCTGCTGCCGTTTATTTATCTGGCGATCAAGATTGAAGGTCGCCAGGCTGGCGTATTTATGACGCAGCACCGCATCGGTGCACACAATGCACCCGTGCAAGTTCTTAAACTCCAAACCATGACTAGCAACGATGCTGGCTCGGGCACTTGGACCAGGGAAGACGCTCAAAAAGGCAATCAAGTCACCCGGGTGGGGGCGGTGTTGCGGGCAATGTCGATTGACGAATTTCCGCAGGTTTATAATATTTTGCGCGGCGAAATGAGTCTGATCGGGCCGCGCAACGATATCAAAGGTCTTGGCGAGCGGTTGGCGGCCGAAATCCCGTACTACAATATCCGCAACACCGTCAAACCAGGCGTGACCGGCTGGGCGCAAACGCATCAGCATTACATGGGGGACAATATTAGCCCGCAGTCGATCGAAGAATCACGCATGCGCTTGTCGTATGACTTGTACTACGTCAAGAATTGCTCCATTTTACTCGATGTAGAAATTGCGCTGCGTACCCTAAAAACAATGTTGTCAAGGCTCGGTTTAAAGATTCAGCCACGTCGTAAATAGTGGTGTATACTGTTTGCACGATATGGAACGGACAGGAAAAGTAGTGTGTATTACCGGTGGCGCTGGGTACGTGGGCGAGATGCTGTGCGATCAATTATCGCGCCGGGCTGACGTCACCAAGATCATCGCGATCGACAAGGAACCAAGAAGTGAATGGAGTCAGACCTTCGACAAAGTCACGTATGTGCAACACAACCTCGCCGATGACGGTTGGCAAGAAATAGTTAATGAACACCAGCCGCACATTATTATTCATACAGCCTGGGAGATCCGCACGATGTACGGCCAACCGGCGGAGCAGTGGCGCTGGAACGTCGAAGGATCGCGTAAGGTGTTCGAGTTCGCGCTCCATACACCCGGCGTCGAACGTCTGTTGTATTTCTCGACGGCGTCATCGTACTCGGCCCGGGCGGACAACACTTTCGAGCATGCCTTTACTGAGGCCGAAGGGTTCCGGGATGATAGCTATTTGTATGCGCACGAAAAGAAAGCCACCGAAGAACTTCTCAAAGAATTGTATGATGCGGAAGTTGAGATCGGCCGCACTGATCTACCACAGGTCACGGTTGTGCGCCCGGCCGCCATCACTGGCCCACGCGGGCGGTACATGCGCACTCGGTTTGGGTTGCAATCTGCGCTGCAAGGCAACCTCAAGGGTGGGATGGTGAATAAATTAATCACCCTTATGACCTCTCGCGTGCCAGCAACCCGCGGTTGGGTGCGACAATTTATTCACGAAGACGACGTCGCGGATATCGTCGAGACATTTTCGTTTGATCCGTACGCTTGGAATTACAGTGTGTTCAATATCACCCCAACTGGGGAACCAGTCTACGCGCCCGACATGGCCGCGGCGGTGGGTAAAAAAATCCTTCCAATTACATCGGGCATGGCACGCCTCGCGTTTGCGGTGTTGTGGCATGGTACGCGCGGGCGGATACCGACCAGTCCGGGATCGTGGCGGTTTTATTCGTACCCGGTTATCATGAGCGGCGATAAGCTCGCCCAGGTTTATCAGTGTCGTTACTCAAGTAAGGACGCGTTCCAGTACACCGACGGCCGCTATGAGGACTGGGTGCCCAAGGAGCAGCAACGATCGGCGCCAGCGAGTAACTAGACTTTTGGGGCTAATGGGGTCCGCTAGGCGAATGTATTCGTGCGGACAAGTTTGCTATACTCGCTACCATCTATGCTGGTCGATGGAACGAAACTTGCTGCCACAGTACTTGAGCGTGTTCGTCAGAGCGCGCAGCTGCTCGCGTGTACGCCGCACCTGACCATCATCACGGCCAATCCGAACTTTGAGACCCAGAAATATTTGGCTCTCAAAAAGAAAAAGGCGAGCGGCTGTGGCATCCAGACGAACGTTATTGAACTGACCGCAGACGCCACCACTGACACAGTTATCAGTACGATCAACGCCGTACAGGGCGCAACCGACGCAATCGTCGTGCAATTACCATTACCGTCAGGCATCGAGACTGAGCCAGTGCTGAGGGCCATACCAGTGCACCTCGACGCTGACGCGCTCAATCCCGACACTACCGAGGTACTACCACCGGTCGTTGCGGCGATCAGAGAAATTAGCCTTGCGCACGACGTGCAATTTACCGATGCTCGCGTCGTAGTAATCGGCTCAGGCCGGTTAGTGGGGGCGCCGGTAGCTGCGTGGGCGAGGCAGGCTGGTGCACTGGTCGACGTATTTGATAAATCATCTCGCCCTGACGAGCAACGCTGCGCGCTCCAGCACGCAGACATCGTCGTGAGCGGCGCCGGTGTGCCGCGACTCATCACCCCCGCGATGGTGCGCTCCGGAGTGGTGCTGTTTGACGCCGGGACGAGCGAGGACGGTGGTGCGTTGGCGGGCGACATTGATCCAGCGTGCGCGGACACCGCCAGGCTCTTGACGCCAGTGCCGGGCGGCATCGGCCCGCTTACGATTGCCTGTCTGTTAGAAAACGTGGTGCTGCCACACGCCAAGCGCAGACGTAATCAAACGTCGACGCACCCCAGTGTCTAAGTCCTTTATTCGGAGCGGCAACGCCTCACTGATAGCAGATTATGTCCGCGCGTGGTATAACGTATGACAATTATGGCTGAGGAGAACCTGGAAACGACGACACCGATGTCTACACCCGAAACTAGTCCATTCATTCGCGTCTTTCGCGCTGTGGTGGTGCTGGTGGTGGTTGGCTTGCTCGGGTATACGGTGTACACCAATGCTGTAACGCCTGACAGCAACAACCCGTTCAAACTCGGGCTCGACCTGGCGGGTGGATCGCACCTCGTTTATGAGGCAGACGTATCTGCGGTTGATCCGGCCGAAGTTCCCGAACTGATGAATGTGTTGCGTGACGTGATCGAGCGGCGCGTCAATATTTTCGGGGTATCAGAACCGATCGTTCAGGTCGAGAGCAGCAGTTTCGTGACTGACGAGCCGATCGAACGATTGGTCGTCGAATTGCCGGGCGTGACATACGTCGCCAGTGCCGTGGCTGAAATCGGCCGGACGCCGCTTCTCGAGTTTAAATTATTTGACGAGCGTCTCGCCGCCGAGCAAAGTGCATTGCAAAACGTCGAGGGATTACTCGGCACCACGACAACTGCCGATGGCGGGTCAGCCGTCATTGACAACGTCCGCATTAACGGCGAGCCGCTCGCAACGTCAACTGATGACTCAGCGACGACTACCGCACTAACCGACGAGGAGCTGCCACTTCCGTTCAGCGATACTGGACTGACAGGTCGCTACCTCGAGGGGGCGTCACTCGAATTCGCGGGCACCCAGTCAGGGCAACTATCGAATGAGCCACTCGTCAGCGTGCGGTTTAACGCGGAAGGGGCCAAGCTATTTGAAACCATCACCCGCAACAATGTCGGTGAGTCACTCGGGATTTTCCTAGACGGCGAGCTGCTGTCAGCGCCACGCATCAACGAACCGATCCCAGGCGGCACGGCGATCATTTCTGGAGGATTTACCCCTGACGAAGCCCAAGCGCTCGCGCAGAACCTGAACTTTGGTGCTTTGCCCGTACCGATCGAACTCCAAAGCACCCAGACCATCGGCGCCTCACTCGGTGAGGAGGTGCTCGGCAAGGGTATTCAGGCAGGGGTGGTCGGGCTGCTGCTAGTGGTGGCGTTTATGCTGGCGTGGTACCGGTTGCCTGGACTGGTGGCAGCTGTGGCTCTGTCATCATACGTGACAGTGATGCTGGCGTTATTTCAATACATCCCAGTCACACTGACAGCCGCTGGGTTGGCTGGATTTATTATTTCGCTCGGGATGGCGGTCGATGCGAACGTGCTGGTGTTCGAGCGTCTCAAAGAAGGCTACGCCGCCGGTATGAGTAGTCGCGAGGCAGCGCGTGATGGCTTCCGCCGGGCTTGGAGCGCGATCCGTGACGGGAACGTAACCAGCATTCTGTCCGCAATCATTCTGTTTTGGTTTGGTACATCATTGGTCAAGGGATTTGCGTTGGTGTTCGGACTGGGGGTGATCGTCTCGATGCTGTCAGCACTCCTCGTGACGCGGACGCTCTTGGTTGCGCTGCCAGCCCGAAGCAAATCTGACGGGGGCGCGCTCGCGTGGCTCTACGGTAACGGTTTCAAAAAATAGTATGGATATCATCGACTACAAAAAGATTTGGCTTTCGATCGCGGCGTTCATCGTTGTCACTAGTACTGTGATCATCGCCTTGGTTGGGGTGCGGCTAGGGATTGATTTTACTGGTGGCGCTCTGACTGAGGTAGCATTCAGCGCCGCACCCGAACAAGTCGCGGTCGAAGATGTACTCACACAACTGGAACTAACCGGATTTTCAGTGCGAGAATCCCTCGATGAAGCCGGCCGACCAGCGTTCCTGGTGCGCACGGCTGATCTGAGCGAATCAGAGCGGATGCAACTGCATATCGCTTTGACGCGCCTGGGCGGTGGCGCCGAAATTACGCGGTTCACGTCGATCGGACCAGTCATTGGTCAAGAGCTGCGCGACAAAGCGATATGGGCCCTGGCGGCAGTGGCCGGCATCATCATTGTGTACGTGGCTTATGCCTTTATGCGGATCGGGACACCGGTGCGCAGCGGGGTGTACGGCGGGATCGCGATTTTGGTGCTGATCCACGATCTGCTGGTGCCGACGGCGCTGATGGCGCTCCTGGGGCTGTGGCTTGGGGCCGAGGCCAACGTGTTATTTATTATGGCACTCTTGGCGATCCTGGGCTATTCGGTAAACGACACGATTGTGGTGTTTGACCGCGTCCGCGAACAACTGATGGACAATCGCCACGTTGAAGAAGAACAAGCAGAAGGCGAGGCCGGCCTGATCAAAAAAACCACTACCTACACGCTATTCAAGCCATTTTCAGAGCTCGTCAACACTGCGGTCAACGAGACATTCACCCGCAGCATCAACACGTCCCTCACGACTGCCGCTGCTCTCGGCGCGCTCTATTTCATTGGCGGTGACGTGACCGAGACATTTGCGCTCGTGCTGCTGGCTGGAGTGATCGCGGGTACGTACTCGTCGATCTTTATTGCCAGTCCGCTGTTGGTCGCGTACGCCCAGTGGCGTGGCATCGATGTCGACGCCAACAACCTGCGTGACGTGCGCGAAACAACTACTAGCATATGATCATTGGGATTACTGGCACCGACGGCGCTGGCAAGGGGGCGGTAGTCGATTATTTGGTCCAGCAAAAAGGCTTTGCGCATTATTCTAGTAGCGGGCAAATCATCACCGAAATTACGGCTCGCGGCCTGCCAGTCAGTCGCGACACCTTGCGCACAGTTGGCAATGACCTGCGTCGAGAATTTGGTAATGACATATTGATCAAGCGATCCTTAACGCAAGTGGCTGCGGATGGAGCCGCAAACGCCGTGATCGAGTCTGTCCGCGCCAAGGCTGAAGCCGAGACGCTTCAAGCAGCCGGCGGCGTGCTACTGGTAGTTGACGCAGACCAACAGCTGCGTTACGAACGGATCGTCGGCCGGGGTTCGGCCAAAGATCACGTTACCTTTGAAACGTTCTGCGCCCAAGAAGCATTAGAAATGAACGACCCAGACCCCAATGGCATGCAAAAGGCAACAGTTATGCAGATGGCTAATGCGACGATTTTAAATAATGGAGACATGTCCGCTCTGCATGTGCGAATCGATCAGTGGTTGGCAACTATTGACTAACTATTTACATGCAGCAGTCATCTTAATAGCGGCATTTTTGCCGCGTGCTGGTTGTTATACTACGGATGTAACAACGTAGTACCATGAACGAAATCCACGCGGCGGTCATTCAACTAAGGCAAGCCGGTAAAACCGACGAAGAGATCATTAGCGAATTTATTGCCTCGGGCTACACCCGCGCCGAAGCAATTGGATACTTGCATGAGACCGAGCAAGAGCCCGCAGTTATAGCCGCTGCTTCCGAACCAGCAATCCAGTTTCATGAGCAGCACGACCACGAGCAGCATGACTACACGCAGTACACTGACCATGTAGACCATACAGACACTACAACGCCGGACGCCGTAGCCCACTCGGACGCCGCCCCGGCTGCGACTGTCACCTCGGTCCGGCCAAGCGCGCTCAAATGGATTGTACTTGGCATTGTTGCGCTGTTGTTGCTTGGTGCGGTCGGTGCGTGGCTGGTGTTACGCGATGCTGGCGTGTCGTCATTTGCGGGCCTAGTTGGTGTCGCACCGTACGATGATGAGGCAGCGTTACTCTTGGGAGTGCTTGGTGATTACGAGATGCCAGAATTTTATAGCGTAGCGTTCAGCACGGCAATTACTTTCTCATCCTCTACCACTGCCACTACGTACACTAACGCCGATATTGATGAAGGCTTCGATGAGATGAATGGGATTGGTATACAGATGCCGCAGTATGGCCAGGCACAATTTGGGTACACTGCGACGATTGACCAACGCCAGGCACTGGCGGTGTTGGCGACCGCTGCGTTTGCGATTAATATGGAACCAATCGTTGTTGATGGTGCTGCTTCGCTCGTCATGGCCGATGATACTGCGTACCTAAGGCTGGATGATACACCGCCACTATTTGATGCATTAAGTGATTGGCTACCGAAACAAACCTGGATCGAGGCCGGCCCAGTCCCGATTAGCGAGCTAGAGCAGCAGCTACAGGACGTGGTCGAAGAAATTGCCGGCGACTACGCAACATCAACGCTCGCGTTCGTCGATCTCGTCCGCGCCGAAGTATTTGGCGAAACGGACCAAGACACGACTCAAGATCTGGCATTCGGTCCCGTCACCAGTCTTGAGGATATCCGGCAATATCTGCTGGCCGCAGTGGGAGACGTACACACGGCTGATTTGCGGGTGCCGAGCGAGCTGCAAGTACAGATCAATGAGCTACTCGAAGAGTATCCGTTCATCACATTTGTTGGTAAGCCAACCTACGAACAATCTGACAACCAGAGTTACTTCAAATATGAATACGATCTGGCGTATGAGGAACTGGTCGCGTTCATCGACGGGGTGATCGCCATCGCCTCAGACGGACAATACGATCCGGCTACTGACGGGTCGTCAGGACAATTTATCACCCCGGACGTTATTGCTGAAATTAACGCGGCCACCGAGCTGTATGTGCTGGTTAATCGATTAGGCTTAATGGCTGGGCACCAGATCCACTCTTATATCAAACCGACCCGCGCGACTGGTGTGCTACACCTATCACTTGAGCAAGAATTCTACACGCCAAGGATTGATGCGGTGGTGACCCCATCTGACGTGCACCCACAAACGTTAGAAGAACTTATAAAAGCGTTTACAGCTAATCAGTCAAGTGGTCTGCGCCTTGATAACATCCCTACGGTGCCAGACCCGTTTGGTCTAAATAATGCGCGCCAGGACGCCCAGGACGCTACTGATATGATGATCCTCAATAATGCACGAATGACCGCCGAGCTGTACTATAACGAAAATGCATTCTCTTATAGCGGATTCTGCACTAACCGCGGAGACCAAAACAGTGTTGTCAATGTATTGCCACCCCAAAGCCTTTCAAAAGCGAACTGTTATGACACCGCAACGCAGTACGCTGTTACCCTTCAATTATCAGACGGAACCTACGAATGTATTGATAGTGTGGGGGAATCCAGAACCAATTTCTCAGCGCTCCGCGAGGGGCAAACACGCTGCGACCTAATGGCGTGGCTCGGCGAATCGGACGCGCCCAGTGCAGGCAGCGGCCGGTCTGGTGCGCGACGCTAGTAGCGCACCTCTGGCTTTCTGTCACTTACCCAATCTTGGTCCCTACAAATTCCGCATTATCGAGGTAGTCGCTAATCGCATCAGGCTTGTTGCCGTTAATGACGGCCACTTCGATGTTACTGGCCTCGGCCGCGCGCGCCGCAATCGGGTCAAACGGGGCAGACATTCCAGGGTCCCAGTCGGCTGGAATGAGGTCGCGGAACTCAGGCCAGGTGATCGATTTGATGCGCTCGGCGGTCGTGTCTGCGCGGGGATCGGCCGTGTACACGTAATCAATGTTTGATAGGTTAATGACACGTTCGGCACCAACCCGCTCGGCGATCTGAACGGCGCGCAAGTCAGTCGAACTACCGGGACGATAGCCGCTCGCGACAATCACACTGGGCGCCCCAGCGACATCGAGGATTTCATCTGGGTTAGTAATCATTACTGGGTGGGCGATATCACGGAAAATCGTTCGCAATAAATGACCGTTGAGTCGCGTGGCGTGAATCCCCATCCAATCAAGATCTTCTGATGCAAGGGTGCTGACCGCAGTGGCAGCATCTTGATAATTACGCGCCGTGCGCCCACCACCAGCAATGATAATAAAACGGCGGTTGTGGTTGCTAGTTTGATCAGTGATAAATCTCTTCAAACTTATTAAAAATACGGTATCGATTCCGTCCGGTACGATCAGTGATCCGCCCACTGACATGATAATAATTTCGCTGGCTGTGTCGCTAATCGGTGTATTGGATGATGTCATAACGGCATTCATAGTAGCCTCATTTTGGTGGTCAATCAATAGGTCTTTTATGATAGACTTTAGGTATCACTACTCATTAGGTACACACTTCCATGAACCCACAATTACAAACTGCCATCCAAGAACGCCAAGACCTCGGCTATACGCGCGAACAAATCACCGCGGAATTGCAAGCGGCCGGGTACGACGAATCATCCATCCGAGCGGTCTATGCTCAGATGGCACAAGCGAATGGGGCTGGATCAGCGGATACCAGTACCGCGACAGGAGTCATCATGGGTACGTCGACCGCACATCTGTCAGGGCCGGCCACTAGTATGCCGAGCGTGATCGAATTATTTAGTAATGCAGTCTCGTACCTGCTTACTAAACCGTGGTTAGTCTTGGTGGTACTGGTCCCCAATCTCATTTTGACGTACTTAGACGTCAACAATCGCGCCCTTGAAGGCGCCGAATTTGCGCCGATTGTAAGCGAGCTGGCGCTGATGGGTGTCTTGTTTTTTGCGGCTATTATTGCACTGGTCGTGCTGCAACTTGGCGTTCTCAAATACATCACGGCAGATGCATTGCGGCAGCCGCTGCAGTCTTTTGGGGCGGCGGTGTCTTGGGCGGGCAGCAATATCCTCGGATTTATATGGATTGGGTTACTCAGCGCGCTGGTCGTGTTTGGCGGTTTGCTATTAATCGTACCTGGTATTATTGCGATTGCACATTTGGCAATCGTTCAGTATGTGTATGCCCACGAAGGCGTACGGGGGATGGCCGCCTTGCGCCGGTCGCGTGAGTTGCTGTGGGGGAGTGCCGGCGCGGTGTGGTGGCGCTTGCTCGGGTTGTTTGTGCTCTTTATGCTATTGGCAATAGTACTTGGTCTGTTGGGCGGGCTACTGGCGAGCGTACTACCAGCCGCCGCGAGCATTTGGCCAGAAGTTGTTGCCAGTGGTTTAGCCAGCGCCATTGGTACGGTGTTGATGGTGCACTACGCTGCACATATCTACGCCTGGTCAGTCGCGCAGCCACCGCTCCAAGTCCCGGCCGAACGCTGGTACCAGACCCTCGCGTGGGTGGGTATTCCGGCGATTGTAATTTTTACAATTGGCATTGCAATTCTGGCGGCAGTAACGTTCTCATTCCTGCTACAAGATACATTCATTAATTTACAAGAAAGCCAACTGAATGAGTCGCAAGCATCATTATCACCCGACGAACAAGCTGAACTAGAAACGTTCCTAGAGGAGAACCGCCAGCAGTTAGAAATTAACTAGCGCCATTCTTTGGCTGTGATAGACGAACACCCCACCTCGTACTCTCGCCTGGAATCCGATACCATCGAGCCACCAACAGTTGCAGAATAGCAAACAGAGCCAGTAGCCCTATTTTCGATGCTCGATAATCCAGCCAGAATTCAGGCGTCATGGTAAGGCGGACGAACTCATTACTAAGTCCAGCGATAATGAGCAATGCAAACCACTGCCTGGATAGCACTTGCCAGCCTGCCCGCGTAATGGCAAATGTGCTGCTAAAAATATGTTCGAGAAAATGTTGCGACCGGAAAAAACCGATGTATATTGCGATCGCAAAACCCCAGTAATACGCCGTATCAGCAAAAATAATTGCGTCAGGTTTATTAAACGCAAGCGTCGCAATCGCACTGGCGACTGCCACAATTGCTGACGCGATCGGTAGCCAGGGCAGCTGGCGGTGGGCCAGTAGGGTATAGCAAACACTTACGATCGTCGCGATCAATAGCACCCACACGGCGCCAATGAACGTGGTAAGTTGCCCCGCCAATAGGAATGCTACTAGGGGGCCGAACTCGCTTGTTAACTGCAGTAATGCGCGCGCTGACATACGAAAGGTATCGAGATTGTAGCATTGTAACTGGCCACTGCGAAAAAATGCTTTGTAATTAAAGTTATTTTGAATAAGTTGAGTGTTTTCTACCAAGAAGGCTTGACAAATTTTGATGGTGTGCTAGGTTTCCGCTATGTCCTTCGGGGCACACAGTTCTGTGCAGCTGCGCACCCTCTCTCGAGTCAGTGTTCAGTTGTGCATGTCCAGCCTCGCTGGACGATCACCGCTGCAAGCCTCCGGGTCTGCAGCAAACTGAACTCAGCACCGATCCTGAATGGACGGATGGCTGACAACTGGAGTACTTTCTCATGAACAAGATGATGATCACGGCCGCCGTGCTCGTTCTGACCGCCGGCACGGCGCTGGCGAACGACCCCTATGGCAACGGGAACCCGTACAGCACCGGCAGCGGCGGCTTCAACTTCGGGATCAAGGTCGGCACGTTCGGCAACGTCGGCGGGCAGGGCTATCACGGCTCGAACTTCGACGCGAGCAAGGACTCCGTCACGGAGGGTGCTTTCAACTGGGAAGGCGTCGGCTGCCTCAACTGCGAAGATCAGAACGTCGACGCCACCTGGAAAGTGCGTGAGAACGCCATGATCGAAGGTGAAGACGGCGGCAACAACTCCCGCGACGACTACGGTACGACCGTCGGTCAGAACCTGGGCACGTTCGCGGCCATCAACAACGGCATGATGCAGGTTGGCACCGAGCTGGGACTGGCGTCTCAGGGCAACGTCTACGGCATGGCCGAGGGTGACGAGGTCCGGGTGGACACGCTGCAGGAGCAGAACGGCTCGCTCTACACGGAGGGGTCGTTCCACGGCTCGCCGTGCGCGCTCGGCAACATCTGCCCCCCGAACGGCAACGGCAACGGCAACGGCGGCTTCGATTTCTCGCAGATCGCCCGCGGCAGCTTGGAGTACGACGCCACCGTCAACTCGATGGCCCGCGGCGGCAACGCCGTATCGCTGGCGAACAACTCGTTCTTCGGCGGCACGATGAAACAGTCGCCGGTCAGCGGCGACTGGAAGGCCAGCGGGTCGAACTGAGTTCGATACGCAATACAGCACATTAAGACTGGGCCCCACTCTACGAGTGGGGCCTTTTTTATTGGCAGACACTTGACTTTATGTCAAAAAAATGCTATATATACCGAGCGACCTACTTGACCTAACGTCAAACACGTTGCAAAACCGGCACACGAGTGCTGGTGGATCCTTGAAAATTCCTGATAAGGATACAAACGAATGAAACGAAAGCCCTTGTGGGCGCTTCCCCTCACGATGTTCGGTGTACTCAGTATGCTGCTCGTCTGGGGTGCGGGTACGCCCGCAAGCGCTCAGGAAAATCAGTGGACGAAAATGAATCCAGGCGCGAACGCGCCTGGGGCCAATTCGCTCCACCAGCAGTGTTTGCAGTCGATCTCACGATCGGGTTGGAGCACTGCGGACTGCGCCTCACTGCGGCAACTCGCTGCGGATGGCGCGTGCATGCACATCATGGTGCCTGACGGTCAGTGGTACTTATCGCTGACCGGCGTCACCGGTGTCTCGGGCAACATCACCAAGTTTCTCGGTAGCGATACCGCAGCACTTGAATGTGTGGTTGCACCGGGCAAGGTGGCGCACTGGTACACCGGCTATCCGGGTGCTTGTAACAATCTGGGGATCATGCAGACTCAAACCATGGTCAACACTGGCCTTCGCGTTGAACGCGAGCCGCCGATGGTGGTGCAGGTTCCCGGATACGACAATATCTGCGGCTGCGACATCGACATCCCGGGCCTCACAATTGTGGTGCCCGGCGGTGACAAGGAAATCTACCAATTCAACTACCGGTAAAGCCGGAGAGAGGAACTGTCATGAAACTTCCCGTCCTACTGATCGCAGCGCTCACCTTGAGTGCTTGCGGCGCCAAGACCGCCCGGGTGGAGCAACCGCTTCGCAACGGCGATACGTTCGAAACGGCCACCAACCGTCCTTCGATGGAAGAGGAGGTGACCATCGTGCGCATCTATGATCTCCATGGCAATCTGCGTTCACAGCAGATCTCGACTGACGATACGGTCGGCGGCGATGTCGCTCGGGCAACCATTCCGGTTGCTACGGGAGCGGCCATTAACGCGGCCGGCGCCATTGTCGTCGCCGACCGCAAGGTCGACGCGGCCGAAGCCCACGAGGGTGACAACATCCAGTGGAACATCCAGGGCGGTCAAGGCGGCAACGCTGCCTCCCAGGCCGTCTCAGATGTGGGGGTCACCTCGACCAACACTTCCGGAGCACCGGTCGGTGCCTGTGGCCCGAGCGGCAACCTCTGCAACAGCGGTCTGTGACCCAGCGTCACGTGCCGCAAACCGCGCGCGCAGTCTGCGCGCGCGGG
>CAZVFY010000012.1:0-19227 GCA_964626635.1 uncultured Candidatus Saccharibacteria bacterium
GACAGCATCACCACTAGCCCCACCACGCCCCACAGGATGTGTCGCACACCCTCGCCGCGGGCCTGTTGGTTATTGCTGTTAACAATATACACAAAGCAACCATAAAGGAATACCAGTAAGGCAATTGATGATAGTAACGCAATGGTGGGAAATAATATTACTTGATTAAGTTTGTCAACAAACGCGGCAGCAGCGCCAGTAGCGGAATTCATATCTATATATCATACACCTACTGCCATGTAACTAAGTGTCCAATACACAAAACCGCCGTAAGGCGGTTTGTAAGACAGCGTAAGTTAATTTACGGATTAGCAGGGAATCCACCACTAGTAGGTACTCCGCCAGCAGGTATCAACCCTGGAGGAATTGCATCCGGAATATTGCCAGTTTCCAATTCTTCACCAGCAATCCCAGTGGCGTTGGCGACAATATTTACAATTCCCCAGAAAATCAGAATCAAGACAAATCCAAGTACTGAATAGACAATCAATGACTTTCCTTTGTCTCGAGCCTCTTCATCAGCCCCGCCAGCAATGAAGTAGCGGAACATGCCCCAGACAAATATTAGGAAGCCAATACCGAGGAGGAAAGGAATTAGAATGTTGTTAACAAACGATATTACGTTTGCCAAAAAGGTGCCGATGGCGCCTCCCCCTGGATCAAAATTTTGCGCCTGTGCCGATACTACTACTGGCAACGCGAATGCCAGTAGTGTAGCAATTGGTTTTGTAAATAGATTCTTCATACGTTGTAATTAAAAATAACTGTCTACATTATACGACGAAATAGTTACAAGCATTAGTCAATCTCACACAATTGTGTGGATACAAAAAACTGCCCGCAGGCAGTTTTACGTCCTTCGAGTGGTGTCTTAAGGATTAAAGGGGACGGCACTGGGAATATTAGTGGCATCTAAGTTCTCACCAGCAATCCCAGTGGCGTTGGCGACAATATTTACAATTCCCCAGAAAATGAGAATCAGGACAAATCCTAGCACTGAATAAACGATCAAAGACTTGCCTTTATCACGGGCCTCTTCGTCGGCCCCACCAGCAATAAAGTAGCGGAACATCCCCCAAACGAAGATCAGGAAACCAATACCGAGGAGGAATGGGATCAACACGCCATTGATAAATAGGATGACGTTTTGGAGGAAGATACCGACATCTCCACCATCAGCTGGGAAATTACCTTGGGCGGACACTATCACTGGTAGCGCGAACGCGAGCGCTGCTACTGGTAGCGAATTTAATACATTTTTCATAGTTATACAATTACTCGTAAGCGAGTTATCTA
Organism: uncultured Candidatus Saccharibacteria bacterium; assembly: GCA_964626635.1. Lineage (GTDB taxonomy): Bacteria > Patescibacteriota > Minisyncoccia > Phycocordibacterales > UBA918 > OLB19. Next base: position 1,297 of record CAZVFY010000012.1, read on the forward strand.
CAGTATACGGTACAGCAATACAAATTTGACATCCAGATTGAATGTAGTGTGGACAGTGCTAGTCGATATCTACCCCAACGGTTGGAATGATTTGCAGTGATGAACCAGCCAGACCAGTGCTATTTGCCAGCAGATTGATGACACCCCAGAATATCAGGATCACGATAAACCCGACAATGACACTGACGATATAGGACTTACCTTTGTTGCGTGACTCTTCGTCCGCGCCACCAATAAAGAAGTACCGTAATACACCAAACACAAGAAATAAGAATCCGACACCAAGAGTAAATGGGATCAGCGTGTCGTTTGAAAATTCTATGAAGCTTTGTAGTAACTCAGATAGTTCAGGAGCCGTTGCTGTCTGTGCGTGACCTACTGCTGGTAAAAACGCCATCAAAGTCAAAAGTGTAATTTTATTCATAGCAATAATTCTAGTACAGATATTGTAATTTGTCTACAGACCAAATAGTGAAGACCGTAAAATAGCTACTATTCCCCAGACGCTGATACCGACTACTAGCACGATCACCGCGGTCACCGCCAGACGCTTGCCCTCATCGCGCTTTTGCGGATCACCGGCATGTAGTACCCAGGCGTCAATAATTTTCCAAACAATGATAACAAATAGGATTGCGAACATCGCTGGGATGATAATGTTAATAAATCCGATGAGTAGATCGACGAATCCGCTATACGTGGTAGGTGTGTTCATACCACTACATTATGCACTAAACGCATCGACCACTGACTGCAAAATTGCGAACAACGCATACGCGCCAAATACTATGACAGATCCTAGTAAGGCGTACAGCAATGAACGGTTGGCTGCCTTTACTTTTTCGGGATTACCGCGCGCGGTGACATACGTAAAGCCCGCATAAATAATGAATATGACAATAAATGGTACCGAGATAATCAGTAGTACATTTAATAGTGATGTCAATAGTTCGGGAATACCACTGACAGAACTAAAAGGATTGACTAACGTGCTACTGCTGATCGTTTCAGCGTGTACTGATGACAGAAAATACTCTTGCATACGACTAGAATGATTCGACCAAGTTTTTGATAATTTCTGACAGCGCCACCGATCCCAGTATCATGACACCACCGATCAAAGCGTACAGCAGTGAACGGTTAGCCGTCTGAATGTCGGCTGGATTACCGCGCGCGGTGACGTACTTGAAACCAGCAAGAATGAGAAAAAACACAATAATTGGTACAGCAATAACCAGTACAAAATTTAAGATACCAACTATTAGTTCAGAGATAGAACCAAATCTGATTGGACTTAGAATCTCATAATCTAGTCCACCCTCGGGCCCATCTGTGTTGGCAAACAACAGTATTGGCACAGTGAGCAATAAAATACAGCTCGTGAAAAAGATCTGCTTACTCATATTCGCGGCGCAATAATTGAATAAAGTCATCAACTCCTTCGTCGAGAGTGCTCGTGTTTTCATTGATAGCCACTACCACATCGTCCAGTATACTACGTGTTGCTGTTACTCCTGGACTCAACCACGCGCGTGCTATCGGGGCGGATTGGTACGCTACCCGGGTATACATACCATCGCTTCCTGCCGCAATGCTAGCGCGGTACACCGGGATGTGCCCAACTTCACCAGCGATCAGGTCACTAGCTGCCTGCCCGGTAAATTCGTTCATTACGGCAGCGGCAAAGGCCGGGTTGTCAGTAGTGCGTAGCATCCCCAGACCATAAAATCGAGCGTATGTGCGACGAGTAGCGTTGCTACCGGCTTGCGGGATCTCGGCCACATCAAATACTAAGTTGGGATTAAGCTGTGTGATCTCACGTGCTTCACTTACAAAGCCAAAGTAAAATGCCAAATCCTCCGCCACAAACTCTGATCGATCAAGCGGCAATGAGCGATTCCATGAATAATACCGGCTGGCTGGGTTACTAAATCGAGTATAAAAATCTAACGCTGAACGCACTGGAAAGCCACGCCCATCTAATCCGGTGTTTAATGTAATACGGTAAGCACCATTCTGTTCCCGTACACCAGCAGTACCACTCTGTAGCAGCAGGGCCGACATAATTCCAACTGCATTACGCACATTACGCACCTCACCCATTGCAACTACCGCTTCATTAATTGAGCGGTTAAAGTCTCGACTGATTAGATCGTCAAAATATTCTGATTGTAGTGCCTCCCAGGTCGCTGGCGGAGTGAGGAAATTTTGATTGGTGAGCTGTTCGCGATTCCAGTACAGCATCAGCGGATCCATCGCGACCGGTAGCGCGTAGATTCCATCTGGTCGAGCAAAGATTTGCGCCCCATCGACATAGCGATCCTGAAATGTTCGAGCCGGCAATTGTTCGTATGAGGTAGGCACGAGACGCCGGCGCAATTCGACAATTTGTTCATGTGATATTAATACCAAATCCGGGCCTCCGCCGTCTGCTAACGCATTAATTAATGTCGACTCAAACCGTTCAATTGGTACGTAGAAATACTGCACGTTCTGATACAAATCAAATTGGCTGGCGTACGAGGCGATTAGCCGATCAACTCCCGGGGCCGGTAGCGTACCCCAAATTTGCACCGAACCACTGAGTCCTTCAGAGCCTGCAGGAGTCGATGCCCCGCCACCCTGATACGTCATCATTAGCAATAACCCAATAGCAAATATCACTATAAAAATGATGATCAAAGCAAGCTCAAACGGTCGTAATTTCATAGATCTAAGACCATCGAAATGCTAATCCATAATGGTGCTCGCCGGCCGGAAAGTCTCGCTCGAGCAAAAAGCCGGCTTGCTCAAATAAGGCTGTGACGGTTTCTGCTGGCACGAGCTGTCCTAACGCCGGACCCAAGCCTGAGACAGTCTCGGTCCAATCAATGACGAACAGCTTGCCGCCACTGCGCAGTGTCCGGCTGACTTCACTGATCATGGTTTGTTTGTCTTCAATCTGAAAAAAGGTGTTGCAAACGATGACCGCATCAAGTGCGCTGTCGGGAATTGGCACACCGCCCATTGTCTCCAAGTCACACCAGACGGGATGTACCTGATCAAAACCACCAGTCCGGACCTGTTCAGTTAGAAACGTCACAATCTCTTTTTGGATTTCGATTAAATACACTGACCCTTCACGGCCAACTGCGTCAGCCAGCGGTCGCATAAAATAGCCGTTCCCCGCCCCAAAATCTGCTACCGAATCACCCGGGCGCAGATGAAACTGTGAGGTCACCACCTCTGGGAGGACGAATTTCATACACTATAGTATACCGCACCAACCTTGACTGAATTCTGCGCTATGTGAAAAGCTACCGCACAAATACTACGCTCGCGATCGCGTCACCGTCACGCATTTTCATCACACGAACACCTTGGGTATCGCGATTGAGGGTAGGGATCTGTTCAACACGCAACTTGATGACTTGTCCCTTTTGGCTCATAATGACTAGTTCACCCTCGGCTCGTTCGTCGGCGGTCAAGCAAACTCCGCGTACAATTGGTCCGGTTTTGCTGGTCATTTTGAGGGTTTTAATACCGCTGCCACCGCGCTTTTGGATTTTGTATTCGTTGGTTGGGGTGGTTTTACCATACCCCTGTTCGGTCACAACGAGGATCTCGTTACCGTCGGTGTTGCTCATAATATCGGCTGAAACGATGTGGTCCCCTTTACCGAGCTTCATGGCTGTCACACCAGCCGCCGTACGACCCATCTGTCGAATATCGGTTTCAGGGAAGCGAATGGCTTGTCCATTGCGGGTAATTAGCGAGATCTCGTCGCCCTGGCCGACGAACCGAGCGGCGATCAGTTTGTCGCTATCACGCAGCGTGATCGCAATCAGACCGCTGCGCCGCACATCTTTGAATGCGCTGGCATCAGATTTCTTAGCCACGCCATTTTGAGTGACCATCAACAATGACCAATTTCCGTCCCAATCAGTTTGGCGGACAGCCAGTACTGACGTCACTTGCTCTTCCGAACTCAGTGGCAAAAAGTTCATGATTGACTTACCTTTGGTCGCACGGCGTCCTTCCGGGATTTCATACATTTTGGATTGGTAGACCTTACCAGCATCGGTAAAGAACAGCAGGTCCGAGTGCGTTGAGGTAGTGATTAGGGTGGTGACTACATCCTCTTCTTTGGTATTGAGGTCAACCACACCGACGCCACCCCGATGCTGCGTCTTGTACTCGGATGGGTTGGTTCGTTTGACGTACCCACCGGCAGTCATCACCAGAACCGACTCTTCATCCGGGATCAGGTCTTCGGGGTTCATTTGTTTGACGCCGCCCTTGATGATCTTGGTCCGTCGGTCGTCACCATACCTCTCGGCCACGTCGTTCAGTTCGTCTTTGATGATGCCGAGCATTTTGGCCTTGCTTTTGAGGATCACTTCGAGCTTTTTAATGAGCTTTTGGATATCAGCCAATTCTTCCTCGATTTTCTTGCGTTCCAGACCAGCCAGTTTCTGGAGGCGCATATCCAAGATCGCTTGCGCCTGGATGTCGCTGAACTTGAACTCTTTCACGAGTGCCGCGTGCGCGGTTGGCACGTCTTTGGCGGCGCGGATCAGTTTTATGATCTTGTCGATGTGATCCAGGGCTTTTTTTAGGCCGAGCAAGATATGCTCACGATCGCGCGCCTTGTTGAGGTCGTATTGTGTGCGCCGGCGTATGACTTCACTGCGGTGCTTGACGTACTCCTCTAAAATCGCCTTGAGCGACAGGGTCTGCGGCACGCCATCCACCAGCGCCACCATGTTGTAATGGAAAGTGTCCTCTAGCTGCGTGTGTTTGTATAGTTTATTAAGGACGGTCTGGGGTTGAGCGCCAGATTTTAGTTCGATGACCACGAGGATATCGCTGGTCGATTCGTCGCGCATATCGCGGATGCCCTCGATCTTTTTGTCGCGCACGAGATCGGCAATTTTCTCTAAGAGTGTCGCCTTGTTCACCCGGAACGGGATGCTGGTGATAATGATCGAAAAAGCCCCACGCTTGTCCTCGATGATTTCGGCTTCGCCACGCACGACTACTCCACCGCGACCATTGGCGTAGGCGGCGGCGATAGCCTTTTTGTCAAAGGCCACCGCCCCCATCGGAAAGTCTGGACCTTTGATGTGGGTCAGCAGGTCATCGGTCGAAGCGTCCGGGTTGTCGATCAAGTGGTTGGTAGCCGCCACGACCTCGCGCAGGTTGTGCGGCGGGATGTTGGTCGCCATCCCCACCGCAATACCAAGTGATCCTAGAAGCAGCAAGTTTGGAGCGGCGGCCGGTAGCACGGTCGGTTCTTTTTTTGTTCCATCAAAGTTTGGTCGCCAGTCAACCGTGTCTTTCTCGAGGTCACGCAGTAGTTCCTCGGCAATACGGGACATTTTCGCCTCCGTGTACCGGTACGCAGCGGCATTATCACCGTCAATGGAACCGAAGTTCCCCTGCCCAATCACCAGCGGGTATCGCGTCGAGAAATCTTGCGCCAGCTTGACCATCGATTCGTATACCGCCGAGTCACCATGCGGGTGAAAACTACCGAGCACGTCCCCGACCACCGTCGCAGACTTCTTAAATTTGGCGCTGGCAGTCAAGCCGTTCAGACGCATACTATACAAAATCCGACGGTGCACCGGTTTGAGGCCGTCGCGCACATCAGGCAGCGCGCGACTAGTGATGACACTCATCGCGTAACTAATGTACGCGTCCTCCATCTCACCTACGATGCTCTGGGCAATGATACCGCGTTCCGGGTCTAATGGAGTTGAGTCAGTGACGGTTTTCTTTGGCATAACGGTCGATCAGTTAACAAACAATTGGCAAAAGTCTACCACAAACGCTCGCTAGTCAGTAGTCGGCGTGGTGGTGGCGATGCGGATGGGGCGTGGAGTGTTTGGCTGTACTGTTGTTTCGGCTGGTACCGTCATTGGTGAAGCCTCCGGCACGTTCAACGGTTGCGGAACCGCTGTATCAGCAGTAGTGGTTGCGGTAGTGATCGCCGCGACTGGTGATGGCAGCGTAAGAGTCGGTGCAGGCTGATCATTCTGGTCGGCAACCGTGCTTAGTTCTTGTGGTAATTGACTAACAGTGTCTAATAGTTCAGTTAGTGGATTACTCAGTGCTCCGCTCGCTTCAGTTGACTGACCATTACTACTGGATTGATTGTTAGCAGCAACCGTCGCTGCCTGACCAGACACGTCACCAAATGTCCCCCCAAGCGATCCATTGACCCACAACAGGCACACCACAGCGGTGATACTACCGGCCGCCGCGAGGGCGTAACGGTCACGCACCGCTGCTGGTTTGGCCTGCAACCGTTTAATGATCCGAACTAACATGTAAATATTTTATCAGACACTTTGTACGAGACACCGACTATTTGATACTTATTTGGCTTTTAAAACTGCGACTTCCCCACTCATACCAGATACATCGCGTGGCTTGATGGTCAGTTTCTCGACAGCATCAAGACTTTCTTTACTTTCTTCTTTAAGGAACGCTTTCAGCGCTGATGCGTCGTAATGCATCGGGATGACTAATTTGGCCTCTAGTTTGACAGCCAGTTTCGAGGCGGCGGGCACATCAAGCACTTCGTCTCCGCCGATCGGCACAAACAGCACATCGATATCGCCTAGCTCGCTGAGGATTTTGGGGTCGAGCGCGCTGTCGCTGAGTGCGCCGAGATACACGATGTTCAGGTCGTCGAACTGCAGGGCATAGATCGTATTGAACGCCGGCTCGCCCGCGTAAGTCGTCGCCACGCCGAACCCGCGAGCCGTTACCGAACCAACCTCGTACTCGCCAGGCGAGTCGATTACAAATGGCGTTTTCTGGCCGTGCTTGACTTCATCAACGCCGTTAAAATCCGCGTGCCATAACGAGACGAACGCAACGTCAGCGCCGTATTTGGTTGGATCGGTTAGTTTACTTTTCTTGTGGGCGGGATTGAGGGCGACGGTCGTGTCGCCAACGGTCAGTTTGAAATGCTGGGCGCCGTGGTACGTGATGATCATAGTGTCAGTAGTATACACAAATCATTTACAAAATTCTTTTTGACAATATAACCTATTTGTGATTACATTCTATATGGATTGCGGTCGAGGCACTAAATCACCGCAACGAACTCTGCATCTTTCCTTTCAGTGGTGGGCTTCATCACAGTGATGTATCGAGTTCCTCTGATTGCCCGCTCTGGTAGGGATTCCGTAGGTATATAGGCCTGAATAAAATAGGGCAGCGGATATCATGCTTGAAGGCAGTCAGAGTTCCACCTTCGTTCTTTTCAGAAATTTTAAAATAAAATTTCGCTCATTTGTTCTGTTTTGCCACCCACAAGGTGGTTTTTTAGTTGACAAAAATTTTAAATATGCTAATATGTAGACGTTGAAGGGACGGCGAGCAATCGCACCTTTCAATAGCGGGCTAGCGCCGTGGTACGTATCGTGCCGCATCTCGGGCGCTTACCGCACTGCACCCGTCCCCAAGCCGCGTTGCACAGGGGCATGTAACCAACCAGGGAGGCAGCGATGCCCACCATTCGAGGCTCGCCCGCAGGCAACTGACTCGCGGGAACCCTGATCTTTCACTACAACAAGGAGAGTTACATGATGATCCGTAGCAAGCACACCTGACCGCCGGCGTTGACCTGACCTGAATGGGAGATCCAGCCCATGAAATGGCGATTGATACAGGGTAAGTGACACCCGGACAAAGTCACACCGGCCCCGCTGGTTCCAAATGGAACAGCGGGGCTTCTTCTTATCTACTACGCCTCGACAATCCCCTTTTAATATAGTATCTTTCCCGCACCGTAAGGTATTAACAGTTCTCGCGGCACACGTTTAATCCTGAGTTCATGAACTATGGCCGGGGCCAGCGTGTTGCAAATGCATGAGCAGTGCGGATGGGTGTCGTAGACGCCCATCACCGAGACCACCAGGCCGAGGGAATTAGCACTTCGAAATACATTTGTAATACGCTTGCACCTCGCGCACCGGTTACTCAGACGCGTGTCGTCGGATAAATTAGAATAAATATGTTTGGATTTGGATCCAAGACCGCGACGGCAGATACGCCGCAGGCAACGTCCGTGATGGACAACTTTTTAGAAAATATCAAGACGCTTCCAGCGGTCGGTGACACTGTCGAAGGGACCGTGTCAGCCGTTGGTCGCGCCAAGGTCTACATTGACATTCCACAAACTGGAACCGGTGTCATTTACGGTCGTGAATACATGAACGCGCGTGACATCCTGCGTAAAGTCTCCGCTGGCGACACCATCGAAGCCAAGGTCGTCGAGTCACAAAACGAGGATGGCTACATCGAACTATCCCTCAAAGAAGCTCGCCAAGCCCTCATCTGGGCCGAAGCCGAAGCAGCCGTCAAGAGCGGCAATGTCATGTCACTCGAGGTCAAAGAAGCTAACAAAGGCGGATTGATCATCGACTGGCAAGGCATTCAGGGGTTCCTCCCAGCCTCACAGCTATCAACCGAACATTACCCGCGCGTATCAGACGGTGACAAAGACAAGATCCTCACCGCTCTGAACGAGCTGGTCGGCAAGCATCTGCAGGTCATGATGATCAACGCAGACCAGAAAGAACACAAGCTCATCTTTTCTGAGAAAGGCCTCCGCGCCAAAGAAGAAAAGGGAGAAAAGATTAACAAGTATGATGTCGGCAATGTAGTGCGTGGTGAAGTCACTGGCGCAGTGGACTTTGGGGTGTTCGTCAAGCTAGAGCCAGGTCTCGAAGGACTTGTGCACATTAGTGAACTAGACTGGGGTCTGGTCGAAGACACCAAGAGCCTCTACCGCGTTGGTCAGGAGGTCGATGTCAAAGTGATCGAAGTTAAAGAAGACAAGATTTCTCTGTCGATCAAGCAGCTAAAAGAAAATCCATGGGTCACCGCCAAGGACAAGTACAACAAGGGTGACGTCGTCAGTGGTGTCGTCATTAAGTACAACAAACACGGGGCGCTCGCATCAATCGAGGAAGGTGTCGCTGGTCTGATCCACGTGTCAGAGTTCGAGTCTGAAGAAGACCTCAAAACTAAGCTCTCGCTCGGTAGCGTGTACCAATTCAAGATCACCCTGTTCGAACCAAGTGAACAAAAGATGACCTTGTCACACAAGGACGTAGGCTAATTTACTAGCGTACATTAGAAACCAGCCGCGAGCTACGCTCGCGGCTGGTTTCGTATTCGCCTTCCCACAGCATGTATGGCTGGTATGTATGGCTGCTAATTACTGTTGTAAGTATTCATGGCGGCGGCCGCACCCTCTTGCACCACGCAGACGATGGCGGCGGCGGCTTGTGCTTGCAGAACTGGTAGTTGATCACGCTCGCCGGCGCTAAACGTACCCAGCACATACCGCTCGAGCGCACCACCACCGGCCGGCCGGCGCACGTTGCCATCAGGATCAAGGGGTGCAATACCGATCCGTACGCGTGTGAACGACTTGTTGCCCAATTCTTTGATGATCGACGATACGCCATTGTGACTGCCGTCACCCCGGCCGACGGAAACTTTGAGATCACCAAACCCCAGGTCAATGTCGTCATGCACGACGATCAGTTGTGCTACTTCGTTCTGGGGTACCAGTTTCTTGACGGCACTGCCGGAGTGATTCATGAATGTATCTGGGTACAGCACCCGTACTGCCTGGCCTGCTATATGTCCGTCAGTCGTGCGACCTGACAGACGTTTGTGGGGGATCGGTAACGGTAGTGGTACCGTGCGCAGCAATTCGTCCAACGCTAGCCAGCCAATGTTGTGTCGCGTGTTTTCGTACTTTTCTCCTGGGTTGCCAAGTCCAACTATATACTGCATACCTCGTAGCATACTATACAGAGCCTTATTTTGCTCGCTACTGTACAGTTTGTGACGGGGGTGATAATCAAGTATAATATTGCTACTTATGAGTTCTTCGCCGCACCGAGACCGAAGCGAGCAGATCCCCCAGCACGATCGCAGCACAACGGTCGCGAACGAACACGCGCCTGACCACGTCCCTACTGCACCGGACAACGCAAATGGCACTCCTAAAAAAGAACACCCGCTCGTCGAAATCGTCCGGTTTGCAGTCTTGGCCATTATCATCGTCGTGCCAATCCGGATGTTCGTGGCCCAGCCGTTTATTGTCTCGGGAGCTTCAATGGACGACACCTTCGCCAATGGCCAATACCTGATCGTTGACCAGGTGAGCTACTATTTTGATGACCCAGACCGCGGTGACGTGGTGATCTTCCGCTACCCCAAAGATCCGTCCAAATTCTTCATCAAGCGCGTCATCGGACTCCCCGGTGACACTGTCATCATCGAGGACGGTGTCGTATCCATCCGCAACGCCGCCAACCTGGGTGGCTTTCCTATCGACGAACCATATGTCGCTGCCATGGCGGACGCCGCCCCGCTGACCGAGGTCTTGGGGCCGAGGGAATACTTTGTGATGGGTGATAATCGCGACCAGAGCTCGGACTCCCGGGTCTGGGGAGTTTTGCAGGAGGAACGGATCGTCGGTCGTGCGTGGCTCAGATTATTTCCCCCGCAAACAATCGACTTTTTGCCAGGCTCGTTCACGATCACCGGGAGCAGCACCATTAAAAACTGATGTATCTAATAATTGCGTATGACTCACACACCAACAGATTTTATAAAGGTTGCCAACGCGACCGCCGAGCACTTTGGGTTTAAAACGGCAGACAAATTACGCAAAGATCCGTTGTGCCGCGCTGCTGGCAAAACACCGCACCGAGTCACCGGCACCAACAAACGCCTCGACGCGTCATACGGCCTATTGTCTAGCGGCCTCGCCACTTACTGCGACGAAAAGCTGAACGCGCTCGAGCGGCCAGTGCTACTGTACAATGTCGTACCAGTACCCCGCACCGGCGAGACGGCCGTAACCTTTCATGTATTTGGTGTCCCTCAAAGTATTGCCGAGGCTATTTTGATCCAGATCTCGCGGTCGCTCCTGACGGATCTTGGGTACGATGACCATACGGTTCGCATCAATTCGCTCGGCTGTGCTGAGTCAGTCGGACGATATTCTCGCGAACTCACAAATTATTTACGCAAACGGTTAGATCTGATGCCAATCAACGCTCGCGAAGCCATGAAAGAACACCCGCTCTTGGCCCTCAAATCACTGATTGCCGAGGGGCATGATTTGGGGTACAGCGCGCCTAATTCGCTTGAATACCTTAGTGATCTTTCACGCAAACATTTCCGAGAAGTCATCGAGTACCTCGATATGAGCAACACGCCATACGAGATCAATCCTAAAATGATTGAACATCACGAGTGTTACTCGGACGCTATTTTTTCGATTGATATTGAGTCTGATCAAGAAGCCAACGAAGCCCCCCCAATCACCGTTCGCGGTGGGCGATTTGATGAATTCGCTAGACGTCACACCGACCTTGAGGTCCCAGCCGTCGGCACCGTTATTACGCTTGAAAACAGTAAAATTCCCGCGAGGTTCCCACGGCATAAAAGTGTCACCCCGTCAGTGTACGTTGTACAACTCGGGTTTGGACCCAAGGTCCGATCGCTCCTGCTGATCGACCAGCTGCGCCAATCCGGCGTCCCTGTCTTTCATGATCTAGCGAGTAATTCCCTCTCCACCCAACTACGTGACGCCGAGGCGCGTGACGTCAAGTACGTGGTCATAGTTGGTCAAAAAGAATTTGTCGAAGACACAGTGATCCTACGGGACATGTCTGTCCGCACTCAAGAGTACGTGCCGCAGTCTACCCTGGTTCGTAAACTCAAGCGTCGGGTCGGGGTCGCGACATTCTAGCGTCATCTTACTGTCACGGTAGTTGCTACATCTGTCCGGTCGTGCTATTCTCTACCGCACTTATGGCAGTAAACGTACAAGTCGAAAAAAATAACAACGAATCTAGCGCAAACCTAATCCGTCGTTTTACTAAGCGCGTCCAAGGAGCTGGTATCGTACCTAAAGTCCGTGGTGGACGATACTTTAGTCGTACCAAAAGCCGCAATGTGCAGCGCGATGCCAAGCTCAAAAAGCTCGATCGTAAAACCGAATACGACAAGCTTCTAAAGTTAGGCAAAGTCCAAGAACCACGCGGTCGCCGACGCTAACCCAAATCACACAATGCTCCCACTTTGGGAGCATTGTCATTAGGGTGTGAATCAACATTCTAGAGAACTTTGGTATACTGCCTGTATGTTTACGCTCGATTCGACGGTACAGCAATTTCCTGACCATCCGTATCACGCCATCAAAGATGCCATCTTGGGGAAACGCTATCAGCTCTCACTGACTTTTGTCGGACAAGCCCGCGCTCGCAGCCTCAATCAGCGATCGCGGAGTAGATCATATGTTCCAGACGTACTGTCGTACCCTCTCACCCAATCGGTTGGTGAAATCTACTTGTGCCCCCACGATCTTGCGCCAAAGGCCCGGGAGCGCAGCCTGAGTGTGAGTGAGTACGTGTTATTTTTATTTGTGCACGGCTGCCTCCACCTTAAGGGCTACGAACATAGCGACGCGATGGACAAACTAGAACAAAAATTCTGTAAGAAGTTTGGTGTCACTCTCATTGTATGAAAGAACGCATAGTTACCGGTATTGATCTAGGCAGCCACTCGGTCAAAGTGGCAATTGCCCGTGTCCAAAAAAATGGTGATAAATTCTCTGGCTCTGAGATCATCGGCACCGGCGTCGCCGAAAGCCGAGGCATCAAACACGGCTACATTACCTCGCCTGCGGACGTCGCGCGCAGTGTCACCCAAGCACTAAAAAAAGCTGAGAAAATCGCTGGTGTCACCGTTAAACGAGCGCACGTTGCGGTCGGCGGCATTGGACTCGAGGAGTATTACACTCGTGGCGAAATTATCCCGGCCCGAGCCGATTCTGAGATCACGAGCAGTGACGTTGAGAAAGTCATCCAGACGGCTGAGGAAAACGTGCTCGACAAACTCAGTAATCGAAGAATGCTGTACAGCATACCCATTCAGTACAAAATTGACAGCAGTGTCATTTTGGGTCGGCCGACCGGTAATCGCGGAACCAAATTTGAAGTGCAGGCACTCATAATTGCAACCTTCTCTCAACATGTTGATGACATCATCGCTGCCATCGAAGGCACCGGCGTGTACGTTGACGATGTGATTGCATCCCCCTTGGCAGCCAGCTTTGTACTCCTCAATAATCAGCAAAAGCGCGCCGGGTGTGTATTGGTCAATATTGGCTCCGACACCACATCAGTCGTCGCTTATGAAGACGATGTGCCAGTGACTGTTAAAATATTTCCGGTGGGCTCACGAGACATCACCAACGACATCGCGCTACGTCTGCGCGTGCCGCTGGAGGAAGCTGAGAAAATCAAACGCGGCGGCATGACGAGCGCCCGCTTTTCGAAGAAACAATTAGACGAGATCATCGCTGAGCGTTATGTGAGCATCTTTACCACCATTAACACACACCTCGAGAAACTCGAACTCTCGGGCAACCTGCCAGCTGGAGTGATCCTGACTGGCGGCGGTGCCAATCCAAGCACAATCGCACTAGACGCAGCCAAGCGTACACTCGAGCTACCAGCGTGCGTCGCGACCATCGAAATTGGCCGCAAGAACAAATTGCGCGACACCACCTGGGGTGTGGCGTACGGACTATGTACCTGGGGAGCCGCCGGACAACAGGCGCACACCGCCATCGGCGTAGCCAAGCAAGCCAAAAGCCAAGCGTTCAATTGGATCAAACAGTTTTTACCATAAACTCTTGCAATTACAAGCACACGATTATCAAATCTGACAAGATGTGACAGCAGCGCAATTGCCCTGTAGTATATAGCTATTAGCAATGGAACTCGTATTGTGGTGATACGATGACCTGAATGAATTGAACAGTTGTATGGAACAAATCACCTCTGATGTCGAATCGTTTGCCCGGATCCGGGTAGTAGGAGTCGGTGGCTCTGGCGGCAATGTTGTCAACCACATGGTCTCCTCTAAAGTAAAAGGCGTCGAGTTTATCGCCATTAACAGTGACGCACAGGATTTGCATCACTCACTTTCCAAAAAGAAGATCCATGTTGGTAAGAATTTGACCCGAGGCCTCGGTGCTGGTGGTAATCCAGATATGGGCCGCCGAGCGGCCGAAGAAACCCGCGAGGAAATTAGCAATTCGATTAAAGGTTCGGACATGATCTTTATTACTGGTGGTATGGGTGGCGGTACCGGTACCGGTGCTGCACCAGTGGTGGCCAAGATTGCTCGCGAATCCGGCGCCTTAACAGTCGGGGTAGTGACTAAGCCGTTCCTGTTCGAGGGTCAAGAACGAATGCGCCTCGCGCTGCAAGGGATCGAGGAACTCAAACACGAGGTTGACGCCCTGATCACTATTCCAAATGACCGCCTCCTGGCCATTGTCGACAAAGAGACGACCGTCAAAGATGCGTTTGGACAAGCTGACAATATTTTGCGACAGGCTGTCGAGGGGATTTCTGACCTGATCACCATGCCTGGTATCATTAACGTTGACTTTGCTGACATTCGTAGTGTCATGGAGAACGCCGGATCGGCCCTCATGGGTGTCGGTATCAGTTCGGGCGAGAAACGCGCCGAAGAAGCCGCGCAAATGGCTATTAATTCCCCGCTCCTCGAGGTATCAATCACTGGGGCCAAGGGTGTACTATTTGCCATTGCTGGCGGTGAAGACCTCGGGATGTTAGAGATTCAAGAATCAGCTCGTGTCATCACCGAATCTATCGACCCACAAGCCCGCGTGATCTTTGGTGCGATCCGCGACGAGAAACTGAAAAAGAACGAACTCAAAGTAACCGTTATTGCCACTGGCTTCCCTGAAGAAACAGTCGACAATGGTGGCTCGTTCATCGCTCGCTCGTTCCCTACCCGCGACCCAGAACCATCACCACAGCCAGAAGCCGAAGTCACCAGAGATACACCCGAACCAGCGACATCACGCGGCAAGATCTTTAATTCGCTCTCTCCTCGCAGTCAAGACAAAAAGCCCGACCGCCCAAAGAACGAGGACATCCAGACGCAGGCAACATCCGAAAAGCCACCGCTCAAGCGTGAGCCAAAGCCAGTCGACCAGATCGACGAAATGGAAGACGATGATTGGGGAGCTGTTCCAGCATTTTTGCGACGCAGTAAACTAAAATAAGCCACTGCAGCAATGCACCACACAAAAACTCGCCAGCGGGCGAGTTTTTGTGTGTCAGCAACAATCTGGTACACTAGTCACACTTATTCCCTAATGCATACCGAATGTACGATCTCATCATCATCGGCGGTGGTCCCGCTGGTACCGCCGCGGGCGTCTACGCTAGCCGCAAGCAACTCAAAACTCTGTTAATTACTAGCGAATGGGGTGGCCAGAGTACTGTCTCGTTTGATATCCAGAACTGGATTGGTTCGATCAGTATTTCGGGTGAACAGCTAGCCAAGGATTTGAAGGGTCACCTAGAGGCCTACGCCGGGCAGTGGGTGGACGTCGCAGACAAAGTCCTAGTAAGCAACATACAGAAAAATGATGACGAAACCATCAGCGTGACCTACGGCGCAGAGTCAGCTACGGCGCGCGCCGTACTGATCGCCAGCGGCTCGAAACGTCGACGACTGAGCGTTCATGGTGCAGACGAATATGAACACAAGGGGCTAACCTATTGCGCTACTTGTGACGGACCACTATTCGCCGGGCAGGACGTCGCCGTCATCGGTGGCGGTAACGCCGCATTCGAGACTGCCGCCCAGCTACTGGCGTACGCCAAGAGTGTGGCATTATTCAATCGGACTGATACTTACCGCGCCGACCCTGTTACGGTCGACAAAGTTCTCTCCCATCCGAACATGCACGCCATTACTAATGCAAACCTGACTAGCGTGGTGGGTGAACAGTTCGTCACTGGTCTGACATACACGCAGGGTAACGATGATACTGCGCAGTCACTGCCAGCGACCGGAATCTTTGTCGAGATTGGCATGCTGCCGAACACAGACTACGCCACCGACACAGTACCGCTGGACGAGTACAATCGGATTATTATTGACCCTTGGACTCAGCAAACCAATACACCCGGAATCTGGGCCGCTGGAGACTGCACCAATATCAAATATCACCAGAACAACATCTCCGCGGGTGACGCGGTCAAAGCGCTAGAAGACATATACGTTCATCTCAAGACGAAGTAAAGTCATAGCGAAGTACAGAACCAGCCCGGCAATCTATCGATTGCCGGGCTGGTTCTTACTGCGATTATACGACGGCCCATAAACGCAAAAATCGCCTCCTCCAAGGCGATTTTTGCTTGTACAACGTAGAGCTTCGGCCGATACCCTATTCTGGCCGCTAAACCAGTTAGTATGTAGATACTCACCACGAATATCGACCTACCCCTATGTTCTCACCTCTACCGATCTGGGTCAAGGGAGCGGCTAGCACAAGTTTGGGTAAAACCTTGCTATTACTTGTGGAAAAGCCCTGTAGAACTGTGGATAAGTGACTGTTATACGCACGTACGCCTCACGACCTGTATACCTGAATCCTTACGCTGCGAAAAATGTTCCGACCACGTACGCCAATACCGCAGCGGTACCACCGACCAACACGACTTCGGTCAGTGACGACCAGAATTTGGCACCAATTACTCGCCATTTGAGTACCCCCAGCAGCACCAACGCGCCAAAGGTCCCAATACATGAATACAAGAATACCGTCGATGCTGTACCGTCCGGACTTAGGATAAATGGCAGCAGTGGCACTGCCCCAAAAATCATAAATGACACAAACGTCGCCAGTCCGGTCAGCATCTCGTTTTCGCCGCGCGGATCGGATAGTTCTTGTTTGTGGGTCATCATAAAATCAAGCCAGTAGTTTGGGTTGCTCGTGTACAACCGAGCAAGCGTCGCAGCGTCGGACGGACTAAAGCCCTTATCTAGCAACAGCTGCTGCGTCACCTGTACTTCGCTCGTCGTGTCACCGGTTAGCTGGGTTGCCTGGCGTTCGCGAGCGACACCATACAGATCTTTCTCAGACCGCACTGACAAGAAATTCCCCAACCCCATCGACGCCGCATCAGCGAACAAATTGGCTAAACCAAACAACAATACGACTAGAAACGACAACTGCGTCGCCTCGTCGCTGCTGAGGGCGGCCCCAGCAAACCCAGCCACCACGGCAAAGGTGGTCACAATACCGTCAATTCCCCCGTAAATCACTTCTTTGAAGTACTCTTTAAAGGTAGCGGTGAATTTGTTCTTGGAATCCATAACGAATCATGACTGGCACTAGACTCGCGCTGCACCAATAGTGCTGGCGGCGACTTTTAGTTGCGCGAGTAGCTGCTCGTAGTACACCACCCCCTCGGTTGCACAGAGTGTCAGTTCTTCGTGTTGCATGGCTTCACCAGCGCCAGCGATCAGTTCCCAGTGGACTATCGCACCACCCACGAAAAAACTCAACCACTCTAGCACCTCGGCCGCATCGTCCCAATCATCTCCCACATACATTTCACCCATGCGAGTGATCTTGTCAGCGGTCTTATCAACTTTCGGTCGCAATACTTCTGACGTACCGGCGGCGTCGCACAAGGCGGTCAATTCAGTCTGCTGCTTGCTAGTCGCAATGTCTACACCGGCAGCCAGATCTCCAAGTAATTCCTCGAACACCGGGCTATGCGCCTGACTGGTCGCAGTGAGGACCTGGGTAAAGGCAGCAGCTTCACCAATTTTCTTCGTAATTTTCTCGTTCATATGAGCGTATTGTACGCTGCACCCGCCACCAGTCAATTAACAAGAGCGGCACTGGTAATTTTAAGAAAGTTTGCTATCATGCTGACACGTTTTGTGATCGCCACTCGGGGGTTTGCCAAACTGACCACACTGGTCCCATCGTCTAATGGTTAGGACGCAAGGTTTTCATCCTTGAAATCGGGGTTCGATTCCCCGTGGGATCACCAA
>CAZVFY010000013.1:0-11099 GCA_964626635.1 uncultured Candidatus Saccharibacteria bacterium
TGGGCCTATAGTTTAGAGGTAGAACAGAGGTCTCCAAAACCTCCGGCCGTGGTTCGATTCCACGTGGGCCCGCAAAGTAAACTGGGATTACCTCCCCTCCAACTCAGCCTCTAGCTGCGCGGAGCTCACCCCACCATACGTACTATTTTCATAATTCCACGCTTGCGGTGCAGTCGGTCGCCGGTCAATATGCAGAATGTTATTACCCAGACCAAACCCCGTAAATCCAGCCGCCCGCGCTTCACGGACCAACCGTAGGCGATCTGCATTACTCATACCAGCCAGCGAGACATCAATCGCATCACCAAAGAAATGTCGAGAATTCGGGGTGTTCGCTTCTCTACTCGTCCCGGCTTTGGCGATAGCGTCATTGATAACTAAGTCTCGACCAAAGCTTCGTTGTAGCTGCGCAAATGGGCCGTTCAACGTCTCTTGCATCCGGGCTGCCGCCCCAGGCCGGACCAGACTAGACCCACCATTGGCTGGATCAAAAATAGGATTCATTTGATCGTTCACGACTATGCGCGAGCCACAATCTGGAAAGCTCGGGTCAGATGGTTCACAGGTTGGAAACCCAGTAGCATCGACCCCACTGACTCCTGCAACCTGTACTGCAAACGGATTGACCGCTGTTGCTGCAATTCGATCAGAATTGTCCATTTCTGCAACCTCGCTTGGTAGATCATCTAATTCAGTTTGCTCAAAACATTGCACTTGTGACCATGGTCCAGCGCCTGATATTTGGTCACTTCCGACCAGTGTGCGCACTATCGTGTCGACGATGAGGTACGCGGCCAATACCAAAATAAACCCGACTACCGCATTGACCAGCATGTCTTTGGCGCTTGATAAGGCCTGTTGGTTGCCGCCGCTGGTGACCAGCTTGAACCCAGCGACACACGCCAGCACTGCAAACAGCACGGTGATGATGCCAATCAACCACTGGATTAACCGGTTCGCGAGATCTACGACGTGGCACGTACTACAATCAGCCCCAGAACAGACATCAGCCAGGCCGGTTTGGGCGGCTACTTGTTCTGACCCCACAGTAAATACAACCGCGATAACCATCGCAGCCGTCAAGTATGACAGGTGATTCTTATTAATCATTGTACACCGGGATTACCACTTTGTTGTAAGAGACCCGTGGCGATCGTGTCAATTTTACGAACATAATCTCTAGTTTGCTGATAGCCAGTATTAACATCACACTGATACCACGTCTGACCAGGACATGAATTGCTAGGCGTAAGTGCCGAGTCTCCCCCATTGTACCTAGCCAACGCATACTCAATATTACCATCATACTTTTCTAAACCTTGGCGGAAATACTCAGCACCCAGCAGAATATTGTACGCCTTGTCGTCACGCATTGTTGCTTGCACAAACGCGTCAGATTTACCTGCGAACCGATTCTCCTTTTGTGCGTCAAGACCGCGAGCGGTCGCGGTCAAAATCTGAGCGCAACCACGCGCTTTACCACGTCCTTTTCCAGTATCAGGACCAACCGTATTCTGGCAGTCAGAGGATTCAACGCTAATCAGTCCGCGAAAATTCGCTCGCTGGGCCGGATCGGTGATCCCCACAGCATTCAACGCGGCTTCTACATTTGCATTCACATCCCCATTGCTGGTCATATTTGCGAGCACTAAATTTATTTCGCCTTGTGTAAGTAGTGGTTGCGCAGCTGCACCTTGCGCGTTGGGGGGGCGGCCACAAGTACCAGTATCAGTGTTACAGACGTTTTCAGCTATAGCGTACACTTCGGGAATGAAATCTGGCAGGGGATCAAACTCAGGCTGCGCCACACACAAAATCGTCTGCCACGGTCCGAACGAGCGATTTTCGTCTCCTACTGGTAACAGGAATACTTTCATCAATGTGTCAACTAGCAAGAACCCCGCCAGCACAATCGCGAAGCCGATTGCGACATTAAATATCATGTCTTTGGCGGACTTGAGCGCGCCCTGATTACCACCTGACGTTAGTAGTTTAAAGCCAGCATACGCGAACATGATCGCTGCCGCCACACTGAGGATGCCGATCAGCCAGCTGTTAATGTTGGACCCTAAGTCTACAAAGTGACACATCTGACACGGCGGCCCGTCAGTTCCGCCGCAGGGGACTAGCCCATCAGCGCTCACCGCTGGCGTGCCCAGGGTTGCTAGCGTGAACACAAACAGACCTACACTGACACCAATTAACAAACGCTGCAGCATTCTATATATCGTAGCACGGGCGTTTGTCTGATTTGCGTGAGTGTGGTAATTTGTTGAGCAACTGGGCAAGCCAGTTTCTACCACACAAATGCGTCGGTGGCAGAGCGGTCAAATGCAGGAGACTGTAAATCTCCCGGAGTATTCCTACACAAGTTCGAATCTTGTCCGGCGCACACACGAAATAGTCCCTATTTATAGGGACTATTTCTTTAGGGCGGGATGGGAGTTAGAACATAAACTTGACAATATTTCATAAATAGTGTATTGTTTTATGCGAAACAGTTTGGAGAAAACCGATGATGTCTGAGCGCGAATACCAACGTCGCCTTGCCCCTCTTCTCGAAGAGTTGCAGAGGGCGAAGACCCAGAAGCAGAAGGATGCGGTCGAGAAGAAAATGCAGGCTCTCGACCGCCAAGCGAACGGCAGTCAATTGGACTACACCGCCAACCCAAGAAAGCCACCTGGCTCTCACAGGTCAGGCGGTTTTCTTTTACACAAATACCTTTCCCCTTTTAACATAACTCGGCAAGAAACAATACTCACTTTCTACAATACTAGTTCTAACTTCTTGCATTCCAGTGCACATAAATCAAAGTCAGACATAAGCCTGGCTTTCGCAAAAGAGTTTAAAACACATACAACACCACCCCAATTACCACCGACAACACCACCTGCACTCCCGCCAATGCGTACTGCCGGCGCGTGCGGCGACGAACAGAACGCGGCGTGAGTGAAGGTGGACGGTCAGATTTAGTCATTTGTGCTAGTATAGCAATATTATGCGACTGATTGCGGGGGTATTTTGTTTTATGTGTGGGGCGCTGTTTACGCACCTCCTCCAGTCAGACTGGTCAGTCGTACCAGACCTGTTCGCTGGTGATGCACTGGTCGCCAGCGCGATCAGTGGCACCGCCCAGACCACCTCACCGAGCACCAGTCAGCCCAGCACAGCCAACCCCAGCCACGCTGATCCAGTTACTGAGCAACTAGCGGCAATGACCATCGAGGAGAAGATCGGGCAATTGTTTGTGATTGGGCACTGGCGCGAAGACTACTACCAGCATACCGAGCGACTGCTACAACTGTATGATTTTGGTGGCGTGATCATTATGAAAACCAGTGATGAGGTGGTGGAATCAGTGCCAGAATGGACAACGGCGTGGCAAGACGCAAGCAAATATCCTCTGATGATCAGCATCGACCAAGAAGGCGGCGTGGTCAGTCGCTTGCGTGCTGAAGGATTTACAACAACAAGCCAACGAGAACTGGCGTCTATTGACGAAGCGAGTGCGCTTGGTCAGATGCGCGGCGCCGAACTAAGGGCGCTTGGGATCAATACCAACCTTGCCCCAGTGTTGGACTATGCGAGTAGCACCGATGCATTTTTGTATGACCGATCATTTGCGCGGCGAGGTGATGTCGCACCGTATAGCGCTGCACTGATCGAGGGGCACGCGGGCGCTGGCGTGCTCGCCATCCCCAAGCACTTCCCTGGCCATGACAATACCCCGACTGACTCGCATGTAGTGCTACCGATTGTTGATATCACGGCCGCAGACTTTCCGGCCTATGTCGCGCCATTCCGCGAAGCGCTGGCTGCGACCGAGGTCGAGGCGCTCATGACCGCGCACGTGCAATTCCCGAAATTAGACGACACTTACCCGACCACTCTGTCTTACGAAATCCTCTCGCGACAATTGCGTCGCGACCTCGGGTTCGAGGGTGTCATCATCACCGATGACATGACCATGGGCGCAATCACCAACACCTGGGACAGTGACGAGGCAGCGATTCTGGCACTACAGGCTGGTGCCGACATGATTTTATTCTCGTCATCCCCCAACGAAGCGATAGCCGCGCGCAACGCGATGCTCAGTGCGATCGAGGACGGCACTATCAGCGAGGACAGGATCGACGAGTCAGTCGAGCGGATTTTGCGGATGAAGCAATAAATTGTAGGGATAGTAAAAGTAAAAACCAGCGTCGTCGTAGACGGCGCTGGTTTTTACATACTCTAGTCCACGATCACGGACTTATGCAGCCACTGGTTCGCGTTTCTTGGTTGGCTTGCGTTTTGGTGACGCGACTTTCTGACGCCCCGCTTTTTTAATGTCAAACGCCAACTCTCCTTTCTTCATCGACACTCGCACCGTACCACCTTGGAGCATCCCTTCACCCACCATCATATTGGCGACTTGGGTCAGAATCTTGCTCTGGATTACGCGCTTGAGTGGTCGGGCGCCGAATTTTGGATCGTACCCTTCACGCGCCAAGTACTGATAGACGTCCTTGGTGAGGGTCAGTTCGATTTCTTTTTTGGCGAGGCGCTTGATGACGTCTTCGACTTGGATTTCGACGATGCCACTGATGACCTCGGGGGTGAGAATATCGAATGTCACGATTTCATCCAATCGGTTCAGGAACTCTGGACGGAAGAAATCCTTAAGGCTATCCATAACTTTGTCTTTGGCGGTCATGAACTGTGCCCCCGCACCCTGATCATCGGCGAACCCGAACGTCGACATCCGGTCGATGTGCTCGGCACCGATGTTGCTGGTCATAATGATGACGGTATTTTTGAAGTTCACCTTACGTCCTTTGGCGTCAGTCAGATGACCATTATCTAGTACTTGCAATAGTAGATTAAAGACGTCAGGGTTTGCCTTCTCGACTTCGTCAAACAAGATGACGGAATACGGACGCCGGCGAACTTGTTCAGTAAAGTTTCCAGCCTCCTCGTGTCCGACGTATCCGGGCGGACTACCGATTAGTTTGCTGATGCTGTGTTTCTCCATGAATTCGCTCATGTCGATCCGCAGCAAGGCTTCAGGGTCATTGAACATAAATTCTGCGAGTGCGCGCGATAGCTCGGTCTTTCCGACTCCAGTCGGCCCGAGGAACAAGAACGAACCGATCGGCCGGTTGGGATCTGCGATACCCGTGCGAGAGCGTTTGATAGCATCAGACACCAGCTTGACCGCGTGATCTTGTCCGACAACCTTTTCTTTGAGCACCTCTTCCATGCGGGTGAGTTTCTCGACCTCCGCTTCGAGCATGCGGGAGACCGGGATACCGGTCCAGCGAGCGACTACGCCGGCGATGTCTTCTTCGGTCACCTCTTCCTTTAGCAGTCGCCGTGTGCGCTGTAGTTTCTTGAGGCGCTTTTGCTGTGTATCGAGATCTTTTTCGACCGTTGGGATGGTGTCGTAGCGGATCTCAGCGGCGCGAGTGAGATCAACGGCGGCCTCGGCGTTGTCGGCGTCGAGCCGTAGTTCCTCGAGCTCTTTCTTGAGTGAGCCGATCTCATCGAGGGCTTCGCGTTCGTTATTCCATTTAGTTTCGAGATTGGCGGTGGTTTCGCGGAACTCGCCGATCTCTTTGTCGATTTCACGCAATCTTGCCTTGAGCTTAGCTTTGTTGTCGCTGATTTCGACCTCTTTCTTGAGCGCTTCTTTTTCAATTTCTAGGCGGCGGATCTGGCGGTCAGTTTCGACTAGTTCGTCTGGCTTATTCTCCAGGGCAATCTTCAGCGCACTGGCAGCCTCGTCAATCAGATCGACGGCCTTGTCTGGTAGGAAGCGGTCAGTGATGTACCGACTTGATAAGTTCACTGCCGCAAGGATCGCATCGTCGGTGATACGCACCCCGTGAAAAAGTTCGTACTTTTCGGCGAGTCCGCGCAGAATCGCTACCGCATCATCCGGCGACGGCTCGTTCACGAACACTGGCTGGAATCGTCTGGTAAGTGCCGGGTCTTTCTCAATGTGTTTTTGGTATTCTTTAAGGGTCGTAGCGCCAATGATGCGGATTTCGCCTCGCGCTAGCGCTGGCTTGAGCATATTGGCAGCATCCTGCCCGCCCTCGGCCTGACCTGCCCCGACAATCGTATGTAGCTCGTCAATGAACAGAATAATGCGCCCAGCGGCCGACTCAACCTCTTTCATGACGGCCTTGAGACGTTCTTCGAATTCGCCACGGAATTTGGTCCCGGCAACTAGCAGTCCAATGTCGAGTGACAGGATTTCTTTGTCTTTGACGCTGGCTGGGACCTGACCCATCGCAATTTGCTGCGCCAGCCCCTCGGCAATGGCGGTCTTGCCGGTACCAGCTTCACCGATCAGGACGGGGTTGTTTTTGGTGCGGCGGGAGAGAATCTGGACGACTCGACTAATTTCTAAGTCACGACCAATGACTGGATCGATTTTGTTTTCTTGGGCGAGCTTAGTGAGGTTGCGAGTGTATTTGGCCAATGAGCGGTACTGTTTGGGCGCGTTGGCTTCACTGATGTCACCGTCACGCAGTTCGCGGATGGCGTCTTCGACGCGGGACTTTTCGATCCCAGAGCGCTTGATGATATCGATAGCCGGCCCGTGGTGCTCAAGGGCTCCCATAAACAAGTGCTCGACCCCGACGTACGAATCCCCTAGTTTCTCGGCGTATTTTCCAGAAAACTCCAGCGCTTTGGCTAGTTCAGGCGTCAAGTACAGCTGGTACGTCTGCGACACATTGGCAGACATATCAGGCATTTCGAGTGCTTCTAATAGCAAGTCAGTAAAAGCAATGATATCAGTGTCTATACGATCGAGGATGGCAATCACTGCCGAATCCTCCTGCATGGAGAGTGCCGTAAGCAAATGAATCGGCGACACATGATTTTGCCCGCGCTCAATGGCGAGTTCGTGGGCTTTGCGGATTGCTTCTTTTGCCTTGGTGGTGAAATTGTGAAAATCTGGCATGAGTGAATGAAGTGATGTAATAGTTGCGATGATTCCAGGTAGAGGTAGCAAGCGGCGCAGTCAAGGCGGAAGGTCTGTCAGGCAGATAATCAGTAGTACGCTCTACAATACTTTATATTGCAACGAAACTGGCTTTAAATCAATGTGTATAGAAAAGAGCCGGTCGAGAGACTAGCTCTCCTCCCGGCTCGGACATTTACCAATCGCAGCGAGCTGCCGGCGAATTGGCGAAGATGATCTCGGCCTCAGTTCTTCCAGTCTCGGCCTTGTCGACCGCGAGGTTCGCGTCACCCATGAGTGTGCCGTACCGGCGATAGATTGCGGAAAGGCGCGTCTTCAGTCGGGTGAGCTGTTCCGCCGTTAGCAGTTCAGCGTGATCGTGCGGATCACCGAGATCGTCGAGCTTCGCACGTAGTTCGAGGATCTTGTAATGATCGGAATGATCGACGTCACTGAACGCGAATTCGAGTTCAGTGAGTGTGGCATCGGCATTGCTAAAAGAACGCATTGGCTTTCTTCGTGTTTGGGTCCAACGTTGCTAAATATAATACATGATATTTACTATTTGTCAATACATTTTCATCTTCTCTACGTGTGCATGCAGGGCGATAGTTAATTTCTCTAGTTCAGCCAGGGTCGTGTCGGGACCGAGAGTGATGCGCAAGGTGGAGGCGGCGCGGGCGGCGTCACCGGATGTCTCGAGAACAACCGCGCTCTGTCCGCCGCCCGCGCCGCTGCAGGCTGATTTAGTACTGACGGCAAAGCCGGCTGTATCCAATACCACGGTTAAAAATTCTGTATCAAGGCCAGGAATAGAGATGTTGATATTATTAGCTATTCGATCACCACTCTTTAGCGGAGCTCCGTTCAACACTACCTCATCAATTTGCTGTAATAGCATTTCTACAAACTGGTTTCGCACGTGTGCCACCTGCGCTGCACGTTCTTTATAATTAGCTTGCGCCTCTTTGAATGCAACGGCTGCCCCTACGATTGCCGCAACTGATTCGGTACCGGGGCGCAGATCGCGTTCCTGACCACCACCGTAGGTAGTCGGCAAGAGTGTGCGCGCGGGGTTATGCACCAGTGCACCAACCCCCTTGGGGCCTTGGCACTTGCCAAAATCAAACGTGGCGATGTCTACCCCCAGACTCGCAAACTGGCAGCGCAACCACAGGGGTGCCTGAGCGCAGTCCAACACAAATATCGCGTCTGCACTGGCTTGCTTTTTCAGGATTTTAGCGATTGGTCGGGTCGGCTGAATCGTCCCAATTTCTGAGTTAGCGTAACTAGTCGCGAGCAGCACGGTGGTGTCGTCCACCATAGTTTGCAGTGCGTCCAGTTTGATCCGACCCGTGCTGCTGACGGGTACGTAGCGGACCTGCACGCCCTGAGCAGCGAGCGCGTCACACACTCGCAAGACTGACGGATGTTCAAGCCTCGTGGTCACGATCGTCATGTGCTCGTACGGACGGCCGGCGCGCGCGAGGGCTTGGACATGGCCCATAATGGCGATATTGTTGGCTTCGGTTCCGCCACTCGTGAATGTCACAAATTCCGGGCGCACTTCGATGGTGCGCGCGATCGTAGATCGCGCGTGTTCGACCGCTTGGCGCGCGAGGCGGCCTTCTGTATGAATGGCGCTGGGGTTACCGAACTGCTCGAGAAGATACGGCTCCATTGCCTCACGCGCCGCCGTCGACAACGGCGTCGCGGCGGCCCAGTCCAGATAGATTCGCGAATTGGCTTGGTCAGTGGGTGAGACTGTCATTGCTCGCATCATGCCACGAGTAGCCTTGTCTGTACATATCTGCTATACTCGCCCTACTCAAACGACCATTTAGTAACGTCAAAATAAAAAACGTCGGATTGTGGTGCCGCACATTCACCACTGCAGTGATTATTCATCTCCACGCGTAACCCAATATTATTATGGCCAAAAAAGCAAAACAACTTACCCCGCAAATCACCAAACGACCGCCCGTTGTCGTTGTCATGGGACACATCGACCACGGTAAGTCCACCCTACTCGACTATATTCGGAAGAGTAATGTCGTCGACGGCGAAGCTGGTGGCATCACCCAACACCTCAGCGCCTATGTGGTCGACCACACCACCGCCGAAGGTAGCGAAGAAAAAATTACCTTCCTCGACACGCCGGGTCACGCGGCCTTCCAGAAAATGCGCTTACGTGGGGCGGATGTGGCGGATGTGGCGATCCTGGTCGTCTCTGCCGAGGACGGTGTCAAACCCCAAACGCTTGAGGCTCTCGCCAGCATCAAAGCGGCTGATATTCCCTACGTGGTGGCGATCAACAAGATCGACAAAACTGGCGCAGACATCGCCAAAACCCAAGCCAGCCTCATTGAAAACGAAATCTACATTGAAGGCATGGGTGGCGACATCCCCTGGATCGGTGTCTCGGCCAAGGCAGGTACAGGCATTTCCGAATTGCTAGACCTAGTCGTATTGGCAGCCGACCTCGCAGAACTAACTGGTGATACGAATGCCATGGCGACCGGCAAAGTCATCGAGGCAAAGGTCGACGATCGCCGTGGAAATACAGCGACACTAATCGTAAACAACGGCACACTACGCAGTGGTCAAGTAGTGGTATCCGGTACCACGTACTCGCCGGTGCGCATCATGGAAGATTTCACCGGCAAGAGCATCCGCGAAGCGGGCTTGTCTACTCCGGTGCGGATTGTGGGGTTTACGAGCGTGCCGGAGGTTGGCGCAGATTTCTATACCGTCGAGAATAAAAAAGCCGCCGAGGTCGCTATCACCGAACCAACCCGCGCAGAGGCCGAGGGCGTAGGCGCAAAGTTCGAGCGCACCCGCCTACCGATCGTGCCTATCCTGATCAAAGCCGATGTGCTCGGTACGATTGACGCCATTCGCCACGAGCTTGATAAATTTGAATCAGACCGCATCGCAGTGAGAGTGATCGACACCGGTGTCGGCAACATCAGCGTCGCCGACGTTCAGAATGTCAGTGCAACGCCGAACGCGATCATCGTGGGCTTTAATGTCGACACAGAACGCCCGGCGGCTGACCTGGCAGAACGCCAAGGCGTCGAGATCGATACCTTCACAATTATCTATGAACTGTCCGAGTGGCTCGAAACCGCGCTCAAGGAACGTACGCCGCAAAAGGAGGAAAAAGTCTACACCGGATCAGTCAAAATCCTCAAGCATTTCAGCATGCAGAAAATGGTCCACGTCATGGGCGGCCGGATCGACGAAGGCACCATCAAAGTCGGCCAAAAGGTCGAGATCTTCCGGCGCGATATCTCGATTGGTATGGGTACAATCAAGAACCTCCAACAAGCCAAATCCGACGTCCAAGAAGTCCAAGAGGGTGAATTTGGCCTGCAGCTCGAGACCCGTGTCGAACTGACAGCTGGCGATTACCTCAAGCCGTTTGACCTAGTCACCACCTAACATGAAAGACAAGTACGTCACCATGCGTGGCATCATCCATGAGCTGGCCGCGCGATTTGTACAGCAAGAAGCGAACACCGACCCGCTCATTACCGTCACCAACATTGACCTTTCGCCAGATTGGCGGCGAGCCACCATTATGTTCACTACTATCCCAAACGGGCGCGAAGCGGATGCGCTCGTGTTCCTAAAGCGCAGTGCGTCAGACATGCGCCACTTTTTCAAGAAGCACGGCCGGTTCAAGACGATTCCGCACTTGGATTTTATGGTTGATGCAGGCGAACGTCACCGCCAAGACATGGACGAGCTGGTGCGTGATATTGCGGAGGGTAAGAGGTAGCGCAGAATTCGCGGCACTTTTATTAGACCTTGCGGAAAAATGCGTGGGAGCATTTTGAGCAGAGAACTTGATTCGTGTCTAATAAAAGTACCGCGGATTTGAGCGATCTTGGATTATGTAAACTCGTAATTAGTAAGTGGTATTTACCCCGCTGGTAGCGCCTGACACGCGACACCGTCTTTGTTGCCATCAAGGCGGTTCACGTCATTGTCAACGCCGCCCATATTGTCAAAGAATTGCTGCGCCTCGGGTTGTGTCGCGAAATCATCGCAGTTATATTCGTCCTCGGCCTTGGCCCCGGCGGTGCCTTCGGCTACCACGTTACCCTCTTGGTTACGGAATACTCGAGTAACCAGATC
>CAZVFY010000014.1:0-9387 GCA_964626635.1 uncultured Candidatus Saccharibacteria bacterium
TTCGGCTCTGACTTGCTACAGCGCAAAAAACGTTTTTACTTGAGGTGACATACACCCCGGCTGCACTAGCGGCCGGGGTGAATTTTTATACTCTGCAGCTGAGCCGCGTCTTTTAATTGATACGGACCAATCGCCGTCCGTCGCAGTGCGGTCAGGTACGCCGGGTACCCCACCATCCGCCCCAGCTCTTCGCCCAGGCTCCGGATGTAGGTACCAGACACCACGTGAAAGCGTACCGTGACCAGCAACCGTTCGTCTGTGTACCTAATATCTTGTAGCTCGGCTGTATGTACGACCATATCACGGACCGGGACCTGTTCGATCACGTCACCGAGTTTGGCAGCTGCGCGAGCGCGTTTGTACATTGGGACGCCATCGACCTTGATAGCGCTGTACGCAGACACACTCAATCGATTGGTACCAACCAGTTTCGGCAGTGCAGCGCGGATCTGCGTCGTGACCAGCTCGGCCACCTCTGGCGTCACTGGTGTGATTTCAGCTACGTCGCCTTCTTGGTCACCGGTGGTGCGTGATTCACCGATGCAGATGGTGGTGACGTACTGTTTATCTAGTTTGGTGAGTTCGCCAAGGCGTTTGGTGCCGGACTCAACCCCGATCAACATCAGACCAGACGCCATCGGATCAAGCGTGCCGGCGTGACCGAATTTGCGTACGCCAGTTTGGCGCCGCAAATGGCGGATCACGTCGAACGATGTGATCCCCATTGGTTTATCTATCAGCAGTAGCTCTGGCAGCGACATTAGACAAAGTCTACCAGCTTGACAAGGAAGAACGCAAAGAAAATCAGCATCATTACCCCTTCCCACTTTTGGATCTTGCGCGCCAGTCCAGCCACAAACAAAATGAGCGACGCCGCGATCAGGATATGGAGCCCTAGCTCCATCACGACTGGTCCCACAGTCAAGGCGGTGGCCGAAATAAGTCCCGGCACGCCGACCACCATCAATACATTAAATGCATTGGAACCAAAAATATTACCGATCGCGAGGTCAGTCTCGCCAGACTTGATGGCTTGCAAGGAGACAAATAATTCTGGCAAAGACGTCCCGATCGCGATCGCTGCAATCGAAACCAGTCCAATTGGTACTGACAGTGCGCTTGCTATATTGACCGCCATTTCGACAGTATAGTTTGCCCCGACTAGTACCGCCGCAATTCCTAATACTACAAATACAATTGATTTTATCTGTAGGCTGGTGCTAGTTTTATCTTTACTTTTAGGTTTTACTTTCTTACTAGTGGCTAATAAATACCAGATGTACGCTACTAATGTCGCTACAAGCAGCACTGCTTCTGCCCGATCTATCACACCGTCATATACTGCCGCCAGAAAGTGAACCGTAGCAATGAAAAATATTGGTAGTTCAGTCTCAAGCAGATTTTTCTTAATAGCGATTGGTCCACCGATGGCTGCTAGGACACCAACTATTAACAAGATATTCGAAATATTAGACCCTACCGCGTTCGCCACAACAATCTCTGGTGTGTTGTTGAGCACCGCTGCGATAGAAGATGCTAGTTCCGGTAGCGAGGTCCCCAACCCAACGATCAAGACCCCAATAGCAAAACTACTCATGCCAAACGCTGCACCGATGTTTTTAGCGCCAGTCACAAACACGTCGGCTCCACGGACCAGTACAAATAGTGCTGCGGCCAAGATAATTACCCATTGCACTAACATAATTTCCATATCGCACTACCCTACCAGAGCAAGCCAAACTGTAAAGCGATTTGTTAGACCCTAAATACGGTCGAGATACTGTCCGTATCCAGCACGACGCATCTCTTCCACCGGCACGAATCGCAATGCCACGCCATTTATACAGTAGCGTAGTCCACCCCGTTCAACTGGACCATCAGTAAATACATGTCCCAAGTGACTGTCAGAAATTGCGGAGCGTACCTCAACGCGCTTGGCAAAAAGTTTTCGGTCTTCGTGTTCGGTCACTGCCGTGTCACTAATTGGCGCTACAAACGAAGGCCAGCCGGTACCAGAATCAAACTTATCGCGTGATGAAAAAAGCGGCTCGCCAGACAAGATGTCTACGTATATGCCCGCACGCTTTTCATCGTTCAGCGGACTAGTACCAGCACGTTCGGTGCCGTCCAGTTGCGTCACACGGAAGGCGTCGTAATCCATGGTGGCCTCGAGCGTCTTTGCGTCAGGCTTTTGGTAGCTGAGCCAAAATTCGGGGGCTTGATTAATGGTGAAGGTCACGTTGGTACTCATGAAGCTTGTATTATCGTTTACGGTTGCAGATACTTCGGCGCTACGCCACGGCAGCTGAGTGGTCGTGTTGCTGCCCCAATGACGCTCAATAAAAGCGTTGCGTCCCGAGGCCGCGCGATACAACTGATAACGTACTCGACTAAGCGTGCCTCGGTAATAATTTTGGTGGTAGTCTTCAGCTGGGTAGAACACAGGACGCGGTTCAATGTCAATTGTTAACGGTGCATCATAGGGGCCGTTCTGATTGACATCCTCGATGAGCTGATTGATTCTCGACAGCTGTTCGGGTGTCTCGTAATAAAAGGCTGCCGAATACCCATCACCACGGTCCGCAAACGTACCATTATCATCGGTCGGGTCGGTCGTCTTGAGCGTAACCACCAGAATATCTTCGAATGATACAACACTGGGATCATAAGTCACCTCGACCACTTCACGATGACCGGCAGCTTTGTAGGTATCATAAGTAGGATCATCAGACGACCCACCAGCGTACCCTGAGACAGCCGTGATGACACCAGGAATCTTTTCCAAATCAGCCTCCACACACCAGAAACAACCGCCAGCAACTAGCATTGTTTTGTGGTTGTGAGAATTGACTGGCTCTTGACCAGCGACTGCTTTACCACCTAATACTAAACTTTTTTAGCGGCGGCACGTTGATCAGATTGAGACATAAAGTGATTGTTATCAGTGACATCTGGTATAAAAGAATTAGCTTCACTTAGTAGCGGCTGAGACCCCTGCGCAGTAGCCGCCGTTTCAGCTGTGTTAAAACCTAGCAACGTTACAAGAATTACAGAAAATTGTAGGAGTAGTTCCATAAACCTTACTACTGCACTGGAGTAAACTTATTTCACTAATCAAAAAATATGTTGACGTCATTACATCGCGTACCGGTCGAACTAAAACCATCGCCAGTTTCGCGGTTTTTTATACTGGTGGGTTGCACAATGGATAAGTCCAGTTCGTCGAGTAAATAATTCGCGCCAAATCCTGACAGGACTTGTAGCAGATATTCCTGCACAACTTTTACATCCCCAATATCATGACATTGGGGAATGACAGGCTCACGCCCATCACGACGTTCCATGACCACGGCATTGGTATCGTTATACACTAGGAAATCGAGCAGCTTTAAATCTGCAGGTACCAATTCCCCCGTAAATGGCTGACCTTCAAACAGGCTATTAACAAAATCAAGCACCTCTTCTCGATCTGCGTCTTTGCCTTCGACAATAACCTTAGGGAAAGAGTTTGCAACTGCAGTTTGGTTCTGGCGATCGGCCATTATATTGAATGAGTCTGTCTTAGTCGTTGCATAGTACAGTAGGGTGTAGTCAAATAGCGCGTGTTCTTTGAGGTCTTTAGGATTACGAAACAACGGTCTGAATATTGAGTATTGACTACCGTCAGGGAATTCATATTTACCATTCCGCGCAATTCTCATAATCACCTGCTCATCCTGATCTGAAATTACTTGCAATTCTGCTTTCCCATCCCCGGTGGTAAGAGTAGCGCGCCTAAGCTGTGACCGCGCCCCAAAATCTTCAAAGAGCTTACTAGAATTAGCTGAATTCATTCGAAATGATCTATCAGATAATCGTAATGGATTTTTACCGGATACTCTGATTATTCTGACAACTGGTTCAAGGGTGGTGAAATTATATTTATTCAATAGTATTTCAGCCACTTCGACTCGTATTTCATTGCTCAAGCGCGCAAAATCAAAGTTATCACTGTCCTGGTCAATCGGTTGACGTAGCGCGTTTAGTGTAACTGTAGTAGTAGCTTTCTTGTACGTCACAGAAAACGGATCAGACAATAAACGATCAGAATCGGTTAGATAATGCTCAACCATAGTAGCCTTACCAGTGCGCGTGTCAAAGTACACATTCACCTGTACTAAATCGATGTCAACCGGTCGAGTGCCAGCTGACGGGTTGCCGTCACGATCGAGAGTCTGGGTCGTACGTGAATCAAGCTCTTCCAGAACCGCCGCCTGCCTTAAACTCACGATTGTTTGACTCAGCGTAAGTAGTTGCCCCAATAGATCAATTCGCAACAGCGGATCAATGCCGCGGTTTGCGGCGATTAAGTCACCCAAAGCCACGACTTGGTCTTCCAATTCTTCAGCCTGCTCTTTGACCGACTGATCTGCCGCAAACACGTCTCCGGTAAAAATAGTGATACAGAGCGTAAATACTACTACGTATAGAATTTTGTGTAAAAAATGTTTCATACACTTATATAGTAATACTAGCACGCTCTAAATCTGCGTAACTCTGCAATACGCGCTGCATAATTGGGCACCTGTTCTGCAACCAACGCCCAAAACGCCTGACTATGATTAAGCTCTGAGAGGTGGCAAAGTTCGTGTACAACAATGTAGTCTTGCAGATGGGCCGGCAAAAATATGATTTTGTAATTAAAATTTAAATTTCCTAAACTGCTACAACTTCCCCACCTCGATCGAGTGTTCTTGATACTGACGCGGTGATAGATGAAGCCATAATGCTGGTTGTAATGTGCGAGTCGTTCGTGCACGAGCGCCCGAGCCGCTTCTTTGTGGGTCGCGTAGTGTAAATTTGCAGCCTTCGCGCGAGGCTGGATTTTTCGTTTGCGGATGGTTCTTGGTCGCAAGCGCAGGTACAGCTTCATAACACTTACTCAGCTTGCGCCAGCCGCCATTCCATCCGCGCCAGCCGCACCAGGTCGTAGTCGTACTGCTCGCCACACGCGTCATAAATTGGCTTGAGTCGCTCGGGTCCGTGTTCTTCGATCGCGGCAAATAGGTCTGCGCGCATATCACCCCACCCATCAGGCTGCAGCTGCTCGAGGTCACCAAGAGTAAACGCACCGAGTTCGGACAACTTTTCGTAATGGCCCCAGACCGTTTGCGGCGCGATGTCACGAATGGCTGCAATTTCGCTCGTGGACTTGCCTTCGAGTAGTAGTTCTTTGGTTTTGGTGTAGGTGTCGGACAGGTCGCGTGGATCGAGCACTGCGTCAGCCGCCGCCTCGACCTCCCCGGCTGACGGCACCCGACCCCCGTGGGCCGTCAGGAACTGCACGTGCATATCCTGCAAATCGTCGGGGTCCATCGCCTCAAACGCCATGACAGCTTCGTTCGTGAGTTCATGAAAGCGATTATCAGCCTTGATTACGAGCGGATCGACGATCAGAGCGTTCGGATGCATCCCCAGCACCTTAAGTCCCTCGAGCGACCGCACCCGAGAGAGTGCTACGTAGCCCTGTCCGTACACAAATGCTTTTGAGAGGTCGATCTCCGCTGCGTCGAGCGACATTCCCTGTGACTTATGGACCGTGATCGCCCAGGCGAGGCGCAGTGGCAGCTGCGTGATCTGCGCGACGAGTTTCTGGTCTTCCATCACTTCCCAGGCAGCGGACTTGATGGTCACTTCGCGGTCGTCGCTAGTCTCGATCACGACGTGGTCAGACTCGCACCGGAGCACCCGCCCGAGCGTGCCGTTCACGTACCCTTCCTCAAAATTGTTTTTGGTACACATGACCATCGCGTCTTCTTTGAGGGTGAGTGACTGCGGTGACAGACAGTTCTTAACCAAGCCTTCGATGACCGGCTTGCTACCTTTGGCGGCCATGGCATAGGTCCGCCCGGCGCCTGGCAGTTTACGCAGCTCGGCAAGGTTGACCTCATCGACGTCCGCGTTGTGCGTATATAGTCGCGTCGGTTCAATGTCCTCGTAGGCGATGTCGGTTTGCTCTTGAAGGAGTGTGTAGTGGTCTTCTTCAATTTCACCGCGACGGATACTCGATAGCAAACTGAGGAACAGCTCGTCTTCTTGACGGTGTTGCTCGGATAGATAGCAAATCAGCGGCCGCATTCCGACCCACGATTCATTCATAAACGCGTACTGCAATACGTCACCCGGCCGCGTCACCGGCGGCAATTGAAAGAAGTCGCCGATACATACCACCTGCACCCCGCCAAACGGTTCGTCGGACTCGCGGACGGTCCGCAGGATCTTGTCGACCATATTAAAGACCTTGCCATCAAGCATCGAGATCTCGTCGATCACCAGCACGTGCGCCGCTTTCATCCGCTTGACGAGCTTTTCGCGGCCACTGATGGCGTCGAGATCTTGAGGAGTCAGAAAACTACGAATTCCGACGCCACTCCAGGCGTGGATCGTCATGCCGCCGATGTGCGTGGCCGCGATCCCGGTCGAGGCCGTGACAGCGACCGATAGACCAGCGGCCTTGAGGTACTTGATGTACTGGTTGATGACGTAGGTCTTACCCGCGCCTGGTTCACCCGTCAGGAACACATTAGCGCCAGTTTTGAGGATGTCGAGGGCGCGGGATTGGGTCATAGCGATCTTAGTGTAGCATAGTGCTGCACTATTGACTTTGTCAGAAATATGAGTATACTATATTTAGTAGTATAGTTCTCCAACTACCCCTCAACTAGGAGACTCGCATGACCAATTCCGAGAAAATCGCCGTGATCCTGCGTGGTTTGCCTGGGAGCGGCAAATCCTTTTGCGCCCGGAAGCTGATGCTCAAGGCCAAAGCTGCGGGTCACACCGTCGCCCATCACACCACCGACAACTTCTTCATGGACGATGGAGTCTATCGATTCGATGGGTCTCGTCTGCAGGAGGCCCATGATCAGAACCGCGCCGCGTTCGCAGCCAGTCTTAATCGCGGGATCGATCTCGTGATTTGCGACAATTCAAACTCGCAGCGCTGGGAGTACATCCCTTATCTCAAGTTCGCGCACCTCCGGGGCTACACCAGGCTGATCATGGAAATGCCCATGATCTCGGCTGAGCTGGCGTACCGTCGCAACACGCACGGTGTGCCACTGCACACGATCGAGCACATGATCGATCGCTGGGAGCTCGACCCCGAGGCGAAGTTCGTTGACGCCTTCAGGTAGGCTGCCTAAACCATACCCACCCACCCCACCCGCATCCGGCGGGTGGTTTATGTTTATCCAGCGTACAGATTTGGAGATAAGAATGTGGGAAACCAACCTGACAGAGTGCCAATCGGCGGTATAATTTAGTCATGCCTACTCGTTCTTTGCGTATCACGTCAGCCAGCACAACTGACACCACCGAGACTACCTTGCTCGGTATTACCAAGCCCAACAAGCCCGCTGCACCAACCCGCCGCGCACCGGCTACCCGCAGCACTAAAAAGCCTAAAACCGCTTCCAAATCTGCGCTAAAAGTTACGACAAAGACGCGCCAGCCCAAAGCTGCGACCAAAGCCGCAAAAGCACAGAACGCAACTAACAAAAAAGCAGCACCGACAAAAGCCAGCAAAACTCGCAAAACGGCAAAGGCTCCAGCCAAAAAAACTCTTACGACCAAGAAAGCTTCTACTAGTGCAAATCAGTTATCAACAACCGGCCGCAAACCGACCCATCCGCTTGGTCACTTACTATTCGCAAAGCTGCTAAAAGAAGCTGGCTTTCGCGGGACTGTATCAGCCAGCAAAATTGACCTCGAGACCTACAGTACCGACGAAAGTATTTTCTCGGTGCGTCCACAAGTCGTTCTCACCCCACACAACCGTACCGATATCGAAATTGCCACGCGGGTAGTGGCGAGCGAGTCCAAGCGTTTTCCGAGCCTCTCCCTGACACCTCGCGCAGCGGGCACGGGCCTGGGTGGCGGGTCGCTGACTGACTCGGTGGTGCTGAACCTCAAGAACCTAGACAAGCGCAGCACACCGATCCGCAAAAAGTCCGGGGTGACCATTACCGTTGAACCAGGCGCCCTGTGGCGCGACGTCGAGGCCGACCTCAAAAAAGAAGGTGTCTACATTCCCTCTTACCCCGCGTCTAAAGACATCTGCACCGTCGGTGGTGGCGTCTGTAATAACGCCGCTGGCCCGGATTCACTGCGCTACGGGCACTGTGCGAGCTGGATCGAGTCGCTCGATGTAGTGCTCGGTGATGGACATACGTACACGGTCAAACCATTATCGTACCGAGAATTCATTCTCTTGACCAAACAAAAGCACGAACACGCCCGCATTGCGCGTGAAATTTATGACCTCATTAAAAAGAACGAGAAACTGATTGGCACCGCTCGACCCAAAACCGCCAAGAATTCAGCGGGCTACGCACTGTGGGACGTGCTGCCGCTTGGTACGGCTGCCTTCGAGAAAGGTGAGGGTGTGTTCGACCTCACCCAGCTGATCGCTGGGTCACAGGGCACGATTGGGATCGTTGCCAGCTTCACCATGAAGACTGTCCCCATCGAAACCGACACCAGCCTGATTGCTATTCCAATCTTCAACCTTGACGATGCGGCGAGCGCTATCACTAGCGCCCTTAAGTACGACCCGATCAACGTCGAGGTGTTTGATGGGCAGTCATATGAACTAGCACTCGCTAATCCTACATTCTTTAAAGATCGGTTGGCTGGTGCGCAGTATTACAAGGTACTACTCAAGATGTACACGAACTATCACGTCCGCTACAAACGCACTACACCAGAGTTCATCGTACTCGTTACCCTTGATCCCAAGACTACTCAGGCCCACCCGATGCCAGACGTGCTCGCCTCTATCACCACCAACACTGTCAAGCCACGACATGTCACCAACCCCGTCGAGGCTGAAATGTTTTGGCAAATTCGCCGCGCGTCATACACCCTGTCCAAGTTCCAAGACACCACCAAACGCCCTGCCGCCTTCCTCGAAGACATGACTGTCCCACCCGAGAACCTCTCCAAATTCTTTGCTGAGATTAAGACACTGTTACGCAAATTCCGTGTCACTGCAGCCGTTCATGGCCACGGCGGCAACGGGCACTTCCACTTTTATCCGCTGCTTGATTTTACTGACCCAAAGACGCCTGACCTAGTTGAGGCAATGTCCGAAGCATTCTTTAGCTGCGCTATCAAACACAAAGGCAATATCTGTGGCGAACACAACGACGGCATCATCCGCACGCCACACCTTAATAAAATGTTCAAGAAGAACGTGCTGGCACTGTTCGAGCAAACTGAACGTATTTTCGATCCACTTGATGTATTCAACCCAGGCAAGAAGGTCAATCCACGGTTTGCGGTGAAGGATGTGTTACGTAAGACGAATTAAATAAATCGCTGCTCCCTTGAAGGCTGCAATTGTGA
>CAZVFY010000015.1:0-3505 GCA_964626635.1 uncultured Candidatus Saccharibacteria bacterium
CTCACGGTACTAGTTCACTATCGGTCTCCAAGAATATTTAGCCTTACCAGTTAGTTCTGGCGGATTCATCCGAGCTATTCATGTCTCGGACTACTCAGGAACGACACTACAAGAGTGTGTTACATTTCGAATACAGGACTATTACCTTCTGGGGTCGAGCTTCCCAACTCGTTTTCCTATATATCGCCTTTGTAACTTGACGCACCTAAATGCTGATTGTGCCCTACAACCCCACTTATAAATAAGTGGTTTGGGCTGTTCCCGTTTCGCTCGCCGCTACTCAGGGAATCGCGAGAACCTCCTTCCTGGGCGTAATGGCACTACAGCCACCCGCTCAGGAACGAATTCCCAAACGGTTGCAGTAGCATCCGTCCAGAAAGGAAGTTCCGTATATTGCTTTCTATTCCTCTTGGTACTGAGATGTTTCACTTCCCAAGGTAAGCTCCCTCATACAAGGGTCACTAGCGTAACTAGTGGGGTTTCCCCATTCGGACATTATCGGGTATAACGGTTATTTGGCACCTTACCGACACTTATCGCAGCCATATCACGTCCTTCATCGCTCTTTGAAGCCTAGGCATCCACCATACACCCTTTGTTCCCATAGGGAACACTGTACACCGCTAGACGCAAACCAGACTCCCGAGAGAGCGTGCAGTCGAAGAATGAATTTGACTGGCTGGTAGCGACGGTACAATTTTGAGTGTCGGTCGCGGATACATAACCGCGACCTGATTTGATGTCTGTCTGGGACGAAAGACCCGGTGCGAATTTACACCTATGTCTTAACCAGACAGACGTTTACCTACTCCCAGATGATTAGTGGGTAGGCCTTTGGCGCAAGCCATTGGCCCACCTGTAACCAACTGGGAATTTGCCTAGCGGGCGTCGATTCCACGCTAGGGCTTTTCGGAAACAAGTCTTATCAACTTGTTCCCTGTCTATGCAATTTTCAACGATCGCATAACCAGTAGGATTGATTCAAAGGAAAAGCCGCGACTCTGTCGCGGCACATCGGTCTAGCCCCAGCGGACTAGCTAATGTGGCGACGGTTGCTTTTCTCGTGACTCATACCTCGTTACGTGCCGGCTATAGTATACGAGTCAGAAATAATGTCAAGCAATTCTTAACTACGACAGCTTGAGTAGAAGTGTAAAGATCTATAAGTGAGAATCACGAACAGTATATAAACAATAACACCCCATGTGGGGTGTTTTGCGTCGTATTTGATGCATGTCTAAATACGTGGGTTTTGCTCTTTTTCCTTTTTAGCCATTTCAGTTCCCTTTTTGTCCATGCGAGCAATATAATGCTTGGCTGCATCACGTCCGCCAAGTCCAAAGGCTAGTCCGAATGCCAATGCTGAAGCAGCTACAATTCCAGCAAACAGAATTTGAATTAGTTCTGGTGCAATCTGCATTTGGTTAAGAGCTGCCATAGCGGCAAACACGATGACGGCGTAGTACGCAATTTTACCAATCAATGATGCTTTGTCTGAACTAATTGTTTGTGAGCTGCGGACTGCCCCTTCGACAATTGATCGCAGAACATTACCCGCAAGTAGTCCAACAAATAGGATAAGGGCTGCGGCTAGTACCTTCGGTAGGTAAGCGAGGATTTCGCCCATGAACGTCGTGACTGATTCGAGGTTCAGCACATTGAGCGCCACGATTGTAAATAGCAAGATGATGAACCATTTTACTAGTCCGCCGGCGAACTTGCCAGGCTTGAACGCGTACCCTGCGCGGTGTGAGAGGTCGTCTACACCTGCCTTATCGAGGGCAACATCTAATTTCAGCGTGCGGAATAGTTTGGCTACCGCCTTGCCTAGAACCGCACCGAGGATCCACCCTACGATGAGGATCAGGATCGCTGCGAGCAGTTCTGGTAGGAAACCAACCACTGTATCTATGAGGTTATTAAATGAGTCTTGAAATGAGGCGGCTAGGTCGTACCCAGCATCGTCTCGTACAAAATTTCGTTCCATATGTCTTTCTATCAGTTATACTGTTAATCTTAGCTAACAATTTTATAGTACCAAATTGTACAAATACTACAAGGGGTAGGTATAAACAGTCCGTCGTTGAGAACGCGTTAGCGACGAAACGTGCGGCTCATGACTTCGTCTTTGACGTTAATACGATCGACGAGCACTTGGTGTTGATAGTCAAAGAAATCCCGTGTGAGCTTGTCATACATGCTGACCCGGTACAACAGATCTTCGCTGCTCATAGCCGCGCAACGAATTTCGACACCGATCTCGGCTTCGAAGGCGCGCAAGGACTTTTCAATTCCTTCTTGGGAGAACTTTTTCATAGCGACCAACACATCAAGTCTTTGTTCATACTCACGAACAAACACACCGCCCACCCCGACAAAATCAATCGGTCCGGCGGACTTGAGGTGCCGCAACAGCGTCTTGCCGTTGATGGGCGCAGTTTCAAACAAGAATGTCTGCAGGGCTGCCAGTTCTGGGAAGTCTTTGTTCAAGGTGTAGCCAATAGCTTTTAATTTCTTTTCAGGCTTTTCCGGGTGAGGAACGTTAATATATTTCTGGCGAATCACCCCAGCCTTTTCGAGCTGGTTGATTTCGGTGCGAGCGGTGCGACGCACTAATTTCGCGCGCCGAGACATATCATCAAACTCAAATTCTTTGGACGGGTTAAATAAAAAGAAACGGAGCAATTTTACGCGCGCTGGCGAACCGAATAAAATGGCTAACGGGTCAACTTTCGGAGTCGGCATACTGGTGAGGCGAGTATAGCATAATTACGCATTACTTTGCTTGAGACCGCGCCACAGTTATTGTGTGATCAAATATCGCTGACAACTTTAATAAAAGCAGAAGCGAGCCAGTGAATCTGGCTCGCTCAAGGTAACTGCCTAAGGTACCCAAAGGCCAGGTGCAAAATAGTGAGATACTGCTCGCTTTTGGTACAGCATGAAATTGGTGATCCATTGAGGTAATGCACTCCAGCTGTTGGAGGAGTAGCCAATAACCATATCGTGGTCACCAACGACAAAACTGTAATAAATGTCGCAAGTATGTTGGATAGGGTCATTTATCCCTCCTTTCTACTTGTAGATTACCACACAAAATCGCTCGCGCTGGGCGAGCGATTTTGTGTGTGCAATAGTGTAAATTATTTTAGCGTTACTATGTCACAAGTCGAGAAAAATATAATCGCTCTTACTCTTTATTTTTCTCGCTCGCGACCCCGGCTCGCCTGTCGTGCTCGCTAACGCTGTGCGCAACATGGCTCCGCCCCTACAGTAACTATAATTGCTGACGCAATTATTTTAGCGTTACTGTAGCCCCCGCTTCTTCTAGCTTGGCTTTCAGTTCTTCGGCTTCGTCTTTGCCGACACCAGCCTTCACTTCAGCTGGGGCGCCGTCCACCATTTCCTTAGCTTCCTTCAGCCCCAGTCCGAGGACTTCCTTGACAGCCTTGATCACCGCGATCTTCTGTCCACCAACCTCGGTTAGTTCGACAGTGAATTCTGA
>CAZVFY010000015.1:3605-6635 GCA_964626635.1 uncultured Candidatus Saccharibacteria bacterium
TTAAGTCCAAGGACCAGTCCCTGGATTGGAGAATTAATAACATTGACGAACATGCCCCGCAGCACTGGTAGCGCTGGGATGGAGGCAATCTCGGTCATTTCTTCGGCGTTTTTGAACACCCCCTGAAAGACGCCACCGGCAATGATGATCTTGTCTTTGTGGGTTGCGGCGAACGCTTTGATGCGTTGCGCGGGCGCGATGGCATCGGTACTGTACGCAATAGCGATTTCGCCGTCTAGCTCGGGCATACTACCCTCGTAGTGATCAGCGAACACGCGACGCATTAGCGTCTTTTTGGCGACAAAATAGTCGACTCCCTCGGCGCGCATCTCGGCGCGCATCGCGGTGATGTCCGGACCATTCATCTCGACAAAGTGCACGAACACGATCGCCGACGAATTGTCGCGGACGGTTTCGAGACGTTCGATGATGTTGGCCTTTTTTTGTTTGGTAATTGCCATACTGTAGTAGTAATGGATAAGGCAGGCCGCATGGTATCTGGCACATTGTGCCCAATCCAAACGACATCGAGAGTGACTTCGGCCGGCGGCGTATCCGTACGCACTTACTGCGAGGGCGTTACCCGCTCGCTACCAGCTGTCTACAGCCTGCTGAGTGGCACTATAGCAGTCGATCTCATTGTCTGCAAGCCAGGCGCAGCCTAACACAGACATAATTCATTGGCATAGCACTACGGCGGGACTCGGCAGCGCGACTACTCGATCGCATCATGACGCTTTTTGGCGTACTCGGCATTGTGTCCAACCCAGTTGGCAATGATTTGCAAGAATGCAGCCACAGCCGACAGTGCTAGCAGCACGATCAGTAAATACGCGTACGCGGTAATTTGGTACAAAAACACCACCACCAGTGCCAGCCAGACACTTGTGCACCAAGGACACGAGAACAGTTCGTGCAACACCCGGCGCGGCCCGCGCGTCGGCGCTTCGAGGCGGTACCCCCGACCGACTTTCTTGAGGTTCATGAACTGCTCGCGCAGGAACCGCGTGATCGTATCGTACACAAATAGTCGGGTCAGTCGCCAGGTCGCCAGCGTCATTAGCGCGTAGTCGACCAGCGTGAGTTCCGGCCACGGAATCCGCGCCTCGGTCGCCAGGATGATAGACCCCATCACTACCAGCAGCAAGAAAAAAATCGAGAACACGACGCTCCAGACGTATTGATCGGTAAGGCGGATCATGAGGGTAGTATACCGCACATCTATTTATGCATCAGCTCGTATGTGGACCAGCCGCTTGGCAATTGGCATACAGCCATAGAACATTTAAGGCAAAAAATTAAAATTTTGATAAGAACACTTCTCAAGACACAACACCTACACACTTCCCTCACCCCCAATAATACTGACGATCAGCACCGCCAGCAGCACCGTGGTGATGATGGTGGTAAAGCCAAAGAGGAATTTGTAGAAAGTTTTGTTGAACATGCGAGGAGGGGGGGGGTTATTGTGGTACCACTATCAAATTCTCGTACTCACGATCTACTCGTTCAATCAAAGCGCGCGGTTCATCTGCGATAGTGTCCGCGATGCCCACGCGCAATTCTTGGATCTGCAGTGCTGGTAATACATCGTATGGTTGCGAGCTGTTCAAGAACGCCCAGAGGGTAAACGTAGCCGTCTCCCCGGCCGGCACTACATATTGCCCATCATGAAGGGTGCCATTCGTGGTCAAAAGAATAGTAGTGCCGAGATACGCTGGTGCGGTATCACCAGTGTATGGTAGTCGTGTTACTGGATCGACG
The DNA here is from genome assembly GCA_964626635.1 of uncultured Candidatus Saccharibacteria bacterium. Taxonomy (GTDB): domain Bacteria; phylum Patescibacteriota; class Minisyncoccia; order Phycocordibacterales; family UBA918; genus OLB19. Next base: position 5,370 of record CAZVFY010000015.1, read on the forward strand.
AAGTCATAGACTAATCCAACATTCTGAGCAGCATCTAGCGCGTGCGGTGAATCCGGGCGCGCACCAAACACTGGATAAAACGCAGCGTTATTTGCAATTGCTTGAGTAAATGTCAGTTGATACAGCGCAACCGTGTCAGTCAGCGGCGTCACTGACGAGCTAGTAACCTGGAATGCTTGGGCGTTGCCCGCGCTACACAAAAGAATGAGGGTTGCAATCGCGAAGTATTTCATACCAATAATTCTATCATGCAATTCTAAAACGCCATACGCAGACACCAAAAAACCGCCCGAAGGCGGTTTTTTGTAAATAGATTTTACAATCTATCAATTTGATACTGAGAAACTAGTCAACGATTGTGACACCGTCTGAAGTTTCGTCAACTTCTACACCGAGGATACTATCTACGGTTACGAAGTATGTACCTGCTTCACCAGCAGCTGCTGTGTTAGTGAAGGTGTACGTTAGTGCGAAGCTTGCTTCATCACCATCGTTGATCTGGAATACGCCACCTGTACCAGTTGCGTCTCCACCAGTTCGAACGAGGGTTGGTGTTGGGTCCAATGTACCACCTGAGATCTCGTCAACAATGTCGTTGATGTCAAATCCAGTAATGTCATTTTCACCATCAGCCTCTACATTGAATCGGAATGTGATTGTACCTGATGTTTGTGCATCATTTTCACTTTCTGAAACAGTGAGGTTAGAGATAACTGGAACGGTAGTGTTTAGAGTGTGAATATCTGACTCTTCAGTTCCCTGAAGTTCGTTGTCATTTTCTACACCTTCCACTTCCCAATCCTGACCATCAACAAATACTTGGATGGTAGTTCCAACTGGGTAGTTGGTTCCACTGTCAGTACCTTCGAATGTCATCATGACAGTTACTTCGTAGTCTTCGTCTGACTCTAGTTCTAGACCGTCAAATTCGAACTGGAAGGTTGAAGTACTAACACCACTTGCAAGTGCAGTTGATGAAAGCTCATCACCTTCTACTGTTTCACCATCAATCATCATGACGATCTCTGAGATCACGTCATCAACGTCGTAGTTAGCAAGCGTTCCAAGGTTTGATAGAACAACTTCTAGTTCAGTGTCTTCGACTGTAAGGTCTGAAGAATCACGATCAACTTCGATGTCAAACGCAAACACAGTGTATTCATCTGAATCGGTTGAATCGTCTTCAACTAGAAGAATTGCTGCATCTGGATTATTTGATGAATCTTCGATGTCAGCTCGGTCATCTGTACCAGCTTCTTCGATGTC
>CAZVFY010000016.1:0-6055 GCA_964626635.1 uncultured Candidatus Saccharibacteria bacterium
CCATCACCGCCGGGCCGGCTGGGTCCCTGATGTAACCTAGTCTGGCGTCGAGATCGAGAGGGCCGTTGTCCACCACTGTGTAGGTGGCTACAGTTCTATTGCGGAATAAACTAAAGGAAACCTGATTAGTTATGTCGACGAACTCGGTACCGTTGAATTTACGGTATACCCATTCATCTGTGTCATAGACCTGGTCAAACACCACCTCAATTACCTCACTGGCGCCAGGTTCTACAGTTGCTTGAAACTCATATAGACCGACGGGGTACTCAAAATTTACTTCTTGTTTGAGGTCTTGTTCACGTTTCGCGCGTAGTGCATGCAACTCAGAATTCTGGCTGCGAACTCGCAACGTTATCTCTCTTCTGCTACCAACGGGTGTACGTCCATCTATGCGCAACTCTTTGACCTTTTCCGGTACCTTCAACGATTGATTTTCTTTATCATTTACCTGGTCTGGCTCTTCTAAATTTTTGTCCGATGGTTCAACCGGGAGAGAACTACCACGATTGCCAAGTGGCTCGACCGCTCCAGCTGACGGCACAGATGGCCGTGGGTTACCGTAAAAGTCGATTAGGGCAGTCCGCTTATTAGTATCTGCAGCACGATATGCAGGGTTTGTAGACATTGGAGCAAACCGTGTGTTCAATAATCGATAAGGGTAATACTGATGGCTGGGATTGGCGTAGTTTGCAATGAGCTGATTTTCGAAAGTAAAGTTTCTTGTTGGAGCCTTTTCACCATAAGGGCTAAGCCCGTCGTCTTCAAAGCCGGGCGCTTTGACAATAAATGTATTATTATAAACTACAAGTGGGGCGCTGAGGCTTTAGGAGGTGTGAAGACCGTCATCATTAGTCCCAAAAAAATTAATTTTTTTATTGTGTGAGTCGTTTGGCAAATTCGCCTGATATGCAATATTGTTTCGAGTTACGGATGCACCAAGCGTAGTGGCAATAAAGACTCGAGTGTAAGATGTCGCCTCTAGAAAATTGTTTGCAATGACAAATTGTCCTCGATGATGCATGGTGCGATTATTTTTAGTGCTAAGGGCTATACAAATTTGGCCGCATTTGATGTGGTTTTCACCAATATAACCAGTTTGAAAAGTTTCACTAGCGCTTACTAGTCCATTCGTACCTAGTCGTATTGCGGGCTGCCTGGCAATAGTGCCCCGACGACCGCCCGACCAGCCTGTATTACTAAAAATGTAGTTTTTGCTGACAACTGTTTGGTACGACGCAGCGACTCTGAACGGACCGTGTTTAGGTGTAGGATTATCTGCCTTACCCCCATACAACGGAATGTTATGCGGCTGACGTATTACACTGCCCACTAAGGATGTTCGACCTGTACCATTGAATAGTCCATAATTAGTGAACTTGTCAAAGATAGTGTTAGAGATTGCATCGTTCTCACTGGCCCAGTACGAAATACTATTTCCTTCTGAAATAACATTAAAGAGAGTAAAGTCTTAACGAATTGAGTTAGAGTCAACAGCCCGTGGGTTAGTAGCTTCATAACGTACACCCAAGTGCGTTGCCTCAGGTCTAAATGGGTCGTAGTGACCATCAAAACTCAAGTCATGAACGGTTACTCCTCGTACTTTATTTCTGGTGCCTCGAAACCACAAGATACTTCGGTCGGTTGTTTTGATAAACTCTGGCACATCAATTGTTAATAATGCCCTGCCATTACCGTAGCTACCAACGTATGCAGCAGAAAGGCTAATCTTTTTCGGTAATTTAAATGTCTCACTGCCATTAAATAATAGCCTGGTAGTAGGCACCTGACTTTCTCCACCAACGCGATCTAGGTGTGCTGCAGCTTGGTGCACATCTGTAAATCGCTCCGCTCTCGGAGGCGCACCTTTAAAATCACCAGTCTGTGACACCACAGCAGTTAACTCTTTGGGGAAAGCTTCATTGGGATCCTCAGCCACAATCGATACGTCATCAGTCCCATACACTCCGTCTTCCGTTATGACAGTGACAGTTGCCGTATAGGTACCAGGGTCTTTATACACATGGGCAGCAAACTGTCCCCTGGCGGTACCCGCATCTCGTGATGTTTTCACAAAATATGGTAATGCATCAAATTCATAATCATGCCAAAAGTCCCATTCGAACTCACCGTGCAGCATGACTTCTTCTGGCAGTGGGCGGCCGCGATGATCAACGACTGAAAAATGGACGCCGAACGGTGCGATGCCAGTATCTCGAGTTGCAACAATTTGAATGTTATTTATTGACGCCTGATTTGACGCTGCCAGCTGACGATTTGAATCTGAAGACAAAAGCAGCTGTGAGTATGCTACAAACAACCCAATGATACACTCGTGATAGTTATTAGCCCAAACAGCAAACTCAACACCAGTGTATTTGGTTTCATATATTCCAAGTATACAGATTTTCCAATATGTAGTAATTGTTAGTAGGGATTATTGAGCTAAAAATAAACCCGCTCCATTCGGAGCGGGTTTATCCTGCAATGATTAATTATTAATGATTTGCCTCTTTCGGCCCATAACCTTTCCAAGCTTGCGCCGTTCAACAATGAGCTTGTTCGAGTATTTCTTGGGTAAGCGAGTCTTTTGTCCCTTACCAGTTGGGCGACCCTGCTTGGTTCGCTGGCGACGGTGACCACGTGGGCTCTTGCCTTCACCACCACCATGCGGGTGATCAACGGCGTTCTTGGCCGCCCCACGAGTCTTGGGACGCAGTCCCATGTGACGCGCGCGACCAGCCTTACCGATGTCCACCAGTCGATACTCTTCATTTGATACCGCACCGATTGACGCCCAGGCAGTATTCAAGACCTTGCGAATTTCGGTTGATGGCATTTTAAGAGTAGTGTACCGATCGTCTTGGGCGACGACTTCGGCGTAGTTCCCGGCACTACGCGCCAGTCGCGCGCCAGCCCCTGGATTGATTTCGACATTGTACACAAAGGTACCAACCGAAATTTTCGCGAGTGGCAGACGGTTCCCCGTTGCAATCTTGGCGTCTTCGGCAGTGACAATCTGGTCACCGGCCTTGAGCGATTGCGGCGCGAGGATGTAGCGACGTTCACCGTCGAGGTAGCACACGAGCGCAATAAAGCCAGATCGATTTGGGTCGTACTCGATGGTTTCGACTTTGGCCGGCACACCAATTTTGTCGTACTTGAAGTCGATCAGACGATACGTTCGTTTGTTACCAGCGCCACGGTAGTGGGTCGTGATCCGACCAGCACTGTTGCGACCACCGGTTGATCGCTTACCTTTGGTGAGCGACTTTAGTGGCTGACTTTTCGTTGTCGTGAGTTTTTTCTTGTATTCGATCACCGAGCCGTCACGACGACCGGGTGAAGTTGGTTTGTATTTTTTTACCATGTTCTGAGTGGTTAGAAACTAGTGCGCCGAAGCGGGCAATACAATTGTGTGTCTGCTTGACGCTTATCTTCCTAACGAATAATGTGTTACACGAGCTGGATGCTGTCGCCTTCTTTGAGGAAGACGTACGCTTTTTTCTGTCCAGCAACGTGCTTGGTCCGGCCAGTCATACCCTTGGCGCGCTTGGCTGGTGCTTGGTGCACTAGATTGATGCGTTGTGGCGTGACGTTGTAGATCGTTTTGATCGCGTCACGGACTTGGAATTTGTTAGCGTCACGACGAACATTGAATGTGTAGACATTGCGTTCGCTCGCAGCCACCGTTTTCTCTGACAAACGTGCACCCAGGATAATTCCCGAGAGATTTGTGTCCACCACAGAAGTTGACTTTACTGACTTTACTGTCTTTGTGGTTTCGTCAGTCTTGTCTGATTTCTTACTTCGTGAAAAGAGAGCCATATTATTTTTCTGTTACCGCCACTCCGACTCGCTGTTGCAGCATGTCGACGGCGGCGGTTGGTGACACAAAGATCACGTACTTATAAGTCAGCAGATCGAGTGAGTTCACATCCTTGACTTGGGTGACTTCGATGTTCCCGAAATTACGGAAGCTTTTCTCAATTGCCAGGTCTCGCTCTGGTAATACCATGAGCGTTGCGTTTTGCTTCTTATCAAGGATGCCGACTTGCTCGGTTGCCTTGGCAATAGCTGTCAGGGCAGTCTTGGCTTCGGCGGTTTTTGGTTCAGCAAATGACAAGCTCTCGAGGAAGAATACTTCTCCTTCGGCGAGTTTTTTGCTGAGAGTTGAGGCGAATGCTTTTTGACGTACTTTTTTGTTGATCTTGACCGAGTAGTCTTTTTCGCTACGCGGACCAAACGTCACCCCACCACCAACCCAAATCGGGCTGCGGCGTGATCCGTGACGAGCACGACCCGTACCCTTTTGACGCCAGGGCTTTTTACCACCACCACGTACCTCGGATCGATCTTTGGTGTGGGCGGTTCCGGCGCGGGCGTTAGCCTGCATACCGATGACTACCTGGTGCACCAAGTCTGGGTGCCACGCCACGTTGAACACTGCCTCAGGTAAATCAACTGAACCACCAGTTGCACCAGTTGTTGTGTAGATTGGAGCATTCATATGATTAGTTGTTAGGTGTTTCAAACACGGCGACTAATGTTCCTTTGCGCCCTGGGACTGCACCAGATACGACGAGGATGTTCTCTTCGGGGTTGACTTGTAGGACAGTCAAACCTTTGACTGTCACCGTGTCAGACCCCATGCGGCCACCCATGCGGGTACCTTTGAGGACGCGGGCGACACCAGTCGCACCGATAGATCCTGGTTCACGTTCTGAGTGCTTTTGTCCGTGTGACCGTCGCCCGCCGGCAAAGCCGTGGCGCTTGACGACCCCCTGGAAACCTTTCCCCTTTGAAGTAGCTGACACAGTGATCGCGTCGCCCGGCGTAAATTGTGATACGTCGAGCGCGTCGCCAGCGTTCATGCCGTCGACTGATTCGTCGTACCCAGTGCGAGCGCGAAATTCACGAACGGTAGCCACGCTTCCACCAAAGTGTCCTTTGTGCGCCCGGTTGGTGCGATTGTCGAGTTGGGTACCGGTCGCGATTTGCACCGCGTCGTAGCCGTCGGTATCAGCAGTACGAACCTGGCTTACTTTGGCCGGTTCGACCCGCAATACCGTGGCCGCCCTACAGACGCCTTGTTCATCGAACACCTGCGTCATGCCAGTTTTGGTTCCTAAAATGAGTTTCATTTCGTTTGGAATAATAAATAATGGCTGAGAGACCACACAACAAACCGCGCGAATATTCTTTGGTTCGCAGGCAGGCACACTCCCCTCTGGAGGCAACTCGCTCGGAAAAGAATTTCGCGCGGTTTGTGCCTAGTGGTCCGTACTCGCAGTGAGCGAGCCCGTACATAGGTCTTTACAGCTACCGGCTAGTATACGGATATTGCATACAAATGCAAGGACGTGGTACAACGGGGATGGAAAGGAGTCACTAATGACCGATGAAGAGTACTTCCAGGCACTCAGAGCTGCGTCGCAGCATGATCCTGATGCCATGCACCGAGTCTGCGAATATCACGGTAACCAACCACCTTCGTGGGCTCAGGCAGAACCCAGACAACTTGAGTTCAACCTGCAGCGACCATCATCTTCCTCAGAGTAAGTGATTGGGGTAACAACACAAAACCGCCGGCAGAAATGTCGGCGGTTCGATTATGTGTTTGCTCTACAAATTGTAGAGGTGGAGACAAGCTATTGCTACAAAAATGTTTAGGCAATCACCGGGGCGAGTTGCATATACGCGAGCATACCGATGGTAGCCATCGACAGACAATGGACGATCCAACTGTTTTCGCTAATCATCTCCTTGGTCACATCTTGAACTGGTGTTGTCATTGGAGTAGACATAAAGTTTTTTTAATTAAGGAACTAAATAAAGAACAAGTCTTCTACAGTTTTCTCTGTGCACCGGTATCTAATTGATTAAGTGCTAAAACTGAGACAACAGGAAGGGCCGCCATTGCATTACTGCAATTGCGGCCTCCGTTGTTCTTATATAGTACTTGCCTGCCGCGCATGTGCAACGGGCGGTTGGGGATAACTAAATCCCCTCATACTCCCCCACCCCCTCCAAGAACACACTGCCAGTATCACAG
>CAZVFY010000017.1:0-4305 GCA_964626635.1 uncultured Candidatus Saccharibacteria bacterium
CACGTTGACCACGGCAAGACTACGCTAACCGCCGCAATCCTTACCTCACTAAAGGCTAAGGGCGAAGGCTATGACGCAAACGTAAAGGATGTTGCAGACATCGACAAAGCCCCAGAAGAAAAGGCTCGTGGTATTACTATTTCTCTTTCGCACTCTGAGTACGAAACGCCGCAGCGTCACTACGCGCACATCGATGCGCCAGGTCACGCCGACTACATCAAGAACATGATCACTGGTGCTGCCCAGATGGACGGCGCGATCCTTGTAGTGGCCGCCACTGATGGTGCCATGCCACAGACTAAAGAGCACATCCTCCTCGCCAAGCAAGTTGGTGTACCAAAGATGCTCGTATTCCTCAACAAGGTCGACATGGTCGACGATGAGGAAATGCTCATGCTCGTCGAAGAAGAGCTCCGCGAAGACCTAACCAAGGCTGGATACGACGGCGAGAACGCCCCGATCATCCACGGTTCAGGCCTTAAGGCACTCGAAGGCGAAGCTGAATATCAAGCCAAGATCATCGAGTTGGTCGACGCCATGGACTCATACTTTCCAACGCCAGAGCGCGAACTAGACAAGCCATTCCTCATGCCGATCGAAGACATCTTCTCAATTGAAGGTCGCGGTACCGTGGTCACTGGTCGCGTCGAGCGTGGTGTTGTCAAGGTTGGCGAAACGGTAGAAATCGTTGGTATCGATGACACCAAAGAAACCACTGTCACCGGTGTCGAAATGTTCAACAAGCAGCTTGACCAAGCACAAGCTGGAGACAACGCTGGTATCCTCTTGCGAGGTACGAAAAAAGAAGACGTCCACCGTGGGCAAGTCCTCGCCGCCAAGGGTTCAGTCACCCCACACAGTGAATTCGAAGCGGAAGTGTACGTGCTATCAAAAGACGAGGGGGGACGACACACACCATTCTTCTCTGGCTACAAGCCACAGTTCTACGTCCGAACAACTGACGTAACCGGCGACGTAACCCTGGCCGAGGGTACCGAAATGGTAATGCCAGGTGACACTGCAACCTTCAAGGTCAAGCTAGTGGCGCCAGTCGCTCTCGAAGATCAGACGAACTTTGCGATTCGCGAAGGAGGGAAGACGGTCGGAGCAGGCGTCGTAACCAAAATCGTCGCGTAATTGCGATAGTTGAAATCACTTCTTCTACTTTGTTGAGTTTGCAAGATCAGGTTTGCTTCCCTTACAGGGACAGTACACCTTGTCGCTAGTCCTACGGCATTCGCCTTAGATTAGCTGGCAAGGTCTTGCGAAAGCCTCCCAGGCTTTCTCACCTCGTATCCAAAGCAATTTCAAGCTATCGCTTGAAAGCCTTGGTAAGAAGTACAACTTCAAATTATTATGGCAACCGAAACCAACAATCCAACTGGCACCATCAATAAACTTCGCATTCGCGTTCGCGCCTATGAGAACAAAATCCTTGATGCCAGCACCAAACAGATCATCGACACTGCGATGCGGTTTGACGCCAACGTCGTTGGACCGATACCGCTCCCGACCGAGATCAAAAAGTACACGGTCAATCGTTCAACGTTCGTCCACAAAGACGCGCGAGAACAATTCGAGATGCGCACCCACAAGCGGGTAATCGACATCATCGAACCAAGCCCCAAGGTAGTCGAGGCTCTGACGAACCTCTCACTCCCATCTGGTGTCAGCATCGACGTCAAGATGATGTAGGAATAACTTCCGCAGGAATTGATGGATCAGTAAATATCTACTATAGGTACAGCGCTTATCATTAACAACACCTCCCAAATGGGAGGTGTTGCTAATTGCAGATTGTAGGGATACTTAGTGTATAGTAACTAAATATGAATTCAGGATTTCGTAAAATACGAGCCAAGCTAATCAAGCAAAAAATTATTAGTGGGCACAACATCTTCGTGCGAGCCTTGTTCTACCTTTCAGTATTAATTGCCGTTTTTTTACATGCTGATAGTTTGCACTTGATCCAGAATATACAGAACGCAGCGGCTGTCAATGCTCGGGACGAAATTACGATTCTGGCATCAAGGACATCGGGGCCCGCTCCGTTTGGGGTTCATTTTTCTGTGATAGGTGCACAAGGAAACCAGTTAGATGAAGAAGTTTTGCTGCACGGTGAATTTGAGTGGGATTTTGATGAGCAATACGAGTTTACTGCACTTCCATCAGAATCAAACATTAACACACAAGCTGGTACCGCCCGAGGTCAGTACAGTGGCCACGTATTTTCTGAGCCCGGCACCTATAATGTACGTTTACAACTTACAAAACCAAATGGTAAAAGGTTAGCCACAACTAAACAGATTATCGTTACAGATCCTAACGTTGTTTTTCAAGGTCAGGATACAATTGTGGTTTCGCAGACGAGTAGCTTTGGGGATGCGCCCAGTGAAGCACTTCGCTTTACTAATCTCACTGATGCGGCTGAGCATTTAGTTCAATCAACGGCTGATCCTACTTTAGCCTCTAAAAGACTTTTACTGCGCGGAGGGGAAACCTATGTGTTAGATGAAACTCTGAAATTACCATCAGTGTATATGGATACGTACGGGAATGGTAAGGCAACTATTTCTGTCAACACGGACATGACAAACACAAAAAAAGCGAATCCACTTTTAAGGTTTGTAAATGGACCCGTTATCAATGGCATTACTATCAATAATATTATTTTTCAGGGTGGCTATGATCCACGTCGACCAAGTGAAACAAACTTTAAAGTGCTTGGTTTAAGCCACCCCAAAATATTAGACAGTGGGGGGTCACGCAGACACACGACATTATTTAACGTTGAGGCCTATGGCATGAGGATCGCTTATTACGGTCATGAGTTGGATATCATTTCAAACACAATAATTAAAGATTGGGAAGATTACGGAATATTCAGAGGTGAACAGCTTGTGTTAGTTGGTAGTCAAATTAGACAGGCGCGTCAAATTGAATTACATGGCACCAAACAGCGCACTAACCTAACTCCCAAACATGGTCCCATCCGATTGCGCTACAGTGATAAAACAGTCATTTCCAAAAACTTTATTGAAAGTGGTAGTGGCTGGTCCCGAGGTTTTAAAGGTCTTGTGGCACACCAACCAGCAATGCGAATCGGGACTGGGGGCCGCGCTAACAGCAGAGACGATTTTCCAACTGCTTATATTGGAGAAAATCACTTGATCGGCGCTATTTCTATAGGAGTTGTTTCAGAAAAAAATGCTAATCGCGGACAGTTCTTAGTAGCAAACAATTTTATGGAAAGCTCGCCTCATGTCGGTGTATTTGTAGGCAGTATGATGGGCGCGGCGGTTGTAAGAAACAATATTGCTTATGCAGCTAATTTAGGCAATATTACAGGGCGTAGAAATATTGATTTTTTCCGTTCTCCAGATAGTGAAAAACAACCAGAAGCTAATAGGCGCGCGCCGTACGTACTATACAACAACACTTTTATCTCTAAATCGCAGCGCCCTAATCCCATGCAAATTTATGCAGAAACGACGAAGACAATAGATGTCAGTAATATGCTAGTCGCTGATTATGATAGTATAGGTAGCTTCGATCCTGCAGAAACTAGGTTGGACCAAACATTGGCTCCATTACCTAGTAATTCCGCATATCGCTCAGCGGAGCACAACAGACGAATCGCTTTGATAGATTATTTTGGTAACCAAAGACCGTCACGCAACGCTTCACGGGGGGCAGTTGAACCTGTAATTGATTCACCGTCATTTGGCAACTGGCCATTTCGTACCAGTTTCACTTCAGCTGACCTAGCGTACCCACTGCAAACGTACGGCAGGAGCCCTGAGCTAGTCCCTAGCCCACCAAAGATTGTAGATGATTTGAATAATAACAATGGTGACAATGAAATGCCAGACCCTACATTAGGGGCTGAAGACGGTGAGCCAGTGCCAAGCGTACGCATTAGGGGTTTAGAGAATGAAACTAAGAGAATGAGGGTGATTACAAACAGTAATAACTCGCAAGTATCTAGGCTTATTTCAAAGTTAGAACAAGAAGTGTCTGAGGATACCAGTCTCGCATTTCCATTAGGATTGTATGAGTTCACTGTCAAGGTATTACCTGGAAGTACGGAGACAATCACAATTAGTTATGACGGCATACATGATACATCTAATTGGATTTTCAAAAAGTATAACGGATCTGATTATATAAATATCTCTGATCTCGTAACTTATAGTTACGTTAGCGGCAACACAACAGTATCCTACGATGTGACAGATAATGGTAGTTTGGATCTCGACGCCAGACTAGGTTACATCAGGGACCCAGCCGGCCCGGCGGTGATGG